>NZ_QGTX01000001.1:3923456-4621196 GCF_003182485.1 Geodermatophilus normandii | reverse complement strand
GGGTGGCCGAGGAACAGCTGGGCGTACCCGCGGCCGGTCTGCGGTTCGACGGGACGAGCCCGGTGTCCGAGCCGATGCGCCGCACCTGGCTCGGGCTCATGCGCTTCGTCCACCAGCAGGTCACCGACCCCACCTCCGGCGTGACCCATCCGCTGGTCGCCGCGCAGCTGGCCGAGCTGATGGCCGCGACCGCGCTGGCGGCGTTCCCGAACACCACCATGACCTCGGACCACCTGCGGAGCCCCGGTGGGGTGGCCCGGCGGTGCTGCGCCGGGCGGTGGCGTTCGTCGACGGGCACGCCTCGCTGCCGATCACCGTCACCGACATCGCCCGCGCCGCCGGAGTCGGTCCGCGCGCGCTGCAGCTGGCCTTCGCCCGCCACCTCGGGCTGAGCCCGACGGCGTACCTGCGCCGGGTGCGGCTGGAGTGCGCGCACCGGGAGCTGCAGGCCGCCGACCCCACCACCGGCGACACCGTCGCGGCGATCGCCCGGCGCTGGGGGTTCGCCAGGCCCGACCGGTTCACCGTCGCCTACCGCGCCACCTACGGCGTCCTGCCCAGCCACACCCTGCGCACCTGAGTGCCGGGGCACGAGCCATTGGAGGAACGCGTCATGGCCACCGGGACCCCCATCCCACCGCGGCGCTTCCGGTTCGCCACGGCCGAACCGGATGGAGGCCCGCGACTTCCTCGACCGCGCCTACGGGGCACGGCTGCGGTTGGGCGGCTTTCCTGACACCGGCCCGCTGGTGACCCTCGACCAGGTACAGGCCGGAGCGCTCACCCTCGTCGACTTCCGGCTGGCGTCCGATCTCGTCTTCGAGGCCACGGGCCAGGACGACGTCATGATCAACACCGTCCTCGACGGGAGCATGGTCTACGACAGCGGCAAGGCCGGCCACGGCTTCCGGCCCGGAGACGTCGGCATCGGCAACCACCCCCACATGAAGGACCTGGTGGCCCGGTCCCACGCCTTGCACCTGCACACCGTCGGCCTGCCGCCTCCCTGCTCACCGAGGTGGCCGGCAGCGACCCCGCGCAGGACGGCTGGTCGTGGGAGCTGCTGTCCCTGCGGCCCATCGACGGCGGCGACGGACGGTGGCGCCGGACCACCCGGTTCGTCGACGACCTGCTCGCCGAGCCCGAGACCGCCGCGTCGCCGCTGCTGCTCGGCCGGCCGCGCGGCTGCTCGCGGCCACCGTCCTGACGATCTTCCCGAACACCGCCGTCGCCGAACCCGCGGCCGCCGACAGCCTCGACGGCCACCCGGCACGCTGCGGCGCGCGACCGCGTTCATCGACTCCCCACCCCGACCTCGACATCAGCGTCGCCGACATCGCCCGCGCCGCCCACGTCACCCCGCGGGCGGTGCAGCTGGCCTTCCGCCGGCACCTGGACACCACCCCGACCGCCTACCTGCGCCAGGTGCGGCTGGCCCAGGCGCACCGTCAGCTACGCGAGGCCACCCCCGGGGACGGAGTGACCGTCACTGCCGTCGCCGCCCGCTGGGGGTTCACGCCCAGCCGGTTCACCGCGCACTACCGCGCTGCCTACGGGGTGACCCCCAGCTCCACCCTGCGCACCTGAGCGGTGGCCGCCAGCCGCCCGGAGCCGGCGGGCCTCCACGCCCCGGCGCAACACCTCTGCCCGCTGCTGGCAGGCGCCGGCCTCGGCGGCGAGGTCGCGCGCACGCCGGTGGCCCGCTCGGCCTCGGCGTGGCGGGCAGCCGGCCGGACGGCCGAGGGCCAGCCGGGACGCTCGCCCGGCATCCGGCACTCGCTCATCGCACCCACCCGGTTTCTCCGGCCCGTCCTTGGCGGTGCCGAGCGCGGCCGGGCGCACCTGCCCTGGGCGACGCCCACTGGTCGGAGCACCGGCCGCGCTCGCGCGCCGGCGGCGCTCGGCACCGGCTGCCACTCAACGGCCGGCCGCCGGCACGGGCTACGGATGGGGTGCGTCGCTGCGCACCGCGGGGGTGTCGGTTCGCGTCCCGGCGACCCCGGGGGTCAATCGACGGCGGCCTCCAGCGCAGCTGCCCGCGCCCACGTGTACAGCGCCTCCCGGCGTTCCTCGGCCGCGTACCGGCGCGCCCACGCCGCCCGGTCGCGGTGCCGCTGAGGTGCGTCGGCGTCACTGGCGGCGTGCTCCGCGGTGAACGCGACGTGGTCGTAGGTCAGTGCCACCAGCGCGGCGGTCGCGGCGGCCGCCCGGATCGCCTCGACGGACTGGCGCCCGGCCGCAGTCCGCCGACAGCTGAGCGGGGACCGCTGGGGTGCCGCCGTCATGGGGTGAGCGTGCGCGGGCCGACCACCGGCCGGCTATCCCTGGAGGCGAACGGCACACCGCGCGGACTCGCCCGGAAACGAAGCACGCCGCCGACGTCGGACGAGGCCGCCGACTCGGGCGAGGCCGCGCCACAGCGCTCAGTGCCGGGGACTGGCGAGGTGGGGAGGACGGCGGCGGCCTGCGGCCCGGTCAGATGCGGTCGAGGATGGTCAGCACGTCCGGGTGGCCGGCGACCACCATCGGGGCCAGGTCGCGGAGCTTGACGTTGAGGGCCTGGCTGAGCCGGGCCAGCCGGCCGAACGCGTCCTCGGCGGAGCCGCCGGTGCGGGCGATCAGCACGCCTTTGGCCTGGTCGATGACCGCCCGGGAGGTCAGCGCCCGTTCCAGGTTGGCCGCCAGCTGTGAAAGTGTGGCCCGCTCGGCGACCTCCCGCAAGATCGCGGCGACCGCTGCGGCGACCATCTCACCCAGCCGGACGCTGCCGCCGGTGAACACGCCCGGGCGGTCGCTGTAGACGTTGAGGACCATCCACCGCTGGTCGGGCAGCTGCGCCGGCACGGCCAGCACACTGCGCACGCTGCCGTCGGTGAGCAGGCCACGTAGCCGCGGCCAGCGGTCGTCGGCGGTGACGTCGGCGGTGACGACGACGGCCCGCTGCTCGTAGGCGTCCTGGCAGGGGCCCTCCCCGGCGACCATCTGGTGGCCGTCGAAGACCTGCGCGACGGTGTCGTCGCTGGCCAGCAGCTGCGGTTCCAGCGGCGGGCCGACGTTGACGCTCAGCGCAGTGGCGCCGGGCACCGCGCCGCGGACGACGGTGACGATCCGGTGCAGCAGCCGCTGCTCGTCACCGGCGTCCAGCGGCAGCAGGACCAGCTCGGCGAACGCCTGGGCCATCGCCATCCCCACCCCGCCGGCGTCGCCGGCTGGCTCCGTGGCCACCGGCGCGGTGGGCGTCGGCTCGGTGGCCGCCGCCTCGCCGGCCGGGGTCAGCGCGGCCGGGCTGCCGGTAGCGGGCGCTTCGATGCCCAGCCAGCGCAGCACCGCTGGTCCCGGCGAGGTGGTCTCCGGCGAGGTGGTCTCCGGCGAGGTGGTCTCCGGCCAGCCGAACGACCGGACCGGCCGGGCCCGACCGTCCCGGCCGTGGAAGGTGACGTCGACCTGGACCTCGCCGCGCTCGCCGGTGGCCAGCACCGACAGTGCCCGGCGCAGCGGGCCGCGGTCGGCCAGCTCGACCGAGGCCAGCAGCACCCGCCGGGCAGCCGCGCGGCGGGCAGGCCGAGCAGCTGCGCCGCGGCCGGGTTGCCGTGCAGGATCTGCCCCTCGGCGTCGGTCTGCAGCAGGGCCACGGGCAGTGTGTCGGCCAGCTGGTGTTCCCGGCGCCGCCGGTCGGTGGCCAGCAGTTCCGCGATGGTCTCCTGCTGGGTGCGCAGCTCCTCCTCGGCGACCCGCAGCTCCTCGTAGGCGACCTCCAGCTCGCCCAGCGCCTCCGACAGCTGCTCCTCCGGAGCCGGCGGAGCGCCCCTGAGCCGTCCCAGCGCGGCGGCGATGACAGCGGAGTCCACCTGCGTCGGCGGTTCGGCCACGGTGCCCTCCCCGCGAGGCGGGATGTCCGCGCGGAGCTCGCGCGCCACCGCAGCGTACGGCCGCCGGTGCCGATGCGGAGAGCGCCGTCGAGCCCACCGCATCGACCCGGCGACTGGGCGCATCGGCGTCTCGCCGGCCGGACCGGCCAGCCGCACCGTCGGGAGCTGCCTGCGGTGCGCGATCGCCCCGCCACTGCCTCCCCAGATCCGCCCCCCAGCGAGGGGGCAGCGGGCATGATCTTGCCCCCAGCCCGGGCCGGAGAACGGGAAAGGCCCTGGTCAGCGAACCGACCAGGGCCTCTCCTCGTGGGGTGAGTGACGGGGCTCGAACCCGCGACACCCAGGATCACAACCTGGTGCTCTACCAGCTGAGCTACACCCACCGCGTGCCCCGGCGGCACGAGCGCGCCGGGAACGGGACCGAGGATACCGGAGGCGGTCAGCTCGCCGGCGCAGCCGGGGGTGCCTCGGTGGCCGGCGGGGTGGCGTCCGCCGCCGCGAGCACGTCGGCGAAGCCGGCCACGACCTCGCCGGCCGCCCGCTGGGCCTGCGACGTCGAGGGTCCGGGCCCGTCCACGAACAGCGTCCGGCGGTAGTAGGCGAGCTCGCGGACGGACTCGACGATGTCGGCCAGCGCCCGGTGCGCCAGGCCCTTGGGCGGCTGCGCGAAGTAGACCCGCGGGAACCAGCGGCGGGCCAGTTCCTTGATCGAGCTGACGTCGACCATCCGGTAGTGCAGGTGGTCGTCGAGCTCGGGCATGTCGCGGGCGAGGAAGCCGCGGTCGGTGCCGATCGAGTTGCCGCACAGCGGAGCGGTGCGCCGCTCGGGCACCCACCGCTTGATGTAGGCGAGAAGCTGCTGCTCCGCCTCGGCCACGGTGAGCGTGGAGGCGCGGACCGCCTCGGTGAGGCCGGACTTCGCGTGCATCTCGGTGACGACGTCGGCCATGTCGTCGAGGTCGGCGTCGTCGGCGGAGATCACCAGGTCCAGGCCCGGGTCGAGGACGCGCAGCTCCGAGTCGGTCACGACGACGGCGACCTCGATGAGCCTGTCCTTGGTGAGGTCCAGCCCGGTCATCTCGCAGTCGATCCAGACCAGGTGCCCGCCAGCGTCCGCCACGTGGAAGGACCCTACGTCCCGTCCGTCCCGCCCGCCTCGCGTACCTGCTCACTACCGCACCCGCCACACCGGCGCCACTCAGGGGGTCGGTTTCCCGGGCGGCGGCCGTTAGTCTCGGGCCATCCCGCCCCGCATCCCTGGGAGTCCCCCGTGCCCCACCCCGCCGCCCCTGCCGCGCGCGCCCGAGTGGTGCCGCCGGCGCCGGGCTCGCTGGCCGCCGGGCTCCGGCACCCCGTCGCGCTGGTGCACTGGCTGTGGCTCGCCTACGTGACGCCGGGCCGCCCCGGGCGCCCGACTCCGCAGACCGAGCTGCGCTGGATCTACACCGCGTGGCTCGGGGCGTTCCTGCTCAAGATGCTGGGCTCCTCGTGGGACGTCTCCTGGCACTTCCGCTGGCTGCGTGACGACCTGGCGCCCCCGCACCTGCTCAACTCGGCGGGCACCGCGGTCGTCATCGCGCTGGTGGCCTTCCACAGCTACAGCGGACGCGGCGTCGACCGCCGGGCGCTGCGGCTGATGCAGTGGGGGATCGGCACCTTCCTCGTCGCGGTCCCGATCGACATCGTCAACCACCGGATCAACGGGCTGGACATCACCAGCTGGAGCCCCAGCCACGCGCTGCTCTACATCGGCACGGCGATCATGCTGGCCGGCGCGATCCGCGGCTGGTGGCTGTACGCCGCACCCGGCCGGGTCCGCGACCTCGTCGCGCTGGGCCTGTGGCTGTTCTTCGCCGAGAACGTCGTCTTCCCCAACCAGCACCAGGAGTACGGCGTCCTGTCGCTGCGCGCCTACGAGGCCGGGCAGACGACGGCCGAGCCGCAGCTGCTCGACTTCGCCGCCGCCCAGGGGCAGACGCCGACCACGTTCATGCTGCCGGTGCCGCCGTGGGTGCACCCCGCGTGGATCCTCTGCGCCGGCCTGCTCTCCCTCGTCGTCGCGCGGAAGGTGGTCGGCCTGCGCTGGACCGCGACCCTCATCGCCGGCACGTACCTCGCCTACCGCGCGCTCGTGTGGGTCGGGCTGGTCGCCACCGGCTTCCCGCCGTCGGTCCTGCCGCTGGTCCTGCTGGTCGGGGCCGTCTGCATCGACCTGGCGGTGACCCTCCGCCTGCCGGGATGGAGTGCCGCCCCGGCGACCGCCACGCTCGTCTACGTCGCCGGGTGGCTGCAGGACGCCGCGGGCATCCTGCCGCCCTGGGACTGGTCGTGGTGGTCGATCGCCCTGGTCGTCGCCGCGTTCACCGCCCTGTGGACCGCGGTCGACCTGCTCGCGCGCAGCACCTGGTCCGCCCGCTGGCGCCGTCCGGTCGAGCCGGGCGGTACGGCCGAGGGCGTCCTCGCCGGCGCCCATCCCGACGGCGGCGCGTCGTCCCGCTGACGAGCCGGACCGGCCCGTTCCCTGACGTGACGTCGGTCCCGGCCGCCTGCCCGGGCCCCGATCCCGGGCCCCACCCCGCGCACCGCCGCGCCCCCTCGCACCCCACCCGCTCCAGGAGGACCCCGTGCTGCCCCTGACCCCCGTGCCGCCGCAGACGGCGGGGGAGCGCGCGCTGTTCGCCGAGCTGACCCGCTGGGACCGGGGCGGTGCGGTCCGGGGCGCCGTCGTCGCGTCGATCCCCGTGGTCGACGGGCCGATGGAACGGCGCATCTCCGACGCCGTCCTGTTCGTGCCCGAGGGCCTCGCCGTCGTGCGGGTGGTCGAGGTGGTCCGGCAGGCCGGCGTGGTCACCGTGACCCCGGAGGGCTCCTGGACGATCGGTCCCGGCGCCGGTCCCGGCGAGGTGCTGCAGCTGGCCGGCGGCGGCTCGACGCCCCTCGACGGCCTGATGCGGGCCGGCATGGACGCCGCGGTGCGGCTGCGCCGGGCCGGTCTGGAGCCCGGTCGCATCGCCCGGCTGACCGTGCTGGTCGGCGACCTCACCGGCCTGGTCCCGGCCGACGGCGACCTCGGCGAGGGTGACCAGGTCGCGCTGCTGGAGTCCCGCTCCCTTCTGCTGGGCATCTCCCGCGCCGCCCGCTACGCCGGGGTGGACAACCCGCGGCTGTGGACCACCGCCGACGTCCGCGCCGCGCTGACCGCGCTCGGCCTCGAGGGCCGCGGGCCGTCGGTGGAGGAGCTCAACGGCGAGGGCTTCCCGTACTCGCCCTACGTGCTGCGCAAGCGCGAGCTGCTCGCGCCCGCGGCGATGGCGGCCTCTGCCGGTGCAGCGGCTCCGGTGGCCGCGCCCGCCCCCGCGCCCGTCGCGCCGGGGCCCATCCCGGTCCACCGCGTCGCCTCCGCCCCGGCCGGGCCGCTGGTCGACCCGCTCGCGGCCGCCGCCGTCGCCGTGGCCGCCATCCGCGCCGACGAGGAGGCCGCCGCCCGGGCCGCGGCCGGTCTGGCCGCGCCCGCCCCCGCTGCCGCCCCCGCCGCCGCTCCCGCGCCTGCCCCGCTCCCCGCCCCGGCTCCTGCTCCGCCGGTGCACCCGGCCACCGCCCGCTTCCCCGCGCCCGCCACCCAGTCCGGCGGCGGTGTGCCGTCCGCCGGGGAGGCGCCGCTCGGCGCGGGCGTGCAGCTCGGCGGGGGTGTGGCTGAGGTGCCGGCCGACGAGACCGGCGGCATCGGCGGCCTCTTCGGCAGTGGTGACACCGACGCCGGCTCCGACGCGCCGCCGCCCCTGCCCGCCGTCGCGCACCCCGCGCCCGTCCCGCCCCGCCGCCCCGGCCGCTGGTCGGTCCGCGGCGCCGGTCCCCGGAGGCCCGGCGCCGGCTGGTGCTGCTCGCCGCGGCCGCGCTGGCGCTGGTCGTCGTCGCGGTGGTCGCCGTGGCGAGCCTCACCGGCGGGAGCGGCGGCGCCGCGGCGGCCCCGCCGTCGAGCACCCCGACGACCTCGGCGGCCCCGGAGCCGGTCGGCCCGCAGCCCGGCGACCGCACCGTCCTCGACGGGCGCGCCTTCACCCTGGAGCAGGTGCAGGTGGACGACACCTGCGTCGGCAACTCCTACGGCGACGTGGCCGACTTCTTCGAGCGCACCGACTGCGCCGGCCTGGCGCGGGCACTGTGGTCGACCGACGTCGGCGGCCGCACCGTCGTCGTCGCCGTCTCCTCCGTGCAGATGGGCGACGCTGGCGGCGCCCGGGAACTGCGCGACCTGGCCGACCGCAACGGCAGCGGCAACGTCAGCGACCTGCTGCGCGAGGGCGTCACCTACCCGGGTGCGCCGGACGGGCTGTCCGGTGCGGAGTACGCCAGCGCCGTCGAGGGGCCGCGGGTCACCATCGTCGAGACCTCCTGGGTCGCGCCCGGAGCGGCCGGTACCGCCGACCTCGACCTGGTCGCCAGCACCGGCCTGGGCCTGCCGATGCCCGATCCCGCCGGCGCCTGAGGCGCCGACAGCGCTGCACGGGCCCCTCAGGCGGTGGCGGTGGCGGCGGCCTCGGCCATCGCCGCGAGCAGCGCGGCCGTCCGGGCCCGGGGCAGCCGCCCGGCGCTGTGCGGCGTGGAGTTGACCAGCCCGAAGACGGCGTGGGCGCGGGTGCGGCTGGCGTCGGTGCCCTCCTCGGGGCGCAGCCGGGTCAACACGTCGACCCACACCTCGACGTAGCGGCGCTGCAGCCGCCGCACCGCCGCGGCGTCGTCCGGCGGCAGCGAGCCGAGGTCGCGGTCCTGGACGGTGATGAGCGCGGGGTTGTCGAGGGCGAAGTCGACCTGGAAGGCCACCAGTGCCCGCAGTTGCGCGGCGGGGTCGGGGCCGGCGGCGGCCACGCGCTCGCGTGCGCCGGCCAGCAGCCGCTGGCTGATGCCCTCCAGCATCTCCGCCAGCATCGCGTCCTTGCTGGCGAAGTGGCGGTAGATGGCCGGGCCGGTCACCCCGACGGCGGCGCCGACGTCGTCGACCCCGACCGCCCGGGACCCGCGCTCGGCGAACAGCTGGGCCGCCGCCCGCAGGATCTGCTCCCGCCGGGAGGGCCGTGCGGCGTCGGCCGACAGCGCCGTGTCGGGCTGGCGGGCGGTCACGCCGCGGATGCTAGCCGTCGCCGTCCGGGAGACCCGGCGCCACTGGACCCCGATGTGAACCGTCGTTAACATCGGACGCAGCGGCCGGCCGACCGGCGGGGCCGCTCGGGCGGGCTCCGGCGGCGAACCCACCGGGCCCGAGGCACCAGGGGGCACACCGTGCTGGACTACCGGCTCGACGACGAGACCGAGACCCTGCGCAAGACCGTCCGCGAGTTCGCGCTCGAGGTCGTGGCACCGCAGATCGGCGGCTTCTACGAGCGCGAGGAGTTCCCCACCGCGATCGTGCGGCAGATGGGCGACCTCGGGCTGTTCGGCCTGCCCTTCCCCGAGGAGTACGGCGGCTCGGGCGGGACCTACTTCGACCTCTGCGTCGCCATCGAGGAGCTGGCCCGGGTGGACAGCTCGGTGGCCATCACCCTGGAGGCCGGCGTCTCCCTCGGCGCCATGCCCGTCTACCGCTTCGGCTCGGAGGAGCAGAAGCAGCGGTGGCTGCCGCGGCTGTGCTCCGGCGAGGCCCTGGCCGCCTTCGGCCTCACCGAGCCCGGCGGCGGCTCCGACGCCGGCGCGACCCGCACCACCGCGCGGCTCGAGGACGGGCACTGGGTGGTCGACGGGTCCAAGGCGTTCATCACCAACTCCGGCACCGACCTCACCGAGCTGGTCACCGTCACCGCCGTCACCGGCACCCGTCCCGACGGCGGCAAGGAGATCTCCGCGATCGCCGTCCCCGCCGGGACGCCGGGGATGACCGTCGGCCCGCGGTACTCGAAGGTGGGCTGGAACGCCTCGGACACCCGCGAGCTGTCCTTCAGCGACTGCCGGGTGCCCGAGGAGAACCTCGTGGGGCAGCGGGGCCGCGGCTACGCGCAGTTCCTCTCGATCCTCGACGAGGGCCGGATCGCGATCTCCGCGCTCGCCGTCGGCCTGGCGCAGGGCTGCGTGGACGAGTCGGTGCGCTACGCGGGCACCCGGGAGGCCTTCGGTCGCCCGATCGGCCGCAACCAGGCCGTCCAGTTCATGATCGCCGACATGGAGGTGCGGGCCTCGACCGCGCGGCTGGCCTACTACCGGGCGGCCGAGAAGATGCTCCGCGGCGAGCCGTTCCGGCGCGAGGCGTCCGTTGCCAAGCTCTACAGCTCCGAGGTGGCGATGGACAACGCCCGCGCCGCCACCCAGGTGCACGGCGGGTACGGCTTCATGAACGAGACGCCGGTCGGCCGGTTCTACCGCGACGCCAAGATCCTCGAGATCGGCGAGGGCACCAGCGAGGTGCAGCGCATGCTGATCGCCAAGGACCTCGGCGTCGGCTGAGGGGCCTGTGCAGCGCTGGTGGCCCTCGTCAGGCGGCGACGTCGATCAGGACCTTGCCGACGGCGCCGTCCTGGACGGCCTGGTGGGCCCGTGCGGTCTCGGCCAGCGGGAAGACGTGCAGCGGCAGCCCGGCCTCCTCGCCGACCCGCAGCGCGCCGTCGAGGAGCGCGGCGTTGACGTCCTCGACGCCGATCACCTTGGCCCGCTCCGGCTGGGTGTAGACGAGGACGAAGTTCCACCGCGCGTTCGGCCCCATCTGCGCGCGCACCGGGATGGTCACCTCGGCGCCGCCGTCGTCGGCGTACATGGCGACGGCGCCGTGCATGCCGACCACCTGCGCGTCGACGGCGGCGTTGCGGGCCGCGGACACCTCCACGATCGTGTCCACGCCCCTCGGCGCGACCTTGCGCACCTCCGCGACGACGTCCTGCTGCCGGTAGTCGACGACGTGCGAGGCGCCGGCGGCCGCGGCCAGCTGGGCCTTGCGCGGGCTGCTCACCGTGGCGATCACCGTGGCGTCGGCCCAGCGGGCCAGCTGGATCGCCGCGTTGCCCACGGCGCCGGCGCCGCCCTGGACGAGCACGGTGTGCCCGGTCAGCGACCCGGGGCCCATCCGGTCGGGCACGGACTCGCCGAGGGTCAGGCAGCGGTGCGCGGTGAGGAACGGGATGCCGAGGGCGGCGCCGAGCTCGAAGGAGGGGTCCGGGCCCATCGGCACCGCCTGGCGGGCCGGGACGACGGTGTACTCCGCCGCCGTCCCCCAGGGCCGCTGCCAGGCCGCCTCCCAGACCCAGACCCGCTCACCGCGGATCGCCGGGTCCACGCCCTGCCCGACCGCCTCCACCGTGCCGGCGCCGTCCTGGCCGGGCACCTGGCCGCCGGGGCCGGGCTGCGCCGCGCTGCGCGACTTCCAGTCGGTCGGGTTCACGCCGGCCAGCGCGAGCCGGACGAGGACCTCGCCGGGCCCCGGCTCGAGGGGAGGGCGGTCGGTCAGCCGCAGGACCTCGGGGCCGCCGGGCTCGGTGTAGGTGATGGCACGCACCCGCCCCGCCTACCCGGGCGCCCGTGCCCGACACGCGCTCAGCCGAGCGCCGCCGCGACGTCCCGCAGGTGGGCGTCCACCGTCGCCGGGCCTGCCGGGTCGGCGTCGTCGGCGGTGTGGGCCACCAGCACCACGACGGGTCCGGCGCTGACCAGCCGGCGCTCCACCTGCTCGCTGCCGCCGGGACCGGTGGCCTGCCGGTGCACCCGCACCCCGCGCCAGTGCCCGTCCGACCACGGGGCGGCCTCCTGCGCCGCACTGCCGTCCGCGTCGAGCGTGCCGTCCCCGTCGGGGTCGTGTGCCGTGCTGAGCACGTAGCCGCACCCGCCGAGGCTGCCGGCCGCCCCGGTGACCACGCGCTCGGCGTCCTCCTCCCGCGGGAAGGACCAGGCCCAGGCGTCCAGCGTCGCCTCCGCCCGCGCGTAGGAGACGGCGCCGGGGGACCCCGACAGCTCCGCGGGCAGCGGCACGGTCGTCCCCGAGCCGTCGGGAGCCGGCTCGCACAGCGCGGTGGGCTCGGGCCGCGCCGCGACCGCGACGAAGCCGGCGGGGCCGGTGGCGAGCGACCCGGTGAGCCCGGCGGCCGACAGCGCGTCGTCGCCGCAGCCGGCGGCCAGCAGGCACCCCGCGACCAGGAGCACCGGGGTCCGCCGGGCCACGTCGCCACCTCCGTCGTCGGGGGACCAGGGCGAGGAAGGACACCAGCTCCGGGGGTTCGGGGCAAGCCGCCGGGCGGTAGAGGGGACCCGTGGAGGAGTTCCCGCCGCCCTGGACGCGCGTGCTGCCCTCCTCGCTGCGGCGGGCGCGGGTCTACCGGCAGCACCACGGCCGGCTGCCGCCGCGGGGGGAGCCGCGGACCTTCACCGAGAAGCTGCACCGCCGGATCACCCGCGACCGTCGTCCGCTGCTGGCGCCGACCTGCGACAAGCTGGCCATGAAGGACGCCTTCGCCGCCCGGGCGCACGGCCTGCTCCGGGTGCCCGAGACGTACTGGGCGGGCACCGACGTCGCCGAGCTGGCCGGCGTCGACCTCCCCGACCGGTGGGTGCTCAAGCCCAACCACTCCTGCCGGCGGGTGCTCGTGGGGGAGGGGCGGCCCGACGTCGCCGACCTCGCCGCGCGCACCGCCGGGTGGGTGGCCGAGCGCTACTGGCGCAAGAGCGAGGAGTGGGCCTACCGGTGCGCCCGGCCGGGCCTGCTGGTCGAGGAGCACGTCGGGGAGCCGGGTCAGTCGCCTGCCGACCTCAAGGTGCTGGTGTTCGACGGCGTCCCGCGGCTGGTCGGCGTCCACACCGGCCGCCACGGGGAGCACCGCGCGCGGCTGTACACCGCGGGCTGGGAGCCGCTGCCCTGGACGTGGGGCTACCCGCCGGGTCCGGACGCGCCGCGCCCGCCGGACCTCCCCGAGCTGCTCGAGGCGGCGGCCGCGGCGGCCGCCGGCTTCGACATGCTGCGGGTCGACCTCTACCGGCACGCCGGGCAGCTGTGGGCGGGGGAGCTGACGCCCTATCCGGGAGCCGGGCTCTCCCGCCTCGAGCCGGACCTCGACGCGCTGCTCGGCGGGTGGTGGACGCTGCCCGCGGAGGTGGCGCGGGGCCGGCCGCGCCGCGGCGCCGTCTGACCCGGCGAGATCGGCGGTCTCGCACGCTCCGGCCGTCCTGGGCGTACGAGACCGCCGGTCTCGTCGTCGTGGAGGGGGGAACAGGATCGTCCGGAGGGGCCCGAGGGGTCGGTGGACCAGGCGACGTCCGGGCCCTGTCCGCGCAGGACCCCGTGCTCGTCCTGTGGGACGCCCTCGTGGTGCTGGAAGCGCACGTCGCCGACGACGTCGCCGACCGTGGCCCCGACGTCGTCGACCTCGACGTCCAGGTGTCCCGGCCCTCGGCCAGGCGCAGCCAGAGGTCGCCGTGGTCGTCTCGTCGCTCACGGGGTGCACTGCCCGAGCCGGTCGATCCCATCGTCCCGGCGGGCCCTCCCGGCCTACGCTCGTCCGCCATGGCGACGGTCTTCGCCGGGATGGCAGCCAGTCTGGACGGTTACATCCAGTCGGCGTCCGGGGACCTGGCGTGGCTCAACGACGTCATGGCCCCGGGTGAGGACTACGGCTCGGCGGACACCGAGGCACGCACCGGGGCCTACGTCGTCGGGGCCACCACCTACCGGGAGATGCGCGGCGCCGGAGCCCTCGGTGGCGTCCCGACCTGGGTCGTCACCCACGACGCCGGCCTCCCGAGGGGCCGGGACGTGCGCCGGTACTCCGGCGACCTGGCGCAGCTGGTCCCCACCGTGCGAGCCGAGATCGACCCGGGCATGGACATCTGCGTCTTCGGCGGCGGGCAGCTGGTCACCCAGCTCCTCGACCTCGGCCTGGTCGACGAGCTGGCCGTCTCGGTCGTCCCCGTCGTCCTCGGGGGCGGCGTGCGGTTCTTCGGTTCGATGACGTCGAGCACGAGGCTCGAGCTGGTGGAGTGCCGGCCGTTCCCCTCCGGCATCGTGCGCCTGGACTACCGGGTGGTGCGGCCCGAGCCGTGATCCCGGGCCGGGCTCAGACCGGGGTGATCGAGAGGGTCAGCGCCTGACGGCCGGCGTCGGAGCGGGCGGTGGCCAGCCGCTCGTCGGACGGGGTGCCGTAGTCGGTTGTGCGCTGGCGGGCGGGCCGGCCGATCGCGGCCGCCGTCGCCTCGAGCTCGGCGATGGTCTTGAGCGAGCCGTTCTCGCTGCCGGCCATCCGGCTGATCGTCTCCTCCATGAGCGTGCCGCCGAGGTCGTTGGCGCCGCCCTGCAGCACCGCCCGGGTGCCGGCGTCGCCGAGCTTGACCCAGGAGGTCTGGACGTTCGGGATCCGGCCGTGCAGCAGCAGCCGGGCCACGGCGTGCACGGCCCGGTTCTCCCGCACCGTGGGCCCCGGCCGCGCGACGCCGGCGAGGTAGATCGGCGAGTTGTGGTGCACGAAGGGCAGCAGCACGAACTCGGTGAACCCGCCGGTCTCGTCCTGCTGGCGGGCGAGGGTCCGCAGGTGCGCCACCCAGTGGGCGGGGGTGTCGACGTGGCCGTACATCATCGTCGACGTCGTCGGGATGCCCACGCGGTGCGCGGTGCCGATGATCTCCAGCCACGTCGCGGCCGGCAGCTTGCCCTTGGTGAGCACCCAGCGGACCTCGTCGTCGAGGATCTCCGCCGCCGTGCCCGGGACCGAGTCGAGCCCGGCGTCCTTCGCCGCCAGCAGGAAGTCCTCGAACGACAGCCCGGTGCGGGCCGCGGCGTTGACGATCTCCATCGGCGAGAACGCGTGCAGGTGGATCTCCGGCTGGCGCCGCTTCACCTCGCCGATCAGGTCGAGGTAGGCGGTGCCGGGCAGGTCGGGGTGGATGCCGCCCTGCATGCAGATCTCGGTGGCGCCGGCCGCCCAGGCGCGGTCCACCCGGTCGCCGACCTCGGACAGCGAGAGCGTGTAGGCGTCGGCGTCGGTGCGCCGCTGGGCGAACGCGCAGAACCGGCAGCCGGTGTAGCAGACGTTGGTGAAGTTGACGTTCCGGTTCACGACGTAGGTGACGTCGTCGCCGTTGACGTCGCGGCGGACGGCGTCGGCCAGGGCGGTCAGCGCCGCGAGGTCGGGGCCGTCGGCGCCCAGCAGCGCCAGGTACTGCGCGTCGGACAGCCCGGCGGGATCGACCTCGGCCCGGCGCAGCGCGGCGCGCACCTCGGGGTCGCCCACGGCCAGTGCGGTGGAGGAACCGTCGCGGGCCTCCTCGGTGCGCGACCGCAGCTCGGCCCAGTCGCCGTAGACGGCGTCGAAGTCGCTGCGCCGGTCGGCGGTGCGCCCGACGGTGTCGACCTCGACGTGCAGGTCCACCCGCCCGGACGACGTCCAGGCCTCGTCGGGCTCCTGCCACGGCAGCCCGGCGGGGACGCGGCCCTCGACGGCGAGCCCGTCGGGACCGGCCAGGGCGGCCACGTGCGGGCGCACCCGCGGGTCCAGCCACGGCTCGGGCTCGAGCACGTAGCGCGGCCCTGCCGCCAGGCGCTCGCGCAGGGTGAACCCGCTCTCCGCGGTGAGCGCGGCCAGGGTGTCGATGTGCGGCCAGGGCCGCTCGGGGTTGACGTGGTCGGGCGTGAGGGGTGAGACCCCGCCCCAGTCGTCGACGCCGGCGCGCAGCAGCAGCCCGAGCTCGGTGGAGTCCGACAGGTTCGGCGGCGCCTGCACCCGCGCCCGCGGCCCGAGCAGCAGCCGGGTGACGGCGACGGCGGCCACGTACTCCTGCAGCGCGAGGTCGTCGTGCGCGGCCATCGCGGTGCGCGGCTTGGCGCGGAAGTTCTGGACGATGACCTCCTGCACGTGCCCGTGCCGGGAGTGCGCGGCGCGGATCCGCAGGACGGCGTCGACCCGCTCGGCCGGCGTCTCGCCGATGCCCAGCAGCACGCCGGTGGTGAAGGGGACCGCCGAGCGCCCGGCGTCCTCCAGCACCCGCAGCCGCACCCGCGGCTCCTTGTCGGGGGAGCCGTGGTGGGGGCCGCTGCGCTCGGACCACAGCCGGGTCGCCGTGGTCTCCAGCATCATCCCCATCGAGGCCGACACCGGCTTGAGCCGCTGGACCTCCTCCCAGGTCATGACCCCGGGGTTGAGGTGCGGCAGCAGCCCGGTCTCCTCCAGCACCCGGATCGCCATCGCCCGCAGGTAGCCCAGCGTGGAGTCGAAGCCGTGCGCCTCCAGCCACTCGGCGGCCACGGGCCAGCGGTCCTCGGGGCGGTCGCCGAGGGTGAACAGCGCCTCCTTGCAGCCCAGCGCCGCGCCCTGCCGGGCGATCTCCAGCACCTCGTCGGGGGAGAGGAACGGCGCCCTCCCCTCGCGGCGCAGCTGCCCGGGCGTCGTCACGAAGGTGCAGTAGTGGCACCGGTCGCGGCACAGGTGGGTGAGCGGGATGAACACCTTGCGGCTGTAGGTGACGATCCCGGGGCGCCCGGCCGAGGCGAGCCCGGCGTCGCGGACGCGGGAGGCGACGGTCAGCAGCCGGTCCAGCGGGTCGCCGTCGGCGAGGCCGCGGGCCGACAGCAGGACCTCGGCCTCGCCGGCGTCGAGGGTCACGCTCCGCTCGGCGCGGGCGAGGGCCCGGCGGAGCCCGGACGGCACGGGGGTCTGCGGCTCGCTCATCGCCCCGCACGCTAGTCCCCGATCCCGCGCGGGCCGGGACGAGCCGTCGTCGCGCTAGTGGCTCCCGGGGGCGTAGCGGCCGCGGAGGCGGAGCAGGGGCGCCGCGTCCTCGTGCAGGACCGGCACCGCCTCGACGGCGAGCAGCGCCAGCACGTGGTCCCCGGCCGGGACAAGGCGGTCGAGCCGGCAATCCAGCGCGACGACGCCGCCGTCGAGCACGATCGCCCCGCTGCCCGGCGCCCGCGACCACGGCACCGCCTCGAGCAGGTGCCGCGCCGAGGGCCGCCCGGCCGAGGAGAACCGGCTGGCGAGGATCGCCTGCCCGGCCGCGAGCACGCTCAGCCCGCAGGTGCCCACGGCCTCCAGCACCTCGGCCGGGTAGCCGTCGGCGGTCAGCCCCACGGCGACCAGCGGCGGGTCGGCCGACACGCTCATCACCGAGGTGACCGTCGTCCCGACGTCGTCGATGTCGTCCCGGACGGTCAACAGGGCCACGCCCGCCGCGTACTGGCGCAGGGCGGCGCTGAACTCGGCGGGGGACACGGGCATGCGGCCAGTCGACCACACCGGCCAGGATGGCCCGGTGAGCAGCGCAGACGAGAAGACCTACGACGTCGTGGTGATGGGAGCCGGCTCGACCGGGGAGAACGTCGCCGACGTCGTCGTGCGGGGCGGCCTGTCCGCGGTGCTGGTGGAGGAGCACCTCGTGGGCGGCGAGTGCTCCTACTACGCGTGCATGCCGAGCAAGGCCCTGCTGCGCGGCACCGAGGCGATCGAGGAGGCCGGGGCGGTCAGGGGTGCGGCGGCCGCCGTCACCGGGCAGCAGGACGTCGCCGCCACCCTCGAGCGCCGCGACTCCTTCACGCACGACTGGGACGACGCGGGCCAGGTGCAGTGGGTGGAGGGCGCCGGCATCGACCTGGTCCGCGGCACCGCGCGGCTGACCGGCGAGCGCACGGTCGTCGTCACCCGCGCCGACGGCGGCGAGACGACGCTGACCGCCCGGCACGCGGTCGCCGTCTGCACCGGCTCGGAGGCCGCCGTCCCGCCGGTGGAGGGCCTGGCCGACGTGCAGCCGTGGACCCCGCGCGAGGCCACGAGCGCCAAGGAGCCCCCGCGCCGGCTGCTCGTCGTCGGCGGCGGTTACGTGGGCTGCGAGATGTCCTTCGCCTGGAACGCGCTCGGCTCGCAGGTGACGCTGTTCCAGCAGGGCGACCGGCTGCTGCCCGGCGCCGAGCCCCAGGCCGGCGACGCCGTGCTGGCCTCGCTGCGCGACCGCGGCGTCGACGTCCGGCTCGACTCGGAGGTCCGCGCCGCCCGCCGGGAGGACGACGAGGTCGTGCTCACGACCGACGAGGGCGAGGTGCGCGGCGACGAGGTGCTCGTGGCCGTCGGGCGCAGGGCGCGCACCACCGGCATCGGCGTGGACACGCTCGGGCTCGAGGAGGGGGAGTACCTCGACGTCGACGACACGCTGCAGGTGCGAGGACTGCCGTGGCTCTACGGCGTCGGCGACGTCAACGGCCGCCGGCTGCTCACCCACATGGGCAAGTACCAGGCCCGCCAGGCCGCGGTGGCGATCGTCGCCCGCGCGCGGGGCGAGGAGGTCTCCGGCGCCGACTGGTCGCCGCACGCGGCCACCGCCGACCGCGCCGCCACGCCGTCGGTCGTCTTCACCGACCCGCAGGTGGCCAGCGTCGGGCTGACCGGCGCCCAGGCCCAGGAGCAGGGCCTGCCGCACCGCGTCGTCGAGTACCCGATCGGCTCGGTCGCGGGTGCGTCGCTGTTCGCCGACGGCTACGAGGGCACCGCGGTCGCCGTCGTCGACACCGAGCGCGAGGTGCTGCTCGGCGTCACCTTCGTGGGCCCGGCGGTGGCCGAGCTGCTGCACGCGGCCACGGTCGCCGTGGTCGGGGAGGTGCCGATCGCGCGGCTGTGGCACGCGGTCCCGGCCTATCCGACGATCAGCGAGGTCTGGCTGCGCCTGCTCGAGACCTGGCGCGGCTGACCACGGACCCCCGCCCCCGCAGGCTCGCGGCGGGGCCCTGCGCGGGGGCCGTTCCAGGGCCTCGCCGGTGACCGTGCTGGAGTGGGGGACGTGCTCGTCCCCGCGAACCGTTCCTGGCGCCGCTACGTCGCCCTCGGCGACTCCTTCACCGAAGGGCTCAGCGACCCCGATCCCGACCGCACCGGCGAGTACCGCGGGTGGGCCGACCGGCTGGCGGAGCACCTCGCCGCCGCGCAGCCGGGGGTCGACGTCGAGTACGCCAACCTGGCCATCCGCGGCCGGCTGCTGCCCCAGGTCCTGGCCGAGCAGGTGCCGGTGGCCCGGGCCGCCCGCCCCGACCTGGTGAGCCTGGTGGCCGGCGGCAACGACCTGCTGCGCCCCGGCGCCGACCCCGACCGGCTGGCCGCCGCGCTGGAGGAGGCGGTGGCCGGCTTCCGCGCCGACGGCACCGACGTGCTGCTGGCCACCGGCGTCGACCCGCGGCTGACGCCGATCATCCGGCGCACCCGCGGCCGGGTCGCCGTCTTCAACGCCTCGCTGTGGTCGATCGCGACGCGGCACGGCGCCGTCGTGCTCGACCAGTGGGGTGCCGACTGGCTGCTGGACTGGCGGCTGTGGGACAGCGACCGCATCCACCTCACCGCCGAGGGGCACCGCCGCACCGCGCTGGCCGCGGCCGCGGCGCTCGGCGTCCCGGTGGGCGACGGCGACGACTGGCGGACGCCCCTGCCCCCGGCCCCGCCCCGGGCGCTGCGGGCGGCGCTGGCCGAGGAGGCCGCCTGGGTGCGCGGCTTCGTCGCGCCGTGGATCGCCCGCCGCGTGCGCGGGCGCTCCTCCGGCGACGGCCGCGCGCCGAAGCGGCCGGTGCCCCTGACGCTGGCGCGGGGCTGACGCCGGTCAGGAGCGGGGGCGGTCCGCGTCGTCGTCGGGCTCGTCGGTGTGGTCCTCCACGACCACGAGGAACGGCCGGGCGGGCGGGGTCCCGACGTCGTCGAGGGGGAACAGGTCGACGCCGTCGGCGCCGGCCGGGTCCGGGACCGGGGGGAGCTCACCGGTGACCGCCTCGAGCTCGCCGGTCACGGCCTCGAGGACGGCGGCGGCCTCCTCGGCGGCCTGCTCGACGAGCACCTCGGCCATCAGCGCCTCCGCGCGGCTGGGCAGCGGGGCGGGGCGGCCGAAGGCGTAGCCCTGCGCCATCGCGCACCCGTGCCGGCGCAGCCAGTCGGCCTGCTCGAGGTCCTCGATGCCCTCGGCGATCACCTGCAGGCCCATGCCCTGACCGAGGTTGAGCAGCCCCTGCACCAGCGCGGCGGTGGAGGGCCGGGTGACGACGTCGGCGACGAACGACCGGTCGATCTTGACCGTGTGGATCGGCAGCCGGTGCAGCGCGGTGATGGCCGAGTAGCCGGTGCCGAAGTCGTCGAGCGCCAGCGTCACGCCGCGCGCGGTCACCTCCGACACCGCCTGCAGCGTCGCCTCGGCGGCGAACAGCGCCGTCGACTCGGTGATCTCCAGCTCCAGCCGCTCGGGCGGCAGGCCCGACTCGTCCAGCGCGGCGACGACGAGCTCGCTGAAGCCCTCCTCGGCCAGGTGGCGGGCGGAGACGTTGACGTGCACGCGCAGCCCGGCCGGCCACCCGGCGGCGTCGGTGCACGCCTGGCGGAGCACCCAGGCGCCCAGCCGCGAGGTGAGCCGGTTGTTCTCCGCCGCGTCGAGGAAGGCGCCGGGCGGGAGCAGCCCGCGGGTGGGGTGCTGCCAGCGGATGAGCGCCTCGTAGCCGAGCAGCGTCTCGTCGGCCAGGGAGACGATCGGCTGGTAGAACAGCCGCAGCTCGTCGCCGTCCAGCGCCCGGCGCAGGTCGGTCTCCAGCTGCAGCAGGTCGACCTCGTCCTCGGTCAGGCCGCCGTCGTGCACCTCGATGCGCGCCCGGCTGCCGTCCTTCTTGGCGCGGGTGAGCGCGCTGTGCGCCTGGCGGAGCAGGTCGTCGGGGGCGACGTCGGAGCCCATCGTCAGCCCGACGCTGGCCGACAGCACGATCTCCCGGCCGCCGAGCTGGAACGGGTCGTCGAGGACCGACAGCAGCCGGTCGGCCAGCGCGCGCAGCCCGTCGAGGTCCTCGACGTCCTCGGCCAGGATGAGGAACTCGTCGGCGCCGAGGCGGACGGCGGTGTCCTCGACCCGGGTGCTCCAGCGCAGCCGGTCGGCGACCTGGCTGAGCAGCTGGTCGCCGGCCTCGGTGCCGAGGGTGTCGTTGACCGCCTGGAACCGGTCGAGGTCGAGGTGCACGAGGCCGACCTGCAGGCCCCGGCGGCGGGACAGCGCGAGGGCGTGGTTGAGCCGGTCGGTCAGCGCGCGGCGGTTGGGCAGCCCGGTGAGCGGGTCGGTGAAGGCCCGGCGGACCAGGTCCTCCTCGGCCCGCCGCCGGTCGGTGACGTCGACCAGCGAGAGGACGACGAAGTGCGGCTCGCCGGTGCTGCGGTGGACGACGTCGTGGGACTGCTGCACCCACAGCTCGCTGCCGTCGGCGCGGCGCAGGCGGCGCTCGCCGTCCTGGCGCAGCCACGGGTCGAGCCCCGGGACGCCGCCGGACACGGCGCCGGTCTCGCCGTCGGGGATCGGGGCCTCGTCGGGGTGGGCGAGCAGGTCGACGTGCCGGCCGACCACGTCGTCGATGCCCCGGCCGGACAGCGCGCACAGCGCGTCGTTGACGACGAGCAGGTGGCCGTCGAGGCCGACGAGGGCCTTGGGCACCGGGGATGAGAGGAAGAGGGCGCGGAACATCTGGCCGCGGTCGGCCAGCAGCGTGTCGATGGCCCGCAGCCTCGTCCCCGCCGGTGCGCCGCCGGGCTCACCGGGCTGGTCGCCTCGGGGCCGCGGCACGTGGGGAGCGCTGAGAGTCACCTGGACAGGGTGGCCGACCGGATGCCCGGAGCCGCGGAACCCGTGCACGGAGAGTCGTGGTCATCCGGTCACACGGGGTGACGGCGAGTCACACCGGGAACACCGACCCCGCGGATGGCGCTGACGCGGTCGTGGACAAGCGGATCGGGTTCCTGTCGTTCGGGCACTGGCAGCCGCTGCCGGGGTCGCAGGTGCGCACCGCGCGCGACGCGCTGGTGCAGTCCGTCGAGCTCGCCGTCGCCGCCGAGGAGCTCGGTCTCGACGGGGCCTTCGTGCGGGTGCACCACTTCGCGCGCCAGCTCGCCTCGCCGTTCCCGCTGCTGGCCGCGATGGCCGCCCGCACCTCCCGCGTCGAGGTCGGCACCGGCGTCGTCGACATGCGCTACGAGAACCCGCTGTACATGGCCGAGGAGGCGGCGGCCACCGACCTGCTCTCCGGCGGCCGGCTGCAGCTCGGCATCAGCCGGGGGTCGCCGGAGACGGCGCTGCGCGGGTCGGAGGCCTTCGGCTACGTCCCGCCGGAGGGGTCGACCGACGCGGACCTGGCGCGCGAGAAGACCGCGCTGTTCCTCGCCGCGGTCCGCGGCGCGACCGTCGTCGACGCCGACCCCGGGATGACCGGCGGCGCCCGTGGCCGGCTCGCGATCCAGCCGCAGTCGCCGGGCCTGGCCGACCGCGTCTGGTGGGGCGCCGGCACCCGCGCGACGGGGGAGTGGGCCGCCCGTCAGGGGATGAACCTCATGAGCTCCACGCTGCTGTCGGAGGACACCGGTGTGCCCTTCGACGAGCTGCAGGCCGAGCAGATCGCCCGCTACCGCGCCGCCTGGGCCGAGGCCGGGTGGGAGCGCGAGCCGCGGGTCTCGGTCAGCCGCAGCGTCGTCCCGATCGTGTCCGACCTCGACCGCACCTACTTCGGCGACGAGCGCCGCTCGGCCGACCAGGTCGGGCTGCTCGAGGGCGTGCGCGCCCGCTTCGGCCGCAGCTACGCCGGCGAGCCCGACCAGCTCGCCGAGGAGCTGGCCAAGGACGCCGCGGTCCAGGAGGCCGACACCCTGCTGCTGACCGTCCCCAACATGCTCGGCGTCGAGTACAACGCCCGGCTGCTGGAGAACGTGGCGCGCCACGTCGCCCCCGCCATCGGCTGGGTGCCCGCCGGACAGCGCTGAGCGCCGGACCCCGGTCGGGGCCCGGCGCTCGGCGTCGGGGGTCGGTGCCGGCGTCACTCGAAGGTGACGTTGCCCTCGGCGTCCAGCGTCGCGGTGACGACGGCGCTGTCGCTCGGGTCGTCGGCCGCGGCCACCTGGCACTGCAGCGTCAGGCCGTCCTCGGCGACGAGCACGGTGTGGTCGCCGCCGTCGCAGCTGGTGACGACCTCGACGTCGGCGCTGGCGGAGACCTGCTCGGCCAGCAGCGCCTCGACGTCGGCCACGTGGACGTAGGTCTGGTCGCTGTCGATGGTCACGTTGCCCTCGTCGTCGGTCTGCTCGACGGTGAAGGTGACCTCCTGGCCCTCGAGCGAGGCGGTGCAGGTGGTGACCGTGCCGGCCGCCAGCTCGACGTCCTCGGGGCAGGTGACGTCGGTGACGGTGACGCCGGCCTGCTCCTGGGCGATGGCGGCGATCTGCCGCTCGGCCTCGGCGGTGTCGAGGACCTTCGACCCGAACAGGAGGAAGGCGCCGACGCCGAGGCCGGCGAGCACCAGGACCGCGACGATGCTGCCGACGATCGCGCCGGTGCGCTTCTTCGGAGGCTGCTGGCCGAAGCCGGCCGGGGCGCCGGGGCCGGCCGGCGGGAAGCCGGCGCCGCCGTAGCCGGCGGGCGCGGGGAAGGGCGGCGGCGCGTACGGGCCGTGGGGCTGGGCGGTGCTGCGGGGGTCGTGGACCTGGGTCACGGGAGGCTCCTCGGTGCGGTCCCGGGGCCGTCCCCGGGTGTTCGGGACAACCGTGCCGCCGCCCGCTTGCGGCAGCCTTCGACTCCACTTGCAGCGCGGTGCCAGCGACCGCAGGACCGCTGCAGGTGACCCCGCGCGCGCACCGGCCGGCCCTCGATCGGCACCGGGCGGGGTGTCGGTCCCGTGGTGTGCCGGACCGGCCCGCGCAGGTGCCCGGGCGTGCCCGCATCCGCGCCACCTCGGCGTCCCGGTGCTCTGCGTACCGGCGGCGGGGCTGCGCCGGATCCGGACGGCGCACGTCCCCCTCGGCCTCCAGCTCACCGGGGGCGTCTCCCGGTCGGCGCAACTACGAGACGACGGCGCGCCAGCGCGAGGCTCGCGCCGCCCTGGGCACGCTCGCCGCCGTCCCGGTCACCGCTGACCGGTTCACCGGCCTCGACGCGCTGCGGCAGGAGCTCGGGTCGCCGCCGCCCGGGTGAGGACCCGATGGCCCTGGCCGACCGCGAGGACGCCCTCTCCGACTGGCTGTCCCGGCGCGGCGTCCCCCGGGACCGGGTTCTGGACCCGGCGCTCGACGGCGCGGGCGCCGACGTCGACTGGTGCGTGCAGGCGCCGGGGACGACGCCGATCCCGGCGCGAACTCTCAACTCCGCGAGCAGTCGTAGGTCGGTGCTGCCGGAGGCACCGGCTCGGTCCCCTCCATGGCCCACGACCAGACGTACGCCAGAGCATCGACGTCGCAGTCCGAGATCGGGATCTCGGTCGACCCCCCGATCGACGGCCAGGCATAGCCCATGAGATCGGTGCTCTCGAGGAGGTTGGTCGCGTGGAGCAGGCCGAGGACATGGCCGATCTCGTGGAGTGTCAGGTTGTAGATGTCGAGAGCGCTTGCCGAACCCCCACCGTGCCCGAGTGGTGGCTCTCCACCGATCCACACGGTGCAACGCTGCGGTTGGCACGTCGCCAGCCCTGAGTAGTTGACGCCGCTCCAATGAGGCGTGTACCGGAGGACCACGTCTGCTCGGCTCACGACTCCGGGCCCACTGTCCACCTCGGTGATGGTCACCGCGCCACCCAGGCAGTCCTGCAGCACGGCGTTCCAGACCTCGATGGCCTCGCTGATCGCCGCCACGTTCGCGGGGTCCGTATCCGGGTGGGCCTCCACCACCACGGTGATGTCCGGATCGCTCCTGAACCCGAAGGGTTTCGTCGAGCCGTACCCGATCAGCTCGAGGGCCACCGCGTCCGACTCCGGGCGATCCGAGCAGGTCGCCTCCGCGGCACTGACAGGGGTCGCGAAGCCGACCGAGAGGAGGACCGAACCGAGCCCGGCCAGGGCGGTGACAACGGTTCGTCGCATCCTCTTACCTCCTCGCCATCGGCGTAGCCGTGCGCTGCGCCGTCCCCTGTCCGTGGGCCACGGTGACGCCCCCCGATCCTCGTGTCCAGCGCTTCCGCGCCCGGGCCTCGAGAACTGCGAGGACCGCGCTGGGAGTGATCACGAGAGGTCGGCTCATCCGCCACCGCGGCAGCCACCGGTGCCGCACCCCGCACCTCCACGCCGAACTGCGGGATCGCCCGACACCGAGCGCCGGCCGCCGCTCGGCGATCGTCTGCTGGAGCGACCGCGCCTCGTCCGGACTTCCCAGTCAGCCGAACCGCCCGGCACTGGTCCGGCCTGCCGACGGCACCACCCCATCAGGCTGGACCGGCCGGGTCGCTCCAGACGCGAACCGGCTCGTGCTCGCCGACGGTGCTGTGCTCCGGCTGGTCGTCGCGTCCCCTGAGGTCGTTGACGGTGGTGCGGTCCCCGGGAGCGGTGTCGATCAGCGCCTGGCACCAGGCCGAGCTCCGCTGTCCGGTGCCGGACGCCCTGTGGACAGCCGGCCCCTCGTGGTCCGCCGAGGTCCGGCACGCGAGCCATGGGCGCGCCCGGCAGGACTCGAACCTGCGACCAAGTGCTTAGAAGGCACCTGCTCTATCCGCTGAGCTACGGGCGCTCGGCCGCGATGATGACACCTCCGCGGCCGGCGGGGTGACCGGGTGACACCTCGGGAGCCCGTCGTCCACAGGGGCCGCGCGCTCCACAGGTCGCCGGTGGCGGCGCCGCGGACCTGCCGGCGGCACCAGGGTCGACGGCGGACCGGCACCGTGCCGGCCAGCGCAGACCCGAGGAGCACCGTGAGCACCACCGAGATCACCGTGACCGGCAACGTCGTCACCGCGCCCACCCGCAACCGCACGCAGAACGGCAGCGTCACCAACTTCCGCGTCGCCTCCACCGAGCGGCGCTACGACAGCAGCGTGCAGGGCTTCGTCGACGGCGCGAGGTTCTTCGTCGACGTCGAGTGCTGGGGCGAGCTCAGCGGCAACGTCTCGCACAGCGTCAGCAAGGGCGACCCGGTCATCGTCCGCGGCGTCCTGCGCACCGACGAGTGGGAGTCCGACCAGGGCCGCCGCAGCCGGCCGAAGCTCCGCGCCCAGGCGGTGGGGCTCGACCTCAGCCGCGGCACGGCGGAGTTCCGCAAGACGCAACGGGCGGCGACGGCCGCCCCGCTCGCGGACGAGCCGCCGGCCGACGCGGGGGACCGGGACTATCCCGGGACCGGTGTGCCGTTGTACGAGCTGGACCCCGACTCGTCCCCGGCCGACGGCGCGCTCGACGGCGCCCTGGACGGCGCAGTCGACGAGGCGCTGCACGCCCAGCCGGAACCGGCTCTGCGGTAGCCGCCCGCCAACTGGGAGGATCGGGACCGAGGACGCACGGGGCCGGGCCGGCGCACGCACCGGCCCGCCCCTCTCCGCGCATCGACACCGCGCACCGACGGAAGGCTCGAAGGCCCAGTGGCTCAGTACATCTACACCATGGTCCGTGCCCGCAAGGCGCACGGCGACAAGGTCATCCTGGACGACGTCACCCTGTCGTTCCTGCCCGGCGCCAAGATCGGCGTCGTCGGCCCGAACGGCGCCGGCAAGTCGACCGTCCTCCAGATCATGGCCGGCATGCAGCAGCCCTCCAACGGCGACGTGATGCTGGCGCCCGACGCCACGGTCGGCATCCTGCTCCAGGAGCCGCCGCTCAACGAGGAGCTCGACGTGCGCGGCAACGTCGAGGAGGCGGTCAAGCCGCTGCGCGACGCGCTGACCCGCTTCGAGGAGGTCAGCGCGGCGATGGGCGAGCCCGACGCCGACTTCGACGCGCTGCTGACCGAGCAGGGCGAGCTCATGGAGGTCATCGAGAACCACGACGGCTGGGAGCTCGACGCACGCATCGAGCAGGCCATGGACGCGCTGCGCTGCCCGCCCGGCGACGCCGACGTCACCGTCCTCTCCGGTGGTGAGCGCCGCCGCGTCGCGCTGTGCAAGCTGCTGCTCGAGGCGCCGGACCTGCTGCTGCTCGACGAGCCCACCAACCACCTCGACGCCGAGAGCGTCGCGTGGCTCGAGCAGCACCTGGAGAAGTACGCCGGCACCGTCGTCGCCGTCACCCACGACCGGTACTTCCTCGACAACGTGGCCCAGTGGATCCTCGAGCTCGACCGCGGCCGGGCCTACCCCTACGAGGGCAACTACTCCACCTACCTGGAGACCAAGGCCGCCCGGCTCAAGGTCGAGGGCGCCAAGGACGCCAAGCGGCAGAAGCGGCTGGCCGAGGAGCTGGAGTGGGTCCGCTCGGGCGCCAAGGCCCGCCAGGCCAAGAGCAAGGCCCGCCTGGCCCGCTACGAGGAGATGGCCGCCGAGGCCGAGAAGACCCGCAAGCTGGACTTCGAGGAGATCCAGATCCCGCCGGGCCCGCGGCTGGGCAACGTCGTCGTCGAGACCCGGGACCTCACCAAGGGCTTCGGCGACCGGCTGCTCATCGACGACCTGTCCTTCACGCTGCCGCGCAACGGCATCGTCGGCGTCGTCGGCCCCAACGGCGCGGGCAAGACCACGCTGTTCAAGATGCTCGTCGGCGAGGAGAAGCCCGACGACGGCGAGATCAAGGTCGGCGAGACGGTCAAGGTCAGCTACGTCGAGCAGACCCGCAGCGGCATCGACCCCAAGAAGACGCTGTGGGACGTCGTCTCCGACGGCCTCGACCACATCAAGGTCGGCAACGTGGAGATGCCCTCGCGGGCCTACGTCGCCGCGTTCGGCTTCAAGGGCCCCGACCAGCAGAAGCCGGCCGGCGTGCTCTCCGGCGGTGAGCGCAACCGGCTGAACCTGGCGCTCACCCTCAAGCAGGGCGGCAACCTGCTGCTGCTCGACGAGCCGACCAACGACCTCGACGTCGAGACCCTCACCAGTCTCGAGGGTGCGCTGCTGGACTTCCCCGGCTGCGCCGTGGTGGTCAGCCACGACCGGTGGTTCCTCGACCGCGTGGCCACCCACATCCTCGCCTACGAGGGCGAGTCGAGGTGGTTCTGGTTCGAGGGCAACTTCGCCGACTACGAGAAGAACAAGGTCGATCGCCTCGGCCCGGAGGCCGCCCGCCCGCACCGCGCGACCTACCGCAAGCTCACCCGCGACTGACGGAGGACCCCGCAGCGGGGCCGTTCCGGGCACGTCACCACCGGCCGGCCGGAGCACCCGCTCCGGCCGGCCGGCGGCGTCTCAGGGACCGAACCGGGCGACGAAGCGCGCCTGCCACGGCGTCTCCACGGCACGGGCCCGGTAGTGCCGGCGCACGAAGGCGACCGCCTCGTCGGCGGGGACGCCGTCGAGGACGGCCAGGCACGCCAACGCCGTCCCGGTGCGGCCGGTGCCCCCGCCGCAGGCGAGCTCGACCCGTTCGCCGGGCGACCGTTCCCAGGCCTCACCCAGGGCCGCCCGCAGGTCCGACGGCGAGGCAGGCAGCCGGAAGTCCGGCCACCGGACCCAGCGGCTCTCCCAGTCGAGGGGGCCCGGCGGCCGGCCCAGCAGGTAGACGCCGAACGACGGCAGCGGCCCGGCCGGTGACCCGGCCCGCAGGCCCCGGCCGCGGACCCGGCGTCCCGACGGCAGCACCAGGACGCCGGGCGCGCCCTCGTCCCACGGGTCCACGCGTCGCACGGTAGGGCCCGCGCGTCGCGGAGGGGGCGGCGTCGACGGCCGCCGGCGGCGTGCGGCAGGGTGTCGCACCGTGCGGTACACGGTGGCAGTCCCCATGCGCTGGTCGGACATGGACGCCTACGGCCACGTCAACAACGTGGTGTACCTGCAGTACTTCGAGATGGCGCGGGTGGCGCTGTTCTTCGAGCGCGCCTCGCTGGAGGAGCGCACGGGCCTGCGCCGCGGCACGGTCGTCGCCGCCCACGAGATCGCCTACAAGCTGCCCGTCGTCTACTCGTCGCGCCCGCTGGACGTGCAGATCTGGGTCTCCGGCATCCGGGCGGCGGCGTTCACCTGCCACTACGAGGTGTTCGACCACGAGAACCTCGCGGTCACCGGCAGCACGCTGCTGGTGCCCTTCGACTTCTCGATCGACCGCCCGCGCCGGCTCACCCCCGACGAGAAGGAGTTCCTCGCCCGCTGGGGCGACGAGCCGGCCGGCTGAGTCTCACCAGCGGGCCGGCGCCCCCTGCACCACGCCGCTGCCGGCGTGCAGCCAGTCCCGCGGGGGAGCGGTCTCGACCACCCGCTTGCCCAGCGGGAACAGGCCGACCGCGGCCAGCTTGAACGACGCGATCCCGAACGGGATGCCGACGATCGTCACGCAGAACGCGATCCCGGCGAGCACGTGCACCAGCGCCAGCCACCACCCGGCCACGAGGAACCACACCAGGTTGCCCAGCGCCGAGGCGACGCCCGCGCCGGGGGCCCGCACCGTCGTCCGCCCGAACGGCCAGACGACGAAGCCGGCCAGCCGGAACGCGGCGATGCCGAACGGGATGGTCACCACCAGCAGGCAGGCCAGCACACCGGCGAGCGCGTAGGCCAGCGCGAGCAGCCAGCCGTGCAGCACGAGCCAGACCAGGTTGAGCAGTGTCCGGAGGGTGTCCACGTCCAGACCACGGACCGCGGCGCCGCCGGGTTCCACGGCACGGCCGGCCGGGCCAGGATCGGCCGCGCCGGCGCGGTCGGCCGACCCGCCGGCGGCGACCCGAGAGGAGCAGGACCGCGATGAGCAGCGACACCCGCGCACCCGGCACGGACGACCCCGCCGCCACCGAGGCCCTCGCCGGGCGCCTGTTCGACACCGTGCTCGCCGCCCTCGACGCGCAGGCCGTCTACCTCGGTGACCGCCTGGGCTACTACCGCGACCTCGCCGGGCACGGCGCGTCGACGTCGGCCGAGGTGGCCGAGCGCACCGGGACCGCCGAGCGCTACGTCCGCGAGTGGCTCGAGCAGCAGGCCGTCACCGGCATCCTCACCGCCGAGGACGACCCCACCGCCCCCGGGGACGCCCTCGCCCGCCGCTTCACGCTGCCCCGCGGGCACGAGGCGCCCCTGCTCGACGTCCTCAGCAGCGACCACCTGGTGCCCCTGGTCCGGTTCGTGGTCGCGGCCGGCCGGCAGGTCGACGCGCTGGCCGAGGCGCACCGCACCGGCGGCGGCGTCTCGTGGGCGCAGCAGGGCAGCGAGGTGCGCGAGGCGCAGGCCGCGGCCAACCGCCCGCTGTTCCTGGGCCGCCTGGGCAGCACCCACCTCCCGTCGATCCCCGACGTCGACGCGGCCCTGCGGCGCGGCGGCCGGGTCGCCGACGTGGGCTGCGGCCACGGGTGGTCGTCGGTCGGCATCGCGCTGGCCTACCCGGCGGCGACCGTCGACGGGTACGACGTCGACGCGCCCTCGGTGGAGGCGGCCCGCCGCAACGCCGCCGAGGCCGGGGTCGCCGACCGGGTGCACCACCACCTCGCCGACGCCGCGACGGTGGACGACGCCGCCGGCTACGACCTGGTGACGGCGTTCGAGTGCATCCACGACCTGTCCGACCCGGTGTCGGTGCTGGCCGCCATGCGCCGCCTGGTCCGCCCCGGCGGCACCGTCCTGGTCGTGGACGAGCGGGTCGCCGAGCGGTTCACCGCCCCCGGCGACGAGGTGGAGCGCCTGATGTACGGCTACAGCCTCGCCTGCTGCCTGGCCGACGGCCTCAGCTCCCGGCCGTCGGCGGCCACCGGGACGGTCATGCGCCCGGACACGCTGCGCCGCTACGCGCGGGAGGCGGGGTTCGCCGACGTCGAGGTCCTCGACGTCGCCGACGACTTCCTCCGCTTCTACCGCCTCGTGGGCTGAGCGCGGGTCAGCCCACGACGCGGGGCACCGGCCGGTCGGCGCCGGTCGGAGCCCCGCGGCGGGCGGCCTCCTCCTCGGACACCGCCCGCACGACGGCGCCCTCGGCGACCTCCCCGCCGGCGAACACCGCGGCGTTGATGCCGCCGCGGTGCACCATCGCCTTGACCAGCCGGGCGCCGGTGAGCCGCTCGAGGTGGGTGCACGGCGGGCAGCGCTTCATCCCGAACAGCAGCGCGTCGCCGACGGCGAACCAGCGGCCGACCAGCGCGGGCAGGTCGACGCCGTCGGTCACCAGGTTGCGGCGGGTGTCGCCCGGCGTCAGGGGCACGCCGGCCTCGGCCGCGACCGCCGCGACGTCGGCGCCGTCGATCAGCGTCAGCTGCTTCTCCAGGTCGGGGTACTGCGCCCAGGTACCGCCGCCGAGGGCGTAGCGGTCGCCCTCCAGCCCGCGCCCGGCGACCAGCCGTGCCGACGGCACCCGCCGCATCGGCGCGGCGGCGGTCGGGGTCAGCCAGATCTGGACGACGGTCATCGCGGGACCTCCGGGGTGGGGGAGCGCCGGCGGCGCGGGGGCGGGACGTCGTCGGCGCCGCGGGCGTCGAGCGCCTCGCTGACGTCGTGGGCCATCTGCAGCACCTGCACCAGCAGGGGGGCGACCGTCGTCCGCAGCGCGCGCACGCCGCGGGGGACCCGCCGCGGGCCGCCTGGGCCGCGCGGATCCGGTCGGCACGCTCCACCAGGACCGGGATGAACCGCAGTGCCATGGTGAGCGCCAGGCCCACGCGCGCCGGACGGACGCCGACCAGCCGCAGCGGGGCGCACAGCCACTCGACCACCGCGACCATCGCGCTCACCCGCGTCGTCGCCGTCACCACGGCCGCGGCCACGACCAGCGTGAGCAGCCGCAGCGCCACGTGCGCGCCGGTCCGCAGGTCCGTGGTCAGCGCGTGGACGACGAGCAGCGCCGCCAGCCACCAGGCCACGGCGCGGGTCTGCCGCGCCAGCACCGCCACCGGCAGCCGGGCGACGAGCAGCCCCACGGCCACCGTCGCGAGCAGCGCCGCACCGGCCGCGGTCAGGGTGGGCAGCACGAACAGCGCGACGGCGAGGACGGCGAGCGCGAGCAGCTTGGCGCCCGCCGGCAGCCGGTGGACGACGCTGGCCCGCGGGACGTACAGCGCGAGGGTCACCGGTCGGTCATCAGCGCGCGGTAGGCGGCCACGGCCGGCCCGGGGGGCGCGTCCTCGACGACGCGCCCGCGGTCGACGACCAGCACCCGGTCGAAGCCGTCGAGCAGGTCCAGCTGGTGGGTCACGACGACGACCTGCTGCTCGAGCCCGGCGATCAGCTCGGCGACCCGGCGGGCGTTGACCAGGTCCAGCAGCGTCGTCGGCTCGTCGAACACGATCCGGGCCGGGCGCATGACCAGCACGCCGGCGATCGCCAGGAGCTGCTTCTGCCCGCCGGAGAGCAGGTGCGCGGGGTGGTCGGCGTGCCCGGCGAGGCCGTGGCGCTCCAGCACCTCGGCGACACGGGCGGCCCGCTCGTCCGGCGGCACGCCCTGGTTCTCCAGCCCGTAGGCGACGTCCTCGGCCACCGTGGGCAGCACGATCTGCGCGTCGGGGTCCTGGAACACGAAGCCGACCCGGCGGCGCACCGCGCGCACCTGGGTGCGGGTGTCCAGCCCGTCGACGAGCACGCGCCCCTCCGACGGCACGACCAGGCCGTTGAGCAGCCGGGCGACGGTGCTCTTGCCCGACCCGTTGGCGCCGACGACGCCGATCCGCGCCTCGGTCAGGGTCAGGTCGAGGCCGTCGAGGACCGGCCGGTCGCCGTAGCGGTGGGAGACCCCGCGCAGCTCGATGCCGCGCCCCGGGTCCGCGACGTCGTCCGCGGCGGGCGCCGGACCGGGACGGCGGAACCTCACCGGCTGCCGGCGGCCCGGCGGGGACGGTCGATGACCGGGTAGCTGCGCCGGACGACGTCGGCGATGGCCGCCGCGACGACGGCCTTGAACAGGTCGCCGGGGAGGAACACGGCGGCGCCGGTCCACAACGCGGTGCCCCAGTCCAGGCCCGCGACCGCCTTCAGCACCGGGACGCCGATCGCGTAGACGACGACGATGCCGCCGACGACGTTGACCAGGGTGCCGCGCAGCACGTCGTAGCGGTCCCACGAGCGCTCGGTCAGCCAGCCGATGACGAACGCGGCCAGCGGCCAGCTGTAGAGGTAGCCGGCCGAGGCGCCGACGAACGGGGCCAGGCCCCCGGCACCGCTGGCCAGCAGCGGCAACCCCACGGCCACCAGGACGAGGAACAGCAGCACGGCGAGGGAGCCCCGGCGGGCGCCCAGGACGCTGCCGGCCAGCATCACACCGAGGGTCTGGGCGGTGATCGGCACGGCCCCGACGGTGATCGCCGGCAGGGTCCCCAGCACCGCGATGACGGCGGCGAAGAGGGCGACGTAGGCGAGGTCCCGGGTCTTCACGGTGACTCCTTGCGAGAGGCGGCGGGGCGGGCCCGCGCGGTTCCCGCGGAAGGTACCGGAGCGGCCGGGGGAGGGGGCCCGGTGGCCTCTCCCGACGGTTGCCGACGGTGTCGGCGCGCTCACCTGCAGAGACGCCCGCCGGTTTGCCGGGCCTGCCGGGGCCGTGTTGTCTGGGGTCGCTGAGGCCGTCGGCGGACGCGGGAACAGGGCGGGACGGGAGCATGGCAACCGGGTGGTGGGCGTCGCTGTGGCAGTGGGGGCGCCACGAGCCGCAGGAGCTCCTCCGGGAGCGGCCGCGGGCGCCGGAGCACCGGCCCGCCCCGCCCCGCAGTCCGCCGTCGACCACCACGCGGTCCCGCCGCGGGCTCCGCACCCGGCGCCGGCCGGGAGCGCGCAGGACGTTCCGGCGGCCCCTGCGCCCGCCGGCGCCCTGCCTCAGCAGACGTCCGGTCCCTCCGGCCGAGCCGGGTCTCCCGACCCGGTGCGCAGCACCCCGCTGCGTCCCCCTCTCGAGACGACAGGAGCCCCATCCGTGGCAACGCTCGACAACGTGATCGCCGACCTGCTCGCGATCGAGGGCGCCAACGGCGCCGCGATCGTGGACATCGACAGCGGCATGGCCCTCGCGGCCGGCGGCACCCCCGGCTTCGACCTCAACGTGGCGGCCGCAGGCAACTCCAACGTGGTGCGCGCCAAGCTGCGCACGATCAGCGACCTCGAGCTCAAGGACGAGGTCGAGGACATCCTCATCACGCTGGGCAGCCAGTACCACCTGATCAACGTGCTCAAGGGCCAGGGCAACTCCGGCCTGTTCATCTACCTCGTGCTCAACCGCGTGACCGCCAACCTGGCGCTCGCGCGGCACAAGCTGCGGGCGGTCGCCAGCACCGTCGCCGTCTGACGCCGCGCGGACAGGCGGGCCGGCACCCGACCCGGACGGGGGTCGGGGAGGGTGCCGGCCCGGCCCCGTCCCGGGTCCCGCCCTGAGCTCGCGAAGGGTGGGGAGGACGGGGTCCTTCGTCAGGCAGCCGCGGTGGCGGCCTCGACGATGCGCTCGCGCACCGCGTCGACGGCGAGCTCGCCGGTGTCGATCCACCGCGCCACCCGGCCGTCGGCCACGATGCCGACGCGGTCGCAGCACTCGGCCAGCTCGTCGGGGTCCACCGAGACCACGACGACCGAGGTCCCGTGCTCCGTCGCCTCGTCGAGCATGCGGCGGACCTGCCGGCGGGCCCGGACGTCCAGGCCGCGGGTGGGCTCGTGCAGGACGACGACGTCGCGCGGTGAGGACGACATCCACCGGGCGAGCGCGAGCTTGTGCTGGTCCCCGCCGGACAGCGCGCCGAAGACGGTGCGGATGCTCATCGTCTTGACGTCCATCTGGTGCACGGTGCGGATGACGCCACGCAGCGTGGCGATCTCCCGGCGCAGGTCGGTGAGCGTGCCCCAGGCCTCCTGGGTGAGGGTGCGGGCGATCGTCTCGCCGGGGTCGACCCCGTAGGCGTCCTCGTCGGGGCGGTACACCGGCAGCGCGAGCGAGCCGTCGTCGGTGCACCCGAGCGAGCGCTGCTCGCCGTGCAGCAGGAGCTCGTCGGTGATGGCCGGCAGCTCGCCGGACAGGGCGCCGGCGATCTCGCGGACCCCGGAGGAGCGGTGCCCGGTCAGCCCGATCACCTCGCCGCGGCGCAGCAGCAGGTCGACGCCCTCGACCGCGCCGGGCACCCGCAGGTTGCGGACCCGCAGCGCGACCTCGTCGGAGGCGGCCGGCCGCGGCGTGGTGCGCGCCGGGGCGGCGTCGGCCTGCACGGGTGCGGGGACCGACGCGACCCGCGGCGGCGGGGGCGTCACCGGCTCGCCCACGGTCTCCGCGGCCAGCCGGACGGGGTCCATCTGCGCGCTCGGGCAGTCGAGGGCGATCCGGCCGTCGCGCAGCACCAGCACCCGGTCGACCACCTCGAGCATCTCGGGCAGCCGGTGGCTGATGTAGAGCACGCCGCGGCCCTGGCGGCTCAGCCGCCCGGCGACGGAGTGCAGGCTGGTGACCTCCGAGGGCAGCAGCGGCGCGGACACCTCGTCGAGCACGACCAGGCGGGTGTCCTCGGCGAGCACGCGGGCGGTCTCGACCAGGCCGTGCACGAAGTGCGGCAGGTCGCCGACGAGCGTGTCCGGGTCGACGTCGAGCGCCACCTCGGCGAGGAGCACCTGGGCCTGCCGGCGCAGCTCCTCCTGCGGCCGCCCGGCCTGCGCCGTGCCGCGGAAGACCGCCTGCGCGACGGTCAGGCCCGGGTCGATGTGGACGAGCTGCTCGACGACGCCGACCCCGAGGTGGCGGGCGTCCTCCGTCGACAGCGGCGCGTACGGGTGGCCCTGCAGCGCCATGAGCCCGGAGTCGGCCGCGGTGATGCCGGCCACGATGTCCCCGAGCGTCGACTTGCCCGCGCCGTTGGTGCCGACCAGCCCGACGATCTCGCCCTCGTCGAGGGCGAAGGAGACGTCCCGCAGGACGCGCCGGGCCCCGAACGACTTCGTCAGCCCCTCGACCTGCAGCAGCGCCATGGGCGGGCGAGCCTCCCCGGAGAGTGGGTCCCCGACGGCGGGTCGGTCGACCGTGTGGAGCGTCCCCCGTGACGCCTCGTTACGGAACGGATGCTACCCGCGCTGGGTCCCGGCGCCTCCCGAACGCGGGGACGCCGGAGCCGCCGCGACTACGCCTGCAGCCACACCGCCGCGTCGACGGGGAGGGCTCCGCCGGCGACGTCGTCGCTGGCCAGCAGGACCCGTCCCTCGGGCAGCGGGACGGCCTCGCGCGAGAGGTTGAGCAGGCACACCAGGCCGCCGGGACGGCGGAAGGCCAGGCACCCCTCCGGGGCCGGCAGCCACTCCAGCGACTCGCCGGAGAACGCCGGCGAGGAGGCCCGCAGGGCGAGCGCGGCCCGGTACAGGGACAGGGTCGACGACGGGTCGGCGGCCTGCGCCTCGGCGGTCAGCGGCCCCCAGCCCCCGGGCATCGGCAGCCAGGTCTCCTGCCGCGCGGAGAAGCCGTAGGAGGGAGCGTCGCCCGACCACGGCACCGGGATCCGGCAGGCGTCGCGGCCGCGCTCGGTGTGCCCGGAGCGCTCCCAGATCGGGTCCTGCAGGGCGTCGTCGGGCAGGTCGACGTCGGGCATGCCGAGCTCGTCGCCGTTGTAGACGTAGGCGGCTCCGGGGAGGGCGAGCTGCAGCAGCGCCGCCGCGCGCGCCCGCCGGGTGCCGAGCTCGCCGCCGCCGTAGCGGGTGACGTGCCGGGGCCGGTCGTGGTTGGACAGCACCCAGCAGGCCGGCGCCGGCACGTCGGCGACGGTGGCCAGCGAGTGGACGACGGCGTCGCGCAGGTCCTCGACGGTCCACTCGGCGGTCAGCAGCTTGAAGTTGAACGCCAGCTGCAGCTCGTCGGGGCGCAGGTAGCGCGCCAGCCGGTCGTCGTCGGACACCCAGACCTCGCCGACGGCCATCGAGCCGGGGTGCGCGTCGAGCACCGCGCGCACCCGCCGGTGCACCTCGTGGACGCCGTCGGAGTCGAAGCGCAGGTCCCCGGGGCCGTGGTCGGCGAGCAGGCCGGTGTCCTCCATCGGCTGCATGTCCGGCAGGCCCTCGGGCTTGGCCATGCCGTGCGCGACGTCGATGCGGAAACCGTCGACGCCGCGGTCGAGCCAGAAGCGCATCGTCGTCTCGAGGTCGTCGAGGACCTCGGGGTTCGTGAAGTCGAGGTCGGGCTGCTCGGGGGCGAAGAGGTGCAGGTACCACTGGCCGTCGGGCACCCGGGTCCACGCCGGGCCGCCGAAGACCGAGGGCCAGTTGTTGGGCGGCTCGGCGCCGCCGGGCCCGCGGCCGTCGCGGAACAGGTACCGGGCGCGGGCGGCCGAGCCGGGCGGGGAGGCCAGCGCCTCGGCGAACCACGCGTGCCGGTCGGAGGTGTGGTTGGGCACCAGGTCGACGGTCACCCGGATGCCGGCGGCGTGCGCCTCGGCCAGCAGCGCGTCGAACCCGGCGAGGTCGCCGAAGACCGGCTCGACGTCGCGCGGGTCGGCGACGTCGTAGCCGTGGTCGGCCATGGGGGAGGGGTAGAAGGGCGTGATCCACAGCGCGTCGACGCCGAGGTCGACCAGGTGCGGCAGGCGGGCGCGGATGCCGGCGAGGTCGCCGACGCCGTCGCCGCTGCCGTCGGCGAAGCTGCGGATGTAGACCTGGTAGAAGACCGCGTCCCGCCACCAGTCGGCGTCGGTGCGGCGGAACGGGCGGACAGGGGTGAGGGAACTCACCGGGCTCCTTGTCTCGGTGGCCCCTCGCAGGGGCCCGCCACGAGCGTGCGAGTGGCGGGGGGCGAGGGGTCCTTCAGGGGGTCCTTACCGGTTCTGCATGCTGCGGGCGGCCATCGTCAGGTAGGCCCACAGGGTGTCGTCCTGCTCGGCGGGGAGCTCGAGGCTGTCGACGGCGTCGCGCATGTGCCGCAGCCACGCGTCGCGCTCGGCCTCGCCGATCGCGAAGGGGGCGTGCCGCATCCGCAGGCGCGGGTGCCCGCGCTCCTGCGAGTACGTGGTCGGGCCGCCCCAGTACTGCTCGAGGAAGCGGCGCAGGCGGGTCTCGGCGCCCTCCCAGTCGTCCTGCGGGTAGAGCGGCGCGAGCACCGGGTCGGCCCTGACGCCGGCGTAGAAGCGGGCGACGAGCCGACGGAAGGTCGGCTCGCCGCCGACCTCGTCGTAGAAGGTCCGCGCCGAGGGCAGGGACCGGCTCGCCTCGCTCATGACACCGATGGTCCCGCAGCCGGGCGGTCCTGCGCCACGTCGCCCCCAGAGGCGACCCTCGTCCGCCCGTAGGCGAGCAGCGGCGGCACGACCGCGACCAGGCCGATCCCGCCGGCCAGCGCGACGACGGCGCTCGGCGCCAGCCCCTCCGCGGCCAGCCCGGCCGCCAGGGCACCGACGCCCTGGATGCCGTAGAGCCCGCTGACCGCGACGCCGAAGGCGCGTCCGCGGAAGGCCGGCGGCACCGCCTGCACGAAGGCCACGTTGAGCGGGATGCTCCAGGAGGCGCCGAGCCCGGACACGAACATCAGCGCGACGACGAGCGCGTACGCGACGCGCCCCGGTCCGGCGCTCATGGCGACCAGCCCGGCCAGCAGCACCGGCCCCAGCGACAGGCCCACCAGCAGCGGCATCAGCCGGTCGCTGCGCGCCGTCCCCAGCAACCGGGCGAGCACCAGGCCGCCGACGGTCATCCCGAGGGGCTGGGCGGCGAGCAGCACGCCGACCTGGACGGCCCGCTCGCCGATCTCGTCGGTGAGCGGGGCGGCGATGCCCTCGGCGGCGTTGGTGAACAGGGTGCCGATCCACAGGAGCGCGATGATCGCCAGCAGCCGCGGGCTGCCGCCGATCAGCCGCAGCCCCTCGCCGGCCTCCCGCCACACCGACGACGGCTCGGGAACGCCGTCGGTGGGCGCGGGCCTGCGCTGCAGCCCGGCGGTGAGCCAGACGGCGGAGACGGCGAAGGTGGCCGCGTCGGCGAGCAGCACGACGGAGGGGCTGAGCACGGTGACCAGCCCGCCCGCGGCGAGGAACCCGACGACCTGGGCCATCTGCAGGCTGACGTTGGTCAGCGAGGTGGCGACGGCGTACCGCTCGCCCTCCAGGACGTCGGCCATGAGCGCCGAGCGGGCCGACTCGAACGGCGGTGCGCACAGCGAGACCAGCAACAGCAGCGCCAGCAGCACGGCCAGGGGCGTCCCGGGGACGGCCATCCCGGCGACCAGGACGGCGCGGACCACGTCGCTGGCGATGAGGACCCGGTGCCGCGGGAAGCGGTCGGCGATCGTGGCGAGCACCGGCCCGCCGAGCGCCCACGGGAGGAAGCCCAGCGCGAAGGTGAACGCGGCCAGCAGCGGTGAGTCGGTGCGCTGGTAGACGAGGACGGTCAGGGCGACCCGGGCGAGCTCGTCGCCGACGGTCGACAGCGTGTAGGTGCCGAAGAGCGGGCGGAACTCGCGGACGGCGAAGACGTCCCGGAAGGTCGCCGGGCGAGGAGCCCCGCCCGGGGTCGCCGCACGGCTCATCGCGCGCCGTTGGCCGTCGCGCCGTTGGCCGCCGCGCCGTTGACCGCCGCGCCGCTGACCGCGCCGACCAGCGGGGGCGGCGTCCGGATGCCCTCGACCGCGAAGCGCTCCTTCAGCCGCATCCGCAGCTCGCGCCCGACCCGCCACTGGTCGGCGTTGGTGGTGCGCACCTGCACCCGCATGGCGACGCCCTCGGCGGTGATCAGCTCGACCCCCAGGGACTCCGGCTCGGCCAGCAGGACCCCCGCCCAGTCCTCCTCGGCGTAGAGGGCGTCGGCCACCTCCTGCATGACCCGGCGGCAGCGCTCGAGGTCGGTGTCGTGCGCGACGGGCATGTCGATGACCACCTGCGCGTAGCCCTGGCTCTTGTTGCCGACCCGCAGGATCTCGCCGTTGCGGGCGTACCAGACGACGCCGTTGACGTCGCGCAGCCGGGTGATCCGCAGGCCCACCGCCTCGACGGTGCCGCTGGCCTCGCCCAGGTCGACGACGTCGCCGACGCCGTACTGGTCCTCCAGGATGATCCCGATCCCGGCGATGAAGTCCTTGACCAGGTTCTGCGCGCCGAAGCCGAGGGCGACGCCGACGACGCCGGCGCTGGCGATGATCGGCGCGAGGTTGACCCCGAGCTCGCCGAGCACGAGCACGACGGCGATGCCCATGACGACGAACGACGCGATGCTGCGCAGCACCGACCCGATCGCCTCGGCCCGCTGCGTGCGCCGCTGGGCGATCGTCTCCACGCCGTCGGGGTCGGCGGCCCGGGCCCGGTTGCGCCACGGCCGGAGGATCGTCGGCATCGAGCCGGTCGCGGTGCGGTCGGTGAGCCGCCGGATCGCCCGGTGCAGCAGCAGCCGGACGACGAAGGCCACGACGACGACCAGCAGGATCTTCGCCGGCTTCTCGATCAGCGCCTCGGCGTTGGTGGCCAGCCACCCGACGCCGGACAGCTCGTAGACCTTGGCGCACAGGGTGGTCGGGTCCGACAGGCAGGCGGGGGCGGCGCCGCCGAGGCCGGTGTCGGCGGCGGCTGTCACTACGGAGGGTGGAGCAGTCATCACGCTCCATGGTGTCAGGTCGGGGCGACCGATCAGGCGGGCGGCACGCCCCATCCGGACAGACCGGTGGCGGCGGCGAGGAAGGCCAGCTGGTCGGCGGCCAGCCCCACCGTGCGGCTGACCGCGCGCGCGCCGTGGCCGACCGACGTCTCGCGCCGCAGGACGACGGGCGCCTCGGCGCTCGTGGCGGCCTGCAGGGCGGCGGCGAGCTTGCGGGCGTGCAGCGGGTCGACCCGGGTGTCGGACTCGAAGGTCGTGAACAGCGTCGCAGGGTAGGCGGTGCCCTCGCGGACGGCGTGGTACGGCGAGTAACCCAGCAGCCAGCCGAGCTCGACCGGGTCGTCGGCGGTGCCGTACTCGTCGTTCCAGGTGCGGCCCAGGCCGAAGCGCTCGTACCGGACCATGTCCAGCAGCGGGGCGCTGCAGACGACGCCGGCGGCGAGGTCGGGCCGCTGGGTGAGGGTGGCGCCCACGAGCAGGCCGCCGTTGGACCCGCCCATCACCGCCAGCTGCGCGTGCGTCGTCCAGCCCTCCGCGACCAGGTGCTCGGCGGCGGCGGCGAAGTCGTCGAAGACGTTCTGCTTGCGCTCGCGCATGCCGGCGCGGTGCCACTCCTCGCCGTGCTCGGAGCCGCCGCGCAGGTTGGCCACCGCCCACACGCCGCCGGCGGCGACCCAGGTCAGCGCCTGCGCCGAGTAGCCCGGTGTCAGTGCCACGTTGAAGCCGCCGTAGCCGTAGAGGACGGTGGGGCGGGGGGTGTCCGGGGTGCCGGTGGCCGAGAGGACGAACAGGTGCACCGGGGTGCCGTCGGGCGAGGTGGCGTGCGTCTCGACGACGGTCAGCTCCGGCACCTCGCCGGCCACGGGCGCGCGCTCGTCCTCGGTCAGCGCCGTCGGCTCGGCGGCGTCCCAGCGCAGCACCGACGGCGGGGTCGCGTGGTCGGTGTACCCCACCCACGCCGTCGTCCCGCCCTCCGGCGGCGCGCTCACGCCGGAGACGCTGCCGACGCCGAGGCCCGTGACCTCCGCCAGCCGGCCCGAGCCGTCCGCGGCCCACACCGAGAGCCGGTCGGTGGCGTCGACGGAGTGGACGGCGAGCACCTGCAGCGACCCGTCGGCGCCGTCGACCAGCGCGACGTCGGACAGCACGCCGTCCTCGGACTGCGGGACGACGTCGGTCCACGCGTCGGCCGGCCAGGTCGCGGGGTCGGCGGGGTCGGCGACGGCCAGCCGCCAGCGCGGGGTGCCGCGGTCGCTGAGCAGCCACAGCCGGCCGTCGCGGGCCACCCAGGCGGCGGTCTGCGCGTCGACACCGACCTGGAACTCCTCGAGCGCGCCGTCGCCGGCGAGGTCGGCCAGCCAGACGTCGTCGCGCGGGGCCGTCCCGGCGGAGGCGGACACCGCCAGCCAGCGGCCGTCGGCGCTGACCCGCACGCCGTAGTAGTTGGTGGGGTCGAGACCCTCGCCGTGGACGAGGACGTCGCCGTCGGGGTCGGTGCCGACCCGGTGGCGCCACACCCGGCGGTGGAACTGCTCCTCGCCGGCCGGCACCCGGTCCGGCGCGAGGCGGCGGACGTAGAAGACCTCCTCGCCGCCGGGCAGCCAGGCGACCGGGGAGTAGCGGCAGCGGTCGACCGGCCCGTCGAGCTGCTCCCCGGTGGCGACGTCGAGCACGTGGAGGCGCGACTCCTCGTCGCCGCCGGTGGACAGCTGGTAGGCCAGGCGGTCGCCCTCCCACGACGGCGACCAGGCGTCGAGCGTCGTGGTCCCGGAGGGGTCGACCGCCATCGGGTCGACCAGCACCCGCACGCTGCCGTCGGGCTCGCGGACCCGCAGGACGGCGTGCTCCTGGCCGGGGTCGCGGCGGGTGGAGAACGCCCGGCCGCCGCGGTGCACGGGGACGCCGACCGCGCCGGCGTGCACGAGCCGCTCGAGCCGGGCGGCGAGGTCGGCGCGCAGCGGGAGGGCGCCGAGGACGTCGGCCGCCAGCGCGTCCTCGGCGGCGGTCCACGCCTGCGTGCGCGGGTCGCCGGCGTCCTCGAGCCAGCGGTAGGGGTCGGCCACGCGGTGGCCGTGCAGGTCCTCGACCAGGTCGAGCTTCTCGGCGTCGGGGTAGCGCACCCGGACCACCGTAACGGCGGCCCGACGGGTTCCCGCGAGCGCCACCGGGCCTGGTCAGGGCACTATGGGCTTGCCCGCGGGCCGCCCCGGTACGGCGGTCCGGGGCCTCCGGAGGTGCTCCGTGTCGCGTTCCGCGTCCGGGTCGTCGCCGGCGGGCCACCCAGGTCCGCGGCGGGACCCCGTCCCCGTCCCGCGGCTGCCCGTGCCCTCGTCCGGCACGACGGCCGCCACCCTGCTGCTGAACGCCACCTACGAGCCGCTGTGCGTGGTGTCCAGCCGCCGCGCGATCGTGCTGGTCCTGGCGGAGAAGGCAGTGCCCGTGGACGCCTCCGCCGAGGTCGTCCACGCCGAGCGGGTCAGCCTCGCCGTGCCCGTCGTCGTGCGGCTGACCCGCTACGTCCGGGTGCCCTACCCGGCGCAGGTCCCGCTGTCGCGCCGCGCGGTCTTCACCCGCGACGGGCAGACCTGCGTCTACTGCGGGAGCTCCGCGACGAGCATCGACCACGTGGTGCCGCGCAGCCGCGGCGGCACGCACACGTGGGACAACGTGGTGGCCGCCTGCCGCCGGTGCAACCACACCAAGGCCGACCGCTCGCTGGCCGAGCTCGGCTGGCAGCTGCCGAACCCGCCGCGCACACCGAGCGGCGCGGCCTGGCGTCTGCTGGGTGCGCGCACCGTCGACCCGCGCTGGCGCGAGTGGCTGGGCGTGCCCGAGAGCGTGTCCGCGTGAGGAAGGACCCCGTCCTCCCCACCCCTCGCTCCCGCAGGGCGGGCCCCTGGACGGGGCCGACGAGTCACCGGAGGGCCACCCCATGACCTCTGCGGGCACCGCTCGGCGGCTGTGGGCGCTGGCCGAGCCCTACCACGCGGTCACGTACTTCTCCGACGAGTCGCGGGCCGCCGCGGAGGCCGCCGGGCTGACCGGCTTCTGGTCGGCGTACTTCGCGATGCGCGCGGCGCCGCTCGGGCCGGTGGGCCCGGAGGTCGTGACGGCGACCTTCGTGAACTTCGCGCCGTCGTTCGTGGCCCGCCGGGTGCCCGCGGTGTGGTCGGCGGTCACGCCGGAGGAGGCGCTGGCGGCCCGGCTGGCCGGCGTCGACGCGACGGTCCGCCGGGTTCTGGGGGAGTGGGCGACCTCGGCCGAGGCGGCGGAGGCGGCCGGGCTGGCGCGGATCGCGGCCGAGGCGGTCGACCTGCCCGGCCGTCCGCTGGCCGCGGCGAACGCGGCCGTGGGCGTGCCCGACGAGCCTCACCTGGCGCTGTGGCAGTCGCTCACGACCCTGCGCGAGCACCGCGGCGACGGGCACACCGTGGCGCTCGTCGGCCGCGAGGTCTCCGGCGTCGGCGCGCACGTGCTGGTGGCCGCGGCGGGCCGGGTGGACCGCGAGTGGCTGCAGAAGGCCCGCGGGTGGGACGACGACGCGTGGGCGGCCGCGGCCGAGCAGCTCGCCGGGCGCGGCTGGCTCGACGGGGACGAGCTGTCGGCGGAGGGCCTGGCGATGGTCACCGCGATCGAGGCCGACACCGACCGGCTGGCGCTGGGTCCGTGGCGGGCGCTCGGGGACCCCCGCTGCGACCGCCTCGCCGAGCTGCTGGTGCCCGTGCGCCGCGCCGTCGTCACCGCCGGGCTCTTCCCCGACCGCAACCCCATCGGCGTCCCGCCCGAGGTCTCCTGACCCCGAGCGGCAGGGACCGCCGTCCCCGCCCTCCTCAGGTGACGCGGGCGCGCTCCTCGGGGAAGGCGGTCCAGCCGCCGTCCTCGAGCAGGGCCCGGAAGCGGTCGACGGCGTCCCAGACGTCGACGAACCGGGTGTAGAGCGGCGCGGGCCCGAGGCGGACGCGGTCGGGGGTGCGGAAGTCCGGCACCACCCCGCGGTCGACCAGCGCCTGCGTCAGCTGCCAGGCGGACGGGTGCGCCAGCGTGACGTGCGACCCGCGGCGGGCGGCGTCGCGCGGGCTGGCCAGCGCGACGCCGTGCGGCGCCAGCTCCTCGTCGGCCAGCGCGACGAGGAGGCCGGTCAGCGCCCGGCCCTTCGCGGCCAGCCGGTCGATGCCCGCCTCGGCCACCAGCCGCGCGCCGACCTCCACCGCGGCGGCCGCGAGCACCGGCGGCGTCCCGGTGGCGAAGCGCCCGATGCCCGGCACCGGGTCGTAGACCGGCCCCATGGCGAACTGGTCGCGCTGGCCGAACCAGCCCCAGATCGGCTGGCGCAGCGACTCCTGCAGCTCCCGCCGCACGTAGAGGAACGCCGGCGCCCCGGGCCCGCCGTTGAGGTACTTGTAGGTGCACCCGACGGCGAGGTCGACGCCGTGCGCGGCCAGGTCCAGCTCCACCGCGCCGGCGGCGTGCGAGAGGTCCCAGACGACGAGCGCGCCGGCCTCGCGCGCCGCCGCCGTCACCGCGGGGACGTCGGCCAGGGCACCCGAGCGGTAGGCGACCGCGGAGAGCACGACGACGGCGACCCGCTCGTCCAGCGCGGCGGCGAGGTCGGCGGGGTCGAGCCCCTCGTCGACGTCGGCGGGCACCTCGCGCACGGTCATCCCGCGGGCGGCGGCGACCCCGGCGACGACGTAGCGGTCGGTCGGGAAGTCGTCGGCGCAGCAGACCAGCACGTCGCGGCCGGGGCGGGCGTCGGCGGCGGCGACCACGAGCTCGTAGAGGTCGACGGTGGTGGTGTTGGCCAGCAGCACCTCACCGGGCCGGGCACCGAGCACGCCGGTGCCGATGACGTCGCCCACCCGGGTGCCGACGTCGATCCAGGACGCCCACGACCCGACCAGCCCGCGGCCCCACTCCTGCTCGGCCACCCGGGCGAGCGCGGCCGGGGTGTCGCGCGGCATGCGGCCCAGCGAGTTGCCGTCGAGGTAGAGCAGGCCGTCGTCGACGCCGGCGAAGCGGTCGCGGAACCCGGCCAGCGGGTCGGCGTCGTCGAGCGCCTCGGCGGCGGCGCGGGTCAGGTCCACACGGACCTGTCTACCGCGCGGGGCTAGCGTCGCCGCCCGTGACCGGGACGCAGCTGCACGAGCTCACCGCGCTGGAGCAGGCCGCCGCCGTACGGGACCGGACGGTCAGCCCGGTCGAGCTGGTCGAGGCGGCGCTCGCCCGGGTCGAGGCGCTCGACGCCGGCCTCGGCGCCTTCGTCACCGTGACGCCCGAGCGGGCGCTGGCCGCGGCCGCCGAGGCGGAGGCGCGGGTGCTGGGCGGCGGCGACCTCCCGCCCCTGCTCGGCGTGCCCACGGCGATCAAGGACCTCAACAACACCGCCGGCGTCCGCACCACCTTCGGCTCCGCGGTGTACGCCGATTTCGTGCCCGGCTTCGACGACGCCGTCGTCACCCGGCTGGCCGCGGCCGGGACGGTCAGCGTGGGCAAGACCAACACCCCGGAGTTCGGCTTCCCCTGCTACACCGACAACGACGTCGCCGGTCCCGCCCGCTGCCCGTGGGACCGCACGCGCCTGGCCGGCGGCTCCAGCGGCGGCGCGGCCGTGGCGGTCGCCGCCGGGATGCTGCCGTTCGCGCAGGGCAGCGACGGCGGCGGGTCGATCCGCATCCCGGCGAGCGTCAACGGCCTGTTCGGCATCAAGCCCACCCGCGGCCGGGTGAGCAACGCGCCGCTGGGCAGCGACGTCACCGGCCTGGGCACCAACGGCCCGCTGGCCCGCACCGTCCGCGACGCCGCCGCGATGCTCGACGCGATGGCCGGTCCGGTCCTCGGCGACACGACCTGGGCGCCGCCCCTCCCGCCCGGGGAGACGTTCCTCGGCTGCGCCGACCGGCCGGCCGGCCGGCTGCGGATCGGCCGGGCGCTGGAGTTCCCGGTGCCGGGCGTCGGGCTGGAGCCGGAGGTGGCCACCGCCCTCGACGACGCCGCCCGGCTGCTCGAGTCGCTCGGGCACGAGGTGGCCGACGTCCCGGGCGGCCTGCTCCCTCCCGACCTCCTGGGCCTCTTCGAGCGGGTGTGGTCGCTGTCGGGCGCGACCCTGGTGGTGCCGCCGGGCCGGGGAGGAGAGCTGCGGCCCCTCACCCGGGAGCTGCGGGCCCGCGGGCTGGCGCTCTCGGCGCAGGCGGCGATGGAGGCGCTGAACGCCCTCCGCGTCTTCTCCCGCCGGTACGTGCGGGCCACCGACGCCTTCGACGTCCTGCTCGCCCCGGTGACGACGATGACGCCGCGGCCGCTGGGCTGGTTCGACGCCGACGGCGACGGCGCCGCGGACTTCGCACGGCAGGTGCGCTACGCCGCCTTCCCCGCGCTCTACAACGTGACCGGCCAGCCCGCCGTCAGCGTGCCCCTCCACTGGACCGGCGACGGCCTGCCGATCGGCACCATGCTCGTCGGGCGACCCGCGGACGAGGCCACCCTGATCGCGCTGTCGGCCCAGCTGGAGGAGGCCCGGCCGTGGGCGCACCGACACCCGCCGGGCTGGCACGCCGACGCATGACCGTCGACCGCGGGCGGTAGATTCCCGGCGTGACCGTGGTCGAGACCCTGCTCGTCTTTGTCGTGGCCCCGCTGGCGGTGTACGTCTTCTTCTGGGCGGTGACCTACCTGCCCGGCGGCCGCAAGCGCCAGGGCCTCCGCTACAAGCCGGGGCAGCCCTGGGAGCACGAGCCGGTCTGGTACGAGCCCCAGCCGGCCAACGCCCCGACGCACGCCGCGGGCGAGGGCGACACGCAGGCCGTCGGCTCCTCGCTCTACGGCGAGACCGCGGCCATCGGGTCGGGCGACGGCCACGGCCCGGCCACCGTCGGCTCCAGCGTCATCGCCGGCTCGCACGGCTCCACCGCCGGCTCGGCCGGTGCGCCGGCGCCCGCGGCGGCCGGTCCGCTCGGCGGCGCCCGCGGGACCTGGTGACCCCGGCGTGACACTCTCCCTCCCCTCGACCCCATCAGGAGGCCGGCGATGACCCGCGTGCTGGATGCCGACGCCCACGACACCGGGACGGTCGACACCGCGCCGAACCGGGCCGACCAGGGCTACGACACGATCTTCAGCTACCGCGAGCTGGCGCGGCTCGACGAGGCGCTGACCATGTCCTCGCGCGAGACCGGCCTGCGGTTCACGCTCTACATCGGCGACCTCGGGCCCAAGACCCGCATCCGCGCCGAGGAGCTGCACGCCCGCGGTGGCGACCCGCTCGACTCGGTGCTGCTGGCCGTCTCCCCGGGCCAGCGGGTCATCGAGGTGGTCACCGGGGCCTCGGCCGCCCGCCGCCTGCCCGACCGCGCCTGCGCGCTCGCGGTGCTGTCGATGACCAACTCCTTCGCCGCGGGCGACCTCGTGGGGGGCATCGTCAACGGCCTGCGGCAGCTGTCGGACCAGGCCGGCCACCCGCGCACCGCGCGGCACTGAGCGGCCGCGCACACCTCCGGTCACCCGAGAGGCCCAGGACCCGCCGGGTCCTGGGCCTCTCGTGTACTGCGGGTCAGCCGTTCTCGGCGGCGTCCCGCCGGCGGGCGCGCAGCGCGCGGGCGATGCCGTCGCGGCCCTCGGAGACCAGCCGGTGCAGCGGAGCGGGGTGCCCCTCCTGGCCCAGCCACGTGTCGGCGGCCTGCAGCGTCCGCTCCTCGACCACCGGCGGGAACAGGTACTGCACGGCGTTCTTCGCGATCTCGCCGGGCCGGCGGTCCCACATCGGGCCGATCTCGGCGAAGTACCGCTCGACGTACTCGGCGGTGACCTCCCGCTGGGCGGGGTGCCAGAAGCCGGCCACCAGCGCCTCGTGGACGGCGTTGGGCACGTCGGGGTCGTGGAAGGCGCGCTGCCAGGCCTCCGCCTTGGCCTCGGCCGTCGGGCGCAGCGCCCGCGCGGTGGCGGCCCGGCGGACCCCGGTGGCGGTGGCGTCGCGCCCGGCCTCGGCGTCGATCTCGGCGTCCCCCGCCGCGCCGATGGCGACCAGGCCGTTGAGGAAGGCCCACCGGGCGTCGGCGTCGACGGCCAGCCCCTCGACCGTCCGCGAGCCGTCGAGCAGCCCGCGCAGCACCGCCGCGTGCTCCTCGGTGCGCGCGGCCGAGGCCAGCGTCCGCGACCACTGCAGCTGCTCGTCGCTGCCCGGGTCGGCCGACTCCAGCGCCTGCACGGCCTTGTCGGCCAGCGCCGCCCAGCCGGTCTCGGCCCACTGCGGGTCGGCGTAGGAGGTCAGCGCCGACTGCACGCGCGCCAGGAGCGACTGCACGACGCTGGTCTCGGTCTCGGCGTCGATGCCGGTGAGCACCAGCTGCACCCACTCGCGGGCGGGCAGCTCGGCGTCGCGGGTCATGTCCCAGGCCGCCGCCCAGCACAGCGCGCGGGCCAGCGGGTCGGGGACGGTGCCGATCGCCTCGCGCAGCGTGGTCAGCGAGCGCTCGTCGAGGCGCAGCTTGGCGTAGGTGAGGTCGTCGTCGTTGACCAGCACCAGGTCGGCCGCCGGGTGCCCCACCAGGTCGGCCACCTCGGTGCGGGCGCCGTCGACGTCGAGCTCCACGCGGGTGGTGCGGGTCAGCCCGTCGGGTCCGCGGTCGTAGAGGCCCACGGCCAGCCGGTGACGGCGGAGCACGGGGTGCTCGGGGACGGCGGTCTGCTCGATGGCGAACGAGGCGTAGCGCCCGTCGTCGGTGAGCTCGAAGACCGGGCGCAGGGTGTTGACCTGGCTGGTCTCCAGCCACTGCGCCGACCACGCGGTGAGGTCGCGGCCGGTGGCCTCCGACAGCGGGTCGAGCAGGTCGGCCAGCGTGGTGTTGCCGAACTCGTGGTCGCGGAAGTACTTCCGGATGCCGGCGAGGAACTCCTCGCGCCCGACGTAGGCCACCAGCTGCTTGAGCACCGAGGCGCCCTTGGCGTAGGTGATCCCGTCGAAGTTCACCTCGACGGCGGCGACGTCGACCATGTCCGCGGCGATCGGGTGGGTCGAGGGCAGCTGGTCCTGCGCGTAGGCCCAGGCCTTCTCGGCGTTGGCGAACGTCGTCCACGCGGTCGTGTACTCGGTGGCCTCGGCCTGGCACAGGGTGGAGATGTAGGTGGCGAAGGACTCGTTGAGCCACAGGTCGTCCCACCAGCGCATGGTCACGAGGTCGCCGAACCACATGTGCGCCAGCTCGTGCAGCACCGTCTCGGCGCGCCGCTCGTAGCGGGCCCGGCTCGTGCGCGACCGGAAGACGTAGTCCTCCAGCACCGTGACCGCGCCGGCGTTCTCCATCGCGCCGGCGTTGAACTCGGGCACGAACAGCTGGTCGTACTTGTCGAACGGGTACGGGTAGTCGAACACCCGGTGGTAGAACTCGAAGCCCTGCTTGGTGACCCGGAAGAGCTCCTCGGGGTCGAGGTGCTCGGCCAGCGAGGCGCGGCAGTAGAGCCCCAGCGGGATGTCCTCGTAGGCGTCGGTCACCCGGGCGTAGGGCCCCGCGATCAGCGCGACGAGGTAGGTCGACAGCCGCTTGGTCGGCTCGAAGTGCACCAGCTGGGAGCCGTTCGGGCCCGCCTCGATGGTGCGCCCGCCGGTGTTGGAGACGACCTGCCAGTCGAACGGCGCGACGACGTGCACCTCGTAGGTGCCCTTGAGGTTGGGCTGGTCGAAGCAGGTGAACACGCGCTTGGCCTCGGCCGGCTCGAAGTGCGTGTAGAGGTAGACCTGCCCGTCCTCGGGGTCCTCGAAGCGGTGCAGGCCCTCACCGGAGTTGGAGTACCGGCAGTCGGCGTCGACGACGAGGGTGTTGTCGGCGGCGAGGTCGGGCAGCGGCAGGCCGCCCTCCTCGGTGTAGGTGGAGACGTCGAGCTCGACCCCGTTGAGCGTGGCCGACCGGACGGTCTCGGCGACCAGGTCGATGAACGACGCGGCGCCGGGCTCGCGGCAGGTGAAGCGCACCGTCGTCGTGGAGCGGAAGGTCCCGGCGCCCGGGTGCCCGTTCCCGTCGGTGAGGTCGAACTGCAGGTCGTAGCTGTCGACGGCCAGCAGGCGGGCGCGCGCGGCGGCGTCGTCGCGGGTCAGGTTGGGTACGGCCACGCCGGGCAGCTTCCCACGGACGGCCGACACGCCCGCCGGGGACGGGGGAACAAGCGGCCCCGCCACGTGCTTGGCAGCCGCAGGAGCCGGTGCCGCACGGGCCGGCTGCGACGACGACGAGAGGGACGACGGATGACCGAGGCAGTGCAGAGCTCTCCGGCGAGGGCCCGGGTGGACTTCTGGTTCGACCCGCTGTGCCCCTGGGCGTGGCTGACCAGCCGCTGGGTGCTCGAGGCGGCCAAGGTGCGCGACATCGACCTGCACTGGCACGTCATGTCCCTGGCCGTGCTCAACCGCGGCCGCGACCTGCCGGCCGGGTACCAGGAGATGATGACCAAGGCGATCGGGCCGGTCCGGGTCGCGATCGCCGCCGCCGAGAAGCACGGCGACGAGGTCCTCGGCGACCTCTACACCGCCATGGGCACGTTGCGGCACCACGAGGAGCTCGAGCTCGACGAGATCATCGCCCCGGCGCTGGAGAGGGTCGGCCTGCCCGCGGAGCTGGCCGAGGCCGCCGGCTCCACCGAGTACGACGAGGCGCTGGAGAAGAGCCACCACGCCGGCATGGACCCCGTCGGCGACGACGTCGGCACCCCGGTGATGCACATCGACGGCGTCGCCTTCTTCGGGCCGGTCATCAGCAGGGTGCCCACCGGCGAGGACGCCGGGAAGGCCTTCGACGGCGCCGTCCTGCTCGCCAACCTGCCCGACTTCTGGGAGCTCAAGCGGACCCGCACGTCCGGCCCCGACATGGACTCGGTGCCCGCCGACGCCCTCGAGCTCACCCGCCGCTGACGAAGGACCCCCTTGCCCCCCGCCACTCGCGCGCTCGCGGCGGGACCCTGCAAGGGGGCCGTTCCAGCACGTCACCGGGCTCGCGGCGGGACCCTGCAAGGGGGCCGTTCCAGCACGTCACCGGGCTCGCGGCGGGCCCCTGCAGCGGGGCCGGACGGGCGCGGCATGCTGGTCGCGTGCCGCGTCCCGTCCGCCAGCGCATCCTGATCACCGGCGCCAGCTCCGGCCTCGGCGAGGGCATGGCCCGCCGCTTCGCCGCGCGCGGCCGTGACCTCGCCCTCGCCGCCCGCCGCACCGCCCTGCTCGAGGAGCTCCGCGACGAGCTGCTCGCCGCCCACCCCGGCATCCGCGTGGTCACCGCCGCGCTCGACGTCGACGACCCGCAGGCGGTGGCCGAGGGCGTCCCGGCGCTGGCCGCGGAGCTCGGCGGCATCGACCGGTTCGTCGCCAACGCCGGCATCGGCAACGGCTCCTCGATCGGCACCGGCGCCGCCGCGGCCAACCGGGCGGTGCTCGCCACCAACGTGCTCGGCACCCACGCGCAGTGCGAGGCCGCCGTCGAGCTGTTCCGCGCGCAGGGCTCCGGCCACCTCGTGTTGATCAGCTCGGTGGCCTCGGTCCGCGGGATGACCGGCAGCCGCACCGCCTACAGCGCGAGCAAGGCCGCGCTCAACGCCCTGGCCGAGGGCATCCGCTCCGACCTGCTCGGCAGCGGCATCCGGGTCACCACCGTGCTGCCCGGCTACATCGAGACCGCCATCAACGTCGGCCGCCGCGGCCCGTTCACCGTCGACCTCGACACCGGCGTCGACGCCCTCGTCGCCGCGATCGAGCGCGAGCCGGTCCGGGCCTACGTGCCCGAGTGGCCGTGGCGGCCGGTGTCGGCGCTGCTGCGGGTGCTGCCGCTGCCCGTCCTGCGCCGCCTCACCTGAGGTCGCGTCGCCTCACCCCAGCCGCGAGGCGGCCGTCCGCATCGTCGCCTCGGGGTAGGGGCCGCGGTCGAGCCGGCCGGCGCGCAGGGCCGCCAGCACCGCCAGCAGCTCCTCGCGCTGGGCGCCCACGAACGCGGCGTCCACGACCGCGCCGTGGCCGGGGACCACCGGCCCGCGGGCCATCGCGTGCAGCCGCCCGAGCGTCGCCGGCCACTCCACCGGGAAGGCGTCGTCGAACGCCGGCGGGGCGCCCTCCTCGACCAGGTCGCCGGCGAAGACCACTCCGTCCTCGACCTCCACCACGAGGTCGTGCCCGGTGTGCCCGCGGCCGAGGAACCGCAGCACCACCTCGACCCCGCCGACGTCCAGGACGGCGACGTCGTCGACCAGCGCGTCCGGCGGGTCCAGCGGCGCCCGCCGGACCTGCTCCGCACCCTCGGCGTCCCCCTCGGCGAGCAGCTCGGCCACCCGGGCGGCGCGCTGCGCCTCGCCGGTGGCCAGCAGGTCGGCCGCGCAGCCGCGCGATCCCCAGATCGTCGCCGGGCGGAAGGCGGCGTTGCCGAAGCAGTGGTCGTAGTGGGCGTGGGTGTCGACGACGGTCCACGGGTGGGGGGTCACCCGGCGGACGGCCGCGACGAGGTCGGCGGCCTCGCCCGGGTGCGACCGGGTGTCGACGACGAGGCAGGCGCCGTCGCCCACCACGAGCCCGCAGTTGAGGTCGAGGGACTCGTGCCGCCGGACGAACACGCCGTCGACGACCTCCGCGAAGGTCACCAGCAGATCCGCATCGGCCGGCCGCGGGCGTCGCGGGCGCCGTCGCCCACGCACTCCGCCCGGCCGTCGGCGACCCGCCGGGCCGACCACGCGGCGGCGCAGGCGTCGAGCGCGTCGACGGCGGGCAGGCCGGCCGGCGCGGCGGCGAGCGCGTCGAGCACGTCCATCACCGGCTGCAGCGCGCGGATCCGCTGCGCCAGCCCGCGCGCGCTCGACTTCGGGTCGCCGACCCGGGTGTCGAGCGCGCGGAAGGCCAGCTCCGGGTGCACCTCGACGACGTCGTCGCGCGGCGGGTCGCCCAGCGCGTCGTCGAGGGCCGCGATCGACCGGACGAGGTGGAACGACTGCGCCGACAGCGAGCGGCCGCCGGTGGCCTCGACCGACCGCCGCCGCGCGTCGGCGTGGTCGCGGGCGCCGAGCACCGCGCGCACCGGGGCGGGGAAGACCGAGCTGCCGGCCCGGCCGAGCAGGCGCCGCGCCGCGACGTCACAGGCCCGCACCCCGTCGTCGGACAGCCCGATCGGCATGTCGATGCCGACCAGGGCGACGTCCGGCACGGCGAGGACGGCGGCGACGTCGCCCAGCGCCAGGAGGGTCACCGCGCGGCCCTGCAGGAGCGCCCCGGCCCAGGCGCCGCGCCAGCCGTCGACCCCGAGCACCGCCACGTGCCGACCCTGACAGACTCGGGCCATGCGCGTCTTCGTCGGCACCGACCACGCCGGACTCGACTTCAAGGAGCACCTCAAGCAGGCGCTCGCCGAGGCCGGGCACGAGCCGGTCGACTGCGGCGCCCACGAGTACGACCCGCAGGACGACTACCCGCCGTTCTGCTTCGAGGTCGGCGAGCGGGTGGTCGTCGAGCCGGGCAGCCTCGGCGTGGTCATCGGCGGGTCGGGCAACGGCGAGCAGATCGCGGCCAACAAGGTGCCCGGCGTCCGCGCCGCCCTGGTGTGGAACCGCGACACCGCCGAGCTCGCGCGGGCGCACAACGACGCGAACGTGTGCGCCATCGGCGCGCGCCAGCACTCGATCGAGGAGGCCACCGAGCTGGTGCTGCACTTCCTCGCCTCCCCGTGGAGCGGGGAGGAGCGGCACGTCCGCCGGATCGGCCTGATCCACGACTACGAGCAGAACCGGCACCGTCCCGCCGGCGGCCTGCCCACCCGCGGCGACGTGGTGTGAGGCCCTCGGCCCCGTCCCGGGTCCCGCCCTGAGCTCGCGAAGGGTGGGGAGGACGGGGTCCTTCTAGAACTGGTCGGGGCAGTACGGGCTCACCGGCCACGAGAACGCCGTCGCCGCCTGGGTGACCGCGCCGGGGCTCACCTCGGTGACCCGGCCGGCCGCCTGCAGCGTGCCCAGCGAGACGCCGCCGAGGTAGGCCGCGGCCAGCGCCTCGACGTCGACCACCAGGTCGGGGTCGCCGTCGGTGGGGGCGCAGAAGGCGCCGGCCGGGTGCCCGCGCAGCCACCAGCGCCCGTCGTTCCAGGGGCAGAACCGGTCGCGCACCTCGAGCACCATGTCGATCGGCGCGGGGTAGCGGCGGGCCGCGAGCGCCCGGCCCACGTCGACCAGCCGCAGCCACAGCCCGTCCAGCGGCCGGGCGTGCAGCGCCCGCGGGTCGGCCAGCAGGTGGCGCAGCGGGTCCTCGGCCGGGGCGTGGCCGGCCTCCACCGACCGCACCAGGTCGAGGTCGAGCAGGTACCGCCACAGCGCCGCGTAGGCGGGCGTGCTGCGGGCCCGCACCTCGTCGACGACGACGGTGCCGTCGGGCTGCTCGTCGTCGGTCCAGCGCGACCGCACGCGGAAGGCGGCGTACCCGCTCACCTCCCCGTCGGCCTCGCGGTGCAGGAGGAACCGGCGCGCGCTCGCGCCGTGGCGGTGCTCGGCGGGGTCGCGCAGCAGCCGGCCCCACCAGCGCTCGTCGCGCTCCATGTTCCCGGGGACCCAGCGGCGCAGCGCCTCGTGCACCCGCGCGGCGCCGGCCCGGTAGGCGTCGGCGTCGACCGGCGCCACCGCGCCCGTGCCGAGGTCGACGTCGGGACGGAAGGACATCTCCCGCGTGCGGCCGCGCAGGTTGCCCCGCTGGGTCGCCACCGCGTACCCGAACCGGCCGTAGATGCCGCCCTCGGAGGCCCAGAGCCCGGCCAGCGGCTCACCGCCCCGCTCGTGCAGCTCGGTGAGCTGGCGCCGCATGACCGCGGTGAGCACGCCGCGGCGGCGGTGCGTGGGGGAGACGGTCACCCAGGTGACGCCCGCGCACGGCACGACGGCGCCGGGCACGGTGAGCTGCCGGCTGTAGATGCCGGCCGTGGCGGCCACCCGGCCGTCGTCGGCCCACAGGCCCAGGGAGCGGTCGAGCTCGGCCACCGGCGGCGGGGTCTCGGTGAAGTCCCCGACCGGCTCGTCGCCGAAGACCTCGAGCATCGCCCGGCTGAAGGCCGGCCACTCCTCGGTGGTGACGGGGCGGAGGTCAGCGGGATCGGTCACCCCCGCTGTCTACCGGGAGGGGACGACGGCCCGCGACCGCGTTCCGGTGCGAGCATCCCGGGGTGCAGCAGCAGCGGCCGGTCGGGTGGTGGGTCAAGCGGCTCGACGAGCTGCTCGAGCGGGGCCTCGACGACGTCGTCGCGGCCGAGGGGCTCTCCCGCCGGCACTGGCAGGTGCTCGACTCCCTCGCCTCCGGCCCGTCGACGCGCCGGGAGCTCGCCACCGCCCTCACGTCGTTCGCGACGCCGGGCCGGGTCGACGGCGTCGTCGCCGACCTCGCCGCCCGCGGCTGGGTGGAGGAGGGCGCGGGTCGGCTCGCGCTGACCTCCGACGGCCGGGCGGCGCACGGCCGGCTGGCGGGCGCGGTCGCCGCGTTCCGCCGCCGCGTCGCCGAGGGGCTGTCGGCCGAGGAGTACGCGGCGACCGTCGCCGGCCTGGCCCGGATGGTGGCGAACCTCGAGCGGGAGGCCCCCGGTCAGCCCCGCAGGTAGGCCGGCGTCGCCATGACCCGGCTGTTGCGCTCCTCGTCGGGTGCGAGGCCGGGCTCGGCGAAGATCCGCCGGGTGTGCTTCTCCACGGCGCCGGGGGTGACCACGAGCTGCCGGGCGATCGCGGTGTCGGAGTGCCCCTCGGCGATCGGCCCGAGCACCTCCCGCTCCCGCGGGGTCAGCCGGCGGACGGGGTCGTCGGCGCGGCGCCGCGGACCCGATGCTCCCGGTCGCGGAGCGCCGTTGCCCAGGGTCCTGGCTACTGTCGGAGCCTGCCGGAGCGTGCCGACGGCGCCGCGCCCCCGCGCGGCCACGTGCCCGGCGGACGGAGGTCCCCATGCGTCCCAGGGCGGTGCCGGTCGTGCTCAGTGCCCTCCTCCTGGCCGCCGGCTGCACGTCCTCGGCGGCCGGGGGAGACGAGGACGGCGAGGCGGCGGCGGTGGCGACGTCCGCGCCCGACCAGCGGCTGACCCTCGTGGCCGACGCCGAGCCCGTGGCCTCCGCCGTCAGCGCCAGCCGCGCGCTGTTCGACGAGGCCGGCGTGGTCGTCGTCGCGCCGGACGGCGACCGCGCGGCCACGCTGCTGGGCGCCTCGGCCGCCGTCGGCCTGGGCGTGCCGCTGCTGCTCGACCCGGAGGGCGAGGGGTCCGACGACGCCGTCGCCGAGGAGCTCGACCGGCTGGGCGCGCGGACCGTCCTCGCCGTGGGCGCCGACTCCGCGCCCGGCGAGGCCGAGGTCGTCGCCGTCCCGGCCAGCGCCGAGGCCGTCTCCGCCGCCACCGGGCTGGACCTCGCCGACGCCGAGCCCGTGCCGGCCGACGGTGACGCGGCCGCCGTCGCGGCGCTCGACCCCGACGCGCCCGCCGCGCTGCGCCCCGAGGACGCCGAGCCGGCCGAGGGCCAGGCCGACGGGGAGCTGCCGTCGGTGACCCGTGCCGAGCCGCTGGATTCCACGGTGGTCCTCGCCTCCGGCACCGCCGAGTCGCTGGCCGGCGTCGCCACCGCCCGGGCCGCCGGCGCGAGCGTGTCGGTGACCGGCGGGCAGACCGACCCGCGCGCCTCCGCCGACGCCGTCGACGCCGTGTCCGGAGCGGAGACCGTCGTCGCGCTCGGGACCGGCTTCGGCGCCGAGGACGGCCTGGACTGGAAGGTCGAGACCGCCGCCACCGGCACGCAGCTGCCCGGCGGCGGGCAGACGCTCTTCCCGCAGCACTTCATGGTCGCCCTCTACGGGCACCCGGGCACCGGCTCGCTCGGCGTCCTGGGGGAGCAGGACGCCGACGCCGCCGTCCAGCGGGCCCGCGACACCGCCGCGCCCTACGAGGCGCTGGTCCCCGACGCCACCGTCGTCCCGGCCTTCGAGATCATCGCGACGGTCGCCTCGGAGTTCCCGACCGAGGAGAACGACTACTCCTACGAGGCGCCGATCGAGCAGCTCCGGCCGTGGGTGGAGACCGCGGGCGCGGCCGGTCTCTACGTCGTCCTGGACCTGCAGCCGGGCCGCACCGACTTCGTGACCCAGGCCGAGCGCTACCGCGAGCTCCTGGAGCTGCCGTACGTCGGGCTGGCGCTGGACCCGGAGTGGCGGCTGACGCCGAACCAGGTGCACCTCACCCAGATCGGCTCGGTGGGCGTCGAGGAGGTCAACCGGGTGGTGACCTGGCTGGCCGACCTGACCCGCGAGAACCGGCTGCCGCAGAAGCTGCTGGTGCTGCACCAGTTCCGCGTCGACATGATCCCCGGCCGCGAGCAGGTGGACCTGTCCCGTGACGAGGTCGCGGTCATGGTGCACGCCGACGGCCAGGGAGGTCAGGGAGCCAAGCAGGACACGTGGCGGGTGCTGCACGGGATCGGCCCGGAGGGGCTCGCCTGGGGCTGGAAGAACTTCTACGACGAGGACCTGCCGATGCTCACGCCGGAGGAGACGATCGCGCAGGTCTCGCCGCGTCCCCAGCTGATCAGCTACCAGTAGCACCCCGCCGTCGGGGACTCCCGTTCCGTCGGTGCCGCGTGGTGGACTGACGCCCGCCGACGGGGAGCCGACGAGGAGAGGTGGTCCGCGTGACCAGCGTGCTGAGCGGGGTGGCCGACGGGCTCGACCCGCGGTTGCTCGAGCACCGGAGGGAGCTGACCGGCTACTGCTACCGGATGCTCGGGTCGTCCTTCGACGCCGACGACGCGGTGCAGGAGACCCTGGTCCGCGCCTGGAAGAGCTTCGGCTCGTTCGAGGGCCGCTCGTCGCTGCGGTCCTGGCTGTACCGGATCGCCACCAACGTCTGCCTCGACCAGCTGTCGGGCCGGCAGCGCCGGGCGCTGCCGATGGACCTGTCCGGCTCGCCGTGGTCACCGGTCGAGGCGTCCCTGGCGGCCAAGCGGCCGGCCGAGGCGTGGGTCGAGCCGGTCCTCGACCGTGCGGTCCTGCCCGAGGACGGCGACCCGGCCGAGCGCGCGGTGGCCCGCGAGTCGGTGCGGCTGGCCTTCGTGGCCGCGCTGCAGCACCTGCCGCCGCGGCAGCGCGCCGTGCTGCTGCTGCGCGACGTGCTGCGCTGGCACGCCGACGAGGTCGCCGTCCTGCTCGAGACCACGGTCGCCTCGGTCAACAGCGCCCTGCAGCGGGCGCGCGCCACGCTGGCGGCGATGGGCGGCACCCCGGAGGAGCGGCCCCTCGACGCCGACCACCGCGACCTGCTGGCCCGCTACGTCGACGCCTTCGAGCGCTACGACATCGACGCCTTCGTCGCCCTCCTGCACGAGGACGCGACCCAGCACATGCCGCCGTTCGAGATGTGGCTGGGCAGTGCCGCCGACATCGGCACCTGGATGCTCGGCCCCGGCAGCGGGTGCCGCAACTCCCGGGTGCTGCTCACCGAGGCCAACGGCTGCCCGGCGGTCGCCCAGTGGCGGCCGACGCCCGACGGCGGACACGCGCCGTGGGCGCTGCACGTCCTGGAGATCGAGGACGGCCGCATCCGGCACCAGACGAGCTTCCTCGACCTGGACAACGACCTGTTCGCCCGGCTCGGCCTGCCGGCGACGCCGGACGCGGAGCCCGCTGCCGGCTGATCCTCCACCGGCTCACCCCACCGCCTCCCTCCCCGCCCGGGACGGGAGGCGGTGGGGCGTCCGGGGGTTGCGCCAGGTACCCCTGGGGGGTATACCGGACGTCGTCCACGAAGGAGGCATCATGAACACCGAGCACACCCACCAGGTGCACACACCCGATCCCCACACCGGTCACGACCCCGGCGGTCCTGCCGGCACCGGTCACCACCACGGGCGCCCCGCGGCCGGCCGGGTCTCCTGGGGCACGGCCGCCCAGGCGACGCTGCACTGCCTCACCGGCTGCGCCATCGGCGAGGTGCTCGGCGTGGTGATCGGCACCGCACTCGGCTGGTCCATGGCGGCCACCGTCGTCCTGGCCGTCGCGCTGGCCTTCGTCTTCGGCTACGCCCTCACGATGCGTGGCGTCCTGCGCGCCGGCCTGACGTTCCGCGCGGCGCTCCGGGTGGCGCTGGCGGCTGACACCGTCTCCATCGCCGTCATGGAGCTCGTCGACAACGCCGTCCTGGTCGGCGTGCCCGGCGCCATGGAGGCGGGGCTGTCCTCGGCGCTGTTCTGGCTGTCGCTGGCCGCCGCCCTCGCGGTGGCCTTCGTCGTCACCCTGCCGGTCAACCGCTGGCTCATGGGGCGAGGCCTCGGCCACGCCGTCGTGCACGCGTACCACTGACGGCGGATCCGGTGACGGCGGATCCGGCCCCGGGGTCAGGCGGCGCGGGCCAGCGAGCGGCGCAGCGCCGCCACCGACGCCGCGGCGCCGGTCCGCGTCACGACCACACCGGCGTGGTCGTGGCCGGGCAGCAGCTCGGCCTGCACGAGCGACCCGTGCGCGGCGACCACCGCGGCCACCTCGTCGGTCGTGCAGGCCGGCGGCGTCCCGGCGCCCGCGCTCCACTCCGCGTAGAGCAGCTGGGTCGGCACCCGCAGCGCGGCCAGCGCCGCGGCGGCGGCGTCGGTGAGGAAGACGTCGGCGGCGTCGTCGACCAGGACCCGGCCGTCCAGCCGCACCCGGCCGCCGTCGGCCCCGCGCTCGAGGTCGCGGGCGAGGCAGCGGGCCAGCAGGGGGTCGGTGGGGTCGAGCAGCGGCGCGGTGGTCGCCACCAGGTACCCGGCGTAGGTGGCGAGGTCGGGCCAGTCGGTGGCCAGCCGGCCGAGCCGGTCGGCGAAGGCGGCCTCGAGCTGGTCGCGGCCGGTGGGGCGCCGGACCACGGGCACGCCGCCGTCGAGCAGGGTCAGGGTGCGCATTCGGTCGGGGTGCGCGGCCGCCAGCTGGACGGCGATGAACGCCCCGAGCGACATGCCCACGACGTCGACCCGCTCCAGGCCGAGGGCGTCGAGGACCGCCAGCTGGTCCTCGGCGTGCCCGGCCATCGTGGAGACGTCGGAGCGGGGCGTGCTCAGCCCGCGGCCGCTGAGGTCGGGGGCGACCAGGTCCAGGTCGGGCGCCTCCTCGAGCACCCACTCCCACAGCCCGCCGGTGCTGCTCAGCCCGTGCACCGCCAGCACCGGCGGCGTGCTGCCCGGCCGGCGCCGCACGTGCACGGTGCGACCGCCGGGCCGCGCGACCTCGACGGCCTGCGGCGCGCTCACGCCGGCACCTCGTCGGGCAGGACCTTGCGGGGTTGAGGATGCCGTGCGGGTCGAGGGCGGCCTTCACCGCGCGCTGCATGGCGACCACCGCCGGGCTCTGCTCCAGCGCCAGCCCGGAGCGCTTGAGCAGGCCGACGCCGTGCTCGCCGGTCACCGTCCCGCCGAGGTCCACGGCGTCGGCCATGATCTCGGTGAACGCCACCTGCGCCCGCTCGCGCGCCGCGTCGTCGCCGGGCGGGGTGATCAGCAGCGGGTGCAGGTTGCCGTCGCCAGCGTGTGCGATGTTGGCGATCAGGACGTCGTTGCGCTGCGCCGCCGCCTCGATCCGGGCCAGCATCTCCGGGACGGCGGCCTTGGGCACGCACACGTCCTCGGTGAGCACCGGCCCCAGCCGCTCGACGGCCGGATAGGCCAGCCGGCGGGCGGTGAACAGCGCCTCGGCCTCCTCGGCGTCGGTGGAGGCGGCGGCCCAGGTGGCGCCGGCGTCCTCGAAGCAGCGCAGCATGCCGGCGGCCTCGGCGTCGCCGGCCTCGCCCGGGGCGTCGGCGCGGCCGAGGAGGACGACGTCGGCGTCGACCGACAGGCCCGTGTTCTTCCACGCGTCGACGGCGGCCAGGCAGTGCCGGTCGACCAGCTCCAGCGCCGACGGCACGATCCCCGCGGCGCCGATCGCCTCCACCGCGCGCCCGGCGTCGACCACGGAGGCGAAGTACCCGACGACGGTCCGCTCGGCGGGGCGGGCCGGGCGCAGCCGCACGGTGACCTCGGTGACGATCCCGAGCGTGCCCTCCGAGCCCACCATGAGCCCGACCAGGTCGTAGCCGACGACGCCCTTGGCCGTCCGCCGGCCCAGCCGCACCAGCTCGCCGGTGCCGGTGACCACCTCGAGCTCGAGCACGTAGTCGCGGGTGACGCCGTACTTCACGCAGCACAGCCCGCCTGCGTTGGTGGCCACGTTGCCGCCGATGGTCGACCAGGGGGCGCTGGCCGGGTCCGGCGGGTACCAGAGGCCCCGCGCGGCGCAGGCGGCCCGCAGGTCGTCGTTGACCACGCCGGGCTGGACGACGGCGTAGCGCTCGACCGGGTCGATCACCCGGATCTCGCGCATGGCCTCGGTGGAGACGACGACGCAGCCGTCGACGGCGTTGGCGCCGCCGGACAGGCCGGTCCCGGCGCCGCGGGTCACCACCGGCACCCGGTGCCCGAGGCACGCCCGGACGGCGGCCTGGACCTCCCGGGCCTCGCGCGGGCGGACGACGGCCAGCGGCCGCCCGGCCGGCGCCCACTCGGCCTCGTCGTGCCGGTAGGAGGCGAGGACGTCGTCGTCGAGCAGGACGCGGTCGGCGGGCAGGGCGGCCAGCAGGGCCCCGACGACCCCGGTGGAGAGGGTGGTCACCCGGACAGGAAACACCCCGCCGAGGATGGGCCGGTGAAGGTCTACCTCTCCTCCGACATGGAGGGCACCGCCGGTGTCGTCGACTGGGGACAGTGCCGCGGTCCCGGGGCGGAGTACGAGTACTACCGGCGCCTGCTGCAGGACGAGGTCAACGCGGCGATCGCCGGGGCGATGGACGCCGGCGCGACGGAGTTCCTCGTCAACGACTCGCACTCGTCGATGCAGAACCTGCGGCCCGGCGAGCTGCTCGGCGGCGCCCGCTACCTGTCGGGCCGGCACAAGCCGGCGTACATGATGGAGGGGCTGGACGCGTCCTTCGACGCCGTCTTCCTCGTCAGCTACCACGGCTCGATGGGCGGCCCGTCCTCGGTGCTGTCGCACACCTACAACCCGGCGGCGATCGCCCGCGTGCGGCTGAACGGCGTCGAGGTGGGGGAGTCGGGTCTCAACGCGCTCGTGGCGCTGGGCCACGGCGTCCCGGTCGTGCTGGTCACCGGCGACGACACCACCGCCGAGGAGGCCCGCGCGGTGTGCCCGGGGATCGAGGCCGCCGTCGTCAAGCGGTCGGTGACGCGGTTCGCGGCCGAGAGCCTGCACCCGGACGAGGCCTGCGCGCTCATCCGGTCCCGTGCCGCCGCCGCTCTGCGGGGCCTCTCCGCGGCGCGACTGCCGCAGATCGAGCTCCCGGCCACCCTGGAGATCACCGTCCGCAACGCGGACCTGGCGGAGATGGCGTGCCGCATCGCCGGCGTGGAACGCGCCGGCGCCGTCGACGTCCGCGTCACCGACGCGGACCCCGTCGAGCTCTACCGGACGTTCGTCACCGTCGTGCTGCTCACCCGCGGGCTCGCGGACTGAGACGGTGCCGCGCCACGGGACGTCAGTCCGTCGAGGGCGTGCTCCCGAGGGGCTCCGACGGAGGCACCGCTCCGCCGGTGGCCGACCGGAGGTCGGCGTCGCGGGCGGCCACCAGCCGTGCCAGACGCATGAACAGCGACGGCGACAGGCGCATCAGCCGCCACGCGACCCGCGCCTGCCGAGGGGCGACGATGATCGCCCGGTCCCGGTCCACCCCGCGCAGGACGTCGGCGGCCAGAGCACCGGGGTCGTACAGGCGGCCCCCGCTCAGCTTCGTGATCACCGTGCGGGCGTCGAGCGCCTCCACGGTGGGGACCCGCGGGAGATCCGGGGGCATCCCCTTGTCCAGCATCGGGGTGTCCACGCCACCGGGGCAGACCACGGACACGCGCACGCCACGGTGAGCGGCCTCCCCGCGCAGGGCCAACGAGAGCCCGACCACCCCCCACTTCGTCATCGCGTAGGGAGCGAACCCGGGGTTCGGCAGGAGCCCGGCCGCGGACGCGGTGTTGACGATGTGCCCGTGTCCCTGCCGCACCATCACCGGGTAGGCGGCGCGCACGCCGTGCACCACGCCCCGCAGGTTGACGTCGACGGCCCTGTCCCAGTGGGCCAGGGACAACTCCTCGACGGGGCCGCCGATGCCCACGCCGGCGTTGTTGAACAGCAGGTCCAGCCGGCCGTACCGCGCTGCGGTGTCCGCCACGAGGGCATCGACCGCCGCCGCGTCACGCACGTCCAGGGCGGCTGCCGAGGCCGCGCCCGGTCCGCTCGCGGTGAGCTGCTCCGCGACCTGCACCGCGGCCGCGTCCTCGGTGCCCGTGAGGACGACCCGGTCGCCCCGGCGCACCAGGGCCGCGCTCAGCGCCCGTCCGATCCCCGAGGTCCCACCGGTCACGATCGCCACGCGCGGCACGGCCCACCTCCGGCTGCCCGGCTCCGTCCACGTCCTCCGCGCCGACCAGCCTGGCTCGCCGCCCGGCTCAGGACCAGCACCGCGCCGCTCGAGCGGTCGGCCGGTCACCGCTCACAGCCGTCGGGCGGCGTGGTCCGCCGGGCCGTGGCAAGGACGTGACGACTCGTGACGGTCCTCGACGCGCCCGCGACGTCGCGGCCGACAGCCCGGTCGGATCACGGAACGCGGAGAGCGGGTGACCGGGATCGAACCGGCATGGCCAGCGTGGAAGGCCTGATCCTCTGAGCGATGCCGTTCCCGGTCAGGGGCTCGAAGGGCGGCATTCGTGCCTTCCGATTGCCTCAGTGGCGGGCTCCGTGTCCGCGCTCCACGGCGGTGCGGGCGCAGGCGATCAGCAGGCGGAGTTCGTCGATGACGAACAGGTGGTGACGGAGCGGTGACGGCCCGGCCCGATGCTCCAGGTCACGGGCCAGCGACTCCGCGACCCCGGTAGGGAACGCCGCGCAGGATCCGATCTCTCGGTGCTGCGGTGGCCATGGGGCAAGGGGATGGGCGCAGCAGATGACCACCACCGGTTCCGGGACCCAGCTGCATACGGATGTGCTCGAGGGATGGTTCATCGAGACCTGCGATTGCGAGTCGCTCTGTCCCTGCTGGGTCGACGACGACCCCGATGACGACCACTGCACAGGTCTGTTCGCCTGGGTGATCGACCACGGCCGGGTCAGCGGTGTCGATGGCCTCGTCGATGTCGGAGGGGCCCGTGTCGTCAGCATCTCCACCCACAACGGCCGGCGACGCGACCCCGACGGGGGGCGCTACTCCGTGCTCTTCGTCGACGTGGACGACGTCGTCCACCGGGAGGACGCCTACGACGCCCTCGAGCGGGCGTTCGGTGCGCCCCGGGGACCCCTGGCGGATCTGTCCGAGGTGATGGGAGCGGTGCTGTCGGTGTCCCCGGCGGAGATCCGGGTCGAGGGTGAGGGGGCCGGGGGAAGGACGGCCGCTGGTGCATCCGGGTCCACGAGAAGCGAGGGGTCGACGACGCCCGACACCCCACCGAGTCCACGACGAGCGACACGCCGACCTTCGAGGCGGACGGGACGGACCTCGTCTTCGATCTCCCGGCCGGCGCGGCAACCGCGTCCGATGGCGAGGAAGACGGTGCAACGTCCGGAGCTGCACCGCTCTCCCTGAACCGCACGGCCCTGCACAAGGAGCTCGCCGCGGTCGGATCGGTGACCGCGATGACCGCGACCCGTTTCCGGCTGAACCTCCCGGCGCTACCGGCCGGCTATGTGGACGCCGAGCGCCGGTCCGCCATGCGAGGCAGGTTCCGCTACTCGGGTCCCGCCGACCGCGCCGAGTCCGGCACCGGGCCGGGATGAGCATGGCCGCGACACATCCCGTGCCCGGTCGTACGGGGCGCTCGCCCTGGACCGAACGGCCGGTGCTGCCCGTCGGTGTCCTGGTGGCTGCCGGCGGCGCCTGGCTCGCGTTGTACCTGATCGACCAGTGGAACGGTGCCGGGCACCGGGGGCACGTGCACGGAGGGCACTCCTGGTCGCCGGGGGCCGGCTGGTCGCCGTCGGCGGCACTGGCCGGGTGGGGGCTCATGGTCGTGGCCATGATGCTGCCCCCTGCGTTGCCTCTCCTACGGATGCTGCAGCGACTGGCAGCCCGGCACCGCACCCAGCACCTGCTGGTCGCGTCCGGGGCCGGCGCGTTCATCGCCGTGTGGATGGCCGTCGGCGTGCTGTTCGTGGCCGGCGAGGCCCTGTTCTCGGCCGTGGCGGCAGAGGCGTGGCGACCCGCTCCCCAGGTTCTCGTCGGTGGGGTCTTGGTCCTCGCCGGTGCCTTTCAGCTCTCCCCGCTCAAGCGCCGGTGCCTCACCGCCTGCCGCAGTCCGCGCACCTTCGCGGTCGCTCACTGGCACGGCGAGCGCCGGCCGGCGGTCGAGGCCGCCACCATCGGTGTCGCCTACGGCGCGTCCTGCGTGGGGTGCTGCTGGGCGCTGATGGCCGTGTGCCTCGCGGGGGGAACGGCCCACCTCGCGACCATGGTGCCGCTGGCCGTCGTCATGGCCGCCGAGCGCACCACCCGCACGGGCCTCCGGCTCGTCCGCCCGACCGGCGTGGCCGCCGTCCTCCTGGGCCTGGTGCTCCTCAGCACCGCGTCCTGACCGTCCCGGTTCTCCTGCTCCGATCGAGGTGCTGGTCATGGCTTCCCGCTCGTACGACGTCGTCGCGACGTCGATGCCGATCGTCTACAACGTCGACGGGGACCACGACCCGAACGGGTTGCTCTACGCCCTCGAGGCGCACCGGCCGCTGCTGGACTGGGTCCGGGCGCGCTGGGAGGACGAGGACGGATACCTCCCGCGACTGCACCTGCGCACGCAGCGCATCCAGGTGCTCGTCGACGACCTGCGGCGCTACGAGGAGACCGTCCTCGGGCACCGACACGACGACCGGCGGGTGGCCCGGACGCTGGACGAGGAGTACGAGGAGACGGCCGAGGACGCGCTGATCGACCGGGAGGTGCTGCAGGAGCTCCGGGTCCACCAGGGCCGATCCCGCGCCGCCCCCGACGGTGACGAGGGCCCGCGCCGGGGCGCCTCGCCGCGGGTGCAGAGCATCGAGCGCCACGTGCGGGGGCTCGTCGACCGCATCGCCACGCTGCTGGACCTGCTCACCGACGGGCAGGTTCGTGCCCTGCCGGTCGACCCGGAGACCGGCCGGCCCGACGTCGCCGACCTGCTCAAGCGCTGGCGGCTGGCCCTCGAGAACGGCCGGCGGGGGATCGAGGCGTGGTTCGAGCGGGTCGAGGCCGACCCCCTCCGCCGCTTCGACGCCGACCGCCTGTCGGCCGCCAGCGGGCTGCCGGCGGAGCGCGTGCGGCGGCTGCTGCTCAACGACCACGCCGACGACGACTGGCGGCGCGCCCGCGCCGCCGGCGCGGACCGGGAACTCCTCGACGAGCAGGACCGGGTGCGGCGCTACACCCGGTTCAACCCGATGAAGCCGGTTCCGCTGGTCCGGCCGCTGGTCCTCCGTGCCCACGAGGGCGAGACCGTGCGCATCCGGCTGCAGAACTCCGTCCGCGGGCGCCGGGTGGGCCTGCACCTGCAGGGCGACGGCATCTCCACCGGCCTCGCCCGCGGTGTCCGGCACGACGACGGGGCCGCGGTGGGGGTCAACGACCCCAGCACGGTGCGCCCCGGCGGGTGCCGGACCTTCCTCTGGAACGCCGGCCGGCAGGGCGTCTGGTACTTCAACGACCTGGCCGACCTGCGCGGGACCCAGGCCGGCACCAACGCGCACGGACTCTTCGGGGCCCTCGTGGTGGAGCCGCCGGGTGTCCGCTGGCACGACCCCGAGACGGGTGAGGACCTGACCCGGTCGCCCTACGGGGACGGGCTCGACGTGGACATCCGCGTCCCCGGGGAGCAGGCGCTCGCGGCGGACGAGTACGTCGACCTGCACACCACCCTGGTCAGCCACCGGGAGTTCACGATCTTCTTCCACGACGAGCCGGAGGTGCACAGCGCCTTCCACGTGGGCGACGTCGACCACACCGTGATGCCGATCTCCTACCGGGCCGAGCCCATGCCCAACCGGCTGCCTCACCGGATGCGCCGGCTCGCCGAGCAGCCGACCCCGGGCCGCCTCAGCGACACGGGGGTCGACCTGCAGGCCGTCGGCGTCGAGTACGACACGGAACTCGGCGAGGTCTTCCGCACCGCCCGGCGCGACGGCCGCTGGCTGGAGTACGTCGCCGGGGAGGAGCAGCACCACAGCTCCTGGCTGTTCGGGGACCCGGCCATCCCGGTGGTCCGCGCCTACGCCGGTGACCCGGCGCGCGTGCGCCTCGTGCACGGCGGGGTCAAGGAGACCCACGTCTTCCACCTGCACGTGCACCAGTGGCGCGCCGTCGCCACCGACACCGCCCTCCCCGGCGAGGCGGCCGGCTCACAGCTGCTCGACGCCATCACCATCGGCCCGCAGACGGCCATCACCATCGACCCGCTCTACGGGTCCGGCAGCCGGCAGCGCGCCGTCGGCGACATCATCTGGCACTGCCACCTCTACCCCCACTTCCACCACGGCATGTGGGGGCTGTGGCGCAGCTTCGACCAGCTCGTGGACGGCCGCCGGCTGCTGCCGGACGGCGCCCCGTGCGCCGGGCTGCAGCCGCTGCCCGGCCGTCCACCCGACGCCGACCGGTTGGGCTTCCCCTGGTTCGTCGACGCCACCTTCCCGCAGAAGGCGCCACCCCCGCCGGCGTGGGAGGACGAGCACGTGGTCGGCCGCCGCCGCCTGCTCTACGGCATCCGGGCCAGCGCCGCAGAGGAGGCCGCCGGCGATCCGGGGTGCGCCGGCAAGCCGGGTTCCTTCTTCATCGACCTCGACACACTGGCCGCGACGTGGAACCAGCGGGCCGGGCTGCCGGGGACCCGGCTCGTGCAGCACGACATCGAGGTACGGGAGAAGCCGGTGCGGTACAACCCGTACGGCTGGCACGACCCGCACGGGCACCACTACGTCCTCAAGGGCGCGACCGTCGACGGCGTACCGCAGGCGGTTCCCGGACCTCCCACCGAGCCGGACGCCATCGAGCCGCTCTACACCCGGGCCAACCAGGGCGACGTCCTCGAGTCCCGGTTCACCAATGGTCTCCAGGGCCTGCCGCCGGATGCCTTCGACCACGCGCAGCTCCCGGTCGAGTGCGCCCTCCACGTGCACCTGACCAAGTTCGACGTCCTGGCCGCCGACGGCTCCTCGACCGGGTGGAACTACCTGTCCGGGACAAGTTGCGACGACCCGGTCCTCGGCCTGCCCGAGGCAGGACCCCGCCAGCTCCCGCCCAACGTCGGGTTCCACCGGTGGGTGGTCGACGAGGAGTTCGGCCCTTGCTTCTTCCACGACCACCTGCTGGCCAACTACCGGCAGAAACACGGTTTGTTCGCCGCCCTCAACGTCGAACCGCACGGCTCCCGCTGGCTCACCCCGCACACCTGGGACCCGGCGGCGGACGCGCCCACCGATGCCTGGACCGGGAGTCAGGCGGTCATCGCACCCGGCCCGGATGGCCGGCGGTTCCCGGCCTTCCGGGAGGCCTGCCTGGCCGTGGCCGACTTCGTGCCGCTCTTCGACGAGCACGGCGATCCGCTCAACCCGCCCGGGGAACTGGGTGGGGACGACGATCCCGGCGCCATGGCCGTCAACTACCGCTGCGAACCGCTCACCAAGCGCGGCGAGGACCCCTCCCGGTGGTTCAGCAGCCGCAGCCGCGAGGACGAGGACCGCAACGACCCGGCGGCAGGGCAGCCGGCCGGCGACCGGGCGCAGCCGCGCGCGGACGGAGCGGACCGGCACGGGCAGTGGGGGCGTGAGGACGGCGACCCCGCCACCCCGGTCATCTCCACCTACCCGGGGGAGCGGCTGCGCCTGCGGCTGGTCCAGGGTTCCCACGAGGAGCAGCACAGCTTCGTGCTGCACGGCCTGCGCTGGCGCAGGGACTGGCTGGTGCCGGAGTCCACCCTCGTCGACCAGCAGACCATCGGCATCTCCGAGGCCTTCACCGTCGAGGTTCCGGCGCTCGGGGACGAGCGGTCCTACGGCCCGGGGGACCACCTGTGGCGCTTCGCCGCCATCGACGACACCTGGCTGGGCTGCTGGGGCCTGATCCGGGCCCTGCCCCCGACGGTGGGCCGACTCGCCGACGTGCGGTCGCTGCACGGGGACCGCCATGCACTCCTCCGCCAGCGGCCGGTGCCGCCACGGCCACACCGCCGACCCGACGGGACGTACGCCGGCCCGGTCCGCGACTACGTCGTCGTCGCCCGGCGGCGCGAGATCCGCTACGACGGCACGGCCCTCACCGACCCCTGGGGCCTCGTCTACCAGCGGGCCGACCGAAGCGAGCCGGTCGCGGCCGGGCCGGGCGCCGCGCGCGGCGACCGGCGGGCCGTCGGTGTGCACGACACGGGGGAGCCGCTGGTCCTCCGTGCCCACCCCGGCGAGTGGATCAGGGTCACCCTGCTCAACGAGGTCCTCCTCCCCGAGGACGAGGTGGACCCCTACCTGCCGCGGTTCGGGCCCGAGCTCCTCCCGCCGCGGGTACCGCTCGACGAGCGGGTGCGGACCGTGAGCCCCCGGGTCTCCCTGCACGCCTGCCTGCTCGGCTACGACGTCGTCTCCGACGACGGGTCCCACGTCGGGTTCAACCGGGACAGCACGGTCGCGCCCCTGGCGGTGCGGGACGACCACGGGCACGAGATGGCGGCCGACCCCCAGGCGGGGATCGTCGTCGACCGGGCCGACCACCGCCACGGTGCCTCGGGGCCGAACTGGCGCGAGTACTGGTGGTACGCCGACGACGGGCTGGCGCCGGCGGGGTCCATGGGACAGGTCTGCTACCTGCACGACACGGCCGACGTCCGCAACCACCCGCACCACGGGCTCGTCGGCGCGGTCGTCGTCGAGCCCCGCGACCTCGTGCCCGTGCACCCGAGGACGGGGGCGGAACGGTGGTCCGGCACCCACGTGCTGCTGCGCAGAGGCGGGGAGACGCTCGCCAACGAGCAGGTCCTCTTCGTCCGGGACGGCATGCGGCACTTCGTCGCCGGCAACCCGCTGGTGCCCGTCCCCGACGTGGAGATCGACGTCGAGGCGGAGGACTCGGGGCAGAAGGGGGTCGGCTACGGCAGCGCGGTCGTCCACCACCCGACCGGCATGGCCCGCTCCCGGCCACCGACCCCGGTCTGGGCCGCCCGCGTGGGCGACACGCTCTGGCTCCGGCTCGTCGGCGCCGCCGACAAGCCGCGCAACCACACCTTCACCCTGCACGGGCTGGCCTGGCCGGCCGCGCCGTGGGTGCGCGACGGCCGCTCGGTCGACTGGCTCGGGTCCCTGTCCGGGTTGACCGCCGCCACCGTCCACGACATCGAGCTCACCGCGACCCGCAGCGGGGACCACGCCTACCGCACCGGTGTCCTGAAGTGGGCCCTCGAACAGGGCATCTGGGGCATCCTGCGAGTCGAGCGGCCAGGGGTCCGGGGGTGGGCCGAGGCCGTCGGCACGGTCCGGGACCAGCTCGCCAGGCTCCTCGGGACCGAGGTGGGGAGACGGCGTACGTGAGCGACGGCGACTCGCGACCGGTGAGGCCGGCTCCGTCGAGCGGTCAGCCGGGCAGGTGAGCCTGCTTGGCTGCCAGGCCTCGCTCCTGGCATGCCCTCGCCCCGACCGCTGCGGAACCAGCTCGGCTCCGCCTACGCCGTCCTCCATTGACCGGCGCCTGGAAGACCTGCGCGGCTCAGCCCTCGGCCTCCGCAACCTCACGAGCTACATCGCCAGGAGCCTGCTGAAGACCGGCGAGTCCAGACCGCGAAGGCACCCTGGATGGCGATGATCCCGTACGGGCTACAGGCCACTTCGTGACGCTGTGGGGCGTTGCGACGAACGGCGGCGGGACCCTGTGCGGCGTCAGATGCGGCCGGTCTCGTGGGCCCACATGGCGACCTCGACGCGGTTCCGGGCGCCGAGCTTGCGCATGAGGCTGGCGAGGTGGGCCTTGACGGTGCTCGGGGTGATGTGGAGCTCGCTGGCGATCTCGCTGTTGGTGCGGCCCTGGGCGACAGGCACGAGGATCTCCTCCTCGCGGGCGGTGAGCGGTTCCATCGGCTGTCTCGGTGGTGAGGTCTGCCCGCGGGCGAACGCTGCGAGCAGTCTGACGGTCACGCTGGGTGTGATCAGTGCGTCTCCGTCGGCGGCGGCGTAGATGGCCTGGGTCAGCAGGGCGGGTCCGGCGTCCTTGAGCAGGAACCCGCGGGCGCCGGCTCTGAGCGCCCCGTGGACGTACTCGTCGAGGTCGAACGTGGTGATGACCACGATCGGCAGGGGGTCGGTGACGTCCGGGCCGGCGAGGCGTCGGGTGGCTTCGATGCCGTCCATCAGCGGCATCCGGATGTCGAACAGGCCGACGTCGGGGCGCAGCTGGAGCGCCAAGCGGACTGCCTCGCGCCCGTCGGCGGCCGCGCCGACCACGTCGATGTCGGGTTGGGCGTCGAGCAGCATCGTCAGCCCGGTGCGCACGATGGGCTGGTCGTCGGCGATGAGGACCCTGATGCTCATCGTGGCGTCCCGGTTCGGGGCAGGACCGCCTCCACCCGCCAGCCCCGCTCGGCGGCGGGGCCTGCGTGGAAGGTGCCGCCGAGCAGTGAGGCGCGTTCCCGCATGCCCACCAGGCCGTAGCCCGCTGTGGCGCGGCCGCCGGCGGCGGAGCCGTCGTCGTCGATGGTCAGCCGTACCCGATCGGCGTCGCCTGTGACGGCGACGGTGACCTGGGTCGCGTGGCGGGCGTGCCGTCGAGCGTTGGTGACGGACTCCTGGGCCAGGCGGTAGATCGCGGCCTCGACCGCCGGGCTGAGGTCGTCGAACTCGCCGGAGAGAGTCACCTCGACGCAGGGACGCGTCTGGCCATCGGTGGCGAGCTCCTCGACCTCGGCCACGCCGGGCTGCGGCGCGAACTCGGTGTCCCGTGTGGCGCGCAGCACGCCGACGATGGCGCGCAGCTCGGTGAGGGTGCGGGTCGCTGCGTCCTCGATGACGGCCAGCGCCTCGACGGCACGCTCGGGGTGGGAGGCCGCGATCGCACGTCCGGCTTGGGCCTGGATGGCGATACCCGACACGTGGTGGGCGACGGTGTCGTGGAGCTCGCGCGCCAGCTGTTCACGTTCGCGGGCCTTGGCTCGATCGATGTCACGGATGCGGCTCTTCGTCCGATAGCGGATCGCGGCACCGAGCGCGGCGGCGAACAGGAAGAACCCGTACCCTGCGACCGCCTCCCACAGGCTCGTGTAGTCGGCCAGGTGGGTGACGGGCAGCCAGAGCAGGATGACGCCGAGGCCGCCTGCGGCTTCCCGACCGGAGCCCCACCGGAACAGGGCGTAGGCCAGGATCAGCAGCCCCGACGTGCTGTTCAGCGGGGTGCCCTGCGACCCGGTGAGGATCCGGACGGTGTCGACGATCGTCAACGTGCCGAAGGAGACCGCGACCGCGACGAGCGGGTGCGTGCGTCGCCACAGCAGCGGGCCGAGGACCGCGAGCGTGTAGAGCAGCAGCAGCGGGCGCGGCATCAGGTCCCGGCGAAGCACCAGTTCCACCACGGACCAGCCGACCAGTGCTGCGACCAAGGCCCAGTCCCGCGGCCCCCGGTCCGGGGCATTCGGTGGTCGAGGTTCGGCCCACAGCGAGCGGAGTGCGCTGGTGGCCATCTGATCAGCCTAGGCAGCCCGCGTGCTCGGTGTATCCGCCGAAAGCACGAGAGCTCGGCTGTGCCAACGGCCAGGTCGGATCAGGCTCCGGGGCTGATGTGTCCGCCGTCGACATCCGTGAAGGTGGCAGCGCCCACCTGATCGAGCCAAGGAGCAATGTGATGAGAACGCCTCGATCCCACACCGCACGGGAGAATCCGCCGATCAACAGCGCGCTGGAAGATCGGCGCTTGCCCGTGCAGGCCAAACTCGCAGCAGCATGGACGAGCTTCATGTTCCTGTACGTCTACGTGGACATCCTCAACTTCTTCAAGCCCGGCGTCGTCGACGACATCCTGGCCGGAATCGTCCACGAGTACGACGCCGGCCCGACGTTTCTCGCCATCGGGCTCACGCTCATGGCGATCCCGATCCTCATGGTCGTCCTGTCGATGACGCTACCCGCCCGTGTGAACCGCACCGCGAACCTCATCGTGGCTTCGGTACAGATCCCCGTCGCGGCGTACAACGCGGTGGGCGAGTCCTGGAGCTACTCCTACTTCTACGGCCTCTCCATCGGACTCGAGGTGCTGATCCTGGCCTTCATCCTGCGCTCCGCCTGGACCTGGCCACGCCGCACCGCATCACCGGCGACCCCGGCAGCCGGCCTCGACAACGAGGCACTCCGCACACCGCAGCAGGCGTGACTGCCCGCCCCACGCCCGACCATCCTCCGCTCGCGCCACCCGCGGGCACGGTCACCGCGCTGGCCCTCAGCGGCTTCTCGGCCGCGACGATGCTCGCCACGACGGTGAGCGGTGCGGTGGCACGGGTGTGGATGCCCCTGGTCGCAGCCTGGAGCCGGCGCCGGTCGGTCGTCCACCGGCCCTGAGATCCCCCACTGCACCTCCATGCACGTCGTGCGGGAACTCGGTGGAGTCCGTCGAGACGACTCATCCCGACCCACGAGAGGAAGCCGCCATGCTGCTCTACGACGCCCCCGCTGCAGAGGCTCTGCACGTGGCAGCGGATGAGGCCCGACGCCTGGGCGCGACGACGTACGAGACCGGGCACGTCCTCCTGGGCCTGTTGCGGACCGCGGACGCGGTCACCGCGACCGTGACTCTCGACCATCCTCAACTGACCGAGGCCGCGATCCGCACCGCTCTGGGCGCCCCCTCCGGACGGACCCAGGAGGACGGCGACCACGAGGCGCGGAGCAGCCGGTCGACGCCGGAGCCATCGGCCGAGTTCCGCCGGGCCGCGCGGCAGTTCACCGCGAAGTGGCGTCCGCTGGTGCGCAGCAGGCGGCTGCGACCAGGCCTGAAGCTGGGCACCGGCGAGCTGTGGCTGACCGTGCTGGAGCCGGGCACCGCGTCGGCCCGCGCCCTCGCCTCACTGGGCGTCGAGCCGGTCGACGTCCGTCCCCTGGTGCTAGCCACGATCGTGCCGGATGGCGCGCCGGTGCCGGACTGGCCGGAGGAAGTGCCTGCCGGGGGAGTCCGGCGGCTGCTCGACCGGCTGCGCGGCACGGGGAGTGCGCCGTGACCGCCGACGCGGGCCTCTGCGTCCTGGCACGTCACGGTCCATCGGTGGGCCGCTCGACGCACCCGATGAGTTCCGGCACCTGTCGCGCGCGCCGGCCTCAGCGACACCTTCGAACAGCGCCTTCTCCACGATCACCGGCTCGCATCGTCCCGGCGGAGGCAACTCGTGCCCACTCCTGAGTCAGTGGATCGCGACTTCGCCGTGGAGGTCGTCGGCCGCCACCGCCGGTAGGCAGCTTCGAGGCCGTCCGCGGCGTCTCCCTCACCCTCCATCCCGGAGAGGTCTTCGCACTTACGGGCGTCAACGGCGCCGGCAAGACCTCCGTGCTCGAACTGGTCGAAGGCCTGGCCACCGCCGACGGAGGCTCGGTCCGCATCCTCGGCGCGAATCCGCTCACCGAGCGCGCCCGGGTCCGGGCACACATCGGCGTGCTGCTGCAGTCCAGCGGACTACCTGGCGACCTCACGGTCGGCGAGAAGCGGCACACCTGGGCGCGCACCCTTACACGCCCGGTCGCCGAGGCGCCTACAGGCGGCGAACTGTCACCGTTTCTATGGGACGGGGCCCGTGTCGATATGGGTCGTCCGCGAGGCGGCGCAGGGCCTCTCCGCGCTGCGGAACCGGTACAGCCCGCGAGCGAAACCGGTCACACCACGCCCGGTCGTGTCAGCGCACACTTGGGAGCAGAGCCGAAGAGATGGGGGCGCCCACGTGGGTCGGAGCGCTCCAACTGTGTCTGCGGACTGGGCTTCTCGAGGCCGTGCCCTTCCGTGCCCTTCCGTGCCCCGAGCACCGGCCAAAGCCGGTGGTCAGCGGTCAACACGGGTCAGCACCGTTGAGGTACGGAAGGAGCAGCGCCGCGCGGCTGAGCTGCGCAAACGGGCATCTGGGCTGGTCAAGACATGGAGCGGGTGACCGGGATCGAACCGGCATGGCCAGCTTGGAAGGCGCTGGCTCCCGACGCACTTCTCTGCTGGTCAGACGGCTACAAGGCCACGGGGCGTGCCTTCTGCGTGCCTTAGAGTTCAGCGGGCGGTGGGTGGTGTGCGGGCGCCGGCAGTCAGGCTTCGTGAGTTTGAGCGTGCGGACCCTGTCTGCCGCACTCCTACAGGTAGCGCACCTCGCGAGGATCCGTCAGACCATTTCAGACTCGGCCGGGTGTCTCGTCCTTCAGGTGTGGCTCGACCACCCTGAACGGCGACAAACCCTCCGCCCAATGTCCTTGGGGCCTCCTCCGCCGGCTAGCCGTCCCGCCAGAGGGTCCACGTCGAGGTGGGGACGAGGCGGGCGTCTACACGGGCCAGCCAGTCGGCCAGAGAGGGCAAGTGGTAGTGCTGTGCTGCGGTGACTCCAATAGCGACGCCCCACCGGAAAACTGGCACGGCCCGCGCCCTGGCGAGCCGTTCAAGCTCCCCTCGCACCTCAGCGCGGACGCGTCCCTGACGCTGGTCCACCGCTGCCTCTAGCAGGGGAAGGTCGGGCAACCCGCCGTCGAGCCCGCCGAGGTTGCCGAGGACGGTACGCAAGTAGTCGTCGCGCCGCTGCGCGTAGCAGGCGTAGGCGCCTGCCAAGCCGAGTAGCGGGGCTGACCACTTGTCGTCGGTTAAGCGCGTGGCCTCCTCCTCACCCAGTTCCTCAAGCCGTCCCGCCGAAATGAGGCGGTCCCAGTGTGCCGACGGGGTCCGCGACAGCGGCTCGACTCGAGGTGACCGACCGAGATGTACCGCAAGTGCGCCGTGCTCGTTGATCGGGAATGAGAATTGCCCGCGCGATGCACTTACCGTGCAGTACGTCGCCCAACGGACGCCTCCGCTGCTGCCCTGCGACCACCTGCCGCGCCAGGAGGCGCCTAATGGCTCGGTGGGGCGTATGTCCCCCACGACGTCCGTCCCGCTCCGCATCCGGCCGGTGACGGGGCTGCGCCTGGCGGAGACCAGCGAACGCGGCGGATCCTCAGACCCCGCCCCGGCGTCGGGCGCAAGCAATCGCACCCGTAGCGGCTCCGTGCCGATGCTTTCCGGCAGCACCACCGTCTCTGTGCTTCCGGGGCGGACCACAACCCGGTGAACCCAAGACCCCCACGGCAGGCTGAGCTGGACGGTGACCGGCCCGGGGTCAACCGCTACGAACGGAGACCACACAAGTCGGTCTAGGGACAGATGCTGATCGCACATCGAGACGACGTCCTCGTGCACGAGCAGCCCGGCCAGGCGCTTGGATGCGGCCTCGGTCAGCGGAAGCGCGACAGCGGTGGACAGGGGCGTGGTGGCCGGGTGGCGCACAACCACGCCGACGTCTCGCGAGGTCGTGCGGTTAATGGCGTCGGCCATCCGGTAGGCCAGCGGGGCAAGGCTGGCGAGGAAGCCGGGATGACTATGCAGGACCGGCCCGCTTTCATGGCGCACGAGCGAAACGTTCGCCTGATTGCCGGTCAGAAGCTGCTCGACCGCCTTGTACGCGGCCGCTGACATGCCTCCGATGACGTCGCCGCCGCTGCCGACGGTCTGTACGCTGACGACCGTGTCCGGGCCCGCGGGCGGCGGCGCAGGAGGCTCGAGCTGGAACAGCACCTCGAAGTCTCGGTCCGCGACAAACTCCTCCTGGGCGGGTTGCGCCCATCTACCCCCGGCGGGGACCCTGCAGCGCACGGCCACCGGCAGTCCCGCAGGGATGACGCTCTCGTAGGGAACCTGCACCGACTTGGATGGCGGGATCGGCAGTTCCCGCCGCCAGGCGGTGTCGTCCGACCACAGCATGAGCTGCTTCACGTCGGCGGCTGCATCCGCGGGATCCACGGTCACGCGCACCCGCGCGCGACGGGTCGGCACAATTTCGACCACCGGCAGCGCTGGTGGCGTGGCGCCCTCGCTGAGCATCTGGTAACCCGGCGACTGGTCGCGTCTCTGCTGCTTGGCGATCTGAGTGACTGTGGGCGCGACCACCTTCGTCACTGCCTGGTCCAGGTTCAGCCGGTACACCCCGCTGGTTTCGTCGATGTCGAGGCACAGCCGATCGGGGTCGTCGAGGTCTAGCGTCTTGAGGAGCGTATGTAGGAACAGGCCGTGACCGTCCTTTTCGACGGCGCGCTGGCTCATCGCGGCCGCATAGCAGAACACCTGCAGAACGTCGGCACGCGGCGGGTCCGGCTCGACGGACGACGGCTGACCGGGGACGAAGCGCGTCCGCTCCGCCTGCGAGTACGGATAGTTGAGGCAGCCGTCCATCACCAGGAATTGCCTGCGGTAGGGCAGGCCCCGCAGGTACCGGGCGTACCAATCGATGCCCAAGTTTTTCCTGAGACCCTTGCGCGCCTCCTGGGTTAGAAAGACCCGCCCCCGGACTGGCTCGTAGAGGCCGTGCCCGCAGAAAAAGACGAACAGGCGCTTGCCCTGATTGTGGCCGAGTGTCTCAAAGGAGGGCCAGATTTCAGGTTCGGTGCAACCGAGCACGGGCAGGCCGAGGGCGATGAGCTCTGCCTTCGATTCGGCGGTCGGGGCCGCGTGCAGGAGAATCTGCGCATCTGGGACGCCGAGCCGGCGCAACCAGCCCACTGCTTGGACCGTATCGCGGACCGCGCCGGTGAGCTTCCGGACGTGAAGGTAGGCGTCGATGCCGATTAGCAACGCCCAGGTTTCGGCGGCCTCGTTCATCGCCGCAGCTGCTCGCGGATCAGCTCGTACGTCCGGTCCACGGTCCAGTATGCGCTGTGCGACATGGGGAACGGCACGTCGGCGTCGACGGGCTCGTCGTGTACACCGGCCGCGTTAACGAAGACGCCCTCGGCGCAGAACGACAGGAGGTCCTCGCGGTTATAAATGTTCAGCCATGGTGAAAAGGGTTGCACCCGGTTAGGCGACCGAGGGCTTAACGAGCTTAACGCGTCAAGCAGGTATAGGTACGGCGCCTGCGACCCGACCGTCACGAGCAGGTCCACGTTCAGCGGATCCGGCCCGCTCATCACCGTCGGATCGGCGAGGAGGTCGACCGCCGCGATCCCGCCGAGGCTGTGCCCAAGCAGAACGACGGGCTCTCCAGTGCCGTGCTGACGCAGCTCGCTGGCGAGGTACCCACGCACCTGCTCGCCGCGCTGGATGTAGAAGGCGACGTCGCGGATAAAGTCACTGAGTGGCTTCATGTACGTGACGCGCTTGCGCATCGCCATGCGAGTCGCGATCGGCCCGACGATCCGCCGCATCAGCGCGCCGCCAAGACCCATCGTAGGCGAGAGCTGCTGCTCAATCGCCTGCACGAGCGCCTCCCGCGCCGCGCCGTCGTAAAGCGCACGCGGTTCCGGCTCTTCGCTTTCAGCCGGCAGGTCGACCCCGGGCGCCAGGGCGATGGCGACCAGGGCGTCGGCCGTGGCGGTAACGAGGTCGCCGTCGTCGGGGTCCCCTATCCGATCGGCCGCCTGCGCCAGCATGTTCGCCTCCGCCAGCTCGTCACGCGCTTCGTTGACGGCGGCGCGGCTGAGGCCGGCGGTGGCCAGCGTCTCGTCGTCCAAGGTGAGGTCTTTGAGGCGTGCGCTTAGCACGACGCTGGCCAGGTCCTCCTCAAGTCCTAGGTCGTCGCCGCCGCCCATCGCCGGCGCGGGAACCTCGGCGAGGATGCGCAGCTCCGCATAGGGATCCGCAAGCAGAAGGTCCCACAGCGCCGCGGGGTCCTCATCCTCGAGCCCTTCTCCACGGGTGTCCTCCGGCGGCAGGGCGGGTCCGATGTCGAGGGGCTGCGGGCCGACGGCTTTCCCCCACTCGACGGCGTGCACCTGCTCCGCGCCCCAGCCCAACACTTTCTCCACCCCGTCCTTGATGTTGCGGACCGAGGCGGAGACGTCGCGGACGCCGGTTCCGTGGACAAACAGCAGCTTTCCGGTCATGCCGGTTCTCCCTCCGCGGGTGTGAAATTCTTGTGACGGGTGACTCGGCGGACCAGAGCCTTGGGTCCCGGCACGCCTCGGCCCGATCGTCGTGGAGTCAGCCGCTCACCACAGAGGTCGAAGGCGTCCGCCTGACGGGGGTCACTTCAGACGTCGTCGCAGGGCCTGGTGACGAGGTGGTGACGATGTAGTGACACACGCGGGCGATCCTGTCCCTGTCTAGCCCGACTGTCCTGGATGAGCCGGGAGGACGCCCCCCTCTCATGAGGGACGTATGCGAGTGCCGAGGGAAGTCGCATGGTTGCCGAGTGTGTTCCCTTTCGGGGCGATGATCACCGCTCCAAGGTCGTCGCTAGGCGATCCACCGCGTCATGTCGGCGGGGGAGATCGACGTGATCCGGGCCGGTGTCTTCGTCGGGGTCGACCGGACCGGCGACCTCCAGAGGCTCAACGATGCGGCAGCTGGGGCGCACCGCATGCACGCTTGGGCTCTCTTGCAGGGGCTGACCGACGAGTCTTTCGCCAAGCCGATCCCCGAGACGGACGTGCGGTTCCCCTTCTACGGAGACACGCTGTACGACCTCGTGGACGGGCGATCCGCTCACGCCGCGGCCGACATCGTGGTGCGGGGCGACGGCGCGGACGACGACGAGCAGCGTTTCACCCGCGCCGTGCTGGAGATCTGGCAGCACGCTGGCATCTCCGACACTCAGCTCGCCGAGGCGGCTGGCCAGGACGTGGTGGAACGTGGGCCGCAGAACTGGGAATGGTTCCAGGCGATCCTGCGTGCGGTGGACCGGTTTGTCCAGCACAAAAGCGTAACCAGCATCGCGCTCATCACCCGAGATGTCTATCAGTATCTGAAGAACCCGGCTATCCGCGAGGACATCGACAGCGGTGTGGGAGGCGCATCCGCCGACGGTGCCGAAACCGTCGTCGTCGCCCATTCCCTCGGCACCGTCATGGCGTACAACCTGCTGAGGCAGCGGGGCGATCAGCGCGGATGGCAGATTCCGCTCTTGGTCACGCGCGGATCGCCACTCGCGGTGACCGAGATCCGCAAGACCACTCACAGCTCCTTGCCGCTGCGCTGCCCATCCGTCGTGTCGCGGTGGTTCAACGCCCAGGACGAGCGCGACGTGGTCGCACTCCACCCCTCAACCCCACACATCTTCCGCTCAATCCCGCCACGCCGGCGATCGAGAACAAGCGGGACGTGCGGAACCGGACGCGTAATCGGCACGGAATCAGCGGTTACCTCGACGATGCGGAAGTCGCCGAGCGGATCTACCACGCCCTGGTCGCCCCAACGATCCCCAGCCCAGCACAGGGAGGGCCGAGGTGGAACGGACGCCGGCCATCGACAGCCGCGCTTCTGACGAGGAGCGAAGGACGACATGACGTTGTTGATCCGAGTCGACCAGCCAGAGGATGGCGAGAGGCTCACCGTGCACGGCTTCACGATGCAGGTCGGAGCGGATTCTTGGCCGGACAACCCCGAGTGCGAGGGGCTGCCTCTCCGCGACGATCTAATACTCGACCATGCCCGAGCCGCGGTGCTAGGGGTCGGTGATCCGCAGATGAGTGCGCCCGAAGCCGGGCGGGCGCTGTGGGAGCTGCTCGGGCCCAGCATTCACCGCTGGTGGCAGGAGAAGGCCGAGCGAGCGGGCGGATCGGTGTTGCGCACGTTCCTGGACGTACGGACACCTGAGCTCCAATCTCTGCCCTGGGAGCTGCTGGCGAACGCCGACGGCGAGCCGCTTTTCCAGAGTGACCTGCTGCCATGGGTGCGCGCGTGGCGTTCACAGCTGGCCCATCGAGAGCCGCTCACTGTGCCGGCAGGGATGCTCGTCGTCGTCGGCGACCGCAGCTCGGAGGACCTGATGGTCGACGACGAACTGGCCGCCATCCACGAGGCGCTTCGGGATGTCCCCGGACGTTGGTCGGTCGAGCTGTTGGAAGCCCCGAAGACGAGGCAGGAACTGGAGGACATCTGGCGGGAGGTGAACCCGGACGTCCTGCATGTCATCAGCCACGGCATCGATGACGACGGCGGGTCCGCGCTCCAGATGGAGGGATCGCTCGGGCTGTGGCCGCTGTTCCCGAAGGACATCAAGAACCTTCCCGACCCCGCACAGCCGGCCCCCCCGCTTGTTGTCCTCAATGCCTGCCGAACCGGGGATGCAATTGGTGGGCGGGAGGCGTCGAGGACATTCACTCGAGCCCTTTTGGAGCGGGGCAGCGCGGCCGTGGTGTCGATGCAGGGAGACATCCCGGCCGTGGGAGCGGTGGAGTTTTCCCGCAGGTTCTACTCAGACCTGGCCGCAGGCCGGGGGGTGGACGTGGCGGCGGCCACGGGGCGTCGGGCCATCGACAGCATATTGCGGATCGACGCGGACGACCGGTGCTGGGCACTGCCCTCCCTGACGGTCGCCGTCCACCCGGACGACGTGCTGCCGGTCAAGGTCCAGCCGGGCGACCTGACTCGAGTCGGCAGGCCTCCCTACCTCCGCCACTTCAAGGGGCTGACCGGGCATGTGGACCAGTCGACGGAGCGTCGGAGGTTCTGGCGCTCCGTCGACCCGGTCGTTGGCATGAGCCCCCAGAAGCTTTTGATCGTCACCGGCGACAAGGGCTACGGCAAGTCCACCATGGTGCTCTCGGCGTTGGTCACGCTTCGACTTCGGGGGCGCAACGTCGTCTACGTCGACCTCTCCGAGGTGAGCCCCGCGCCGACGAAGCAGAAGAAGCGGTTGAGCTGGCTGACGGTGCTGCGAGCGATGCGAGACGCGCTCTACGACGACTGGATGCCGGATGCGCCTGCCGACCCCCGCCGCCAGTTCGACCACAGCCTCCACTTCCTGATGCGGTACCGCGACCCCGAGCCCTGGACACCAGAGAGCTCGTTCGCCGACGACGGCAAGGAGTTCGCCTCGGTCGGCGAGGACTACGAGGAGTGGATCGCCAAGATTTTCACGTCGTTCCTGAACATGCTGGACGCGGCCGCTGGCCAACAACCGCTGCTCGTGGTCCTGGATTCCTGGGGTGCGGTGGAGCCTCCCGACGTCAGTGACGTCCTGTGCCCGCTGCTGCTCCAGCCGGTCGCGACAGAGCGTCAGTGGGATGGGCTGCGTTTCGTCGTCGTCGGCACCGACGAGCAGCTTCGGCCGCTCACCGACGAGGTTCGCGACTTGGCGGGTGACCGGATGGCGATGCGTGAGTTCCGCTCCGGAGAGCTGCTCCGCCTCGCCCGGGAGTTCTGCGCTCGTGTGGGCATCTCGCTCGAGGCGGAGAAGTGGATGGAGATCGGCCGGTTCGTCGAAGGGGTGGAGTCGCTGACCGCCGACCAGTTCGGATGGCTCATTGGTGCGGTGAAAATGAAGAGCAAGGGGTACGCCGGTGATCGTCGTTCGTAGACACTGGGCCGCCGCGTCAGCGGCGGAGGACGTCGGCCTCCGGTTGCTGTCCCTGTTCGACGAACCGGTTCGGAATTGCCTGCGCCGCTGCGCGGTGCCGCCCACCTTCGACCGAGCTGCGTACGAGGAATTGCTGTGCTCGAACGACGGCCCAACGCTGGCCGAGCTGACCACCATGGGCCAGGTCGAGGCTGCTCCCGGCGAGCCGGACCGTCATCGGCTGGCGCCTGGGCTACGGGAGACCTGCCTGAGCGACTGGTGGGCCGCCGGGGGACATGAGTCGGCGGTAAAGATGCAGGTACCGGATGGACTGCCGGAGCTCGCCCGAATTCTCGCCGACCGGGCCCACGACGACGCTCGCGAACTGGAGGAGCTTGAACTGCGCATTCTGTACGATTCCGACAAGGCGCGGGACCTGCTGCGCGACCTCTACAACAGCGCCGACAAGGAACACGACCTGGGCCGCTGCCGGGCGATCCTCGATGTACTCGACGTCGCCGCTCGCCGGCCAGTATTTGACCGCTCCCTGGTTGCGCTGCGCACCGAGTACGCCACCTACCTCGCGGCACGGACGAAGTGGGCCAAGGACTACTACCGGTCAGCCCTGTATACCCCCCGGCAGACGGTCGAGGCGGTACTCGAGGAGCTGCTCGGGGGGCGCCCGGGCCGGATGCTGCAGCTGTACGCCGACGGCGGCATGGGCAAGTCGACCCAATTGCGCTGGTTCGTCGCGCGGCGATGCGTCCCGGCACGCCTGCCCGCTGCCCGGGTGGATTTCGACGACGTGCACCCGGTCGCGGCGACCCGGCATCCGTGGTTGCTCCTTATCGAGGCGGCGGCCCAGTTGGACCAGCAGATCACCGGCTTGCCCTTTCAGGAGCTACTCGCCACGTACGGCCACTATGGAGCCCTGCTGACACGGCACCCGGCTGCCGACTTCGGCATCGCACCGCGCCACGCCTCACGCGGCGAGGGGGAGGACGTCCGCGAGCGGTTTGTCGCAGCCTTGTTGAGCCGCCCGGGCAACCGTCCCGCCGTGCTGGTGCTGGACACGATCGAGAAGGTGCTGCACCGTTCGGTCGACCCCACCGGCATCGTCGAACTCCTGTCCGAGGTCGTCCACCGCGTGCCGGCCCTGCGCGTCGTGCTTGCCGGCCGTTTCGACCTGCGTGAGCGGATGTCGGCGAATCTGCCAGAGCTTGCCAGCCACCATCTTCAGCGGCTGACGCCTGATGAGGAACATCACTACTTGGTGGACATCCGTGGCCTCCAGGAGGACATCGTCCAGCAGGTCCGGAAACTGGCTCAGGGACGGCCACTGACGTTGGCCACTTACGCCGACCTCATCTCCCGGCTAGATGACGTTTCGGCGGACGAACTGGCGGGCTGGCGCACGCCCGGCCTGCTCGCGGCCATCGAGCGGTACGTCGACCGAATCGAGGACGACCGGGTCCACTGGCTCCTGCGGTACGGCGTGATCCCACGCCGGTTGCGCTACGACTTCGTCGTCTCCGTGATGTGGCGGCCCTTTATGAGCGACGCGATGACGGGCAAGGGAACATGGGACGATCCGCAGCAGGACGACCGGCCCCGGCCGCGGGCCCGGGCTCGGGCGACGTTTCGCACTGATCTGGTCGCTCCCGAGACCGAGGCGCAGGTGCGGGACCTCTGGACGACGCTGCTCGACTACACCAGCGACTACGGGTGGATCTCGCTCGCCGCAGACGAGTCAGACGCGGTGCAGATCCGACCGGACGTGCTGGACCCGCTGCGTCACCTGATCCGCCCGCACCCAGTGTTCGCCGAGCTCCAGCGCGCCGCCGGCGACTACTTCGAGCAACGGGCCGCCGGCGACCCCGAGCACTGGCTCGACTGGACGCGGGAGGCGGTCTTCCATCGATTCCAGTTCAGCACCGAGGCCGGCATGGGCACCTGGCGGGCAGCGCTCGAGCAGGCGCGCGCGGCGTACCGATACGACGACTGCCTGGAGCTGGCGACCGAGATTCTGGGCGAGGACTACGTCGACCGCCTCGTCCAGCCCATCGGCAGCATGACCTACGAGGCGCTGGCGTCGGCGCACCTAGAGCGGGCTCGTTCCGCCGCCGCCCTTGCCGACCAAAACCTCGCCGGTCGGGAGGACCCGCTGTGGAGGGAGGTCGAGGCCGGGCTGGGTGCGGCACGCGCCCAGCAGGCCGCACGGCCGGAGATCCGCTTTCCGGTCGCAACTGCGGTGACGATCGAGGCACGTCTCGCCCTGGCGCAGGGTGACGCCACCCGGAGCGAGCGGTTGCTACGCCGTGCGCAGGATGACCTCGAGCCGTCCCGCGATCTCGCCGACCTCGAGCGGGCGCTGGGCCAGGCTCTGCTCAACTCACGCGGCCCGGACGCGATCGCGCACTTGTTGCGATCCTACGAGATCGCCCTCAGCGAGCGGGACCTCCCCGGGGCCCGGCAGTCAGTCATGGCACTGGCGCGGGCGTATGCGCGGAACGATGACTACGCCGCTGCCGTGAGTGTGTTCGGCCGGGCCCGGCAGGACGGCTTCCGGGTCGACACGGACGCCGACCTACGCTTGTTGGAGGCCCATCTCCTGCTTCAGGCCGGTTCTGTCAACCGGGCCATCCAGGCGGTCGAGCAGCTGTCCTTCGGCGGCGTGGCGGTGAGGGTCCAGGCCCCTCTCGTGCTCGCTCTGGCCCGCCTGCGAGTGGACGACTTCGTCGGCGTGTTCGCCGCGACGGACGGGGCGCTCGATAGCGCGGACCTTTCCGCCCAGGGGGTCGATGCCAGGGACGTCACTCTTGGTCTGCGGGGGATGGCGTACGCGGCTCTGCTGGACGCCGATCGCGGCGCCGCCGACCTTATGGAAGCGGCGGCACGGGTACGCGAGCTTAGTGACTACGACAGCGCGGCGATGTACTGCGCGCGGGCAGCGCTCGTCCTGACGACCGTCTCCGGCAAGCTGCTCGAGGCAGCGCAGGTCCTGGAAGAGGCACAGCGCACCCAACCCGAGTCCGGGTCACGCGCCTGGCTCCGGACTCGCCTGGCCACCGCACGTCTGCGGCAGGCGATGGGCGATGAGGGTGACGCGCAGGCGATTCTCCGAGATGCCTTAAACACCATGAGGCGTGCGGCAGCGTCTCCGGGCGACCTCGTCGAGGCTGGCTTGCACTACCTGTCGGTGGCGTCTCCGGGCGACCATGAGGAGCTCGTCGTCGGTCTGGTGGTGAACCTGCAGCGAGTGACGCCGCCGCGCGCGCGGCTGAGGCGTCTGGAGAACCTGGGAGAGCTTCCGCGGTTGCAGTTGCCCGAGCCGCAGGTGCGGCTCCTGCGTGCCCTGCTGATCGACGACCTCGACCTGGGCGGCACCGGGAGTGACCTTTCTACTGCGGAGCGGACGGCCCTCGAGTGGCGAGTCGCCGAGATCCTTCGGGTTGTCGGCCGGCCGCAGGAGGCGGGCCGCTACCTGGACTCGGCGCTCGCAGGTCGCGGCGACCTCCTCGGGTGGTGGTGGTGGCTGGATGGCATGGGACGGTTGGGGCCCCCGACCGCGGACGAGCCGACGCCGTCGGCCGCCCTCTTGCGCCGCCCTCCCCGGACGCTGGCGATCGCCTGCCAGGTCGCGCTGGCGGAACGACGTCTGGACCTTGACCCGCTCGACCAGGTGGTCACGCGCTTGGACGCCGCGGACCAACTCAGGTCGGGGCTCGGAACCGATCAGTGGACTGCGCGGATTGCGATGGTCCGCGCCGAGGTCGCCCGCCGGAAGGGTGACGAGCTGGCTGCTCGCCGGCACGCAGCGGAGGCCACGGCCGTCTACAGCCAGCTAGGTGACTCGCGGCGGCGCGACGAGGTGGCCGGGCGCTTCCAGCTCGGCGGCGAAGGCCATGTGGATGAGGGTGGGACGATCGAAGTGCGGTTCGGGCCGCTGTCCGGGCAGTCGCTCAACATCTCAGTGCTGCGCCCCGAGGGTGAGCGGACTGACCAAACCGTCTCGACACGCGAGTTCGGCGATGCGGAGGACTCCAGCCAGGCTCTGTCGCGACTTCGGACGATTCTCGGCTCGCTGGCCCACGGCTGGCGAGCATGGTCGGAACAGGTCGCTGAACACCTCCTGCCAAACGAGTTGCGAAAAGCGTTGACCGTCACCAACGGCCCACGGCGGCAGGTGCGATTGGTGTTTGACAGCCGCGACTCCGCCGCCCTGCCCTGGGAGCTCATCCGGGCGTGGGATGCGGACGTGCCACTCGTTCAGGGACCGGATATCGAGTTCGTGTACCGCAGCCTGACGCAGCCGCTGCGTGACGAAGCCAAGACTCGCACGCTGCAAAAGCTGCTCCGCCGCCTCGGACACTTTGCGGGGGTACCCGACGGTCTGCGAGGGCCGTCGACTGACCAGGCGATCTGCGATTTCCATGAGGCGGCAGGCATCGCCGTCCGCGCGGACACAGGGACAGAGACCTGGTCCGCCCTGCGCCGGCAGGTACTGGCGGAAGTGCCGCGCCACTCGCTGCGTGCGGTCGTCCTGCGGCCGGGCCGGGAGCGCGAGGCGGGTCGACAGCGGGGGTATGCGGCCGCCGGGCAGGAGCCGGTGGCCGCGTACCGGCAGCACCGGATCGAGCTCGTCACCGTGGAAGACCCCCAACCGGACGCGCTAACCGAGTTCGGCGGCCTCTTCAAGGAAGGCACGCCCGACCTGCTGCACGTAATGGCCCCGGTGCGGTTGACCACCGGGGCCACCGTGCTGGAGTTCGGCGAGACCGGCGAGCAGTTGTCGCGCAGGGGACAGCTCACCAGCAACATGCTATCGGTGAGCGCGCTGGGAGCCCTCTGCACGGTTTTGGGCAGCGGCGCTAAGTTGCCGCTGATCCTGCTCGACGTCCCGCTACCGTACAGCCCACTCGAGGCGACCCGGCACCTCGCCATCCGCAATTCCATGGCCCACCAGCTGTTGAAGCTCGGCTGTGCGGAAGCCGTCCTCGCGATGGGCTTGGCCGAGCCCCCGGATCAGGCGCAGATCCTCGATCAGGTGCTCGCCGGGTTGACCGAGGGAAAAGACATCGCCATCGTGACGAGCCAATTGCAGCGCTTCCGCCCGCCGGACGATTTCGCGGGCACGCTGGCCTGCGCCGGCTCCGCCCTCTTCCTGGAGAGACCGCCGATGTCACTGCTCCCCCTCGGGTACTGACATGGCCAGATGGGAGAAGCGCAAGCGGGTCGAGCTGCAGGCCAAGCTCCGGACGATTACCGCGGAGCAAGAGCACTGGCTGGCGCTCTCGGCGGCCAGACATCCGATGGAGAAGCACAACTCGCAGGTCCGATCCGTCACTGCGTACCTCCGGCCGATGGTCGACCTCCTCACCGAGGACGTGGCGCACAGCGCGGACCTGTCCGCGACTTGGCGCGAGCTGGAGCGGCAGGTGCTGGATGTTCACCAGGTATGGGGCTTCTTCAGGGACAAGTGGGCTCTCCGCCGCCTGGAGGAGTACAGCCGCTACCTCGTGCTGGCCGACGAGTTCGCCTGGGCATGCTACGAACCGGCGCAGCTGCACGCCGTCGCGGGCGGGACGGTCGGGATGGAAGCGGTCCGGGAGCCACCGCTGGTCTACCTCGGCCCGGTCGACGGTCCGATGACGCTGGCCCGCGGGGACTCGATAGCAACCGAGATCCCGCCTGAATCCCTTCAGAGCCGGACGGCTCGAGCGCTGATCAGGCGGCTCCCGCTGCCGGTCGTCGCGGTGCCGTGGTACCAACTGCGGCACTTGCCGGAGGCACTCATCATTGGCCACGAGGTCGGTCACGCCGTTCTTGTCGACTTCGTGGGTCTCGACACGGTGCAGCAGGTCGTCGACCGCAGGGCGGCCGAACTCGGCCAGTGCATGGCTCGGCGCGACGCCTGGTGCGCGTGGGCGGAGGAGTCATTCGCCGATGTGTACGGCGTCCTCTGCGGGGGCCCGGCCTACCTCGACACGCTCGAGGACTTCCTCCCCGCGGAGAGTCCCGAGCTGGCGACTGGCGACGACGCGTACCCACCGAGGCTGCTGCGCCTGGCCCTCGCCGCGGGCGCCTTGGAGGCCGCCCGCTGTGAGCAGGCCGCCGAGCAAGTGCGGGCCTCCTGGGCCATGGACGACATACCGGTCGCCGAGGTCGATGGGTACGGCATCGCAGTCGAGATGGGCCGGGCGCTGGTTCATGGGCCGTACCCCGGGTTCGGCACGCGGGGTGACCGACAACTGAGACTGGACGACGTCATCACGTGCACTGCGCAGTGCGACACCGGCCGGCAGCCGCAGCGGCTGCTCAAGAAGTGGAAGCCCAAGACCAAGGACATCCGGACCCTGTTGGCGGTGGCGGCCGAAGCCTTCCGGTCAGACCCGGACTCCTTCGTGCACCCGGTCGTCCAGGACAACATCCTGGAGCGGGCCGCGCTGATCCAGCAGCCGGGAACCCGCTACCGAGCCCAAGTTGACAGGAAGGGCGCGGTCGGCGCCGATCTGACGCTAGTCAGCGAACTCTACCAGATTCTCATTAGAGACCAGGACCGGTAGAGGCGCCCGCCGGAAGGAGGCCCGGATGGTGACCAAGCGCGTGACTGCGCACTACATGCACGAGGAGGAATTGCAGGCGGCGTTGGCGGTCCTCGGCCATCCCCAGGTGCAGGGTCGGGTCATCGTCGGGGAGGTCGATGACACCCGGCTCGCCGAGCTCCGGGACACCGGCGTCTTCGTCACCGTGGTCGACGAGGACCCGCAGGTGCCGGGTCCTGCCCGAGGACGGCGTGGCGAGCCTGGGCTTAGCTCAGGCGGGGGCCGGCGTGGCGCCAGACCTTCGCCCATCCCCGTGGCGCCGGCAGTCCCCGCCGATCTGGACGTGTGGGTGCTTCGGCTCGCCGGCCCGCTGCTCGATCCTTGGCGGCAGTCCCTGGAGCACGCCGGTGTCGAGCTCATCGAACGGCTCAGGCCTGATTCATACAGCGCCTGGGTCCGGCTGAGCGCGGTCCCAGCCGTGCGCAGTCTCGGGTTCGTGGTCGAGATGGGACTGTACGAGACCCCTGAGACGGTTGCGCGGACCACCTTGAGCCAACGCCGGGGTGGTCGCGCGACGGTTCCGCCCAGGCCCTTCGAGGTCTTGGTTCACCGCACCGACGACCTCGACGACGTGCGGACGTGGCTCGACGCGCGGAACCTGACGGTGCAGGGCGGCGCCCGCCGCAAGCTGCGCTTCCTCGCCCGTCCCGATGCCGCCGCCCTGACCGAGCTGGCCAGGCTGCCGAGCGTGGCCACGGTGGAGGAGTTCGTGCCCCCAAGGCTCTCGAACGACCACGCCCGCCGGATCCTCGGCCTCGACCCGGCAGGTCCTGGTGGATCCGCGCCAATCGGGTTGACCGGTCAAGGGCAGATGGTCGCCGTGGCCGACAGCGGCATTGACGACACGCACCCAGACCTACGGAAGCGTCTGGTCGACGTGCGAGCGTGGGGGCGGCCCGACGACGCCAGTGATGACCACGGCCATGGCACGCACGTTGCCGGCTCGGTAGTGGGAGACGGCACCGCGTCCGCCGGCGCGGTCCGCGGTACCGCGCCGGAGGCCGGGCTGTTCTTCCAATCCATCATGGACGGACAGGGCGGCCTCGGCGGCCTCCCGGCCGATCTGGCGGAGCTGTTCGACGAGGCCTATCAGGCGGGGGCCCGGATCCACAACAACAGCTGGGGAGCCGAAGCCGGGTCGGCGTATCGGGTGAGCAGCCTGGAAGTCGACGACTTCGTGGCCAGCCACCCGGACATGCTGCTAGTCATCGCCGCCGGCAACGACGGCACGGCTGCCCAGCCCCGGTTCACCAACCCCGGCTCGGTCGATCTGTTCTCGCTCGATGCGCCGGCCACGGCCAAGAACGCGTTGACCGTTGGCGCCAGCCGCAGCGACCGGGTCGTCCCAGGGGCTCCCACCTGGGCGCAGTGGTGGGACGCCAACTTCCCACCACCGCTCGGGGACGAGGCCATCAGCGGCGATCCGGAGGCCATGGCGGCCTTCAGCGGCCGAGGGCCGTGCGACGAGCAAATCCGCGCGAAGCCGGACATCGTGGCACCGGGGACCTTCATCCTGTCGACTCGATCGGCCATCGCGCCGGCCGAGAACTTCTGGGCCGAGGGGGACCCTGGTTACGCGTACATGGGCGGCACCAGTATGGCGGCTCCGCTGGTCTCGGGCAGCGCAGCGCTGGTTCGGCAGTACTTCACTGAGACGCGCGACCACGAGCCGAGCGCGGCGTTGCTCAAGGCCGCCCTAGTGAACGGGGCGCGCTGGCTGTCCGGGAGGGACGCGCTACATGACCACGCGAGGGAGCCCAATTATCACCAGGGATTTGGCCGCCTCTACCTGCCGTGGACGATCCCAAACCCGCTTGAGCCGGCCATGCGCCTAGAGTACGTGGACGACTGGCAGGATCGGTCCACGGGGTTCTCGGGGGTCGGCGATGCCCGGCGATATGTGGTCACGGCCACCGAAGACACCTGGCTCCGGCTCTGTCTGGTCTGGACGGACCCCCCTGGCCGCGGTCTGCAGAACAATCTTGCCTTACTCGCGGAACACCGGGAGTCCGGCACCAAGTGGGTCGGTAACCAGAACCGGCCGGCCCAGTTCCCGTCGCCGGACCCGGGAAACAACGTCCAGGTAATCCGTCTCGACCGACCGGACGCGGGGACGTACCTGATCCAAGTCGTGGCGTCCAACATCCTCCACGGGCCGCAGTCGTTCGCGCTGGTGGTAGCGGGTGGCCTCAATTCAGCGCTTACCGTGATTTGAGACTGTTGACCGGCTTGAGTCCCGCAGCTGAGTGCGGGTTCTGGTGACGGAGCTCGACGTTGGCCCTGGGAACGAGCAAGGCAGTGAGGTCCAGCGCCGGGACGCCTGGTAACGGGGCCGGTTATCCGAGTGTCGTCGAGTACACGCTGGGTACTCGACAGCGGATCTGGTAGGGCGAGCATGATGGCGGATCACGGTGGTTCCGTCGGGAGCGCCGCCGGCACGATCTCACGGTCGCCGCGGGCACTGACGACTGTAACCTTCCAGCCGTAGGGTGATCGGACGGCGGGAAGCACGATATGGAGGTCGCCGTCGAAATCAGATCTGCATTCCCGATTCGCTCAAGTCGCTTGGGCCGCTGGACGTGCCGCAGTCCAGCCCGATCGACAGCCCGTCAGGTAGTACGGGACGCAGGCGCTCCCTACCAATCCCGGCCAGGCTCCTCGGCTTCCGTTCATGGGGCCCCCTCCGGCGATGAAGCGGCCAAGTCGGTGTGATGAGAGACGTGACTCCGGCATGACACCTGTGTCAATGCATGGGGTTGTCCTTGGATGGTTACGGAGGCTCTGTGTTGTCAAGGAAGGTCCGTTCTGTTCGCAGGGGCGCTCGGTGATTAGCTGTCGATCTCCCCCTGTGAGGACGGGGACCATGGACTCTGTCGCCGCACTCTCGGCGTGCGCACTGTAATGGCGTTTAGTGCCCTCCCGCCGCACCCCGGAGGAGGCGTCCATGAGCGCGCTGAATATGGGAGACCTCGCTGCCAAACGGGACGACGCGAAGCCCGACAAGGACGTCGCCACGGCAACGCAGGCCCTGGTTGCTTCCGTTCCCACCGAGACCCTGGCGGCGTACACGGCTATCGTGGCAGCGGTTCTGGCCGCTGGAATCAACTCCAGCGAGTACGGCCCCTTCCGCGTGTCGGTGTTTCTCGTCTTCGTGGTTTGCTCCTTCTTGGCGCCCTTGGCGGTGTACTGGGGAAAGCACAAAGCCGCAGGCTCAAGTCCGGCCGACTACCGATGGGTAGGGGTGCCGTGGCTGGAGTGCGGCATCGCGGCGTTCGCCGCGGCGGCCTGGGGTCTGGTGATGCCTGGAAGCCCACTCAACCTCTGGTTTGCCGGGAACGCACTGACCTTCGCCACGGTGGCGATCACCTTCGGCGCCGCTGCCGTCCTGGCGTTCGCCACCAACTTCCTCTGCACCGGCACTCCTGAGGAGGCCGTCGCACAGGGAGCCGCTGCCGCACAGGGCGCGCCCGCCGCACAGAGAGCGCCCGCCGCAGAGAGAATTCCCGCCCCGTCGCGGCCCTTGAGTAATTCCGCCGCGGCGGCGGGGAAGAGAAGCGCGGAGCCTAGTGCTCCGTAACTGACGTGGCTGGTCTCTTGCGGTGCTGCGGGTCGGTGGCCGTGGCGATGACGGTGTCGGGGTCCTTGGTACTGCAGCGGCACTTGTGCGTGTCGCTGTCATGATCGGCGGGGGGCTGGTAGCAGCGTGTGCGGATGCGCTGCGATGGCCTGGTGGCCGAGGTGCAGGACTGGGCGGTAGACCTAGAGGAGGTGCACGCCCGGATCGCCGGGGCGTTCGCCCGGGTCGAGCCGCGGGCCCGGGTGTTGGCCTATCTTCGCGGGCTGCTCGGACAGTTGGAGCGCAAGAATGGCTGGACGCTGGCCGAGGCCGCCAGGGGAGATGTCTCCGGATGGGATGCAGCGGCTGCTGCGCACTGCGGACTGGAACGCCGGCACCGTCCGCGAGGAACTGCGCTCCTATGTGGTCGAGCGGCTGGGCCCCGGCGGGGTGCTGATCGTCGATGAGACCGGGTTCATCAAGAAGGGGACCCGGTCGGCCGGGGTGGCCCGGCAGTACACCGGCACCACCGGCAAGATCGACAACTGCCAGATTGGGGTCTTTCTGGCCTACGCCACACCGGCCGGCCGGGCGCTGATCGACCGGGAGCTCTACCTGCCGCGGGAGCTTCAACCCGAGCTGGGCCCGCTGGGTGCTGGCCCGCCGCAGCATCCCCGCCGACCCGGGCGGGGAGCCGCAGCTGCCCTACTACGTCTACGCCGGACCCGCCGCTGACCGCGGAGCTGTCGCTGTCCTTCCAGCGGTATCCCCTACCCGGATCAGCTGTCCTGCACGACCTGCCGCGCAGCTGGGGGGCCCTGCCGCTGGCGGCGGCCGGGCCCGGGCACCTGCTATTGCCCGTACCCGAAGGGGAGGGCGCATGGCTCGGGCTGCTCCCGGATCGGCGGGGCCCGGGCTGGTCGGTGAGGGTTGTCGCGCTCCTGTCGACGCTGGGCGCGACCGACGCGGTGACCGGTCGCGCGGTGGGGGAGGGCGAGCCCGCCACCGCACTCCCGGTGCCTCCGAACCGGAGTCTCCCGGGAATCGCGAGCGACTCTGGGGCCTGGCGGGCACTGACCCGGACCGCACCGGGCGCCGATGCGCCCGGGTGCCGGGAGCTGACCCTGCGGGCGAGCCCCGATTGCCGGGCTGGTGGATACCCCGAGGTCTCGGTGCTGGTGGAGTTGGTGGCGGCCGCCGATTTCGAGCGGCGCACCGGCAACGCCGTGCCGCAGTTGCGCCCCGATGCCCCGTACGGGGGCAGGCAGCTGCCCTGAGCCGTAGCCAACCCACGCCACACTGCTCGCCGGCGGACGGTGTGTTGTGCCAGAGGCTCCCTTGGACGCTTGAGCCACGCCAGACAGTTGGCTGACCCACTACAACACTGCCCGCAGCCACTCCGCCCTCGCAGGCCGCCCACCGATCAGCCGACTCGCCGCGTGAACAACCTGCCTGGTCACGACACCTACTGGGCGACGTGGCGTCGTAGACCACCTGGACATAACCGCGTCGATTCGGCAACGGGAAGTTGCTCCCTTGCCTGTGGCCTACTTCAAAGTCGAATCAAGACTTAGACGCGGCTCGCGGTGTCGTCGGCGTCAGGTGTCCAACGATGGGCGGTCAGTGCTGGAGACGACGGCGGTTGACGTCGTCACCAGCGACCTCATCAGACCATGCCGTATCCCTTGCCCACCGCGACCGAAAGGGCCAATGTCCCCTCGATGTTTCCGTCGGTCAAGAGTAGCGACCATTGGGGGGAAGCGTCAGCCAACGACTCGGACGGTCACCCCTGCTGCTGAAGCTATTGCCTATTCAGACGCTGAGCACCCGTGCCAACCTGAGCACCCGAGACTTCCACCGGCGGTATCGCCGGCGCGCCAGGCTCACCATGCTGGCGTCGGATACGGCGGCCTCGAGCGCGGCAAGGCGGTCGTTCTGCTGGTCGACCCGCTCGGCCTGCCGCTCTAGCAGCTCGGCCGCGCGCCGCAGCAGGTGCACAGCTTCCTCCTCGCGATGCCGGATCTCGGTGATGCGGACAATCAGCCCGTCGATCTCCCGCTGAAAGTAGGCGGTCGTGTACAGCAGGCCGCCAAGTCCATGACGCTGGCCGTAAGCCCGTAGCGCCTCGTCGCGGAGGAGTAGGTCGACGTCGTGGTGTTCTGTTGTCCCTTCAACTACACTGTTGGCCGCTGGCCCGGTCGCCGCAGGCCGCTGATGCCAGAAGGCCAAGGGGTCGCCGTCGAGGAAGCCCAGGCGCAGATCGGTCAAAGTTAGGCGAAGAAAGAAGTCCCAATCCCCGACGACTGGGAGGTCCTCTCGGAACCAGCCGACCGTGTCATGGACCGCGCGCCGGTAGAGAACCGATATCGGCACAATCCGGTTCGTGCGGAGCATCTCGAACAGCGTGAACGCATGCACCTGCGGGGCAAAGGTCTCGCGCTCCGTCTCGACGATGGACTCCCCGCGAATCTCCTCCCGGACAATCTCGGTGCGCACGGCCACCGCGGCTTGGCCCGTGCCGTCCAGGTGCGCGACGGTCCGAGCGAGGAACGAGGGGTGCCACGTGTCGTCGTCGTCGTGGATTGCCACGTACGTGGAGTTTCCAGCCGCGATGCCCCGGTTGGAGGCAGCCTCCATACCCCGCCGGGCCTCGTTGTGCAGAACGGTCAGCCGGCCGGTCGGCATGGGATGGTGCCGAAGCACGGCGTCGACGTCCGCGGCGGGCCCGCCGTCGTTAACTACCACTAAGTGCCAGTCCGAGAATGTCTGGCGGCAGACGTCCGCGACAGCGCGCTTGAGTAATAGCGGACGGTTCCTAGTCCGCATGACGACGGTCACCGATGGACGCTCATCAATCATCCGCGCAGCGTCGCAGACAGCCTTTGTCGACGGGGGGGATTGCGCCTCGTGGCCCCATCCGCCCAGGTACTTACGCGCTGCGGCTGACTCATCCGGGCTCGGACGCCTGCGTCGGTCCCGGCTCCCTCGGCCGCTCACCTGGCCGCCTGGGTCGGCTCGGGGGTGCACGAGGCGGCCCGCGAGCGCCAGCGGCCCGAGCAGCAGCACGTCAACCAAGTGGCTCACCGCGATGCCAGTCGAGCGGCCGGCTCGGTCGATGAAGGGCGCCGACTTCCTCGCCGCTCAGCACGCCCGGCTCACCAGCCGCCGCGGCAGAGCCCGCGCCCAAGTCCCGGTTGCCCACTCGACGCTCAAGAACCACGAGCGCTACCGGGACCGTAAGCCCGACTGGCTCGTCCGCCGCAACGACGAGGAGGAAAGCTGCCACCTGGTCGCCCAACTCGAACAACTCGCCCACACCGTTCGTTGTCATCACCGAGCCATGACTGACGAGTCCGTGACGCGACCAGGGCCGCTGCAAAGTCGGGCAACGAGCGCTCGAGCTAGTAGTTCGGGGGCGGGCACGGGCCGTGTGGTGATCTGAAGGTGGTCGAAGCCGTCGATCACCAGCGAGAGGCCCGTGCCCGCAAGTTCATCTTCCCCGTCCGCTCTGCTCGACGCTGTCGCCGAGGCCGGCCTGCCACCAGAGTCGCTGGGTGCGGCCGAATCGATCGGCCTGCTCCAGGCCCTGTCTGCGGTTCCTGACCCGCGTGAGGCGCGGGGCCGTCGTCACGGCCTGCAGTCGATTCTGCTGCTCGCGGTCGGCGCCGTGCTGGCCGGCGCCCGCTCGTACGCGGCGATCGTGCAATGAGCCGCGCACGCCGAGCAGGCGGTGGGCGTCTGCGGGCCGACCCCGCATGCGACTACGTTCGGCCGGGTGTTGGCCGCGGTCTATGCCGCCGCGCTGCAGTGGGCGCTGACCAGCTAGGTCCTGGCCCGCCGCCAGGACCGGTAGCGACAGCGCGCCCAGCATGTTCGGCCGCGCGGTGAGGTCCGTCCGGTGTCGGCCGTCGACGGCAAGATCTTGTGCGGCGTCCGCGACGGCCCCGGTGGACAGGCCAAATTAATCGCGGTCTTCAATCACGCCAAGGGCCTGGCGCCAGCTCAGGTCGAAGTGAGCGGCGGAGACGAGCTGGCCGCGTTCACCGCCGTTCTGGATATCCTGCCTGACCTGCGCGACCTCGTGGTCACCGCCGATGCCTTGCACTGCCAGCGCGCGCACGCGAACTATCTGCACGACCGCGGAGCCAACTACCTGTTCACCGTCAGGAGCAACCAGCCGACGCTGCGCACGGCGCTGGCCCGGCTGCCCTGGGCGCAGGTGAGCGGGCTGCGCGAGCGGCACGTCGGGCACGGCCGAGCCGAATCCCGGTCGATCAAGGTCATCGACCTGGCGGGGCACCGGAGGCTGGGCTGTTCCCGCACGGCGCCCGGGCGATCAAGGTCGTCCGCCGACGACGGGTGAGCGGCCACGCCAGCCCGTCGGTGGAAACGGTCTACGCGATCACCTCGTTGGACCACCGGGATGCCGATCCGCGCCTGTTGGTCGCCTGGATCCGCTCCCTCTGGACGATTAAGAATTGTCTGCACTGGGTCCGCGACGTGACCGAGGGTGAGGACCAGTCGAGGCTACGCACTGGCCACGGAACCCCAAGTCATGGCCGCCGCGCGCAACACCGCGATCAACATCATCCGGCTCCGCGGCGGCACCGACATCGCCGCCACCCACCGTGACTTCAGATACCGACCCGCCGACGTCCTCGACGCACTTGCCGCCGCCTGACGGAAGAACAGAACAGCAGGCCAACCGGCGCTTTCAGGACTTTGCAGGGCCCCTGGTGACGGGACGGTGACGCAACGGTGACGGAGCCCTTGCAGTGTTGTGGCTGTCCGTGGCGACACAGCACCGCGGTGGGAACTGGTAGCGCCAGTGAATTGGTCCGCACGGAGGTCGGAATGGAAGACCTATTTCGGTTGATGCTCCTGCGGCCCGCCGTAACGCAAGACCCCGAGAGTCCCAGCATCGACCTCACCCAGGATTCCGATTATCAGAACGCCTTACGCGAGGCGGTCCCCGGCGGACGCGAGGGCGCGGAGGAGGTGAGCCGCGCGTACGTCCAGGGCGACGAGTTTCTGGGCGATCCCGCGGGCAGCGAATATGCTGCCGAGCTCGCTAAGTTCGCCGCCCTGCTCGATGGACTGGAGGACGAGCCCGTCGTCCGGCGTCCGCCTCAGGACCAGGACGATGACGGCGACCAGCAGGGTTCCGTCGCCCGAGCGGTCCGGACAGCGTTCGGCCGCCCGGCGTCCGAGGTTGTGGACGACGAGATGTTCCAGCGGATGCTGCGGCGCCTGCGCGACAGCCTCACGGCAATCAAGGTACTGCAGGAGGAGCACACCAGGCCGGTGGAAGAGCTGACCCGACAGCTGCGCACCGCCGAGGTCGTCCGGAGGGCCGCAAGCGAGGACCGGTTCGACGGCGGCCCCGCATTGCACGCCTATCGCCGGCGGTCGCTTCGGCTGCCCGTGGTGCCGGGTTGGGGATCGCGTCTGTCCACCCGAGACGCCGAGGAGCAACTACGCCAGCGTCGGGCGGAAGCCATCGCGGAGCGCGAGGCACAAGTTGGCGATCTGCTCGGCCGACACGAAGCGCTGCGGGTCGCGATCGCCGAACTCGGTTCGCTCGAGGGGCGCCATTTCCGGGTCTCTGCAGTGGAGGGCAGCGAGGCCGTAGATCCGCCGGAGGAACTGCGGTTGACGAGCGCCATGGCCGCGGAGAGCACCTTCACGAGGGACTTGCGCACGGTGAGTCTCCGCCGGCTGGGGGGAACGATCGACGAAGGCCCGATCATCGAAGAGGCGGGCGAGCAGGGCGGTGACACGGCGGCCGGATCGACGACGGTTCCTGATGGCCTGGCGAACTTGGCGGCAACCTTGGCAGGCACCACCTCCGTCGCCGCCCCGGGCAGAGTTGAGTTCAGTCCTCCGGACCTGACGGAGGCTGGTTTCATCTTGCAGCCGGAGGCCACCGAGGCGTTGACCGAGGGCACCCGCACACTGCTTGCTGACCGCGGCCTCGACCTCAGCGCCGTTCCACTCGACCGAATCACCCAGGGCCTCGGTGCCGAACTGACCACGACCGTGGAGCGGCTGGAGCAGATCGCCGGCCACCCGGTGAGGCAGTCCTTCACCCGCGTCGGGGACGCGCTGGTCTCCGTGCAGACACCGATCGTCACCGGCTGGGGCACCCTTGGGACCGGTGGCCTGCTGCCCGTCCCGGTGTTCCCGATGGACGGCCGGATCCCGCACACCCGGGGCGCCGTCGCACCTGCTGGTGTGGCAGACCTGCTCGTCGTCCGGCAGCAACTGATCGGATACGAGGGCGCCGACGTCGCACACATTGAGAACGTGCTCCGGGGCGAGCGGAAGCTGCGCGAGCACACCCGGCGAGAGGAGTCAGAGGTCTTCACGCTGTCCGAGAGCGAGGTTGGTACCAGCGAGGAGCGCGAGCTGGAGACCGCGGACCGGTTCGAGATGACCCGTGAGACGAGCACGACGATCAAGGAGGACGCCGCGCTCAAGGCTGGCCTCAACATCTCGGGCAGCTACGGCCCGACCGTGGAGTTCGCGGTCAGCGCCGAGGGTTCGCTGTCACGGTCCAAAGAGGAGGCGACGAAGGCCGCCTCGTCATTCTCCCAGGACGTCACCGAGCGCAGCTCGCGGAAGATCGCCGAGCGCATCCTCGAGCGAACCACGACTCGCCTCACCACGGAGACCATCGAGAAGAACACCCACGAGTTGAACAACGTCAAGGGGGCCGGCCACGTATCCGGGGTCTACCAGTGGGTGAACAAGGTCTACCAGGCGCAAATGTACAACTACGGCCTGCGCGCCACCTTCGATTTCATGGTGCCCGAGCCGGCAGCGTTCATCGTGGCCGCCATGAACCGAGCGCATGCCGGAACGGTCACACTTACCAAGCCGCCCACGTTCACCCTCCTACCAGCTCAAATCAACGAAAGCAACTACGGCTACTGGGTGCAGGTCTATCAAGCGAAGGACGTCGCGCCGCCGCCGGAGCTCTACCGCACGAAGTCGGCAGACTTCAAGGCAGGCGGCGGGGACAAGAACACCAACTACAACCACTCTGGCCAGATCGCTATCGACGACGGCTACCGTGCGGTCTTTGGCAGCGTCGGCAGGGTGCTCAACCAGTGGGAGGGCGACTGCGCGCTGGACGTCGTCCTCGGTCGGCGAACTCAGCGGATGGGGGCCGGGAACTGGCTCTGGACGACGACACTGGACGACGAGCGCGACACGGTGCCGTTCGCCCTCGATAGCTTCCACGTCGCACAGGTCGCTGTGGCGATCGAGGTCAAGTGCCAGCGGACCGAGAGGGCTATGGAGAAGTGGCGGCTGGAGACGCACGCCAAGCTGGCCACCGCGCACGCCGCCTTGGTCGCGGACTACGAAGAGAAGCTGGCGGCGCTGCAGCTGCAGGCCGGCGTCGCGATCCGCGGCCGCAACCCGGCGGCGAACCAGCTCTCGATCCGAACAGAGCTAAAGAAGAATTGCATCAGCATCCTTACGGACCAGCACTTCGATCTATTCGACGCCATGAAACTGTCGGCGAGCACGGGTCTGCCGCAGCTGGATGTCTTCGAGACCGCCGGTGAGGGTCCGTACGTGCGCTTCTTCGAGCAGGCGTTCGAGTGGGAGCAGATGACCTGGGTGACCTATCCGTACTTCTGGGGTCGCAAGGACCAGTGGGACGAGCGAATCGCCTACGACGACCCCGATCCGGCCTTCAACGAGTTCCTGCAGGCGGGATACGCGCGTGTGTCGGTGCCGGCCCGGCCCGGGTTCGAGGGGGCGATCGACCACTTCCTGACCTTCGGCGAGACTTGGAACGGCGGACCGCTGCCCCCGATCACCAGCGCGCTCTACCTGCCTATCGCCGACGAGATCGCCGAGCGCCTCGACCGGCCCGGTGCCGAAGTACCGCAGGGTGCGCCGTGGATTGTGCGGGTACCCACGAACCTCGTGCACTTGCGGGCCGACGACCGCCTGCCGCGCTGGGAACAGAATCAACAGGGCGAGTGGGTCGAGGTCGGCGGGGCGACATCGGATGGGCCCTCGTCGAGACAGTGGAGCGGGACCGCGCACCAGGAAGTCCCGTCGACGCTGGCAACCGACCAGACGGCCTGGACTCAGTGGCCCTCCGCGGCCGTCTGGCAGGTGCCCATACCGGACTGGGCCGCCGACGTCGACTTCACTTTTTCCCTGTCCCCAGGGGTAGTAGGTGGCGACGTTTGGGGCGAACTTAGACTCGACTTTGGTGGGAGCGTTACCGATCCCTCTAGGTTCGACGTCAACTACGAGGCCGACCAGACGGAGGGGCCGGAGCAGGCTCTGATGCTGGTAGGTGGCACCCATCACATCCCGGAGGAGATTCGTGGTAAGTCGGTCACCGTGAAAATGGAGGGCCGCATGCTGGACCCAGCCAACCACTCGGGCCACTTGGAGGCATACTACGGCAGCGAATTCGCGCCTCCCTATGGCACTCGAATCAACGGCCTGCTCAGCTTCAGAAGGAGGCCGGCGGCGTGACCCACGCTCAGGCAGACGACCACTTCCCTGTGGGTTAAACCTCCGCCGCTGCTCTGGCATGGACAGATCCTCTCAGCAGCGAGCCTCGGTCCGAGATCGTTGATGGACCCCACAGCGAGGCGCGTGACGGGACCGTGACGACTAGGGGACGGCATGCCGCAAGCCTGTCCGGTGAGGACCCGTGCTCGGCTTCCTCGCCGACCACCGTCGGTCTACGGAACGGTGTGTCGTGGCGATGCTCTGGCAGCCGGCCGGCTTGAGAGTGGTGCGACATCCGATGGTGGCGGACTGACCGCGAGTGAGGAGTTCCCGTGCCGGACGTGACGTTGACCGTGACGTTGACGCGGGTACCCGGCGGGCTCAGCCGGCCGGTGGAGCTCGACTATCACGAGCCGACCAGAGGTTTGCCGGTCGCCGTCAACCACCTCCTGACCGCTTCCTGAGCCGTGCGTCGCGTCCTGGAGAAGGTTGTCGTCTGGCGTCCCCGGGTGGCGCCGGGCAATCGGGAGATCCCCGCGCACCTGAAGCTCGCCATCTTGGCCAGGGGACGGATTGCGGTCCCACCGGCGTCGGTGTCGTCCCTGATCGAGGCGGCGCGGCGGCGGGGCGCGACCTGGCCGGATCGGCTGCGGGCGCCGCTCGAACAGCTCTCCTCGGCCCTGCCGCTGACCGTCGAGCTTTTCCTAATTCAACGGGCGGGCATGACGGCCGATGAGATCGACGAGGCCATCACCGGGTACCTGATGCTGCGCAAAGCCCAGGAGTACCCGCGGAGCGCTGCGGTCGAATGGCAACGCGTGCTCGTGAGATCCAACGAGGACCGAGCGGCGCTAGAGCAAGCACTCGCGCTCGATGTCAGCCGGCTGTTCGTGCGGTCGCGGGTGCAACTGGACGCCAGGACGGCTGCGCCGCAGCACCTGCTGCTGGCATACGTGTACCTACCAGCGGGCCTACAGCGCTATCTGCGTGCGGACCCGAACCTCACGAGTCCCCTGTTGCCTGCGCCCGTCTTTCCGACGCCAACGCGACTCGACAAGGTCCCCGCGATGCCCCCGTTGGAAGGGCGCACCGATCCGCATGACGAATTGCACTTGCGTGCCGGGCCGAGCGCGGGCACCGATCCCGCGCGACCGCCAGCAGCCAGCCTCGGCGTCCTGGCCGGCCACCAGGGGCGGGTCGCCATCCTCGACAAGGCCTCGACCACGGACCCCGACGGCAGCAGCCGTACCTGGTACCAGGTCAAGCTGGAGGAACCGCTGTCGGTGTCCAAAGATCTGGTGTCCAAAGGGAACGTGCAGCGCAAGCTACTTCCGGCGGGACAGCTCGCATGGCTGTCGGCCGGCGGGATCTCGATCGCCGCTGCCCCTTGGGACGCGTTCCGACGCGACCTGCGCGAGTGGGAGACCACCCTACCGCTGATGACACCGCTCGCCGAGCGAATCACGATGCTTCGGCAACGGAGCCACAAGTCAAACCTACCCTTCGACGAGGTTATCGGGGCGGCACCCGGCAAGATCTACCAGGACAAACTGGCCTATCAGGCCGGTCGATGGCAGATGTTCCTTGACTATGAGGCGGTGATCGCGCCGGACGGGCGGTGGGTCGATCTGCAGCATCTGCTGGTAGGCCTCGACGCCCTGGCTCGTCCCGAGCGCCCCGTCACGGTCACCAGGGCGCTGGTCGCCTCCTTCGACATCGGGACCAACTGGGCGGCCGCGACATGGTCGGGTGACCTCGGCGCGGGGGTCGCCGACAGCCTCACCGAGGGGACGGGCGCATGGGACTCGTATGCCAACCCTCGGACTCTGGCCGACCGCATCGGCTTCTTCTTGCAGTCCCGCGCCGCCGAGTGGGACCTACTCGGTGATCTCGACCCGTGGGGGATCCGGCCGATCCTCGCCGAGCGTAACGACGTGACCAGCATCGATGACCTGCTCTCGCTGTACTACGAGGATCTCGTCGAACCGGTCCTGGACCTCAGCATCCAGGCACCGTCCCCGGCGGGCCGTCGAATTGCGATGACCCCGTCGGTGAGGCGGCGCGCAGACGCCATCCGGCGGTTCCTGGCGCACTACGGGTTCACCTTCCCGCCAGAGGTCTCCAATGCGGCCGCACCGGAGGACGTCTGGCGCGACCTCGTGGAGAACTTCCGTGTCCTGGAGACCCAGCCGGCCACCCGACGCATCCGGCGCGAAATCAGCCAGTTCACGACGATCTGGCTGGTCCGCCGCAACGCAACCACCTACTTGTCCACCAGCAAGGACGACCCAGTCCTGAACAGCACCATAGATGAGGCGACGCGCTACTTCCTCTACTGGTTGGAACAAGAGGCGATCTGGCACGACGTCAACACCCGCGAGAACACCCAGTAGCACTTCGTTTCCTTGGCCAATCTTGTACTTTGCGATGGCCTGCAGCCGCTCGCTCAGACAGTCTGTTCGTTGAGGCCCGCTTACCGCCCACATCGGCTATCGGATCGAACTAAGCCGCTGCGAGGTTCCGATAGATGTTCCTTTGTCCCGACTTCTCGGGAGTCCTTCGACCTACCCCGGCGACCCCTTCAGAATTCGGTGCGATTCCAGTCAAGACGCCGCGCGCGCCCAGGATCGGTCATTCCCAAGTCTCGCCCGTCGCGTTCTCGTAGCCTTCTCGAAGCCTAGCAAGCCGCGCTTCATCATCTTCGGTGCGAGCGTCGCCCGCCTGTCCCGTCAAGAGAAATTGAGCATCCTCCCAGTCCAAGCTGTTGAACCAATCCCCACCTTCCTTGCTCCACCCGGCTTCGGGCACGTGCCGCTTTCCCATGTGCCAGTCCTTTCGTTCGGTCTAGCAGTGTGGATGTTCCGCTGCGTGCACTGGCGTCCCGCCCGCGACGGTAGCGGTGAGCAAGGGCAACCACGGGGCGGCACCGACTCTCGTGGTGGTGATTGCTCAGCCCGGCGCTGCCCGGCCGGTCGCCAGGAGCAGGACGGCCGTCGGGGACATCCGGCTCATCCACCCCTTACCGGCGTCATGTCGGTGAGGACCGCACGCGTGTCGGGCAGGACCGGCTCCGGACGACACGCGGTGTGCTGACCGTCTGCGCACGCCGGGTGGCTGTCCGTAGCGTTCGCGCCATGAGCGTCGACGTCATAGGGGGCGCCCGCCGTCTGGTCGAGGACCGGATTCACGAGCGGGCCGTGCACGAGACCGCCGAGCAGGTGCAGACCACGTGCTCGTTTGCTCGGGCGGAGCGATTGCTGGGCCGTGAGTACCACGGCCGGTTCCTCATCGAGCTGCTGCAGAACGCGGCCGACGCCTGGCGGCTGCAGGCAGGCCCGGGAGAGCGCAGCCCGGTCCGCGTCGTGCTCGATACCGATGGTCCGGCCCTCGTCGTGGCCAACCAGGGCGCGGAGTTCCCGGCGCAGGTGGTGCTCGACTCGCTGGGCCACATCGGCCGTTCGACGAAGGCTCAGGGCGAGGCGATCGGGCACAAGGGGATCGGGTTCAAGTCGGTCCTCGAGGTCTCCGCCACGCCTGAGCTGTACTCGGGGCTCGGCCCGCAGGGACCTCGGCTCGCCGTCCGCTTCGATGCCGAGGCCGCCTTGCTGCAGATCCGGGAGCGGTCGAGCGGCTGGGAGAAGTACCTGAGCGAAGTCCCCGACGTCGAGCGGGAGGTCGATGCCGTCCCCGTGCTCCGCTTCCCGCGGTGGGTGGAGGAACCGCCGCCCGTCGTGGCGGAGCTCGCGGCGGAGGGGTTCACCACGGTGATCCGCCTGCCGTTCACCGGAGCCGGTCCGGTGCAGGATTGGCTCGCGGTCGTGCGGCGGGCGCTGGACGACGACGTCACCGACCAGATCCTGCTGCTGCTCGGGACGTTCGACGAGGTGGTCGTCGACGACCGGCTCGCGAACACGCGCCGGACCGTTGCGCCCTCGTGGCAGCCGCGTGAGCTGTTGTCGGGCGGCATAGTCCGCGAGTCGGTCCTGATTAGGCGGGACGGCGCCCCGAGCAGCAGCTGGTTCCTGTACCGGCAGGGCAACGGTGGCCTGGCCGACGAGACGGCCGTTGGGGTGCGGGTGCAACCGGTCGGCGAGGGACCGCCCGAGGTGGTGCCGCCGCTGGAGGGCGACGCCGGTGCGCCGTTCCACCTCTTTTTTCCGACTCGCATCGCCAGCGGTCTGCCGCTGCTGTTGCACGGCTACTTCGAGGTCGACGCCGCCCGTACCGGCTTCTACGAGGGTTCGGCCGTTCGCAACCGCGAGGTGCTGGAGGCACTGGGTCGCCTGAGCGTGCAGGCGCTGGCTGACCTGGCGGAGACCGGCGCTGTCGATCTGCTGAGCCTCGTGGAGCGGTTGGCCGCGACGACGCCTCCGGACGACCCGCACGCCCGCCGCTTCCGTGAGGCCGTGTTGGCGGGCCTCGACGACGTCGCGTGGGTCCCGCTCGCCGAGGGCGGTGACACCCCGCGGCGGGCCCGGCCTGTCGACTGCCTCGTCACCGGTGACGGCCGGCTCGACGACGCGCTGCTCACGACCTTCCCCGCCGAGTACCTCGAGCGGCAGTCGAAGCGCCGGGTGGCCGACCCGGCGCTCAGCGGCGCGGCACGCGCGCTGCTGCTGGCCCGGCGGCCGACCGACGTCGAGGAGGTCTGGGCGGAGGTCGGCACGTTGCTGCGTCCCGGGTCGTCATCGCCGTGGCCGGAGGGCGGTGAGGACAACGGATTCCGTGCGCTGCTCGATCTCGTGACGGTCCTGCAGGCGCTCGACCGGCGGCGCTGCGAAGAACTGCTGACATCGCTGCGCGGTGACCCGCAGGCCCGGCTGCTGCCGGTGCCGGCACCTGACGGAGGCCGGCGGTTGTTCCCGCTGCCGGCACCGGAGGATGGCGTCCGCGGCCGCACCAGTTCGCTGGTCATGGGCCGGGTACGCGAGGCCGGGGCGGCCCTGCAGCCTCCCGCTGCGATGGACGTCGTCTTCCTCCGCGATGGGCTGCTTGCCAGCGAGGCCGACGGCGATCGGGCCAAGCCCCTGGGGGTTCGCCCCTTCACCGTCGACACCGTCCTCGACCGGCTCGCCGCGGTGCAGGACGCCGAGGGCGGTGAGGTTGTCACCTTCCTCTGGAGCCTGCTGGCCCGCGAGCGAGGGCACGAGTTCGGCACGGCGAAGGGGGCTCACCTCGTCGCTACCCTCGACCCCGCCCAGTGGTTCTGGTGCCAGCCGGGCAGGGCTGAGCTCACCGAGAACGACCGCGCGAAGCAGCGCCGGCAGCGGCGGCTGAGCGACGTCCGACTACCGGCTCGCGACGGCAGCTGGCGCCCCGCCGGCACCCTGGCGTTCGGCGACGACTGGGCCGACTGGCTCGAGACCTGGGCGCCCGCGGACCAGGCGACGACCACGCGCGCCGCCACCTACCGGGCGCTCGGTCAGGTGGCGCCGGACGACGGCGCTCTGCTCGGCGCGCCCCAGCAGGTGCTTCCGCTCCTGCCCGAGCTGACCGGCCTGTTGGACGACGACGCGGCCGACCCAGACGACGAGGCCGATCCGGACGCCGCCCCACGAAGGAAGGCTGCTCGCCACCTCGTGCTCGACGGCCGCACCCTCCAGCGTGAGCGACTGGCATTCCTGCTGCGTCTCGGCGTCTGGGAGGTGCTTCCCGTCGAGGCGCACGAGAACCGGCGCGAGACTCAGAACCCCGAGCGCCCGTGGGCAGGGCTCCGGAGTCGGTTGCGTCCCGGCGTCGATGCCGGTTGGTGGGACTTCGACGCGCCCAGGTGGGCTGGGCGCGGGCACCTGAACGTCCGCGTGTCGGAGGACTTCCGCTTCCGCTGGGTCCTCGATCAGCCCGACGTCGCGGGACGGCTTGCGGTCGCGGCGCTGCTGGACACGGGCGCCGGGCTGTACGGCCAGCTCATGACCGCGGCCGCCTTCTGCCAGTCCTGCAGCGACGCCGGTCACGGGCGGCATGGGGTCAGGTACCGCACCGGTGTCGACGATCGCGGCGTCAGCACGCTCGCGCTGCAGCTCACGGCCGAGCGGTGGGTGCCGACATCGCTGGCCGGCGAACCGCAGCCCGAAGGCGCGGCACCCGGTGCGGTCTGGTGGGCGGAGAACCCTCCGTCCGACGCCGGCATGGCCAACAGTCCACTGCGCTTTCTACCGCTGCTGCACCGGAAGACAGCGATGTCGTCCGAACTGCGCCGGCTGTGCGGGATCACCGACCTCGAGCACAGCACGCCGGAGCGACTCACGAACCTCCTGCGGGACCTGCGCGCGGGTGTCGAAAGCGGTGCCGTGCTCAGTGGGAGCGGGCGGCAGGCGCTCATCGGGTTGCACCGTCTCGCGTACGGGCGGCTGTCCGAGCTGGGGGAGAGCGGGGCGGCGCTGCTGCAGGAGGTGGGCGTGTTGTGCGAACTCGACGGGTCGCTGGTCTACCGCCCTCCGGGCGAGGCGCGCCACGACGACGATCGCTTTGCCACCTACCGGCGCTACTTCACCGGGGTCGTGCCCTTCGTCGTGCTGGCCCGCGACAAGGGGCCGGTGGCCCGGCGGCTCGGCCTGACGCCGTTCGAGGTCACGGTGCGCCGGCAGGCCGCCGACGCCGGCACCGATGTCACCGCGGAAATGTCCGACGCCCTCGCCGAGCGACTGCCGGAGTTGTTCGCGGTGCTGGTCCACCACAGCCTGGGCGCGCAGACGCTGGAGCCCACGAGCAACGAGTTCGAGACGCGCTCGCGCCGGCTGCAGGGGTTGGTGGTGCGCCAGGTCGCGGACCTTGTGCTGGACGTCGAGGCAGTGGGCACGGGGCGGACGGTCGTCGTGGGGGAGGGCTCCGTGCATGACCTGTTCCTCGATGGTGCCACGACACTCACGCCGGTCCTGTTCCACGACCTGGACGGCCCCGACTGGCCCCGCCGACTGCGCACCCGCCTCGCCAGCCACCTGGCGGTACTGGTCGAGAACACCGCGTACACGGCCACGTTCCAGCTCCTGCTACTCGCCGAGGACGACGCCGAGCGCGAGCGCGTGCTGCACGACCTCGGCATCAGCACCGACGACGTCGACGCGGTGCGGCTGCGGCTCGGCGCCGTCACCGAGATGGACCGGCGAACCTCGCGGGTGTGGTTCGACGCGGTCCTGTCCGTGCTGTATGGCGTACCGACCTCCGTCGGTCCCCACGCAGCAGCCGAGCTGCGCGCGGCCGGGCTGCCGCCCGAGGTTGCCGAACAGGTAGCTGCCGCAGGAGGTGGGCAGTCGGTGCGCACCGACGCCGGACCGGTGCTCCGGCTGCTCGACGACGCCGGCGTCGACCTGGTTGCACTCGACCGCCGGCTGCGCGACGCCGGCGATCCGGGGCTCGAGGTGCGCGCCGCGACGCAGCAGCTACGGGCATGGAAGGCCCTCCACGGCAGGCGGCTCGTCGCCGTACTGGCGGGGGCAGGCGCGTCCGAGGAGGCCGCGCGCGCGGGCGTCGACGGCCTGCTGCCGCCACCGGTCCTTGCCCTCGTGCTGGACCCGGCCCCAACCCGGGTGCTCGCAGGCGTCGGCCACCTCCTCACGGTCGCCGGGCTCGCGCCCGACGTCGAGGCGCTGGTGGCGAACCCGCTGGCGGAGCTCGTGCGACTGGCCCGCGCCCAGGGCCCGGCCGACCTCGACGAGCGGGTGGACGCCCTGTACGTCGACGACGAGCGACGGCGGGTGCTGGCCCGGCTGGCCGCGTCGTGGCGCACGGAAACCGCCTTCTTCGGCACCCTGGCGAGGACGACACCGGGCGAGACGCGCGCGGCGACCCGGGGCCACCACGACGCGGTGGGCCAGCTGTTGCCGTCTCGGGTCGTCCAGCCCAGCGACCTGTGCGCCTGTCTACCGCAGGTGTTCGTAGGACGCCCCGGCGTCCAGGACCGGCTGGCGGCTCGCCTGGTCGACAGCGTGACCGCGCCCGGGCCGGACCGGGCCGAACTGCTCGCGGAGCTGTCCGACTGGCTACCGGTCACGCTTGCGGAGACGGTCGAAACGGCGCTGGCGGCACCGGTCAAGGAGCTGGTGCGCCAGGTTCGCGACCGCGTCGGCCGCCTCGGCGCCGCAGGCCTGGCCCCGACGACTCCTGCCGGCCTTGCCACGCCTACCGACCGAGCCCCCCGGCGGCCGGGGCCCACGACGGTCCCCCGGGTCACGGTGGACGCGTCGGTGGACCAGCGCAAGAAGCGGCTCGGCGACGAGGCCGAGAGCTGGGCGCTTGCATGCGTCGTCCGGCCGCTGCTCGCGCTGGCGCCGGCCGAGCGCGCGGCGGCGCTGGAGGAGGTCGCGGACCTTCTGCGCCGCGATGCGCAGGGCGCCGCCGTCGAGGCGGCGCTCGCACACCTGCCGGCGGCATCGTCACCCGACGCTGAGGAGGAAGATCTACTGGCAGACCTCGCGGGCCTACTGCACGTCAGCCGCCACGGTGACGGCTTCGGCTACGACCTCCTCGGTTGGCTGCCGACCCACGAAGGCGCCGCGCCGCAACCGGTCGCGCTCGAGGTGAAGAGCAGCGCACACGGCCGCTTCCTGCTCAGTCGCAACGAGTGGGCGACGGCGCAGCGGTTCTCTGCCGCCGGCGAAGGCGCGGCTTACGCGGTGCTCGTCGTGCGACGCGGAGCTTCGGGGGCCACTCCGGCGCGCCTCGACCTGCTCCCCGATCCCGTCCGACTCCGCGAGAAGGACTTGCTCCGGCTGGAGGAGGACACCTATCAGGTGCGCTACGCCGTCCGCTGACCCGCGGACGGAGGCGACCCGATCGGATCTCGGCGGCGGGCCCCGTCGCGGGTCGGCGGCGTCCGCGGCACCGGCGTGGCGCCGCTGCCCGCTTGGGGCGCTACGACACGACACATGTCTGTGCCGTGTGCTCAAAGCAGCCACGAGTCGGACCCAGGCTCTTAGGCTGCGATCGTGAGCGTGAGAACACGGGGGCGGCGGAGATGAGCGTAGGCGGGACGCGTCATTGCTCAAGGTGCGGCAGGGGTGGCCACGACATCCGGACGTGCGCTGTCCGCGACAACGCGGGCAGGTGCCGCAACTGCGGCTACCAAGGGCATGACTTCCGCAACTGTCCAAGCAGGTAGCCATATTCAGTCGGGGACACGACCGGACGATCAGGACCTGTGCGTACTACGCAGTCGGCGGCCAAGGGTTCGGTGGCCCGCCCTCCGGTCTCCAGGGCTGGTCCCTACGGTCGACACGCGGTGCGGACTGCGTAGGACAACGTCATGGAGCTCGACAGCAAGGGGACTAGGTCGACTTGGGGACTAGGTCGCCTATGCCGGGTCGCCAAGGCGCGGGTTGCGTGGACCCCCGCAGTCGGGGACTCCACCCCGTGGCTGATCGAGAACGTAGACGTGCTCGCTGACGACTTGGGGATGTCCCTCAAGCCTGTCGCCAGGCGGTGCCCGTCGGTTGTTCTCGGCTGGACATCCAGGCCCAAATCCACGACGGCCGGGTCGGCATCGTCGAGAACCATCTGAGACGGGTCAATCGCGGTCACCTGGGACAGTCGTTGGCGTGCGTGTCCGGACTGGGCGCCGCCGCGGTGGTGTGGCTGGCCCCGTGGTTCCGCGACGAGTCGGCCGGTGCTTGCCGGGTTCACCGGGTCGCCCACGCCCGCAGCGGGGAGTGCCCGATCGCTGCGTCGCTTCTCGGTGCTGCTCGGCATGCCTGTGCGGAGTACTCGTCGGTCTTCGGCAGACTGAGCAGCGATCGCTCGTCGCCTGTCGTGAGGAAATTTGTGAGCACGCTCGGAAGCTTCATCTGGTCGATCGCCGACCAACTCCGGGGCCCCTACCGCCCAAACCAGTACGGCAACGTGATTCTCCCGTTCACGATCCTGCGACGCCTCGACTGCATCCTCGAGCCCGATCGCGACACCGTGCGGGAGCTAGCCTCGAAGTACGACAACCCGAACCGGCTCAAGGTCGAGGTCAGCAAGGCCACCGGGCGGCCGTTCTACAACACCTCGAACTACTCCTTCGCCAACCTGCTGGCCGACGCCGACGGGCTCGCGGACAACCTGACCGACTACGTCGACCGATTCTCCGCCGACGTCGACGTGTTCGAGTACTTCGACTTCAAGAAGGAGATCCTCGCCCTGGAGAAGGCGGGTCTCCTGCGTGAGATCGTCAAGGCGTTCAGAGCGGTGGACCTGCACCCGGACAACGTGTCGAACTCTGACATGGGCGACGCGTTCGAGTACATCATCCGGAAGTTCAACGAGGCCGCGAACGAGACCTCCGGTGACCACTACACCCCCCGGGACGCGATCAGGCTGCTTGTTGACCTGCTCTTCGCGGAGAAGGACGCCGCGCTGACCGAGGCCGGCATCGTCCGCACGCTGTACGACCCCACCGCCGGCACCGGCGGCATGCTCTCCCTGGCCGAGGAGCACCTCCTCGCCCAGAACCCCGATGCCCGACTCGGCCTCTACGGCCAGGAGTACAACCCTCAGTCCTACGCGATCTGCAAGTCCGACCTGCTCGCCAAGGGCCACGACGCGACCAACATCGCCTTCGGCAACACGCTTACCGACGACGCGTTCAAGGGACGCCAGTTCGACTTCTGCATGTCCAACCCGCCTTATGGCGTGGACTGGAAGCAGTACGCCAAGGCCATCACCAAGGAACGCGACGAAGCCGGTCCCTACGGCCGGTTCGCCCCGGGGCTCCCGGCGACCTCCGACGGGCAAATGCTGTTCCTGCTCCACCTGGCCCACAAGATACGGGCACCCGAGGACGGTGGCGGCCGGGTCGGGATCGTCATGAACGGCTCGCCGCTATTCAACGGGGGCGCGGAGTCTGGGCCCTCCAACATCCGCCAGTGGCTGCTGAAGAAAGACCTGGTTGATGCCATCGTGGCGCTGCCAACCAACATGTTCTTCAACACCGGCATCGGCACCTACATCTGGATCCTGGACAACACCAAGCGCCCCGACCGCAAGGGCCTGGTCCAGCTCATCGACGGCGCTTCGTGCTGGACCAAGATGCGCAAGAGCCTCGGCTCGAAGAACCGAGAGCTCAGCGAGGCAGACCGCGCCAGAGTCGCCCAGCTGTACGCCGACTTCACCGACGCCGACCCCGACTACTCCAAGGTCCTGACCAACAACGACTTTGGCTACTGGACCATCACCGTCGAGCGCCCCCTCCTCAACGAGACCGGCAACCCGATCCTCGACCGCAAGGGCAATCCCAAGCCCGACTCGAAGAAGCGCGACACCGAGAATGTGCCCTTCACCTACGGCGGCTCCACCGCCGGCGAAGCCGGCATGGTCGACGTCATCCAGGCCTACTTCGACACCGAGGTGAAGCCCCACGTCCCCGACGCCTGGATCGACTGGACCAAGACTAAAACCGGCTACGAGATCCCCTTCACCCGTCAGTTCTACAAGTACGTGCCACCCCGCCCCCTCGCCGAGATCGACGCCGACCTGGAGAAGCAGGTCGCCAAGATCCTCGACCTTCTTCGAGAGGTCGAGCAGTGATGACCGTGCCTCTCAAGCGCTTGGTCGATTCAGCCCGCCCGATCACGTATGGGATCGTCCAAGCCGGCGAAGACGTCGTAGATGGAGTGCCCTACATCAGACCGGTCGACATGGACGGTCATCGCGGTGTCAATCCAAGCGCTCTCCGCACCACGAGTGCTGACGTCGCGGCCGCCTACGCGCGCTCATCCCTAAAGCCAGGGGATGTCGTGGTGTCGATTGGTCCCTCATTCGGCAAGACAATGGTGGTTCCGAAAGAACTCGACGGCGCCAACCTCACGCAGGGGACCGCGCGTGTTGCGGTGCGACCCGGCCTGTGTACGCGATACGTCGTCTGGGCGCTCCAGTCACAGACATCTGTCGACTTCTGGGAGTCATCCATCGGCGGTGCGACCTTTCGCGCCCTCAATCTGGGGCCACTCGCGGAGACACCGATTCCGTTGCCCGCTCGGGATGAGCAGCGAGCCATCGCCGACTACCTCGACCGCGAGACCGCCCGCATCGACACACTCATGGACGAGCAGCAACGCCTGATCGCCATGCTCCGGGAGCGCCGTGCAGCCGTCATCTCAACCGCGCTGACGCCGACCGACTCATGGCTGCGCCGCCGGATCAAGCACATCGGTGAGACCAGCTTGGGGAAGATGCTGGATGCAGGCCGCGCGGTTCGGCCGGGCGATGAGCTGAGGCCGTATGTCCGAGCCGCGGATGTCCGTGCGGACGGCTCAGTCAATCTCGTGGATCTGAACCAGATGCCATTCTCCGAGGCGGAAATGGAGGCATTCGACCTCCGTTCAGGAGATGTTCTCCTGATCGAGGGTGGTGCCACGGTCGGGCGTCCCGGATTCATGTTCGAGTCCGCGCCAGGAGTCGCCTTCCAAAAGACAGTCAACCGCCTGCGGGTAGGCCATCAGGCGGACGCCCGGTTTGTGTACTGGTCGATGCTGCGGCTGTACGAGTTGGCGTACTACGCTAACCACTACGGGTCGGTCTCCTTCGTTCACCTCACAGGCGAGAAACTGCGGGAGATCGAGCTTTCCCTGCCGTCCGTCGACGAGCAGCGGGTCATTGCCGCACACCTCGACGAGCAAACCGCGAAGATCGACGCGCTGATTGCGGAGACGGAGCGGTTCATCGAACTGGCTCGCGAACGTCGGTCGGCGTTGATCACGGCGGCGGTGACGGGGGAACTCGACGTGCGTGAGGTGGCGTGATGGGCGACCACAACGAGGTCGTCTTCGAGACCGAGATCTGCGAACACCTCGCGGCCCACGGCTGGCTGTACTCGACGAACGACGCTGGCTACGACCGGGAACGGGCGCTCTTTCCGGAGGACCTGTTCGCGTGGTTGGAAGCGACCCAGCCGACGGCGTACGAGAAGGCGTTGAAGGCGGCCGGGTCGCCGGTGAAGTTCCTCGACGTGCTCACCACAGCGCTGGACAGGCCGCTGGAACACGGCGGCGGCACGCTGAACATCTTGCGCAACGGGGTGCAGTACATCGGCGGCGGCCGGTTGAAGATGGCCCAGTTCCGGCCCGAGACCAGCTTGAACGACACGACGAACGCTCACTACGCGGCGATGCGGGTGCGGGTGATGCGGCAGGTGCACTTCTCCACCGCCGACCGGCGCAGCATCGACCTGGTGTTCTTCGTCAACGGGCTCCCGGTGGCGACGGCGGAGCTGAAGACGCACTTCACCCAGTCACTGGATGAGGCGATCCAGCAGTACCGCAGGGACCGCCACCCGCTGACAAACGGCCGGCCGGAGCCGCTGCTGTCGTTCGGACACCGGGCGCTGGTGCACTTCGCGGTCTCCAACGACCTGGCGGCGATGACCACCAGGCTGGAGGGGGAGAAGACCCACTTCCTGCCGTTCAACACCGGCCACGACGCCGGGGCCTGGAACCCGCCCGGCGCGGACGGGCGGTCGGCCACGGCGTACCTGTGGGAGCGGGTGTGGGGGAAGGACGCCTGGCTCACCATCATCGGCCGGCTGATGATCGTGGAGACCAGGGAGGACTGGGACGTCGCCACCGGCACCTCGGTGCGTCGCACGAGCATGCTGTTCCCCCGGTTCCACCAGTGGGAGGCGGTCACGGACATCGTGGCCGCGGTCGCCGAGGAGGGGGTCGGGCAGCGGTACCTGATCGAGCACTCGGCCGGGTCGGGGAAGACCAACACGATCGCCTGGACCGCGCACCGGCTCGCCCGCCTGCACGTGGACAACGAGAAGGTCTTCGACTCCGTGATCGTGGTCGTGGACCGCACGGTGCTCGACGGGCAGCTCCAGGACGCGATCCGCCAGATCGACGGCACCGGCAAGATCGTGGCCACCATCAGCCCGGAGGACGTCCGCAAGGCGGGCGCGAAGTCGAAGTCCAGCCTGCTGGCGACGGCGTTGAAGAACGGCGAGCTGATCATCGCGGTGACGGTGCAGACCTTCCCGCACGCGCTGGAGGAGATCCGGGCCGACGCGGGCTTGAAGGGCAAGCGGTTCGCCGTCATCGCCGACGAGGCGCACTCCTCACAGTCCGGGCAGATCTCCTCGAAGCTGAAGCAGGTCCTGACCGCGGAGGAGCTCCAGGAGATCGAGGACGGCGGCGAGGTCGACGTGGAGTCGATCCTGGCCGCGGAGATGACCGAGCGGGCCGAGTCGTCCAACATCTCCTACCTGGCCTTCACCGCCACCCCGAAGAACAAGACGCTGGAGTTGTTCGGCCGCAAGGGGCCCGACGGCAGGCCGCGGGAGTTCCACCTGTACTCGATGAAGCAGGCGATCGAGGAGGGGTACATCCTCGACGTTCTCCAGGGCTACCAGGCTTACGAGACCGCCCTGAAGATCGCCGGGAACGCCAACAGTGAGGGCGAGGTTGAAGAGGGGGCGGCCCGCAAGGGTCTGATGCGGTGGGTGCGGCTGCACCCGACCAACATCAGCCAGAAGGTGCAGATCATCGTCGAGCACTTCCACGCCAACGTCGCCCACCTGCTGGAGGGCAAGGCCAAGGCGATGGTCGTGACCGACTCACGCAAGGCCGCGGTGAAGTACAAGAAGGCGATCGACGCCTACATCGAGAAGCGGGCCGACGCAGACCCCTCTTACACGTACCGGACGCTGGTGGCGTTCTCCGGCGCGGTGCGGATGGACGAGGCCGAGGTCTGGGGCGAGGACTGGGGTCCGGCCCCGAGCAAGGACGACGAGTTCACCGAGGCCAACATGAACCCCGGCGCCGGCGCGGACCTGGCGGCGGCGTTCAAGGGCGAGACCTACAAGATCATGCTGGTCGCCAACAAGTTCCAGACCGGATTCGACCAGCCGCTGCTCTCGGCGATGTACGTCGACAAGAAGCTGTCGGGTGTGACCGCGGTGCAGACGCTGTCGCGGCTCAACCGCACCCACCGCACCGCCGGTGGCGAGCAGAAGCGCAAGACGTTCGTCATCGACTTCGTCAACAAGCCCGAGGACATCAAGGTCGCCTTCGAGCCGTACTTCATGAACGCCACCCTGGAGACCGAGACCGACCCCTACGTCGTCGTGCACCTGGCGACCAAGCTCGCCCAGACGGGTATCTACACCGAGGACGAGGTTCGGCAGGTCGCCGAGCTGTGGGTCACCCGCAAGGGCAACAACGCCCTCTCCGCGGCGATCAGCCCGGCCCAGCATGACTTCGCGCGTCGGTACGCCCGGGCGCTCGAGGAGGACGACAAGGTCACCCTCAACGCGCTGGACCTGTTCCGCAAGGACGTCTCGACGTACGTGCGGCTCTACGACTTCATGAGCCAGATCGTCGACTACGGCGACCCCTACCTAGAGATGCTGTCGATCTTCCTGCGCCTGCTGGAGCGGGTCATCGACGACAGCTCCTGGGCGGCAGAGGTCGACCTCTCCGATGTGGTGCTGGTCGGGGTCAAGCACACTAAGGGCGCCGCGGTGGACATCTCCCTGACCGGCGACGGACAGCTCAAGGGCATCAGCGCCGCCGGCACCGGCACGAAGAAGGAGCCCAAGTACGTCGCCCTCCAGGTCGTGATCGACAAGATGAACGACCTCTTCGGCGCCGAGTCGTTCACCGAGTCGCAGGTCCGGGAGTTCGTCCACGGTCTCGTGCAGCGGCTGCTGGCCTACCCCGACCTGGTCAAGCAGACCCAGGTGAACTCCAAGAAGCAGTTCCTGGAGTCCCAGGACTTCCAGGCAGCGGTCACCGAGGCGGTCATCGACAACCAGGGCGCCCACAACACCATGGCCGACTACTTCTTCAGTGACGGCCCCGGGATAACCGGCGTCATCCTCGCCCTGGCCGACGCGTTCTACGAGGCGGCGATCGATCAGCCCGCGAGCGCCTGACCGAACGCGGATCGGGGAAGTACCGCAGGTGGAACCCCCGCCGGCCGCAAGCCGAGGGGGTTCCACCCACCACCCCGAACCGTTGCCCCGAACGCCGGCCGGTCAGGTGATGTGCGTGAGGAAGTCTCGCGCCTCACCCCGGACCAGCATGTGGTGGTACTTCTGGTTACGGAAGGTGCGCAGGCACTGGGAGCAGGACGTCTCTTCCCCGCACTCGCAGTCCGACACCAGCGCACGCGCGACGCTAAGGATCTCCTCCATCCGGCCCGGGATCCGGGTGACCAGCCCGGCGCCGCCGGGGGTGGTGTCGAACAGGAACAGCCGGGAGAACGACGACGCAGCAGCCTTCCGGTTGATCAGCGTGCCGTCTACGTCTTCGCGGGCGGTGTCCAGCACCGTCGCGGTCGCTCCTAGCAGGGCGTACAGCACCGAGTAGACGGTGGTGTAGGGAAGTGGGGCCAGGACGTCGAGGTCCAATTCCAGCAGGTCGGTCTGGTACGGGTGGGCCAGCGCCCGCACCTGGTAGGCGGTGGACTTGCAGTCCTTGGTCTGGTCCAGCAGCGTCTTGTGCGCGCTCATCCCACCGGCGCCGGTGTTGGGTTCGCCGTGCCCGCACCAGGAGCAGAGGATGTAGCCGCGGTTGAACGCGCCGTTGTTGACCGCGATCAGTTCACCGCGGGCCGTGGTCCGCCACCGCATCGTGGTCCTGCCGTCGGCCAGGGCGCGCGCGGACCAGTCGGTCGCCTCGCCACTGGAGACCACGTGCACGTCGGCGCGGGGCACCCGCAGCGGTGGTTCCTGACCGGGGCGGCGCAGGTCGGCGCGGGCGGCGACGAACCCGTAGGTGGGGATGACGTAGGACTTGCGGAACGGAGCGCGCAGCGTGCCGCACTGCGCGCAGGCGTCGGTCAGCCCCTCGCGGGATTCGGCGTAGGAGTGGCAGGACTCGCAGACGTCCCAGTGCTTGCCGTCCAGGCCGCGGTCGGGCAGCCGTCGCACCCCACCGGAGCGCCACACGTAGCCCCCGGCGACGATCTCCGCGCCGGGCGCGTACTCGGTGATCGCCACCGACAGGTCCCGGGCCAACTTCAGGTCGCCGCCCTCGCCGGTGCGGTTGCGGCCGAACGCGGTCGCCAACTCCACCGTGTCCACCGGGAACCCGTACTTGGGCAGGATCCCGCGAGAGGCGAAGTGGGCGATCAGCCCGACCTCGGTGATGGTGCGCAGCACGTCGCCGTAGCGGGCGGCCAACCTGTAGTTGGTCTTCTTGCTGGCCTCCTCCTGCCGGTCCCGGAAGAAGGTGATGTCCCCGCCCATCAGGTCCGCCGCCCCGTCCAGCAGCTCGACCAGCCGGATGGCCCACTCGCCGGTGTCCACCCCGACCGCGGCGTGCACCCCGGGGGGCAGCGCCCGCCCGATCGCCTCCACCACCTGTGGCGGAGGAGTGGTGAGCCAATTCCGCAACCGGTCCACCTCGGCAGTCACGCCGGTGGTGCGGTCCAGAAACGGCCCGGAGTGGGGCAGGTTCTGCCCGGCGAAGGTGGTGTGGAAGTAGGCGGCCAGCGCGATCGCGTAGGCGTGCCGTTCGGCGATCCGCACGTTCTCGATCGGCACCCGTGGAGTGGCCGAGACGCCGCCGACGAATCGTTCCGGAGCGTCGTAGACAGCTAGGTCGTGCGGGCCGGTGCGGGCGTAGGTGAGCACGAACGCCGCCGATCCCAGCCGTCGCCCGGCCCGGCCGGCGCGCTGCTGATAGTTGGCGATGGTCGGCGGCACGTTGCGCATCAGCACCGTCTGCAGTTCACCGACGTCCACACCCAGCTCGAACGTCGTCGAGCACGACAGCGCGTTGAGGGTGCCGGAGATGAACTCCTGCTGAATGCGGGCGGCCTCCTTGCTGGTCCACTGCGCGGTGTGCTCGGACACCGACAGCGGAATCGGGTGCTGCTCGCGGTACAGGACGCGGTGGTAGTCGGCGTCATCGACCGGCGGCACGAAGACGGTGAGGGTGCCGTCGCAGTGCATCGTGGTGCAGACACCGCGGACGCTGAACGCGCTGATCCGTTTGCACTGGGAGCACCGGTAGGCCGGGCGGTCTGAAGTGACCAGGTGCCAGCGGTACATCTCGTGGTTGATCCGCGACGCCGATCCGGCGCCGTCCACGTGCCCGGTCACCAGCCAGTCCACACTGGAGGTGGTCAGGTAGGTCCAGATGCCGCGCAGGATCTCCCGCGCCTGGGCCGGGTCGGCACCCATGGCAATGAGCAGGCGGCGCACGTAGTCGATCCGCTTGTTCGGCTGCGTGGTCGGCAGCCAGCCCATGATCCGCTTGAAGCGGTCCGGTCCGGACTCCCGCACGTAGATCGGGCCGCGGCGGGGATCGAAGTCCTCACTGTCGGGCTGCACGTTCTCCGGGAAGGTGACCGCGCCCTGCTGGCGGACGGTGCCCAGCAGCGTCTCGATCAGCGCCCACCCCTCCTCGGCTGTGAACCCGTAGTCGGCCAACCTGGGCGGCAGCACCCAGGACGGGTCGCGGTCCAGGTGCAGGGTGGCCAGGCCGACGCCTTCCAGGCTGAACCGTTCATCGAGGGACAGCAGTTCCTGCTGCACCCACAGCGAGGTCTGCAGCAGCCGCTGGCCGGCGGTCTGGGCGCGGGTGAACAGGCCGGTGCCGTCGTCGCGCCGTCGGGCGATGTGCTCGGCCAGGTCGTAGCAGCCGGGCGGCTCCTCGGGGTCGTCCTTGGCCACCAGCGCCTGATAGACCCGGTTGCGGCGCAGGTTGCGCATGTAGGTGTCCTGCAGGAACGGCGCGAAGAACGCCGCCGACTGGCGGGAGTCACCGAACAGCAGCATCTTGCGTCCCTGCCCGGGCTTGCCGGTCACCTTCGGATCCGGCGGCAGCATCTGGTACAGCGTGGTCGCCAGCGCCGCCACCCCGGGGTCGGAGGTGGACAGGCGCCGGACCGCCGCCCGGGAGCGGGTGCCGCAGGAGATGCACTGCGGCAGCGACCGGTGCCGGGTCTTGATCTTCCACACCTTGATCTGCGGGCCCGCGCAGCCGGCCGGGCAGGGCCGGTCCCCGTCCCGGATGCAGCCGCAGGTGCCGCACAGGGTGTGCGGATCGGCGCCGTTGGGGCCGGTCGTGATCGTCTCGTCCAGCGTCGCGTCGTCCTCGTCGAGCACGTCGCGGGAGATGAGGGCGAACCAGCCGTGCTTGCGGTCGGCCTCGTCGTCCATCGACCGGTCCAGCGACGAGGGCACCAGCCGGTGCAGCCGCCGCACGTCATCGCGCAGCACATCGCCGAGCAGGTACACCGCACCGCAGCGGCGGCAGCCGGTGAACTCCGCAACCGCCGCCCCGCAGCCGGGCTCGGGACAGTGCTCGGCCGGATGCAGCCGCACATGCGTCTGCGGGCCGAAGCAGCGGTAGGCACCCTGCAGGCCGCGGACGAAGAAGTGGTAGCGCGCCGCGAGTCCCGGATGACCGTCGGCGCCGTGCACGCTCGCGCCGACCGCGACCACGCTGGTCAGCACCGCCTCGCCGTCCGGGACGCCGGGCAGCAGCCGCTCGGCCAGGGTGCGCAGTGACGCCGGGCCGTCGGCGTCGATGGCCGACCGCAGCCCGCGCACCAGCGACTCCCGGTTGAACAACGCACCCGGATCCGGATCCGTGGCCCCGAGCTCGCGCGCGGCGGTGATCAGCGCGGCCTGCGGGTCGCCGGCCAGCGCCAGCGCAGGCCACACGCTCGCCGGCAGCGCCCACCGCTCGCCGCCGAACATGTCGCGGCGCTGCGCCCGGATGATGTCCTGACGGTCCGGGTCGCCGGCCACGTACTCGAACGGCTCGTCGAACAGCGCGGTGGCGAACTCCGCCACCTGCGCGAGGCTGTCCCCGACCGACGCCGACGTGGCGATGCACTGCATCGGCCGGGACGGGGCCACCCGGTCCTTCAGGCGGCGCAGCAGCAGCCCGATCTCCGCGCCCTTCGCCCCGTCGTACACGTGAGCCTCGTCCAGCACGATGAACCGCCAGTGCTGAGCGGTGGACCCGTCGAACAGGTCCATGTCCTTGGGGCGCAGGAGCAGGTACTCCAGCATCGCGTAGTTGGTCATCAGCACGTGCGGCGGCGTGGCACGCATCTGCCGCCGAGAGATCAACTCGTTCGGCAACGGGTCGGCGGCGTTCTGCTCCCGGTACAGGCCCAACGCGGCGTCGTCGGTCTCCTCGGTCTCGCCGATGTACCGGCCGAACGTGATCTCCCGATACGCCCGCAGCAGCCCGCGCAGCCGCTTCACCTGGTCATTGGCCAGCGCGTTCATCGGGTACAGCAGGATCGCCCGCACGCCGGGCTGCCCGATCGTCCCTGCGTCGTACTCGCCCAGCAGCGAGTTGAGGATCGGCAGCCCGAACGTCTCGGTCTTGCCCGAGTTGGTGCCGGTCACCGGCGCCACGTTCCGCCCCGCGGCAGCCTTACGGATCGCGGTCTCCTGGTGGGCGTACAGCGGACGATCTGACGGCAGCGCCTCCTGGTCGGCGTCCAGGAACCGCTTGTTCAGCACCCCCTCGGCGACCAGATCAGCGATCGACGCACCGGGGGCGTACGGCGCGGCCACCTCCAGCAGCGGCCCCTTGGTGATCGCCCCCGGGTCGGCGAGCGCGGCGGCCAACCCGTCGGCCAGCACCGCGTCACTGACCGGGGCCAGCGACTCCAGATAACGGCGGTAGTCGGCGGTGATCGTCGACGCGGCGAGAATCGGATCCAAGCCGGCGGAGGAAGACATCAGTGTCCGTGTCCAATCAACAAGGCTTCAGCGAGCAGCAGATCCGTGGCGACGGCCGTGGGAGCGACCGCGGCGAGCGCGGCGAAGTCCTCGGCATAGGACTCGAAGGCGTCCCGGGCGTACCGGTTACCGCGGGCAGCCAGCCGCGCGATCACCGCCAACCCCAGGCACAGCGCCGGTAACGCCCGCCACCCCTGCGCGGCGTGGGCGCGAGCCCGCAGCACCGAACCGATCTTCGACCCGAGCCGCGCCCGGATCAGCACCCGCTCGATCTCCGTGCCCAGCGTGGTGCGGGCCAGCAGCGGTTCCAGCCGCTGCTGGGCGGCGACCGCGTACAGGTCACAGGAGGCCGCGATCCGCGTGTCGTCGTCGAGCAGCCGGGTCAGCCCCGGCCGGACCACGACCGGGGCGCGCAGGTCCGCGACACCGCGAATGTGCCAGCCCCGGTGGTCCTGCAACCAGGCGCCGGCCGCCGAGGGGTGCTGCGGCTCCTTTCCGGCCAGCTGCTGCCAGGTCGGCCCACAGTGGGCGACGGCCTGCCTGACATACCGCTTGTCCCGGACGCGCAGCGCCTCCGAGGAGGCGAGCATCGCCGCGACCGGATACTGCGGCCACAGCCGCTCCACGTCCTTGCGGTGCAGCGCCGCCAGGGGTTCGGCGACCAGCCGGGACTCCACCAGCGCCCGGGTCGCCAACTCGGCAGGCACGTCCAGGCTCAACAGCGCATGCAGGGTGAAACGGGATCCCTGCCGCAGCGCGCCGAGCACGTCGTCGCGGCGGGACTCGTCGGCGAACTCCGACGGTGGCAGCTGCTCCCAGCGGTCGCCGACCAGCAGCGCGAACAGCCGCCGGGTCGCCTCCACCGTGCGCGGCATCGGCGCCTCGGAGTTCAGCCCGGCCACGAACGCCGTCTCCTCGGCGGTGAGTCGGGGCGCCAGGCCGGCCGGATCCGGCAGCACCTCGAACACGCTGTCGGTGTCCGGCTCCGGCCACGGCGATGGCGTCACCGCACTGCCCCAGCCGTCATCGACGCGCAAGACGACCAACAGCCGCCCGGTCGGGTCGACCAGCGGCGTCGGCACGTGCACCCGGCCCTCGCCGTCGACCGGGCAGGTCACCGGCCCCCGCCACGGGAACGCGCAGAAATACACGTCGGCGACCAGCGAGCCGCGGACCGCCGCCCCCTCCACCCACAACATGCCGTCCTCGCGGACTACGTCGGCGGCCAGCACGGTCGGCACCAGCCGCATCACCGGCAGCCCACCGTCGAGCACCAGATCCCCGCACGGCCGTGCCCGCAGCGTGTCGGTCAGCCCGTGCAGGCCGAACCGCACCACCCCCGGCAGCAGGGTGCGCTGCGCCCGGATCGTCTGCACCCGCACCCCATCCACCGTGTAGTGCAGATCCGTGAACGGCCCCACCCCATCAGCGGCGACGAGCAGATGACCGGGGTCCTCGTGCACCGCATCCGACACGGCCTCCACCGGCCGGGTCTGCCGCGATCCCGCCCCGGCGGCGGGCACCCACTGCACCCAGCCGTGCGGCAGCCGCACCCGCAGCGCCACCGTCTGCCCGGCCCGGCCGATCTGCACCGTCCGTTCCACCTGGCCCTCATCCAGGGCCACGGTGGTGCTCTGGCCCAGCCAGTGCGGCACCCGCACCTGCACCAGTCCCGGGGACAACCCGGCCGGGCCCATCGACCGGAACCCCGGCGACCCGGCCGCCGCCAGGCCCTCCACCACGCACACGATCTGCCGCGACATCCGCCGGCCCAACGGCCCCCGCACACTGATCGTGAACGTGCCGCAGACCGGACCGTCGGGCCACGGATCCACCAGCGCGCCGCCGGTGTCGAACACCGCCACGCGCTCCGGCGTCGTCTCGCCCAGCCGCGTGATCGTCACCGTCCACGCCGCCGCCGCCTCGGGCAGCCGCAGCCGCGGACGTTCCCCGAACACCGGCCGCCCACCCACATCGACGAACGGCACCGGCTCGCCACACACCACCTGCGGCACCGGCCGCTGCTCGATCAGATACTCGGCGCCGGACCCGTAGCGCAGGCCGCGGACGTCGGTGAGGTCAGCCTCGTGGAACGCCCAGCCATCCCACCCGTACGGGGGCTCGCGATGGGACCGGCTCCAGCCGGTGCCCTCGACCCGCAGCCCCGCCCCATCGGTTGCTGCGTCCGAACCGCGGTGGGTGCTGGGGGAGGGGTAGATCAGCCACGCCGGGCCCTTCGGCACCGGCGTCCCCGCCACCATCAAACGGCCCGACCCGTCGAACACCAGCAGCGGATCGGCCTGTTCGATCAGCGGCACCGTCTGTGCCGCCACCCATCCCGAGTCCACGCTCACGTGCACCGACGGCGCCGGACGCGGCACCGGCACCAGCACCTCACCCCCGACCGGGGACCGGCGTACTGGCACCTGCCACACCAGCCCGGGCAGGCTCAGCCGCCAGGTGTCCACGTCGAACTCGTCTCCGGCCCGCACCGGCAGCGACAGGCACAGCCCGCGGTCCCACGGCTCCAACACCAGCCGCACCTTCGCCGTCACCCGTGCCCGCGTCCGCGCGCCCTCCGGCGGCGGCTCCATCAGCCCGTCGGTGACCAGCGTTCGGTACCAGGCGATCACCCGCTCCGGCAGCCCCACACCGTCGAACGCTGTGTCTCCAGCGGCCGGGTCCCGGGTCAGCAGATCGAGGCAGCGGTCGGTGAAGTCCCGCGCGAACTCTCTACCCTCCAGCAGGAACACCCGCGCCGGAGTGTCCAGCGTCCGCTGCCGGGCTTCGTCCTCGGCCAGCCACGCCAACAGCGACCCGGCTGACAGCTCCGGGTCAGCGGCGAGCCGCTTGGCGAACAGGTCGAACACGTCTCGCAAGCAGAACGTCGGGATGGCTGCGTGCGACGTGATAGGCCCGACGTGCTTGAGCGGCAGATGCGTGAACGTCGGCATCCCGAGCCCGGACACCCCCTCGAGGAACAGGGTCCCGAGCAGGTCCTTCTCAGCAGCCGAGAGCTCATCCGCCCCCCACCGGGCGGCTACCTGCGGCCAGTAGCGCCCCGCCGCGTACTCCTCCGACGCGACCGCCACCAGTGCCACCATGAGACACGCGAGGTACTTGTCCCGGAGCCTCGGCCCGGATGAGCGGCCACCGGCCAGCCGCCACCACAGGCCCAGGTGGTCCAACAGGTCCTGCGTCTCGCCGTAACCAACGTCCAGTTCGCCCACGAGGGACACAGCGGACAGCCGCTGCGTCCACACCTTGTTCCGGTTCTCCAGCCAGCGGGTCGCCTCCGCCAGTGGATGCGCACCCGTCGCCGGGGCCGCCGGTGGGGCAGTGGTGGCCCCGGGCAGCGCCCGCAACGATGTCTCGATCCGGGCCGTCTCGGCTGGAGTCTGGGCCCGGTCGGTCCACCGGCCCTCTAAGGCCTCCAGTCCGAACTCCTTGGCGACCGCCCACGTCTCCGGCAGCACCCGATGGCCGCGCGCCACCATCTCCCCGGCCAGCGCCTGGTACCGGCTCGTCGGCGGCACGGCCGTACCAGACGCCACGAACACCCCGTTCCCGAACCATGCACCAGAGGACCCGAATGGCGCCCTGGGGGTCCTCGATAGAACAGCACTCGACCGTTCCTGACAAGGTCGACACGGGCGGCCGGACCTGAACGAGTCAGACAAATAAGCAAATAGATTAGGACGCCCGAAGGCCGAGGGCGGTCAGGCTGTCCAGGATCCGGTGTCAAGCCCGACGAGTCCTGCGAAGCCCGGCCGGGACGAAGTCGTCACAAGCGGGCGAGTGACCACGCTCAGCAGCGGACGGGACCAGCCCCGCGTCGTTTCGCGCGGCAATTGGAAATCAGATCGATGTCTTCGAGCATGCCGACCCACCGTGGTGCACCAGTGGCCGGTAGTTGGTACTTTCGCCGGCGCTTCCGCAGGTCCTGCTCAACCTGGCGCGTCCGCTCGTGAGACTCTGTCACCGGTCGCAATCTCTGCAACGAGGACGTTCGGGCAGATGCCGGCCCGGGCAATACTGGCCGCAGAAGCGTGCCGACCGGTGAAGGCCTTGGGTTCTACTCCGCTGGCGCGTCGCGAGCAGGTTAGGGCTCCTGCGCCGTGCCGCCAAGGCCCCTGGGGAGGACCCGCGGGGCCTCACGAAACGGCTCGCCGCTGTGCACCCCGACCATCACGTAGTAGTGGTGCCGGCGCAGGAACGGGCGGGACGCGGGGCGTGAGTACCGCCAGTCCGATCGTGCGGACGCGGTACCAGCCGATGCCGACCTCGCTGTGCTCCCCGCGGCCGGGGTAGACGAGCGTGGCGGTGCGGAGACCGAGCCGGTAGGCGTAGGTGACGACTTGGTAGATCTCGTCCGTGCTGGGCTTCGCTCCCCACGGCTTGTACTTCGCGTCGTAGAGCGCGACCGGGCTGCGATCCGGCCCCAGCTCTACGAGGTCGGCGGCTGCGGCGATGTTCGTCCCGTCGGTGCTCAGGATCACCGGGTGCTGGACCGCGAGCTGATGACCGGGCGGCAGGGTCGGCGCCAACGCCGCGTGCACGAAGGACTCCCAGACCTTCGTCATGTTGAAGAGCACGCTGACGCCTCCGGCGTCGCTGCCGGCGGGCAGTGTGCTGCACCCACTGAGGATCAGGGCGGCGAGCCCCATTGCCTCCCGGTAGCGGCCCGGCATGGTGCGCCGGGCAAGGTCGAGCAGGCTTTGGGGATCGGCCACTGCGGTGATGCCGGTGAGGGCCGGCGCCAGCGCGCGCAGCCGCACGGTCAGCTGTGGGTCCTTGTAGGTCTGGCTGACCAGCGTCCGGTGCGTGGCGGCTAGCACCTGGTTCGCCGGGATGTCGACGGTCTGCCGCCGCGCGCGCGTGATGAGTCGGTCCGGCCTGCCCAGATGTCGTGCGAGGTGGGCGGTGGCGTCAGGGACCCCGGGATAGGGCGGCCGGGTGAACGTCCGGGTGACGTACGCCTTCGCGAGCCCGAACCCGACGATGCCGCGAAGCTCGCGGGCGAACGCGGTGGCGATGAGATCGAGCAGCCCGCGCCCGGCGTGGAACGGGGTGGCCGTCTCGTGCAGCACGGTGGGGTGGCGTGCGGCGATCCGCAGCACTTCGAGTAGGTCGGTGAACGGGAACCGGCTGGCGATGTCGACGGTCAGGCCGGAGCGCAGCGTGAACCGGCCGACGAACGGGCCGGGCTGGACGTCGTAGTGCCCTGGCTGGGACGACGGTGTGACCTGCTGGATCACCCGCGGCTCGGCGCTGTCGGTGCGGGCGCCCCGGGTCAGCCGGGCCAGCTTGACGGCCTGCTGGGGCGTCAACGCGACAGTGCGTGTCTCGTACTCGCGCAGCTCGAGCACGTCAGCTTCGTTCGGCGATCAGCGCCCGGACGTCCTGGTCGAGTGCGGCGAGCTGCTGCGGCTGTTCGAACCAGTGCTCGGCGAGGTAGGGCCACACCTGGTACGACCAGATCCGCTCCGCGGTGACCGCGTCGGCGTCATTCACCATCCAGTACGAGTGGCCGGGCGCGACGGGGCTGTCCGGTCCGACGCGGTCGAGGACCAGGTCGAACAGACTGACGACCAGGTCTCCGTCGACGTCGGGATGGGCCTTCGCCCACCGTGCCAACACGTCGCGGCTCGGGCCGAGCGGAAAAGCGTTGAACCGGCGGCGCAACGCGAAGTCGACGAGGGCGAGGCTGCGGTCGGCGGTGTTCATGGTGCCGAGCACGACGAGGTTGCGGGGCACCGAGAACCGGCGCTGGGAGTAGGGCAGCAGCACCGATCGGCTACCGCGGTACTCGAGCAGGAGCAGCAGCTCACCGAACACCGCGGCGACGTCGGCACGGTTCATCTCGTCGATGATCAGCACGAACGTGTCACTGGCCGCGGCACGCGCTTTCGTGCACAGCTCCTGGAACAGCCCGGGGCGGACGGTGTAGCGGAGCGCACCGCTGTCAGCGGTGATGTCGGGGCGCAGCCCCTCGATGAAGTCCTCGTAGGAGTAGGCGGAGTGGAACTGCACCAACTCGATGTGCTCGGCGGAGGTGGCGAGGTGCTCGGCGAGGGTGGTGGCCACATAGGTCTTCCCGGTTCCCGGCGGTCCGTAGAAGAGCCCCTGCCGCATGGTCGTCAGGGCGCCGACCCACTCATCGATGAGCTCGGCGGGCAGGTAGCAGGCTTCCGCGATGCGCTCGGCTGACAGCCGCTGGCCGGGCTCGTCTCCGCTAGCCTCGAGCTCGGCGTCGATCGGCACCACTACCTGGTCGCCCCACGCTGCGGCGGCGAGCGGATGCAGGGCCCGGAACAGCCTCCCGATCTCGTCGGCGAGCTGCGGGTCGTCGAGGCGTGCATCACCCGCCGGGATCGTCCACTTGATCGATGTTCCGCCGGCATCGAACCACGCTCGCATACCTCGGGCGTCTCCGACGGGGAGTTGCCGCGGCGCCTCGTCGAGCGGGTGCTCGCGGTCCTGGGTCTCCCAGGTGAGCCAGTCGAGCTGAGGCGCGACGGAAGCGAAAAGCTCGTCGGCCCTGGTGGTCAGGGCGGTCTTCAGTCGTTCCCGCTGCTCGCCGGTGGCCGATCCCAAGAACAGGGACACCTCCAGTGCTCCCGGCTGCACGAACACGGCGAGCTGGACGTCTTCCTGCTTGCGGCCTCGGCTGAACGCCCCCCACAGGTACGGGTAGTACTCGCCCTGCTCGTCGGGGAACCGCTTACGGATGGAGGCCAGGACGCGGTTGGTCTTCACCGCCGTGTCCAGCTGCGGGTCCAGTTCCCGCAGATGCCTTTCGGCGACCTGCTCGAGCAGCTGGACGAACGGCTGACGAAGCTCGGTGCGGTAGCGGACCTGGTTCGCCTGCATCCAGGCGCCGTTGTTGTTCGCGGACAGATCCGCCAGGAACTTCAGGGGCGCCTGCCCGAACGGTGTGATGGTGCCGGACCCAGTGCGCTCGTCTCGGGCGCTGCGCCACAGCCCGGTCAAGATCGCATCGGCCTCCTGCGGCGCGACGTCGTAGCGCGTCCGCCACTCGATGAGCGACTCGCAGAACCGCTCGTACTCCACGCGGCCGTCGGCGCGGAACGGCGGGCAGCGGAGGGCGGCGGCGAGCCCACGCATGGTGGCGTTGATGCACACCCCGAACCGGTCTGGATCGCGCAGATAGAGCAACATGCTGGGCAGCGACGACCCGGCGCCGGACAGGCGGGACCGGTCGCCGAGGATCCCCCCGAGCGTGTCCAGCGCCGCGTCTAGGTCCGCCGTCCACAGGTCGACCACGACCTCGTTGAACCGGTCGAGGTCCTCGGTGACCCTCTGCATCGTCGCCCCGGCGAACGCGGGGGAGAACCGGTCCTGGCGCACCCGGCCGGCCAGCTCGTGGGTGTTGAACAGTTGCCCGAGACGCATCGCCTCGTCCCGGTCTAGGGAGCCCGCGCGGCTGTTCAGCAGGGCCACGGCTTCCTGCTCCGCGAGCGCGCGGCCGGCCACGAACTGGTCGCCGAAGGTGGTCCGCACCTGGCCCAGCACGTGCGGCGTCGGATCCGTCGTCTCCTCACCACCGTTCACTCCACCAGTCTCCCCGCACAGCGGATCCCGGGTGCCGTTGGATCACCACCGCAGGGAGGCGTGGTGCCACCGACCTGCACAGTTGCGGGGCAGCGCCATCGACTGCAGCACGTTCGGGTGGTCGAGGAGTGTCGAACGGCATCAGGACGTCACCGTGGAATGACACTGATGCAGTGCAGAGCAATGAAAGCCTCGAGGACCGGATCGAAGCTCGTGGTCGTGCCCTGATCGACCGGGGGCTGCTGCTCCTCGGAGACGCTTTGCACGCTCGAATGCGGCCGCACCTCGAACACGTGTACGGCCCAGAATGGTTGACCCAGGTGCACCCGACGCGCGGCAGGTTCGGGCGGCGGGACTTGTCGAGCTACGCCCAGTGCCTATTCGGCAGGCGCGAGCTGAGTGACACGCGGCAGATTTTCCGCACAGCGCTAGGCATCCCCTTCTCGAAGGTGGACAGGGTGCTCACGCATGCAGTGGATGTGCGAAACCGATTCGCGCATCCGGACGAACCGGTTGCCGTCCGGCAGGTGGAGAATGACATTGGCCATCTCCTTCTCCTGGCCGGAACGCTGAAGCTCGACTGCGTGGACGATCTGCACGACATCGCCCACGAAGCTGCGGCACTGCCATCTCGGCCGCCCGCCGGCGCGTCTATCTCGGCCGAGCGCATCCAGGAACTGGAGGAGCGGGCCGAGCGAGCGGAGCAGGCGGTCGCGGAGGCCGACCGCCTCCGCGCACAGGTGGCCTCCATCGAGGCTGATCGCGAGCGCGCGCATGACGAATGGATGCGGGCAGAAGACGCGCTCCATGCGGTTGACGCCGCTCGGGAGGACCTCGAGGCGAAGGCTGAGTCCCTGCGCCAGCAGGTCGCTGAAGCCGATGCCAGTTCGATCCGGGCCACTCAGTTGCAGCAGCAGCTCGAGCTGGCGGAGAAGCAGGCGGCCGAACAAGGCGAGCGTCTCGCGAAGTCGGAGAAGAAGCGAGCTGCGCTGAAGAAGCGGCTCGAGAAGCAGAGCCAGAATGCCGAGGAGGCGGAGCGACGAGCCGCGACGGCGGAATCCGAGCGCGACGACCTGGCGGGCAGCGTTGCGTTCACCCGTGCCCTCGTCGAACCCGAACACGACTCCACGGCTGACCGGCTGGAGCAGTTGCAGCGCGTCCTGGCGAAGCTCGGGGACGAAGGAGCGGCTCACCATGTGGAGGAAGAGCAGGAGCAGGTCCTTCCCGCGCCGGGCGAGCCCTGGCCGTATCCCCGGGGCGGGGACGTGTGGACCCTCTCCGGCGCGATGCGAACGTTGGTCACCTACGACGGCCAGTTGTCGTTGGATGAGGTGTTGCCCGGTCCCGTCGCTGCTCGCCTGATCGACTCGTTCCTGACGATCCGCCCCGAGGGCGGCCGGGTGTGGGTGGACGAGGACGCAGACGCGACGACCTACGTCGACGGCGTGCTCACCTACCTGGGCCGACTGGTCGACGACCCGGAAGAGGCGGTGTTCGACGACCCTCCCCTGGGCACCCCCCACCCCGGTCTTGGGCCCCGCTACTCGGTGACCTCGGTGGGCGTCCAGCGGGTCGCCGACGGGACGTGGCTCGCCTCGGAGATCGGCAACGCTCAGGCGTGTGCCGTTCTGCTCCGGCTTCTGGCGGTCCGGCCGGGCGGCGGCCGGTACCGGGTGGACTCCACGGGGGCCGCCACCACGTTCCTCGAGGGCGAGTGGGTCTTCGCGGGACGAGTCCGGCCAGAGGAGTGGTTCCCCGGCGAGATCGCCCACCGCTGAGTGCTGGCGACATCATGGCCCGCCGCACCGCCAGCGGACAGGCCCGGCGGCCCGCACCTCGTCGAAGGCGTCGGCCGGTCCAGGCGGCTGGACGTGGTGCCGGGCGGCGGCACGCATTGTGCCGAGGCAGGCGATGCCGGCGACCGCGCAGTCGTTCAGAGTAGATCCGCGAAGGGGCTGGAATCTGGGCGATGGTCAGACAGACCTTCGATCCAGCGAGTGAGCGGCGCGCTTGGCGGCGTCGCGGGTGCTGAAGGTGCGTGCGTAGCCGTTCGCGTTGCGCACCGGACCGTTCGGGTGGTGTACCTCAAACTTCCCGCGATCGTCCGGGCCGACGACCACATGCGTGCCGACCGGGGCGTCAAGAGAGGCGAGATGTCGCTCGATGTCTCGCCGGCAGGCGTGAGCACTGGAGCCGCTCATCGTTAAACCGGTCATGTAGGTCCACTCGCCAAGGATCCAGCGGAGGTGATTGCTACCGGTCACAGTGACCGTGCCACCGCGGCGCTCGACCGCGCGCGCCAGCGGCTCCAAGTCCTTGTTGATACCAAGACCCATCGCGCACCTCCCTTCTTTCCGGCCGCGTACCAGGATTTGGACGAGGATGGCAGGCGACTGCGACGGGTTCACGGGCAGCGCGGCTCTTGGTTACCGAAAAGGGGCAGGCATTTGCCGCGGGCCGCTCCCGCACTGGTTACGACTGTCCCGACGCCATTGAGACGTGATGGCTTGGGTGGCCCTGGCGGGGTTGCCCCTCGAGCCGGACGGCGTCGGTTCAAACCCACCCGGACCTAGAGCCGTCGCCCAGCCCTCCGCTCAGGACGTCTAAACGGCTGGCGCCAGACCACCGTCTCAGGCCGCCTCCGCGTCAGGCTTCCGCGGCGGCTCCTCCTCGAGGAGACGTTGCTTCAGCGTTTCCTCGTCTGCGGAACCAAGGGGTGTTCGCATGTACTCCATGCCGCCGTGTCGCCAGCCTCCAGCCGCCTGCGTTTAGGGTCCACGGCAGTCGGCCCATGTCCCCGCCCCGAGCCAATCCGCATCGGCGACCCGGGTGCCCCTCCACCGTCGTGGCAACGGGCTATGGCTTGGAGGTGGAGATCTGCTCGGCGACGCTGTGCTTGTGTCGGATCAGGAACGCGTCGATGTGGAGGTACTGCACCGACGGGCGCAAGAGGCAGTGCCGTCCGGGCTGCTTCGGTGCGACGATGTAGGCGATCTCTTGGCGGCCGCGGAATCGAGCCACGAGCCCGGCTCGTTCATGCCGAGCGTCGCGCTGCTTGAGCTCGTCGTCACGGCGCTCGACCTCGCCCGCCCGCCCAACGCAGAGCCGCTCTTGTATGAGGGACTGCATGATCGCTACCTCCCGGAGGTGACGTTTCGCGGCCGTGTCGAGCACCGCAACAGCCGATACGTTCTGAACGCCGCCACCTGCATGCGCGGCGGCCTGCAGCTTGATCTCCTGAACGACGCCGGCTGATGGCAGACCCCGCTGTGGCAGTACGCCGTCCTCGCCCTCGTCGTCTACACCCTGGCAGCGGCCGAGCGGCTGGTGATGCCAGTGGAGGACATCGCGCGACGGATTGCCGCTCGGCACGGCCTCGAGCTCACCGCGTGACCCAACTGTGGTCACGCAGCCCCAGGAGAGAGGAACGAGGGCTGCAACCTTGCCGTATGGGCCGCTCGGCGTGACCCATTCATGACCCACGCAGCGGCGAACAAGGGTCCTGAAAGGGTTCAAACGGGCGGTTCGGAGGCTCCTCCAGAGCTTCTCCAGAGAACCTGACAGGCCAGTTGACCTGCGGTCATGCGTGGAGCGGGTGACCGGGATCGAACCGGCATGGCCAGCTTGGAAGGCTGGGGCTCTGCCATTGAGCTACACCCGCGGGGTGCCGCCCCAGCGTAGCGGGCCGGGTCGATACCGTCCGGGCGTGACCGAGCCCACAGAGCTGGACGCCACCGCCCAGGCCGACCTGGTGCGCCGCGGGGAGGTCGGTCCCGCCGACCTGGTCGACGCCGCCATCGCGCGCATCGAGGCGACGGACCCCCAGCTCAACGCCGTCCTGCGCGACCGGTTCGACGCCGCTCGCAGCGAGGCCGCCGCGCCGCTCGACGGGCCGTTCCGCGGCGTGCCGCTGCTGCTCAAGGACATGGGCGCGCACATGGCGGGGGAGGAGACCGCCTACGGCCTGGCCCCGCTGCAGCAGGCCGGCATCCGCTGGCGGCGCGACAGCCACCTGGCGACGCTGTTCCGCGCCGCCGGCTTCGTCGTCCTCGGCCGCACGAACGTCCCCGAGCTCGGGACCACGGTCACCACCGAGCCCGCCGCCAACGCCCCGGCCCGCAACCCGTGGGACCCCACCTGCTCGGCCGGTGGCTCCAGCGGCGGGTCGGCCGCGGCGGTCGCGGCGGGGTACGTGCCGGTCGCGCACGCCAGCGACGGCGGCGGGTCGATCCGCATCCCGGCCGCCGCGTGCGGGCTGGTCGGGCTCAAGCCCACCAGGGCACGGGTCAGCCAGGGGCCAGGCGTCGCGGAGGGGTGGGGCGGCGCCACGATCGACGGCGTCGTCACCCGCACCGTCCGCGACACCGCCGCCGTCCTCGACCTCGTCGGCCGGCCGATGCCGGGCGACCCCTACGCCGCGCCGCCGCTGCCGCGCCCGCTGCTCGAGGAGGTCGGTGCGCCGGTCGGCCGGCTGCGGGTCGGCCTGCTCGCCTCCCCGCCCGACGAGCGCCACCTCGACGACCCCGAGTGCCGGGCGGCCGTCGCCCGGGCCGGCCGGCTGCTCGAGGACCTCGGCTGCGCGGTCGAGGAGGCCGGCCCGGCCGCCTTCTTCGACGACGGCTTCTCCCGGGCCTTCAACACGACCGTCGCCGCCGACTGCGCCCGCATGCTCGCCGACCACGAGCGCGTCCTCGGCCGTGAGATCGCCGACGACGAGCTGGAGCCGCGCAACGTGTACTACCGGCAGGTGGGCAACCGGCTGACCGCGTCGGAGTACCTCGCCGCCCGGGCGTGGCTGGGCGGCTGGTCCCGCCGCATGGCCTCCTTCTGGACGCCGGCCGACGACGGCGGCGAGGGCTTCGACCTGCTGGTCACCCCGGTCGTGGGCGCGCCCCCGCCGGAGCTCGGCTGGTTCACCGCCGCGGGCCCGCGCGAGGAGGGGCGGCGGATCTCCGCCTTCATGCCCTGGACCGCCCAGTTCAACGTGACCGGGCAGCCGGCGGCCAGCCTGCCGCTGCACGCCACCGACGCCGGCCTGCCGGTGGGCGTGCAGGTCGTCGCCGCGGCCGGGCGGGAGGACCTGCTGGTGCGGGTCGCGGCCGCCCTGGAGGAGGCCGCACCGTGGGCGGGGCGGCGCCCGCGGCTGCCCGCCTAGACTCGCGGGCGCCACGGGGTGTGGCGCAGCTTGGTAGCGCACCCGCTTTGGGAGCGGGGGGCCGTGGGTTCGAATCCCGCCACCCCGACCCCGCCCCCGGCGTCTCTAGACTCGGGGGTCGACCCGGCGCCGGTCCCGGCGTCCCCTTCCGTCGTATCGAGGAGCACTGCCGCTGTGAAGAGCACCATCGAGGAACTGGGCCCCACGCGGGTCCGGATGGCGATCGAGGTGCCGTGGGGGGACCTGGACCACGCCTTCGGTGAGGTCTACAAGGAGCTCAAGAACCAGGTCCGAGTCCCCGGTTTCCGCCCGGGCAAGGTGCCCAACCGCATCCTCGACCAGCGCATCGGCCGCCCGGTCGTCCTCGAGCAGGTCGTCCAGCACGCCATCCCGGAGGTCTACTCCGAGGTCGTGCGGGAGAACCAGGTCCGCGTCATCGGCCAGCCCGACATCGAGGTCACCCGCCTCGACGACAACGACACCCTGGCCTTCACCGCCGAGGTCGACGTCGCCCCGAAGATCGAGCTCCCCTCCCTGGAGGACCTGGCGGTCACCGTCGACGACGTCGAGGTCACCGACGAGGAGATCGACCAGCAGGTCTCGGTCATGCGCGAGCGCTTCGCGATGCTGACCGGCGTCGAGCGGGCCGCCCAGGACGGCGACTTCGTCTCCATCGACCTCGAGGCCCGCGTCGGCGACGAGGTGCTCGAGGACGGCACCACCAGCGGCATGTCCTACGAGGTCGGCTCCGGCTCGATCATGGAGGGCCTCGACGACGCCGTCCGCGGCCTGTCCGCCGACGAGTCGGCCACCTTCGAGACCGCGCTGCAGCAGGGCCCGCACGCCGGCGAGCAGGCGCAGGTCACCGTCACCGTCCGCTCGGTGAAGGCCAAGGAGCTGCCCGAGCTCGACGACGAGTTCGCCTCCACCGCCAGCGAGTTCGACACCCTCGAGGAGCTGCGCGACGACGTCCGCACCCGGCTCTCGCGGGTGAAGGTCATGCAGCAGGGCGCCCAGGCCCGCGACAAGCTCGTCGAGCACCTCCTCGAGGTCACCGAGGTGCCGATCCCCGAGGGCCTCGCCGACCGCGAGCTGGAGTTCCGCAACGACGCGCTGCAGCGCGAGATGCAGCAGGCCGGCCTGGACTGGGACACCTTCCTGTCCATGTCGGGCGTCGAGAACCGTGAGGCCTACGACGCCGAGCAGCGGAAGAACATCGAGGAGGCCGTGCGCACCCAGTTCGTCCTCGACGCGATCGCCGACGCCCGCGAGATCACCGTCGACAACGACGACCTGTCGGCGCAGATCATGGCCCAGGCCTCGCGCAGCCGGATGAGCCCGGAGCAGTACGCCCAGCAGCTGCAGCAGGGCGGCAACATCGCCGAGTTCGTCGCCGACGTCCGCCGCACCAAGGCGCTGGCCCAGCTGCTCGAGCAGACGACGATCACCGACGCCTCGGGCAACGTCGTCGACCTGGAGTCGGTGCGCCCGCAGACGGTCCGCGCCGCCGAGGCCGCCCCGGCCGCCGACGACACCGCGACCGACGCCGTCGACGCCGGCACCGAGGACGAGGCGCCCGACGCCGAGGTCGCCGACGCCGTCGCCGTCGAGGCCACCGAGGGGGCGACCGAGGACAGCGGGGACGTCACCAAGGGCTGACGGAGGACCCCGTCCTCCTCACCCCGAGCACGCTCGGGGTGAGCCCCGGGACGGGGCCACCGACGGGCGCCGTCCTGCCCCGCGTGCGCGGGGGAGGGCGGCGTCCGTCGTCTCCCGGCCGGTCGCGGCGGGGTCCGCTGCGCCGACGGCGAACAGGGCCCGCGCCGGGACTCCCGGCCCGGGGGTGCGCGTTAGGGTCGACGTGACTCGGGGCGGACGCCGGGGGTACGGCCCGGCCGGGCCGCCGGCCCCGCTCCCCGCCCACCGAGACCGACTCGATCCACCGCCAACGGAGGTCACACCACCCGTGAGCACCGACCCGAACCCGGCGTACAGCCCGCTGATGCGGGGTGCCGCCGGGGGGATGAACCTCAACGACTCGGTCTACGAGCGCCTGCTGCGCGAGCGCATCATCTTCCTGGGCACCCAGGTCGACGACGTCATCGCCAACCAGCTGGCCGCCCAGATGCTGCTGCTCTCGGCCGAGGACCCCAAGCAGGACATCCACCTGTACATCAACTCGCCCGGTGGCTCGGTCAGCGCCGGAATGGCCATCTACGACACGATGCAGTTCATCGACTGCGACGTCGCCACCTACGGCATGGGCCTGGCAGCCTCGATGGGCCAGTTCCTGCTCACCGCCGGCACGCGGGGCAAGCGCTACGCCCTGCCGCACGCGCGGATCATGATGCACCAGCCCTCGGCCGGCGTCGGCGGCACCGCCGCGGACATCGCCATCCAGGCCGACCTGTTCCGCCGCACCAAGCGCGAGCTCAACGAGCTGCAGTCCCTCCACACCGGCCAGTCGATCGAGCAGATCGAGCGCGACTCCGACCGTGACCGCTGGTTCACGGCGCAGGAGGCCCTGGAGTACGGCTTCGTCGACCACGTGGTCAGCAGGGCCGCCATGACCGACAGCACCAACCCGGTCACCGACAACTGACGGTTCGGAGGAACTGACATGAGCTTCGAGATGCCCTCCAGCCGCTACATCCTCCCCTCCTTCGTGGAGCGGACGAGCTACGGCATGAAGGAGTCCAACCCGTACAACAAGCTCTTCGAGGAGCGCATCATCTTCCTCGGGGTGCAGATCGACGACGCGTCGGCCAACGACGTCATGGCCCAGCTGATCACGCTGGAGTCGGCCGACCCGGACCGCGACATCACGATCTACATCAACTCGCCCGGTGGCTCGTTCACGTCGCTGATGGCCATCTACGACACGATGATGTTCGTCCGGCCCGACATCCAGACCGTGTGCATGGGGCAGGCCGCCTCGGCCGCCGCCGTCCTGCTCGCGGCCGGGACGCCGGGCAAGCGGCTCGCGCTGCCCTACTCCCGGGTGCTGATCCACCAGCCCTCGGGCGAGGCCGGCGGCCAGGTCTCGGACCTGGAGATCCACGCCGCCGAGATCGAGCGGGTGCGCACGCAGATGGAGGAGATCCTCGCGCGGCACACCGGCCGGACGGCCGAGCAGGTCCGTTCCGACATCGACCGCGACAAGATCCTCACCGCGACCGAGGCCAAGGAGTACGGCATCGTCGACGAGGTCATCCAGAGCCGGAAGCTCAACGCCCTGCCCACGGCGTGAGCACGCCGTCCCCCGGACGGCGCGGGAAGAATCCGCGCGTGTCGCGGCCGCAGCCCGTACCGTTCGGGGGGCAGTGCCGGGAGTGACGAGCGAGTCGACCGCCCCCGGCGCACCGGGGCGTCGGACCCCCGCGGCGTCGGTGGCGGCAGGTACCGTCGGCGAGCGCCCGATCCCCGGCCGGCAGCGCCGGGAGGGCCGTCCTCGCGGCACCCGCCACCAGCGGGACCGAACACGGGCACATCAGTGACACGTCATCCGCAGGTCCCTACCCCCGAGGACCTGCTTCCCCCGAGGTGGAGGTCAGCAGGTGGCACGAATCGGTGAGAGTGGTGACCTGCTCAAGTGCTCGTTCTGCGGGAAGAGCCAGAAGCAGGTCAAGAAGCTCATCGCTGGCCCCGGCGTCTACATCTGCGACGAGTGCATCGACCTCTGCAACGAGATCATCGAGGAGGAGCTCTCGGAGTCGTCGGACCTCAAGTTCGACGAGCTGCCGAAGCCCCGCGAGATCCACGACTTCCTCGAGCAGTACGTCATCGGCCAGGAGAAGGCCAAGCGCACGCTCGCCGTCGCCGTCTACAACCACTACAAGCGGGTGCAGGCCGGCGGTGAGCGCGCCGGCCGGGACGACTCGGTCGAGCTCGCCAAGTCCAACATCCTGCTGATGGGCCCGACCGGCTGCGGCAAGACGCACCTGGCGCAGACCCTCGCCCGGATGCTCAACGTCCCGTTCGCGATCGCCGACGCCACGGCGCTGACCGAGGCCGGCTACGTCGGCGAGGACGTCGAGAACATCCTGCTCAAGCTGATCCAGGCCGCCGACTACGACGTCAAGCGGGCCGAGACCGGGATCATCTACATCGACGAGGTCGACAAGATCGCCCGCAAGAGCGAGAACCCGTCGATCACCCGCGACGTCTCCGGCGAGGGCGTGCAGCAGGCGCTGCTGAAGATCCTCGAGGGGACGACGGCGTCGGTGCCCCCGCAGGGCGGCCGCAAGCACCCGCACCAGGAGTTCATCCAGATCGACACGACGAACGTGCTGTTCATCGTGGGCGGTGCCTTCGCCGGTCTGGAGAAGGTCATCGAGCAGCGGGTCGGCAAGCAGGGGATCGGCTTCGGCGCGGAGATCCGCGGCAAGAAGGAGATCGAGGCCTCCAGCGCCTTCGCCGAGGTCATGCCCGAGGACCTGCTGAAGTTCGGCATGATCCCCGAGTTCATCGGCCGGCTCCCGGTGATCACCAGCGTCCAGGCCCTCGACCGGGACGCGCTGATCCAGATCCTCACCGAGCCGAAGAACGCCCTGGTGCGCCAGTACCGGCGGCTGTTCGAGCTCGACGGGGTGGAGCTGGAGTTCTCCGACGACGCCCTCGAGGCGATCGCCGACCAGGCCATCCTCCGTGGCACCGGTGCCCGCGGGCTCCGGGCGATCATGGAGGAGGTGCTGCAGTCGGTGATGTACGAGGTGCCCAGCCGCGACGACGTCGCCTCCGTGGTGATCACCAAGGAGGTCGTGCTGGAGCACGTCAACCCGACGATCGTGCCGCGCAAGCCCACCCGCGAGCGCCGCGAGAAGAGCGCCTGACGCGCCGAGATCCTCCCGAGCGAGCCCGTCCCCGACCCCGGGGGCGGGCTCGCTCGCGTGTGGGGTCAGGAGCGTGTGCGCTGACGCCGCATTCAAGGGGGGAGAACCCGGCCTGAGCGCACACCGCCACCGGTCGTCCACAGATCCCCGTGGCCGCCACACCCGCGGTGGGGACTCGGCCACCGTCACCTGGTGACCCTCGACCCCTCGTCCCTCGTCGGTCCGGACGGATGGACCACCTGGGAGGCGCTCACCGCCCGGGTGGATCGCGGCACGGTGGCCCGCTGGGTGGCCACCGGCCGGCTGGCACGCCTTCAGCCCGGCGTCTACGCGCTGCCCGCGGTGGCCGGCGACTGGCGGCTCCGCGTCGAGGCCGCGGTCCGTGCCAGCGTCGGGGTGGTCAGCCACCGGTCCGCCCTGGCGCTGTGGGAGCTCGCCCCGCCCGGTGGTCCCGTGCATCTCACCGTCGGTCACACCCGGAGTGCGCGGGGGACCGCGGGCGTCGTCCTCCACCGCACCCGGGCGCTGGAGGACGGCATCCGGCGGGTCGAGGGCCTGCCCGTCTCCTGTCCCGAACGCGCCGTCGTCGACACGTGGGGGACTCCGGCCGGGCTGACCCGCGCGGAGGTCCGCGCCGCGGCCATCGACGCGGTGCGTCGGCGACTCTGCCGGCCGCGGGAGCTGTACGCCGAACTCGACCGCCGTCCCTGCCTGCCCGGACGTGCCGCGCTGGTCGATCTCGTGCGCCTGCTGGCCGAGGGATGCCGCAGCGAGCTCGAGATCTGGGGCTGCCTCACGGTGCTGCGCCGACCCGGCATGCCGGTGTTCACCCAGCAACGGCGGCTCGAGGTCGCCGGGGAGGTGTTCGTCCTCGACGCCGCGTACGACGAGGTCCAGCTGGCCGTCGAGATGGACGGGGCCGCCTGGCACGGCTCCCGGGCGCAGCGCGAGCGGGACATCCGCCGGGACGCCCTCGTCGCGACGGCGGGCTGGCAGACCCTGCGCTTCGGCTACCGGCGGCTGACGGCTGAGCCCGAGGCCTGCCGCGCCGAGATCCTCGCCGTCCACCGGGTCCGGCGCCGCCTCCACCGCGAGGGTGTGCGCTGACGCCGCACTCCGTGCCCGGGAACCCAGCGTCAGCGCACACGGTCGGCGTCGGAGGGCCGGGGGAGCGGGGGGCTGGCACAGTCGGGGGTGTGCGCGTGCTGACGTCCCTGCCCGAGGCCGCGCGCGAGGCGTTCCGGACGCGCGTGTCCGGCGACCCCACCGGCGCGCCCGGCTGGGTGCGCGACATCGCCCTCGTCGGCACCGGCCCCGGCTGGTTCGAGCCCGACGGCGTGGTGTGGCGGGTGCACGGCGACCTGTCCACCCTGGTCGGCGGCGTCGCGGCGCTGCTCGGCCAGGCGGCGCACCCGCTCGCGCTCGCCGGCGTACAGCGGCACTCGGCTTACCGCGAGGACCCGTGGAAGCGGCTGGCCGGCACGGCGCGCTGGCTGGTCGTCAGCACGTTCGGCTCCGAGGAGCTCGCCGAGCGCGAGTCCGCCCGGGTCCGCGGGATGCACGAGACCGTGCGCGGCCGGATCCGCGGCCGCTCCTACTCGGCGTCGGACCCCGGCCTGCTGCGCTGGGTGCACCTCGCCTTCACCGACGCCTTCCTCGCCGCCCAGCAGGCCGTCGGCCGCGACCTCACTCCGAGGTTCGGCCGCGGCTGGCCCGACGTCTACGTCCGCGAGTGGGCGCGCAGCGCGCAGCGGCTGGGCGCCACCGACCTGCCCACCAGCGCGGCCGGGCTGGCCGAGGCGCTCGCCGCCCACCGACCGCAGCTCGCGCCGGTCCCCGACGCGATGCGCGCCTTCGTCACCGCCCCGCCCGGGCTCGGCGCGGCCGAGCGGGTCTTCTACCGCGGCCTGGCCGGGGCCGCGGCGCACGTGGTCTCGCCCGCGGTGGCCGGGTGCGCCGGCGTCCCCGGCCGCGGGCGCGGCGGCGCCGCCCAGGTCGCCGTCGCCCGCGCCCAGCTGCGGGGGCTGCGCCTCGCGCTCGGCGAGCACAGCCCGTCGGAGGAGGCGGCCCGGTGGCGGCTGGGGATGGGCCCGGCGCCGGCGTGGGCGCGGGAGACGGCGGCCTAGCTCAGGCCTCCGCGGGCGGCGCCAGCACCACGTCCACGGTCAGCGGGCCCTCACCGGCGACGACGTCGAGCGACGCGATGCGCCCGGCGTCGACCAGGTCGGCGCGGCCGGCCTCCAGCAGCGGCACCTGCGCCTCGGGCGCGGTCACGGTCGCCGACTCGACGTCGGCCCGCATCGACACCTTGGCGTCGGACTTGGCCTTGCGGACCCCGGCCAGCGCCGCGGCCACCACGGGCACGACCTCCGGGTCGCCGCCGGCGGGCAGCTCGGCGGCGGCCGGCCACGGCGCCCGGTGGACCGACCCGGCCTGCCACCAGGACCAGACCTCCTCGGTGACGAACGGCAGCACCGGCGCGAACAGCCGCAGCTGCACCGACAGCGCCAGCGCCAACGTGGCCTGCGCCGACTCCGCCGCCGCGCCGGTGCCGTAGGCGCGGGACTTCACCAGCTCGACGTAGTCGTCGCAGAACGACCAGAAGAACGCCTCGGTCACCTCGAGGGCGCGGGTGTAGTTGTAGGCGTCCATGGCCGCCGTCGCCTCGTCGACGACGCCGGCCAGCCGGCGCAGCAGCCCGAGGTCGATCGGCTCGGTGACCTGCTCGCCGGTCAGCCCGGCCGTGACACCGAGCCCCAGCACGAACTTGCCGACGTTGAGGATCTTCATCGCCAGCCGCCGGCCGACCTTCATCTGCGCCTCGTCGAACGGCGAGTCCGCGCCCGGCCGGGCACCGGCGGCCCGCCACCGGACGGCGTCGGTGCCGTAGCGCTCGAGCACGTCGACCGGCGTGACGACGTTGCCCTTGGACTTCGACATCTTCTTGCGGTCGGGGTCGACGACGAAGCCGGAGATCGCCGCGTGCGTCCACGGCGCCGCGCCGAACTCGTAGTGCGAGCGGACGACGGTCGAGAACAGCCAGGTGCGGATGATGTCGTGCGCCTGCGGCCGCAGGTCCATCGGGAAGACGTGGGAGAACAGCTCCGGGTCGGTGTCCCAGCCCGAGGCCACCTGCGGCGACAGCGACGACGTCGCCCAGGTGTCCATGACGTCGGGGTCGGCCATGAACCCGCCCGGGACGCCGCGCTGCGACTCCTCGAACCCCGGCGGCACGTCCGAGGACGGGTCGACCGGCAGCGACTCCTCGGGGGCCAGCAGGGGCGCCGAGTAGTCCGGGTCGCCGGCGGAGTCCAGCCGGTACCAGACCGGGAACGGCACGCCGAAGAACCGCTGGCGGCTGATCAGCCAGTCGCCGTTGAGGCCCTCGACCCAGTTCTCGTAGCGGTGCCGCATGTGCTCGGGCACCCACCGGATCTCCCGGCCGCGGGCGACCAGCGCGTCGCGCAGCTCGGGGGAGCGGCCGCCGTTGCGGATGTACCACTGCCGCGTCGTGACGATCTCCAGCGGCCGGTCGCCCTTCTCGAAGAACTTGACCGGGTGGGTGATCGCCTTCGGCTCGCCGTGCAGGTCGCCGGACGCCCGCAGCATCTCCACGATCCGCTGCTGGGCGCTGAACACCGTCTTGCCGGCCAGCTCGGCGTAGGGCTCCGCCGGGACGCCGTCGGGCGCCTCGGACATCAGCCGGCCGTCCCAGCCGACGACCGCGCGGGTGGGCAGCTGCAGCTCGCGCCACCAGGTGACGTCGTTGAGGTCGCCGAAGGTGCAGATCATCGCGATGCCCGAGCCCTTGTCCGGCTCCGCGAGGCGGTGGGGGACCACCGGCACCTCGACGCCGAACAGCGGCGTCCGCACGGTCTGCCCGAACAGCGGCCGGTACCGCTCGTCGTCGGGGTGGGCCACCAGCGCGACGCAGGCCGGCAGCAGCTCCGGGCGGGTGGTCTCGATGAAGACCGGGCCGGACGGGCCCGAGAAGGAGATCCGGTGGTAGGCGCCCGGGCGCTCGCGGTCCTCGAGCTCGGCCTGCGCGACGGCGGTGCGGAAGGTGACGTCCCAGAGGGTGGGCGCCTCCTGCGCGTAGGCCTCACCGCGCGCGAGGTTGTGCAGGAACATCCGCTGCGCGGTCGCCCGCGAGGTCTCCGAGATCGTCCGGTAGACGTTGGTCCAGTCCACCGACAGGCCGACCTGCCGCCACAGCTGCTCGTAGGCGTGCTCGTCCTCCTCCGTCAGCTGCATGCACAGCTCGACGAAGTTGCGCCGGGAGACGGGCACCTGGTCCTTGCCCGGCTTGGCCGGGGGCTCGAAGGACGGGTCGTAGGGGAGCGAGGGGTCGCAGCGGACGCCGTAGTAGTTCTGCACGCGCCGCTCGGTGGGCAGCCCGTTGTCGTCCCAGCCCATCGGGTAGAAGACGTGCTTGCCGCGCATCCGCTGGTAGCGGGCGACGATGTCGGTGTGGGTGTAGCTGAACACGTGCCCCACGTGCAGGGACCCGCTGGCCGTGGGCGGCGGGGTGTCGATCGAGTACACCTGCTCGCGCGGCGCGGCCAGGGCGGCGGCGCGGTCGAAGGCGTAGGTGTCCTGCTCGGCCCAGCGGGCGACCCAGGTGGCCTCGAGACCGTCGAGGCTGGGCTTCTCGGGTACGCCGGACCCGGCTCCCGGGGTGGTGCTGACCGGGGTGGCGGAGTCGGTGACCATGGCCTCCATCCTAGGAACCCGGCGGCTGGCATCCTGGAGAGGATGAGCAGCGACCTGACGCGCGTGGAGAAGGAGCTGCTGGCGCGCTGGCCGGAGACCCGGCTCGAGCCGTCCCTGGGACGCATCGCCGCCCTCGTCGACCTCCTCGGCGCCCCGCACCGGGCCTACCCGGTGGTGCAGGTGGCCGGCACCAACGGCAAGACGACGACGGCGCGGATGGTCGACGAGCTGCTCCGCGGTTTCGGCCTGCGGGTGGGGCGCTTCACCAGCCCGCACCTGCAGTCCCTGCGCGAGCGGATCGTCCTCGACGGCGAGCCGGTGGACGCCGAGCGCTTCGTGGAGACCTACGACGACATCGCGCCCTACGTGCAGATGGTCGACGCCGCCGGCGAGCACCCGATGAGCTTCTTCGAGGTCGTGGTCGGGATGGCGTACGCGACCTTCGCCGAGGCCCCGGTCGACGTCGCCGTCGTCGAGGTCGGGATGGGCGGCACCTGGGACGCCACCAACGTCGTCGACGCGAAGGTCGCCGTCGTCACGCCGGTGGCGCTCGACCACGCCGAGTACCTCGGCCCCGACGTGACCACGATCGCCGGTGAGAAGGCCGGGATCATCAAGCCCGACGCGATCGCCGTCCTCGCCCGCCAGCAGCCGGGGGCGCTCGACGCGCTGGTCCGCCGCGCGGTCGAGGTCGAGGCCGTCGTCGCCCGCGAGGGCACCGAGTTCGGCGTGCTCGACCGCCGGGTCGCCGTCGGCGGGCAGCAGCTGCGGCTGCAGGGCCTGGGCGGTGAGTACGAGGAGGTCTTCCTCCCGCTGTTCGGCGCGCACCAGGCGCAGAACGCGGCCACCGCGCTGGCCGCCGTCGAGGCGTTCCTCGGCGCCGGCGCCGCCACCGGGCCGATCGACCAGGAGACGGTGCGCGCCGCGTTCGCCGCCGTCCGCTCGCCGGGCCGGCTCGAGCGCGTGCGCACCAGCCCGACGGTCCTGGTCGACGCCGCGCACAACCCCGCCGGCATGGCCGCGACCGTGGAGGCGATCCGCGAGTCCTTCGACTTCACCCGGCTGGTCGGCGTCGTCGGCGCGGTGCACGGCAAGGACGTCGAGGGCATGCTGCGCGAGCTGGAGACCGTCTGCGCCGAGCTCGTCGTGACGCAGAACAGCTCATCGCGGGCGATGCCGGCCGACGAGCTCGGCGCCCTGGCCGTCGACGTGTTCGGCGCCGACCGGGTGAGCGTGTCCCCGCGGCTGCCGGAGGCGCTCACCGAGGCGATCGAGCTGGCCGAGGCCGGTCCCGACGACGCCCTGGGCGGGTCGGGCGTGCTGGTCACCGGCAGCGTCATCACCGCCGGCGAGGCCAGGACCGTCCTCGGCGGCCGGTCGTGACGGCGCCGGACCCGGTCCGCGCCGGGAAGGCGCTGCGCGGCGCGGCCGCCGCGGTGCTGCTGCTCGAGGGGATCGCGGTGCTGTTCGTCCCGCGGGCCATCGCGCAGACACCGGCCGGGCTCGGTGGCGTCCGGCTGACGGTGCTGCTGGCGCTCGCCGCCGTCCTGATCCTGGCCTCGGGCATCCAGCGGCGCCCGCGGGGCCTGGAGATCGCCACCGGGCTGCAGGTGCCCCTCCTGCTGACCGGGCTCATCGACTCGTCGATGTGGTTCGTCGGCGGTCTGTTCGTGCTCATCTGGCTGTACCTGCTGCAGGTCCGCAAGGACCTGCTCGGCTCGCCGTTCCGCGAGCCGGCCGCGCCCGCCGACTGACCCGGACGGCGGCTCAGGCCGCCGACGCGCGGTCGAGCCCCTGCCGGAGCCGGACGACGTCGGTGCCCAGGTGCCGCAGCACCCGCTCGACGACCGGGTCGGCGACGGCGAGGACGCCGAGGACCAGGTGCCCGGTGTCGATGACCCGGTCGCGCCGCCGGCGCGGCTGGGCGAGGACGTGCCGGAGCGCGCCCTCGAGCACCTTCTTGGCGCCGTCGCCGAACGGGACGTGGCCGGTGCGCTCCAGCGGCCCGCGCTCGAGCGCCCCCGGACCGAAGGCGGACTCCGCCGCGGCGCGCACCTGTTCGAGGTCGATGCCGACGGCGGCCAGGGCGTCGGCGTCCAGCGGCCCGCCCGAGCGGGCCAGCGCGTCGCGGACGGCGGCGTGGTCGAGGCCGACCGAGCGCAGGGCCGCACCGCCGCGGCCGGGGTCGCGGGTGAGCGCGAGCAGCAGGTGCACCGGCTCGATGCGCCCGGCGCGCAGGTCGCGCGCCTCCTCCTGGGCCACGACCACCGCGCGGCGGGCCTCGTGGGCGAAGCGTTCGAACACCTCAGACGTCCTTCCTGCTCCGGGCGTGCTTCTTGTGGACGGCCTGCCGGCTGACGCCGAGGGCCCCGGCGATCTGCTGCCACGACCAGCCGCGCGCCCGCGCGTTGCCGACCTGCAGCACCTCGAGGCGCTCGGCCAGCTCGCGCAGCGCCCGGACGGCGTGCAGGCCGGTGTCCGGGTCGTCGGCCGCGGCGGCGGTGGTGACGTCGGTGGGAGTGGCCATGCGTCAACTGTCGTTGACATCCCGCCGTCTGTCAACCCGAGTTGACACATGCCGTCCCGTAGGGTGCCGCCTCGTGACTGATCGCACCCTCGTCCTCGTCAAGCCCGACGGCGTCGCCCGTGGCCTGGTCGGGGAGGTCGTCTCCCGTCTCGAGGCCAAGGGCCTGCGCCTGGTCGCGGCCGAGCTGCGCACGCTGACCCGCGAGGTCGCCGAGGAGCACTACGGCGAGCACCGCGAGAAGCCCTTCTTCGGCTCGCTGGTCGAGTTCATCACCGGCGGCCCGCTGCTCGCCCTCGTCGTCGAGGGGCCGCGCGCGGTCGAGGCGTTCCGCGCGCTGGCCGGCGCCACCGACCCGGTGAAGGCCGCGCCCGGCACCATCCGCGGCGACTTCGCCCTCGAGGTGCAGTCGAACATCGTGCACGGCTCGGACTCCGCGGAGTCCGCCGCCCGCGAGATCGGGCTCTTCTTCCCCGACCTCTCCGCGTAATCGGCTGGACCCCGCCCCAGGGGCCGGGGCCAGCATGGGAGGCATGGTGGAGTCGCTGGTCCGGGCCCGGGGCCTGGTGAAGCGGTTCGGCACGTACACGGCGGTCGACGGGATCGACGTCGACATCGCGCCCGGGGAGTCCTTCGGCTTCCTCGGGCCCAACGGCGCCGGCAAGAGCACGACCATGCGGATGGTCGGCGCGGTCTCGCCGCCGACGGCGGGGGAGCTGCGGATCCTCGGCATGGACCCCGCCGTCGACGGGCCGGCCATCCGCGCCCGCCTCGGCGTCGTCCCGCAGACCGACAACCTCGACCTCGAGCTCACCGTCGAGGAGAACCTGCTGGTCTACGGCCGGTACTTCGGCCTGCCCCGGGCGACCGTGCGGGAGCGGGCCGCGGAGCTGCTGGACTTCGTGCAGCTCACCGACCGCGCGGGGGACCGGGTCGAGCCGCTGTCGGGCGGGATGAAGCGGCGGGTCACCATCGCCCGGGCGCTGGTCAACGACCCCGACGTCGTCCTGCTCGACGAGCCCACCACCGGGCTGGACCCCCAGGCCCGGCACGTGCTCTGGGAGCGGCTCTACCGGCTCAAGCAGCGCGGCGTGACCCTGGTGCTCACCACGCACTACATGGACGAGGCCGAGCAGCTGTGCGACCGGCTCGTCGTGATGGACCGCGGCCGGATCGCCGCCGAGGGCAGCCCGGCCCAGCTGATCGCCACCTGGTCGACCCGCGAGGTGCTCGAGCTGCGGTTCCCCCTGACCGAGGGAGGCCCCTCGCACGCCGCCGCCCTGGCGCCGCTGGCCGCCCGGGGCGCCGTCGAGCGGGTCGAGGAGCTGCCCGACCGGCTGCTGCTCTACACCGCCGACGGCGACGCGGCGCTGTCGGAGGTCCTCGCGCTCGGGCTGCGGCCGCTGTCGTCCCTGGTCCGCCGCAGCTCGCTGGAGGACGTCTTCCTGCGGCTCACCGGCCGCACGCTGGTGGACTGACGTGGCCCTGCCCGGCCCGGCGGCGACGTCGTTCTTCGTCCAGCGGCTGACCGCCCACCGGCACTTCTGGCGCAGCAGCGCCATCGGCAGCGTCCTGGAGCCGGTGCTCTTCCTCGCCGCGATGGGCCTGACCCTGGGCGGCCTCGTCGACCGCGGGCCCGGCGTCCCCGGTGGCGTCGGCTACCTGGCCTTCCTGGCGCCCGGGCTCCTGGTGGCCGCCGCCATGCAGACGGCGACCGGCGAGTCGAGCTACCCGGTGCTCGGGGCGCTGAAGTGGGACCGGCTCTACGAGGCGGTGCTCGCCACCCCGGCCCGCCCGGCCGACGTGCTGGCCGGCCACCTGCTCTACGTCGCCTTCCGGGTGACGACGTCGGCCGCGGCCTTCCTCGTCGTCCTGGTGCTCTTCGGCGCGGCGGCGAGCCCGCTGGTGGTGCTCGCGCTGCCGGTCGCGCTGCTCACCGGGCTGGCCTTCGCCGCCCCGGTCTCCGCCATGGCCGCCCGGCTGGAGGAGGACGCCGCGTTCGCCGCGCTGCAGCGGTTCCTCATCGTGCCGATGTTCCTGTTCAGCGGGACGTTCTTCCCGGTCACCCAGCTGCCGGTGGTGCTCGAGTGGACCGCCTACGCCACGCCGCTGTGGCACGGCGTCGCGCTGGCCCGCGACCTCGCGCTGGGGACTGCGGAGGCGGGCTCCGCGCTGCTGCACGTCGGGTACCTGGCGCTGTGGACCGCCGCCGGGACGTGGCTGGCCGCCCGGACGCTGCAGCGGCGGCTGGTCCGGTGACCGGCGTCCCGACGGCGACCCGCCCCGTCTCGCTGCTGCTGCGCGTGGTGCCGCTGTACCCGGTGTCGGCGCGGCGGGCCGGGCAGCTGGTGTACCGGAACCTGCTGGTGGCCCGGCGCAGCTGGCTGGTCTTCGTGTCCGGGTTCGCCGAGCCGTTCTTCTACCTGTTCTCCATCGGCGTCGGCATCGGCGCGCTGGTCGGCGACGTGGTCACCGACACCGGCACGGCCCTGACCTACCAGGAGTTCGTGGCCCCGGCGCTGCTGGCCTCGGCCGCGATGAACGGCGCGGTCTACGACGCGGTCTTCAACCTGTTCTTCAAGCTGCGCTACGCCAAGCTCTACGACGCCGTCCTGGCCACGCCGGTCTCGGCCGCCGACGCCGCGGTGGGGGAGACGGTGTGGGCGCTATTGCGTGGAGCCGTCTACTCCACGGCGTTCCTGCTCGTCATGCTGGCGATGGGCCTGGTCGGCTCGTGGTGGGCGCTGCTGGCACTGCCGGCGGCGGTGCTCATCGGGTTCGCCTTCGCCGCCGTCGGGCTGGCCGCGAGCACCTTCCTGCGCGGCTGGCAGGACTTCGAGTTCGTCCAGGTCGCGATCCTGCCGCTGTTCCTGTTCTCCACGACCTTCTACCCGCTGTCGACCTACCCGCGGCCGCTGCAGCTCCTCGTCGAGTGCACGCCGCTCTACCACGGCATCGAGCTGGTCCGCGGGCTGGTGACCGGCGACGTGCGGTGGGCGCTGCTCGGCTCGGCCGCCTACCTGGCGGTCATGGGGCTGGCCGGGCTCGCGCTGGGCGCCCGCCGCCTGCAGCGCCTGCTGCTCGCGTAGCGGAGGGCTGCACGGGGCCGTCTGACCGGGTGCTGGCTGCTCACGCCGCGCCGAGGAGGGGGCGGCCGGCGCGCACCAGCCGCTCGACGGTCGCGGCGGGCACGGGGGAGCCGAACAGGTGGCCCTGGGCGGCGTCGCAGCCCAGTGACCGCAGGGCGGCCAGCTGCGCGGGCTGCTCGACCCCCTCGGCCACCACCTGCAGGCCCAGGCTGTTGCCCAGCGCGATGACGGCGTCGGCCACCGAGCCCGCCGCGGCGCCGGCCGCGAGCAGCGCCACGGACGACGGGTCGATCTTCAGCCGGTCCAGCGGCAGGTCCTGCAGCCGTGACAGCGACGACGCGCCGGTGCCGAAGTCGTCGATGGCCACGTGGACGCCCAGCGCCCGCACCGCGCGGATGCCGGCCGCGGCGTCGGGGCCGGCGGCCACGGCCTCGGGCACCTCGATCTCCAGCCGGCCGGGGTCCACGCCGGCGTCCCGGGTGGCCGCGGCGATGCCCACCGCCAGGTCACCGGTGGTCAGCCGGCGCGGCGACACGTTGACCGCCACGCGCAGCGGCGGCAGGCCGGCGTCGTCCCAGGCGCGGAGCTGGGCGCAGGCCTGGGCGATCACCCAGTCGTCGATCTCGTCGATCACACCGGTGGCCTCCGCGACCGGGATGAAGCCGGCGGGCTCGACCAGGCCGCGGGTGGCCGACTGCCAGCGCGCCAGGGCCTCGACGCCGGTGACCGCGCCACTGCGCAGGTCGACCTGCGGCTGGTAGAGCACCCGCAGCTCGCCGGTGCCGACGGCGGCGCGCAGGTCGCGCACGAGCTCGTCCTGCGCGGCGACCTCCTCGCGCATCCCGCGCTCGAACACCCGCACCCGGTCCTTGCCGCCGGCCTTGGCCACGTACATCGCGAGGTCGGCGTCGCGCAGCAGGTCGTCCATGCCGCGGCCGTCGGTCGCGTCGGTGAACGTGACGCCGACGCTGCCGCCCACGGTGAACCGCTCGCCGCCCCACTCGACCGGCCGCCGCAGCGCACCGAGCAGCCGCTCGGCCACGGGGACGACGTCGCGCCGCCCCTCGACGTCCTCCATGAGCACCACGAACTCGTCGCCGCCGAGCCGGGCGACGGTGTCGGCCGGCCGCACGGAGGACTCCAGCCGCCGGGCGACGGCCAGGAGAACGGCGTCGCCCGCCTCGTGGCCGGCGGTGTCGTTGACCGTCTTGAAGTCGTCGAGGTCGAGCAGCAGCACCGCGTGCCGGCGCGCCCGGCGGTCGGCGAGGGCGTGCTCGAGCCGGTCCTGCATGAGCGCCCGGTTGGCCAGCCCGGTGAGCGGGTCGTGCAGCGCCATCCGGGCCAGCTCGCCGGCCTGCTGCTCGAGCTGGCGGGCGGTCGCGCGGGCCTCGGCCTCGTCGCGCTTGCGGCCGGTGATGTCCCGGGTGATGGCGGCGACGCCGGTGGGCGTGCCGTCGTCGCCGCGGATGACCGACAGCGTCACCAGCGCGTCGAACGCGCCGCCGTCGCGCCGCCGCTGGCGCCGCTCCATCGTGCCGGGACCCAGCGTGGTGAGGTCCGCGGGCAGGTCCTGGCCGGCCGAGAGCAGGGACGCGTGCCGGCCGACGACCTCGTCCGCGGCCCAGCCGTAGAGCCGCTCGGCACCGGGGTTCCACGAGGTCATCCGCCCGTCCGGCGTCGCGGTGACCACGGCGTCGTCGGTGGACTGCACGACGGCGGCCAGCCGGGCCAGCTCGTCGCGCTGGGCGGAGAGCTCGGCGGTGCGGGCGGCGACCAGCGCCTCCACGTGCTCGCGCCGGTCGTCGAAGTGCCGCCAGGCGACCAGGCAGGCCCAGCTCTCGAGCAGCACGAACGCGGCGTGCAGCAGCGCCATCGGCAGGGGGTCGGGCCCGTGCGCGAAGACGTGGTGCGGCAGCAGGGTGCCGACGAGCAGGTGGTGGACGGCGACGAAGGCGACGGCGAGCAGGAACGGGGCGCGCGCGGCGTAGAGGGCCGCCAGTGGCAGCAGCGCGAAGAACAGGAAGTGCGCCTCGGTGGCGCCGTCGGACAGCTGCACGGCCATCGCGGCCGTCGTCATCAGCCCGAGCGCGGCGGCCGCGGCGCGGGTGTCGCGGCCCAGCGACGGCGTCCACGCGGCGAGGGCCAGGAGGGCGACGGGCACGGTGTGCAGCGCCGTGGAGGCGAGGTCGTGCCCGCGGGCCAGCGCGTAGACCGGCACCGCCACCAGCAGCACCAGCAGCGTCCGGACGACGACGGTGTGGTGGGCGGCCCACTGCTCGGGCGGCATCGCCCGGCCTCGGGGCAGGGACGGCACCGCCCGGCCCCGGGGCAGGGACGGCACCGCGCGGCCGGGAGGGAACACCACGGAGGACCGGCCACGGGCTCGGGGAGGGAGGACGCCGCCGACGTCCCTCGGCACCCCGGGTCCCCGGGTCGGCCGGACCATGTTCCTCCTCGGAGACGACCCCCATTGGTCACGGTCAGTGTACTGACGCTCACGCAGCGGCGCCGGTCGAGCGGACGGGACACCGGACCGCCCCCGAGGGGCGTCTACCCTGGACCGGTCATGAGCGGAGAGAGCCTGTACCCCCGTCTCGAGCCCCTGCTGGCCCAGGTGCAGAAGCCGATCCAGTACGTCGGCGGCGAGCTGAACGCCCAGGTCAAGGCCTGGGACGACGTCGCCGTGCACTGGGCGCTGATGTACCCCGACGCCTACGAGGTGGGGCTGCCCAACCAGGGCCTCATGATCCTCTACGAGGTGCTCAACGAACGGCCCGACGCCCTGGCCGAGCGCACCTACGCGGTGTGGCCCGACCTCGCCGCCCTCATGCGCGCGCACGGCGTCGGCCAGTTCACCGTCGACGCCCACCGGCCGGTGCGCGACTTCGACGTCCTCGGCGTCAGCTTCGCCACCGAGCTCGGCTACACCAACCTGCTCGAGGCGCTCGACCTCGCCGGGATCCCGCTGCACGCCGCCGACCGCGACGAGACGCACCCCGTCGTCGTCGCCGGCGGGCACGCGGCGTTCAACCCCGAGCCGATCGCCGACTTCGTCGACTGCGCCGTCCTCGGCGACGGCGAGCAGGCCGTCGGCGACGTCACCGACGTCGTCGCGGCGTGGAAGGAGCAGGGCCGGCCCGGCGGGCGCGAGGAGCTGCTGGCCCGGCTGGCCCGGGTCGACGGCGTCTACGTGCCGCGCTTCTACGCCGTCTCCTACGGCCCCGACGGCGCGATCGCCGCGGTGACCCGCACCCGCGCCGACGTCCCGATGCGGGTCGGCAAGCGCACGGTCATGGACCTCGACGAGTGGCCCTACCCGAAGACGCCGCTGGTCCCGCTCGCCGAGAGCGTGCACGAGCGGATGAGCGTGGAGATCTTCCGCGGCTGCACCCGGGGCTGCCGCTTCTGCCAGGCCGGGATGATCACCCGCCCGGTGCGCGAGCGGACGATCACCGGCATCGGGTCGATGGTCGACCAGGGCCTGCGCGCGACCGGGTACGAGGAGGTCGGGCTGCTGTCGCTGTCGAGCGCCGACCACTCCGAGATCGGCCAGGTGGCCAAGGAGCTGGCCGACCGCTACGAGGGCACCAACACCGGCCTGTCGCTGCCGTCGACCCGCGTGGACGCCTTCAACGTGACGCTGGCCAACGAGCTGTCCCGCAACGGCCGCCGGTCGGGGCTCACCTTCGCCCCCGAGGGCGGCAGCGAGCGGATCCGCCGGGTGATCAACAAGACCGTGTCCAAGGAGGACCTGGTCGCCACCGTCACCACCGCCTACGCCAACGGCTGGCAGCAGGTGAAGCTCTACTTCATGTGCGGGCTCCCGACGGAGACCGACGAGGACGTCCTGGAGATCGCCGAGCTCGCCGTCGAGGTCATCCGCGCCGGCCGGGAGGCCAGCGGGCGCAAGGACATCCGCTGCACCGTCTCCATCGGCGGGTTCGTGCCCAAGCCGCACACGCCGTTCCAGTGGGCCGCCCAGGCCAGCGCCGAGACCATCGACCACCGGTTGAGGGTCCTGCGCCAGGCGATCAACGCCGACCGGCGGATCGGCCGCTCCATCGGCCTGCGCTACCACGACGGCAAGCCCGGCGTGATCGAGGGACTGCTCTCCCGGGGCGACCGCCGGGTGGGCCGGGTCATCGAGCGGGTGTGGCGCGAGGGCGGCCGGTTCGACGGCTGGAGCGAGCACTTCTCCTTCGAGAGGTGGACCGCCGCGGCCGCCGAGGAGCTCGCCCCGTTCGGTGTCGACCTCGACTGGTTCACCACCCGCGAGCGCACCCAGGACGAGGTCCTGCCCTGGGACCACCTGGACTCCGGGCTGGACAAGGAGTGGCTCTGGGACGACTGGCAGGACGCGCTGTCGGAGGAGGAGGTCGCCGACTGCCGGTGGACGCCCTGCTACGACTGCGGCGTCTGCCCGACGAACGGCACGGAGATCCAGATCGGTCCCACGGGGCGCAGCCTGCTGCCGCTGACCGTCGTGGGTCGCTGAGGTGGGCCGCTAGTGGCGCGCCAGCCCGAGGGGCCGCCCCCGCCGCCCACCGTGCAGCGGCTGCGGCTGCGCTACGCCAAGCGCGGGCCGCTGCGCTTCGCCTCCCACCGCGACCTCGCCCGGGCGCTGGAGCGGGCGCTGCGCCGCGCGCGGGTGCCGATGGCCTACTCCGCGGGCTTCACGCCGCACCCCAAGATCAGCTACGTCGGCGCGGCGCCGACCGGGGCGGCCAGCGAGGCCGAGTACCTGGAGATCGGCCTGGCGCAGCGGTGCGACCCCGAGGCGGTGCGGACCGCGCTCGACGACTCGCTGCCCCCGGGCATCGACGTCCTGGAGTGCGTCGAGGCCGCCGAGGGCGGCGGCTCACTGGCCGACCGCATCGACGCCACCCGCTGGCGCATCGAGTTCCCCGGCATCGAGCCGGCGGAGCTCGGGTCGGCCGTGGCCGCCCTCCTCGCCGCCGGGGAGGTCACGGTGGCCAAGCGCACCAAGAACGGGCTCCGCGACGTGGATGCGCGCGCTCCGATCGCGTCCGCGTCCGCGGGCGGGGCGGCAGGATGTGCCATACTGCACGTGGTCGTCCGGCAGGTGACGCCCGCTGTTCGACCCGACGACGTGGTGGCCGCTCTCGCTGCCGTCGCCGACCTGCGCCCGCCGTCGCCCCCACGGGCCGTGCGTGAGGCGCAGGGCCGGCTCGACGACAGCGGGACCGTGGCCGATCCGCTCGGTCCCGACCGTGCGGCGCGCGCCCGCTGCCAGGGGGAGCACGCCGCCGTCTGACCGGGGAGCCCGGCCGCTCCCGCGCCGTCGAGCGACACGGCTGCCAGACGTGCCGCACCGGCACCACCCGAGACCCTCTGCACCACCGCACCACCTGCAGTCCGCACCACCTGCAGTCCGGCCCCGGCCGCGGCGACCGCCGCCCGGGACCGACCCCAGACTTCGCGAGCCGGACGCGCCGCCGCACCCCGAGCGGCCGCCCGGACCGCCCAACCCGTGCACCTGCGCGGCTGCTCGTCCCCGCTGGGGATCGGCGCCCGGGAGCACCACACAGGAGGCGAGCCCTCGTGGCCGACCAGGACAGCGACAGCACCAGCGACACCAGCCCGGTCGCCCTCCCGACCGGCGACGCGCCGGTCGAGGAGGTGCTGAGCGGCGAGGCGGCGACGGGGGAGACCCCCGAGGAGGAGCCCGCGGAGACGGCCGCGGCCGGACCGGGGGCCGAGGTCCCGGCCGAGCCGGAGGAGGAGCCCGAGGACGAGCCGGTCCCCTCGCCCTTCGGCGCCCAGTTCAGCTCCCCGGAACCGACGGCGGTCATCGCCCGGCCCCGCCGCCGGGCCACCCGCCCCGCCGGCGCCGCCGACCCCGGCGCCGTCGAGCCGCTCCCGCCGGTCACCGCCCCGACGATCCCGGCCTTCGTCAGCTTCGTGGCCCCCGAGGCCGAGGTGGCGCCCGCTCCGCGCCGGCGCAGCCGCCGGCCGCAGGCGGAGTCGCCCGACGTGGAGGACGTCCGGGACGTCGTCGTCCCGGTCGAGGACGACGAGGACACGCCCGCGCCGCGCTCGCGCCGCGGCCGGTCCCGCCGCCGCGGCGGGTCCGCCGACCGGGATGCCGACGGGCCGGCGGCCGACGAGCAGAGCGTCGTCGACCCCGACGAGGACACCGCCGACGAGGACACCGGCGACGAGGACGCGGCCGACGACGCCGAGCGCGACGAGACCGACCGCGACGAGACCGACCGTGAGGACGGCGACGGCAGCGGCAGCCGCCGTCGCCGCCGCGGGCGCCGCGGCCGGGGCCGGGGCCGCAACGGCGACGAGTCCGCCGACGCCGAGGACGACGCCGAGCGCCCCTCGGGCGACGGCGCCGCCGAGGACCGGACCGCCGACGACGAGGACGACGAGGACGCCGACACCGGCGAGGACGCCGAGGGCGAGGACGGCGCCGAGGGCGGGTCGAGCACCCGCCGGCGCCGCCGTCGCCGTCGCCGGGGCGGGGAGGCCGCCGCCGAGTCCGGCACCGAGGACGACGACGACCGCCCGGAGCGCGCCGGCCGCAACGGCCGCAGCACCAGCGACGACGACGTCCGCGGCGTCGCCGGCTCCACCCGGCTGGAGGCCAAGCGCCAGCGCCGCCGCGAGGGCCGCGACACCGGCCGCCGCCGGGCGCCGATCCTCACCGAGGCCGAGTTCCTCGCCCGCCGCGAGGCGGTCGAGCGCCGCATGGTGATCCGCCAGCGCGGCGAGCGCACCCAGATCGCCGTCCTCGAGGACGGCGTGCTCGTCGAGCACTACGTCACCCAGGCGCAGGCGACGTCCTTCGCCGGCAACGTCTACCTCGGCCGGGTGCAGAACGTGCTGCCCAGCATGGAGGCGGCCTTCGTCGACATCGGCAAGGGGCGCAACGCCGTCCTGTACGCCGGCGAGGTCAACTGGGAGGCCGCGGGCCTCTCGGGCAAGCAGCGCTCGATCGAGCAGGCGCTCAAGTCCGGCGACAAGGTCCTGGTGCAGGTCACCAAGGACCCGATCGGCCACAAGGGCGCGCGGCTCACCCAGCAGGTCAACCTGCCCGGCCGGTTCCTGGTCTACGTGCCCGGCGGCTCGATGACCGGCATCAGCCGCAAGCTGCCCGACACCGAGCGGCAGCGCCTCAAGGACGTCCTGAAGAAGATCGTCCCCGAGGACGCCGGCGTCATCATCCGCACCGCCGCGGAGGGCGCCTCGGAGGAGGAGCTCACCCGCGACGTCGCCCGGCTGCAGGCGCAGTGGGAGGTCATCTCGCAGAAGGCGGAGTCCTCCAGCAACGCCCCCGTGCTGCTCTACGGCGAGCCCGACCTCGCCATCCGCGTCATCCGCGACGTATTCAACGAGGACTTCACCGAGCTCGTCGTCCAGGGCGACGACGCGTGGGACACGGTCGAGGCCTACGTCGCGCACGTCTCCCCGGAGCTGTCCGGGCGGCTGACCCGGCACACCGGCGAGGGCGACGTCTTCCGCGACCTGCGCGTGGACGAGCAGCTGGCCAAGGCCCTCGACCGCAAGGTGTGGCTGCCCTCGGGCGGCTCGCTGGTCATCGACCGCACCGAGGCGATGACCGTCGTCGACGTCAACACCGGCAAGTTCACCGGCTCGGGCGGCAACCTCGAGCAGACCGTCACGCGCAACAACATGGAGGCGGCGGAGGAGATCGTCCGCCAGCTCCGGCTGCGCGACATCGGCGGCATCATCGTCATCGACTTCATCGACATGGTGCTCGAGAGCAACCGCGACCTGGTGCTGCGGCGGCTCACCGAGTGCCTGGGCCGCGACCGCACCAAGCACCAGGTGGCCGAGGTGACCTCGCTGGGCCTGGTGCAGATGACCCGCAAGCGCGTGGGGCAGGGGCTGCTGGAGGTCTTCTCCGAGCCGTGCGAGCACTGCCGCGGCCGGGGCGTCCTCGTGCACACCGACCCGGTCGACGACCGCCGCCGCGGCGGGAACGGCTCCGGGGGCGGCAGTCACGGTGCGGGCGGGCAGGGCTCCGGCAACGGCGGCCGGCGCGACCAGAACGGCCGCAAGGACGCCGACCGGTCCGACCGCCGCGACGCCGAGCGCACCGAGGCCGAGGCCGTGACGCCGCAGACCGCGGCCCCCGACGCCGGTCCCGAGTCGGCTCCGGCCGGCGAGGCCGAGGGCCAGCGCCCCGGCGGCAGCCGGCGCAACCGCGGCCGGCGCAACCGCGGCCAGTCCGGTGAGGAGCGCGCGGCCGAGGACGCCGCGGTGCTCGCCGCCGCCTCCGCGGTCCCCGACGACACGGCACCCGAGGACGCCGCCGCCGGCCCGGCCGGTGCGGCCGACGACGCCGCCGAGGTCGAGGTCGCGGTGCAGTTCGGATCCGAGGTCCCGGGCGCCGAGGTGACCGAGCCGGAGGAGACCCCGGCGGAGGGGACGCAGCCGGAGGTGACCGAGCCGGAGGAGACCCCGGCGGAGGAGCCGGCCGAGGAGGCCGACCCCGCCCTGCTGGTCACCGACGTCCCGGCTCTCCTGGAGACCCCGTCCGCCGAGCCGCCCGCGCCTACCCTGGCTGCCATGGCCGAGCATGACTCCGGATCCGAGCCCGAGGTGCCCGCGGGCGCCGGTCCCGACGACCCGGCGCCGGCCTCGGACCCCCAGGCGCCGGAGTCCCGGGCGCCGGAGTCCCGGGCGCCGGAGTCCCAGGCGCCGGAGCCCCCGGTCGCGGAGTCCCAGCCGCCGTCCGCCGACGACGGCACCGGGACCGCGGTCGGCGGGGCACGCCCGCGCCGCCGCCGCGCCGCCAGCCGCCCGGCCGGCCCCCGGCCTCCTGACACCCGGGCGGCCGGGACCGCGTTCGACCCCGTCCCGGCCGCTCGGGTACGCTGGTCGGGTTGCACCGCCCCGGACCGGACCCCGGTCCCGCGGAGGCGGTGCGGCCCGTCCAGCACGCGGCGCCCGCGCCGGGGTGCGCGCAGGACGCTTCGCGGGACAGACAGCAGCGATCGAGGAGTCAGTGGTGTACGCAGTCGTGAAGGCCGGTGGCCGGCAGCACAAGGTGGCCGTGGGCGACCGGTTCACGGTCAACCGTCTCGCGGGTGAGGCGGGCGACACCGTCACCCTCCCGGCCCTGCTCCTGGTGGACGGCGAGACCGTCACCAGCGACGCGCAGGCGCTGGCCGGGGTGACCGTGACCGGCGAGATCGTCGGCCACGGCAAGGGCCCGAAGATCCGCATCCACAAGTTCAAGAACAAGACGGGTTACCACAAGCGTCAGGGCCACCGTCAGCCGCTGACCGACGTGGTCGTCCGCGACATCACGAAGGGCTGACGACGACATGGCACACAAGAAGGGCGCCTCGTCCTCCCGCAACGGCCGCGACTCGAACGCCCAGCGCCTCGGCGTGAAGCGCTTCGGCGGCCAGGTCGTCAAGGCCGGCGAGATCATCGTGCGCCAGCGCGGCACCCACTTCCACCCGGGCCTGGGCGTCGGCCGCGGCGGCGACGACACGCTGTTCGCCCTCGAGGCCGGTGCGGTCACCTTCGGCACCCGGCGTGGTCGCAAGACCGTCTCGATCACCACGGTCGACGCCTGAGCCCTCGGGCTCGGCGCCACACACGTACCGCCAGCGAGCGCACGGGCCGGACGGCCCGTGCGCTCGTCGGCGTCGAGCAGGCAGTGAGCAGGTAGAGCAGACATGGCCGCGTTCGTCGACCGCGTCGTCGTGCACGTCGCCGCAGGCAACGGCGGCCACGGCGTCGCCTCCGTGCACCGCGAGAAGTACAAGCCCCTCGGCGGACCCGACGGCGGCAACGGCGGGGACGGCGGCGACGTCGTCCTCGAGGTGGACCCCAGCGTCCACACGCTGCTGGACTTCCACCACCGGCCGCACCAGCGGGCCGGCAACGGGCGCCCCGGCGCCGGGAGCAACCGGCACGGGGCCAACGGCGAGGACCGCGTGCTGCGCGTCCCCGAGGGCACGGTCGTCAGCGTGGGCGGCGAGGTGGTCGCCGACCTCGTCGGCGCCGGCACCCGCGTCGTGCTCGCCTCCGGCGGCCGGGGCGGGCTGGGCAACGCCGCGCTGGCCAACCCCCGCCGCAAGGCGCCCGGCTTCGCGCTGCTCGGCGAGCCCGGCGAGTCCTTCGACGCCGTCCTCGAGCTCAAGAGCGTCGCCGACGTCGGCCTGGTCGGGTTCCCCTCGGCCGGCAAGTCCTCGCTCATCGCGGCCATGTCCGCGGCCCGGCCGAAGATCGCCGACTACCCGTTCACCACGCTGGTGCCCAACCTCGGCGTGGTCCGCGCCGGCGACGTCGTCTTCACGATGGCCGACGTCCCCGGCCTCATCCCGGGCGCGGCCACCGGCAAGGGGCTGGGCCTGCAGTTCCTCCGGCACGTCGAGCGCTGCGCGGTGCTGGTGCACGTCGTCGACATGGCGACGCTCGAGCCCGGCCGCGACCCCGAGAGCGACATCGAGGCCCTCGAGCGGGAGCTGGCCGAGTACGGCGGCGAGGAGCTCGACCTGGTCGGCCGGCTGCGGGTCGCCGTCCTCAACAAGATCGACGTCCCGGACGGCCGGGAGCTGGTCGACCTGGTGCGGCCCGGGCTGGAGGCCCGCGGGCTGCAGGTCTTCCCGGTCAGCGCCGCCACGGGGGAGGGGCTGACCGAGCTCGGCTACGCGCTGGCCGCCGCCGTCGCGGAGTACCGCGCCGCCCTGCCGGCGCCCGAGCCGCAGCGTGTCACGCTCACGCCGCGCGCCGTCGACGACTCCGGGTTCACCGTCACCGTCGACCCCGACGACGAGGGGACCTTCGTCGTCCGCGGCGTGAAGCCCGAGCGCTGGGTCCGGCAGACCGACTTCACCAACGACGAGGCGGTCGGCTACCTCGCCGACCGGCTCAACCGCCTCGGGGTGGAGGACCGGCTGACGACGCTCGGCGCGCAGGAGGGCGACACGGTCGTCATCGGCGACGTCGCCTTCGACTTCCAGCCCAGCCTGCCCGCCGGCACGCCGCTGGCCGAGGAGACCGCGGGCCTGGGCGGGCGCGGCACCGACAGCCGCATCGACGCGCCGCACCGGGTGCGCGCGGCCGAGCGGCTGGCGGCGAAGAAGGCCCGCCGGGTGCCGTACGAGATGACCGAGACCTGGACGGACGACGACCTGGCCGACGGGGAGCTGCCCGAGGAGGACGGGTGAGCACCCGGCCCTCGGTGGCCGGTGCCGGCCGCGTGGTGGTCAAGGTCGGCTCCTCCTCGCTCACCACGCTGCCCGGCGGGCTGGACGCCGCCCGGCTCACCGCGCTCGTCGAGGTCCTCGCCGCGGTGCGGGCGCAGGGCCGGGAGGTGGTGCTGGTGTCCTCCGGCGCGATCGCCGCGGGCCTGGCGCCGCTCGGCGTCGAGGGCCGGCCACGGGACCTGGCGACGGCGCAGGCGGCGGCCAGCGTCGGGCAGTTGCGGCTGGTGCAGACCTACGCCGACGCCTTCGACCGCCACGGCGTCACCGTCGGCCAGGTGCTGCTGACCGCCGACGACCTCACCCGGCGCGGCCACTACCGCAACGCCCGTCAGACGCTGGAGCGGCTGCTCACCCTCGGCGTGATCCCGATCGTCAACGAGAACGACACGGTCGCCACCGAGGAGATCCGGTTCGGCGACAACGACCGGCTGGCCGCCCTCGTCGCGCACGTCGCCGCCGCCGACGCGCTGGTGCTGCTCTCCGACGTCGACGGCGTCTACGACGGCGACCCGCGCACCGGCCCCGCGCAGCTGCTCGACACCGTGCGGGGTCCCGCCGACCTCGCCGCGGTCACCCTCGGCACCGCGCAGCGCAACGGCGTGGGGACCGGCGGGATGGCCACGAAGGTCGAGGCGGCGTTCATCGCGTCGGGCGCCGGCGTGCCCGTGGTCGTCACCTCGACGCCGCAGGCCGCCGCCGCGCTGGCCGGCGAGCCGGTCGGCACGCTGTTCGAGCCCTCGGGACGCCGTCCCTCCGGGCGGCAGTTCTGGCTGCGCTACGCCAGCCGCCCGCGCGGGCGGCTGGTGCTCGACGACGGCGCGGTGCGGGCGGTCCGCGAGCGGCACGCCTCGCTGCTGGCCGCCGGGGTCACCGCCGTCGAGGGCGACTTCCTGGCCGACGACCCGGTCGAGCTGGTCGGTCCCGACGGCACCGTCGTCGCCCGCGGGCTGGTCGCCTACGACGCCCGGGAGCTGCCCGCGCTGCTCGGGCGGCGCACGCCGGACCTCGACCCGGAGTACCGGCGCGAGGTCGTGCACCGCGACGAGATGGTGCTGCTCGCGCGCCCGCGGGCGGCTGGGAGACTGCCCGCGTGACGATCCGCCCCATCCGCGAGCTCGGTGACCCCGTGCTCCGCACGCCCGCCGACGAGGTGCGGGCCTTCGACAGGGAGCTGGCCGCCCTGGTGCGCGACCTCGAGGAGACCGTCGACCACCCCGGCCGCGCCGGGCTGGCCGCCCCGCAGATCGGGGTGAGCGCCCGGGTGTTCAGCTACAACGTCGACGGCGAGATCGGCCACCTGGTCAACCCGCGGGTCGTGGAGCTGTCCGAGGAGACCCAGGACGGCGACGAGGGCTGCCTGTCCATCCCGGGCCTGTGGGCACCCACGGTGCGGGCGATGGAGGCCGTCGTCGAGGGCTTCGACGTCCACGGGGAGCCGCTGCGGCTGTCGGGCACCGGGCTCATGGCGCGCTGCCTGCAGCACGAGGTGGACCACCTCGATGGGAAGGTCTTCCTCGACCGGCTGACCGGGGAGGCCCGCAAGACCGCCCTGCGGGCCCTGCGCGCCCGCTGAGCCGTACGGTCGGGCCCGTGACCGACCTCGCCACCCGCGCCCGGACCCTGCTCGACCTGCACACCGCCCCGGAGATCCTCGTCCTCACCAACGTGTGGGACGTCGTCTCCGCGCAGGTGGTGGCCGCGACCGAGGGCGTGCGGGCCCTCGCCACCGCCAGCCACGGCATCGCCGCCACCTTCGGCTACGAGGACGGCGAGAACATCCCGCTCGACCTGCACCTGGACATGGTCGGCCGGATCGCCGCCGCCGTGGACCTGCCGCTGAGCATGGACATGGAGGCCGGCTACGGCGACGCCGGCGAGACCGCCCGCCGCGCCGTCGAGAAGGGGGTCGTCGGGGGCAACCTCGAGGACCAGATGAAGCCGCTGGACGACGCCGTGGCCGCCGTCGAGGCGGTCGTGCGCGCCGGACGGGACGCCGGCATCGACTTCGTGCTCAACGCCCGCACCGACGCGTTCCTCCGCGCGGAGGCGGGGGCCGACCGCTCCGAGCTCCTCGCCGAGGCCGTCCGCCGGGGCCGGGCGTTCCTCGAGGCGGGAGCCCCCGTCGTCTTCGTGCCCGGTGTCGTGGCGCGCGAGGAGATCGAGGCCCTGGTCGAGGGGCTGGGTCGCGGGAAGCTGACGGTGATCAGCGTGCCGGGGCGCTCCCTGCCGGCCCGCGAGCTGCAGGACCTCGGCGTCGCCCGTGTCTCCACCGGCCCGTTCACCCAGCGGGTCGCGCTCACCGCGCTGCAGGACGCCGTCGTCGAGATGGTCGGCGGCGGCGTCCTGCCGCCCGGCACCCGCGCCCTCAACTGAACCGGCGGGTCACCGGCCGGCGGGGAGTGCCACCCCGCCGGCCGGGACGACCAGGCCGCGGACGTCGAACGGAGTGACCACCACGGTCGGCCACGGCCGCCCCGCGAGGACCTCCGCGACCAGCGGCCCGATGCCCTCGCGGCCGTAGCGGTCGTACTGCTCGCGGGACTCCCACACCGCCACCTCCCGCAACCCGTCGGCGGTCGCCCAGGCCAGCTGGACCAGCCGCCCGTCGACCTCCCCACCGGTGCGCTCGAGGTGCAGTCGGTGCACGGTGTCGTACAGCTCCACCACGTCGTACGGCTCCTCCACCGGTGCGGACGCGTCCTCGATCACTGCCCACATGACCTCGTCTCCCTCTCCGACGAGAGCGCGACGTCAGACCGCGACGCCGGCCCGTGGCAGCACGAGGCCGCGGACCTCGAACTCGGTGTCCACGGAAGCGGGGGGTGCCTGCCCCCGCAGGACCTCGGCGAACACCGGTCCGACCACCTCCCGGTTCCCGCGCTCGTAGTCCTCGCGCGACTCCCACACCCCGATCACCTGGAAGCCGTCCGCGGTGGGGCGGGCCAGGTGCAGCAGCAGCCCGTCGAGGGCCGGGCCGATCTGCTCGATCCGCTCGAGCATCGCCGCGTGCACGGCGTCGTAGAGCTCCACGGGTGCGGACACGTCCGTGATCACGCCCAGGGTCATGTCGTCCTCCTCGACTCCTCCCGGCGGCCGTCCGCCGCCGGCAGCCGTTGCCGGCCCTCGCCGGAGAGCCGGTGCACCGTGGCGGTGCGCCCCGTGATCAGCAGGAGCAGGTCGCCGGTCGTGCCCTCGACCGGAGCACCCTCGCCCAGCACGAGGTCGCTGTCGGTGGCCCGCAGCTGCAGGCCGGCCAGCCGCTTCCGCACCCCGAACGGGAAGCTCATCGCCCAGGCCCGCCTCGCCGACACGGCCGCGGGGACCGGCGGGATCGGCCGCTCGCGGCCCAGCGGCAGGGCGATGTCCTGCCCGTGCACGAGGACGTCGGTGAGCGGCTCGATGGGGGAGACGAACGGCGCCCGCCGCCGGGAGCCGACCATCGCCCGGATCCGCCGGCCGTACTCGTCGTCGGGCAGCGGGCCGACGCGCAGCGCCGTGTCCCGGATGATCCGGTCGAAGCTTCCGCCCGCCCGGATCGCCGGGACGATCGCCTCCCGGAGTGTCATCTGCGCCTGGGTCAGGTGCGCCGCGACGTCCCGCACCCGCCAGCCGGTGCACAGCGACGGCGTCTCCCACTCGGCGGGGGTGAGGTCGTCGAGCAGGTCCGCCAGGCTCGACCGCTCGGAGTCGATGCTGCGCCACACGTCGTCGAGGTCCACGACGACCTCCTCGGAGTTGGTACGATGTCCTGACTATCTAGTCAGAACATCTGACCAACGTCAAGGGGTGTCGTGAGCGTTCGCGAGGAGGTCCTCTCGAACGGGGACCGCCAGGACCGGGACCACCAGAACCTGGCGCTGCTGTGCTTCTACCCGCACCGGGCGATGGAGGCGCGGCTGCTCGCGACGCTGGCGGCCGAGGGGCACGACGACATCACCCTCGCGCAGGCGCGCGTCGCCGCCCGGATCGGCCCTGCCGGCACCCGGCTGACCGACCTGGCCGCGCAGGCGCTGGTCACCAAGCAGACCGCCGGCCACCTGGTCGACCAGCTGCAGCGCGCCGGTTACGTCCGCCGGGTGCCCGACCCCACCGACGCCCGCGCCCGGCTGGTCCAGATCGCCGAGCGGGGGCTGGAGGTGGTGGCGGTCGCCCGCCGGGTGGAGGCCGAGGTCGAGGCGGAGTGGACCGCGCACCTGGGGGAGGAGGCGACCGCACAGCTGCGCGCGGCGCTGACCCGGCTGCGCGAGGTGACCGACCCCTACCGCTGAGCGCAGGCGCGGCAGGTGCCGAACACCTCCAGCTGGTGCTGGACGTCGGCGAACCCGTGCTCGGCGGCCACCCGCGCCGCCCAGCGCTCCACCGGCGGGTCGGCGACCTCGACGGTGGTCCCGCAGGAGCGGCAGACCAGGTGGTGGTGGTGCACCGGCGAGCACCGCCGGTAGGCCGCCTCGCCGTCCTCGCTGCGCAGGACGTCGACCAGGCCGTCGTCGACCAGGGCCTGCAGCGCCCGGTAGACGGTGGCCAGGCCCACGGCGTCGCCGCGCTCGCGCAGCAGGGCGTGCAGGTCCTGGGCGGTCCGGAACCCGTCGAGCTCGTCGAGCAGCGCGAGCACGGCCGTCCGCTGCCGGGTCTGCCGGCGGACCGGGACCTCGGGGGCGCTCACGGGTGCTCCGTCCCGGCCGGCCGGGCGACGGCGGAACCGGCCCTGTCGTGCTCGTCGTAGTGCACGCCGGTGCCGGTCCGGTGCGGCGCGTGCAGGTGGCCGTCGTGGTCGTAGTCGACGTGGTCGCCGTGCGGGACCGGCCGGTGCCCGCAGTCGTCGCCGTGCTCGTGCGGGTGGGCGGCGTGCACGTCCACGCGGCGCCCGTGCCGTCGCCGGGCCGTGGCGTCCCGCAGCGCCACGGCGACGGTCACGGCGAGGAACAGCGCGATGGCCAGCAGCACGATCGTGCCGCCGGAGGGGGTGCCGGTGTAGTACGAGGTCGCGGTGCCCGAGACGCTGACCACCACGCCGATGCCGCAGGCGAGGTACAGCGTGCTGCGGAAGCTGCGCCCGACCAGCTGAGCCACGGCGCTGGGCAGGATCATCAGCGCGCTGATCAGGAGCAGCCCGACCACCCGCATCGAGAGCACGACGGTGGAGGCCACCAGCGCGGCCAGCACCACGTTGAGCGGCAGCACGGGCAGTCCGACCGCGCGGGCGTACTCCTCGTCGTCGCTCACCGCGTACAGCCGGGAGCCCAGCAGCCACACGACCGCCAGGACGACCACGGTGATGACGGCGAACACGGCGACGTCGGACGCCGTCGTGGTGGTGATCGCCCCGAAGAGGTAGGCGTCGAGGTTGGTGGCCTGCCCGCGGGGCGCGAGGGAGAGGAGCACGACCCCGCCGGCGATGCCGCCGTAGAAGAGGACGGCGAGGGCGACGTCGCCGCTGGTGCGCCCGCGGGCGCGGACCAGCTCGATGAGCACCGCGCCGAGCACGGCGGCGACCAGTGCCGTCCCGACCGGCGCGCTGGAGGTGAGGACCCCGACGCCGACTCCGGTCAGCGCGACGTGGCCGAGGCCGTCCCCGAGCAGCGAGAGCCGGCGCTGCACGAGGAAGACGCCCACCGCGGGGGCGACGAGTCCGACCATCAGCGAGGCCAGGAGGGCCCGCTGCATGAAGCCGTAGTCGAGCAGTTCCACGTCAGCGGCTCCCGTCGCGGACCCGGGCGGCGTCCGGCGCGGGTCGCGGCTGGTCGAGCCGGTACCCCCGGACCGGCGGCGCGGTGGCCTCGTCCGGGTGGTGGCAGTCGGGGCCGGCGGCCGGGCCGGCGCCGACCAGCGGCCCGTCGTAGGTCAACCGTCCGGAGTCCACCACCACGGCGCGGCGGAGCACGCCCGCCAACGGGCCGGTCTCGTGGGTCACGACGACGAGTGTCGTACCGGCCGCCGACACCCGCGCCAGCACCGTGGCCAGCGCCGCCTGGCTGGCCGCGTCGACGCCGGCGGTCGGCTCGTCCATGACCAGCAGCTCGGGTTCGGCGGCCAGCGCGCGGGCCACGAGCACCCGGCGCTGCTGCCCGCCCGAGAGCGAGGCCACCGGGTCGTCGAGCCGGTCGGCGAGGCCGACGGCGTCGACCGCCTCGGCGACGGCGGCCCGGTCGCGGGCGACCGGCCGGCCGAACAGGCCCAGCCGCGGCAGCCGGCCCACGCCGACGACCTCGCGCACGGTGGCCGGCATCGCGCCGCTGACGGTGTGCCGCTGTGGGACGTAGCCGACCCGGCCGTGCTCGCGCGGCCTGCCGACCGGGGCACCGAGCACCTCGACGCTGCCGCCGAGGACGGCCGCGAGGCCGAGCACCCCCCGCATGAGGGTGGTCTTGCCCGAGCCGTTGGACCCGAGGACCGCGACGGCCTCGCCGCGCCGGACGGTCAGGGAGGCGTCGCGGACGATGGCGACGTCGCCGTAGCCCACCGTGGCGCCGGTGAGGCGGAGCGCGGGATCGCTCATGCGCAGCCCTGTCCCTCCTGCAGCGTCGCCAGGTCGGCGCGCATGACCGCCAGGTAGTCGTCGCCGGCCGACTCGTCCGTCAGGCCCTCGATCGGGTCGAGGACGGCGGTCTGCACACCGGCCTCCCGGGCGACGGTCTCGGCGACGGCGGGGTCGACGAGGGTCTCGGTGTAGACGGTCGTCACGCCGCGCTCCCGCACCAGCGTAGAGATCTCGGCGAGCTGGGCCGGGCTGGGCTCGCTCGACGGGCTCAGCCCGCTGATGCCGACGACGTCGAGGCCGTAGCGCTCGGCGAGGTAGCCGAAGGCGTCGTGGCCGGTGACCAGCGTGGTCACCGCGCAGTCGGCCAGGCCCTGCTCCATCTCGGCGTCGAGCGCCTCGAGGTCGCCGCGCAGCGCCGCGGCGTTGTCGCGGTAGGTGTCGGCGCCGTCGGGGTCGACCTCGGCGAGGCGGCCGGCCAGTGCGTCGCCGACGTCGGCCAGCCGGGTGGGGTCGAGCCAGAAGTGCGGGTCGGTGACCTCCTCGCCCTCCGCGTGCTCCTCCTCGTCGGCGTGCCCGGCGTGCTCCTCCTGGGTCTCGCCCTCGTGGTGGTGCTCCTCCGTCGTGGTCAGCGACAGGTCGGCGGCGTCACCGGCGTCCCACGCGGCGTCGCCGGCCTCGACCACGGCGTCGTCGAGCGCCGGCTGGAACCCCTCCAGGTAGACGACGAGGTCGGCCTCGGACAGCGACGCGACGTCCTGCGGCGTGAGCTCGAGGTCGTGCGGCTCGGCGCCCGGCGGGGTCAGCGAGGCGACGTCGACCCGGTCGCCGCCGACCCGCTCGGCCGCCCACTGCAGGGGGTAGAAGGCCGCCTCGACCGAGACGCCGTCCGCGGCGGCGGCCGCGTCGTCCCCGGAGGATCCGCAGGCGGCCAGCAGGAGGGCGGTGGCGGCCGCGGTGGCCGAGGCGAGGGCACGCGTCGTCGTGGGCATGAGAACCATTCTCACACAGCGTGCGACGCGCCCGGGCGGAGGGGGCGGCGCGTACCCTGCGGGACGTGTCCGACGCCGCCGACCTGCCGCTGATCGGGGCCGCCGCGCTGCGTGCCCGCGCCGCGTCCCGCGTACTGCGCACCCTGCCGACCGACGTCAAGGACGCCGCGCTGGCCGGCATGGCCGACGCGCTGGTCGAGCGCACCGACGAGGTGCTGGCGGCCAACGCGCTCGACGTCGACGCCGCGGCCGCCGACGGGACCCCGGCCTCGGTGCTCGACCGGCTGCGGCTGGACGCCGCGCGGGTCGCCGGCGTGGCCGCCGCGCTGCGCGAGCTCGTGGCGCTGCCCGACCCGGTCGGCGACGTCGTCCGCGGCTCCCGGCTGCCCAACGGGCTGGAGCTGCGGCAGGTCCGGGTGCCCTTCGGCGTCGTCGGCGTCGTCTACGAGGCGCGGCCCAACGTGACCGTCGACGCCGCGGGCCTGTGCCTCAAGAGCGGCAACGCGGCGCTGCTGCGCGGCTCGGCCTCGGCCCACCGCACCAACGCCGCCCTCGTCGCCGTCCTGTCCGAGGCCGGCCAGAAGGCGGGCCTGCCGGAGGGGTCGGTGGAGCTGCTGCCGGCCGACCGCGCGTCCGTCGGCGAGCTGCTGTCGGCCCGCGGGCACGTCGACCTGGTCATCCCGCGCGGCGGCGCCTCGCTCATCCAGCGGGTGGTCCGCGAGGCGCAGGTGCCGGTGATCGAGACCGGCGTCGGCAACTGCCACGTCTACGTCGACGCCTCCGCCGACGCCGCGATGGCCGAGGCGATCGTGCTCAACTCCAAGACGCACCGGGTCAGCGTCTGCAACTCCGCCGAGACGCTGCTGGTGCACCGCGACGTGCCGTTCCTGCCGCGGCTGCTGGCCGCGCTGGCCGACGCCGGGGTCACCCTGCACGGCGACGACGCCGCCCGCGCCGCGCACGACGCCGTCGTCCCGGCCACCGACGAGGACTGGGCGACGGAGTACCTGTCGATGGACATGGCGGTGCGGGTCGTCGACGACCTCCCGCAGGCGCTCGAGCACGTCGCGCGGTGGGGGAGCGGGCACTCCGAGGCGATCGTCGCCGACTCGGCCGCCGCGATCGCCGCGTTCACCGCCGGTGTCGACGCCGCCGCCGTCCTGGTCAACGCCTCTACCCGGTTCACCGACGGCGGAGAGTTCGGCTTCGGCGCCGAGATCGGCATCTCCACCCAGAAGCTGCACGCCCGCGGGCCCCTGGGCCTGCCGGAGCTGACCAGCACCACGTACGTCGTCACCGGCAGCGGCCACACCCGCTGACCCGGCCCCGCCGCCAAGGAGTCGCATGACCCGCCCGCCGACGCAGATGCCCTCGTTCTCCTCGGTCGCCGACGTCGGCAAGCGGCTGTCGACCGCCGGGTACCTGCCCGATGCGCAGATCGCGACGACGGTCTTCCTCGCCGACCGGCTGGGCAAGCCGCTGCTGGTCGAGGGGCCGGCGGGCACGGGCAAGACCGAGCTGGCCAAGGCGCTGGCCGCCGCGACCGGCTCGGAGCTGATCCGGCTGCAGTGCTACGAGGGTCTCGACGAGGCCCGGGCGCTCTACGAGTGGAACTACAAGAAGCAGCTGCTGCGGATCCAGGCGGCGCAGGGCGGCGACGGCACCGACTGGGACACCGTCCACGACGACATCTTCGGGGAGGAGTTCCTCCTCTCCCGGCCGCTGCTGACCGCGATCCGGCGCACCGAGCCGACGGTGCTGCTCATCGACGAGACCGACAAGGCCGACGTCGAGGTCGAGGGCCTGCTGCTGGAGGTGCTCAGCGACTTCCAGGTCACCATCCCCGAGCTCGGCACCGTGGCCGCCACCCGCCGGCCGACCGTCGTGCTCACCTCCAACGCCACCCGCGAGCTGTCCGAGGCGCTCAAGCGGCGCTGCCTGTACCTGTCGCTGGACTACCCGTCGGCCGAGCGGGAGCGGGAGATCGTGCTCTCGCGGGTGCCCGACCTCGCGCCGGGGCTGGCCGAGCAGCTGGTGCGCACCATCCGGGCGCTGCGGGCGATGGAGCTGAAGAAGTCGCCGTCGATCTCCGAGACCCTCGACTGGGCGCAGACCCTGCTCGAGCTGGGCCTGGACACCCTCGACGAGACGGCGGTCCGCTCGACGCTCGGCGTGGTGCTCAAGCACGCCAGCGACCAGGAGCGGGCCGCCGCCGAGCTGCGGCTCAACTGATGTCCGCGCCCGCCTCGGCCGCCCCCGGGGGACTGGCCGGGCACCTCGACGGGTTCGTGCGCGCGGTCCGCGAGGCCGGCATCCCGGTCGGGATCAGCCAGGCCGTCGACGCCGCGGAGATCCTCACCGTCGTCGACCTGCTCGACCGCGAGCAGCTGCGGCACGGGCTGGCGGCGGTGCTGCTGCAGCGGGCCTCCCAGCGGCCGGCCTACGACACGCTGTTCGACCTGTGGTGGCCGCTGTCGGACCGCCCGCGCGCCGGGGGCACGTCCGGCGCGGAGGGCGACGAGGACCCCCGCGCCGACGACGGCTCGACCCTGGACCTGCCCGACGGGCACGGCGACGGCGACGAGCGCGACCTCGCGCAGCGGATGCGCGAGCAGCTGGCGCGGCTGCTGCGGGACGGCGACGACGAGGCCCTGCGCCGCTTCGCTCGCCAGGCGGTCGAGCAGCTCGGGCGGGCGCCGGCGTCCCCGTCGGGGCAGTCCTACTTCGGCTACCGGGTGATGCGGGCGCTGTCGCCGGACACGCTCGTCGCGCAACTGCTCGCCGGGCTGCTCGGCGACGGCGACCGCGGCGGGCTGGCCGAGCAGGTCGCCCGGCAGACCGTCCGCGAGCGGCTGGCCGCGTTCCGGTCGGCCGTCGACGCCGAGGTGCGGCGCCGCGCGGCGGCCGAGCGGGGCCGCGACCGGGTGGCCAAGAGCGCGGTGCGGCCGCTCGCCGAGCAGGTCGACTTCCTGCGGGCGCAGCAGTCCGACCTCGCCGAGCTGCGCCGGGCGGTGGCGCCGCTGGCCCGGCGGCTGGCCGTGCGGCTGTCGGCGCGCCGGCGCATGGGCCGCCAGGGCCGGCTGGACTTCCGCAAGACCGTGCGTGCCTCGCTCGGCACCGGCGGCGTGCCCGTGGTCACCCACCACCGGCCGCGCCGGGTGCACAAGCCCGAGCTCGTGGTGCTCTGCGACGTCAGCGGCTCGGTGGCCGGCTTCAGCCACTTCACGCTGATGCTCACCCAGGCGCTGCGCGAGCACTTCTCCGGCGTCCGGGCGTTCGCCTTCGTCGACGCCACCGACGAGGTGACCCGCTTCTTCCGGCCCGGTGCCGACGTCACCGCCGCGATCACCCGCATCGGGCGCGAGGCCGACGTCGTCGCCTTCGACGGGCACAGTGACTACGGCAACGCCCTCGAGGTGTTCGCCGACCGCTGGCCCACCGCCGTCGGGCCGAAGACGTCGCTGCTGGTGCTCGGCGACGGGCGGACCAACTACCGGCAGCCGGGCCTGCCCGTGCTGGCCGACCTGGTCCGCAGGGCCCGCTCGGCGCACTGGCTCAACCCCGAGCCACGCCGGCTGTGGGGGAGCGGCGACTCCGCCGCCGACCGCTACGGCGAGGTCATCGACATGGTCGAGTGCCGCAACGCCACCCAGCTCGCGGACTTCGTCACCACGCTCTGACCCCGGCCGCTCCCACCGACACGCCCGCGGGTGTGTTCCCGGAACACGCCGTAACCGGTCGGCCGGTCGGCCGTTGGTCAGCGCGGGCCCCGGTCGCGACACCGGTGCCCGCGCCCGGAGGCCGTCGTCGCGGACGGCGACCGGGCGGTGCGACCGACGGCACGGGGGTGCCGGTCGCGCCCGGACGGACCCGTCCCGGCGGCCGGGTGCGGCGACGTCCCGCACCCGGCCGTCCGCCGTCCGTCGGCGCGCCTCCTCCGCGGGTCCTCCGCACCGTCCCCGCGGGACCGGTCCAGCCGGGCCGCCCCTGACGCGCCCGGCTAGGCTCGATCGGTGGCTGGGACCCGGATCGGCGTGATGGGCGGGACGTTCGACCCGATCCACCACGGCCACCTGGTCGCCGCCAGCGAGGTCGCGGGCCTCTTCGGTCTCGACGAGGTCGTCTTCGTCCCCACCGGGCAGCCCTGGCAGAAGAGCGAGCGCGAGGTCAGCCCGGCCGAGGACCGCTACCTCATGACCGTCATCGCCACCGCCTCCAACCCGCGGTTCTCCGTCAGCCGGGTCGACGTCGACCGCGACGGCCCGACGTACACCATCGACACCCTCTCCGACCTGCACGCCCAGCGCCCCGACGCCGAGCTGTTCTTCATCACCGGCGCCGACGCGCTGTCGCAGATCCTGAGCTGGCGCGACAGTGACCGCTTCCTCCGGCTGGCCCACTTCGTGGGGGTGACCCGGCCCGGCTTCACCCTCGCCGACGGGCACCTGCCCGAGGGGGCGGTCAGCCTGGTCGAGATCCCGGCGCTGGCGATCAGCTCCACCGACTGCCGCGACCGCGTCGCCCGCGGGATGCCGGTCTGGTACCTCGTCCCCGACGGCGTGGTCCAGTACATCGAGAAGCGCGGCCTCTACCGCTCCGGACCGGGCGGCCGCCGCCTCCCCGGCCCCGCGGCGACCGGCCCGCCCACGACCGTCCGCCCGCGCCCGAGTCCGACCCCACCGACCCTGCTGCCCACCTCCGGGAGGTACCCCGATGACCGCCTCCACCGAGGCCCGGGAGACCGCGATGCTCGCCGCCCAGGCCGCCGCGGACAAGCTCGCCACCGACGTCTCGATCGTCGACGTCAGCGACCGCCTGGCCATCACCGACGCCTTCGTGCTGGCCGCGGCCCCCAACGAGCGCCAGGTGCAGGCGATCGTCGACGAGGTCGAGGAGCGCCTGCGCGCGCACGGCGTCAAGCCGGTCCGCCGCGAGGGCGTCGCCGAGGCCCGCTGGGTGCTGCTGGACTTCGTCGACGTCGTCGTGCACGTCCAGCACACCGAGGAGCGGGCGTACTACGCCCTCGAGCGGCTGTGGAAGGACTGCCCGACCATCCCGTTCGTCGACCGCGCCCTGCCGGCCGCGGCGTCCCCGGGCGGCGGCACGCCGTCGACCGACGACGTGGACCCGGGCAGCTCCGACCCGCTGGCCCTGGTGCCCGACCCGACCGAGGACCTCACCGAGGACGACCTCGCCGACGAGGACGTCGTCGAGAGCGACCCGGCGCAGGACGTCCCGGCCGAGGACGGCCCGGACGAGGACGCCACCGGCCCGGGCTCCGCGGGCGGGGACCCGGGGACGACCGGCCGGTGACGGCCCCCGCCGCGCTCGACCTGCCGGTGCCCCGGCTCGTCGTCTGGCGGCACGGTCGCACGGAGTGGAACGCCACCGGGCGCTTCCAGGGGCAGCTGGACCCGCCCCTGGACGCCGAGGGCCGGGCGCAGGCCGCCCGCACCGCGCCGCACCTGGTGGCGACCGGGCTGACGCCGGAGACCACGGTCGTCGTCGCCAGCGACCTGGTCCGGGCCGCCGACACCGCCACCGCCCTGACCGGCGTGCTCGGTGTGCCGCTGCGCCTCGACGAGCGGCTGCGCGAGCACGGCCTGGGCTCGTGGGAGGGGCTCACCCGCGACGAGGTCGCCGAGCGCCATCCCGAGCAGTACGCGGACTGGCTCGCCGGCCGCGCGGTGCCCGGCCGCGGTGGGGAGCAGTCCGCCGACGTCGCCCGGCGCGCGCTGGCCGCCCTCCGGGACCTGCCGCCGGCCGAGGTCGCCGTCGTCGTGACCCACGGCGGGACCGCCGGGCGGCTCATCGAGGCCCTGCTCGAGCTCGGCCCGCAGCACCGCCGGGTGTTCGGGCCGCTGGCCAACTGCGGCTGGAGCGAGCTGGCCCGCCACGGGGAGCGCTGGCGCCTGATGCGGCACAACACCGTCGTCGCCGCGGTCCCGGACCGGCTCGAGGGGCGGGCCGACGGCCGGCCGGCCACCGCCCCGGCGGACGCCGAGGCCACCCCGGAGGGTGCCGCGCCGCCCGCGCAGGACGCCGACGCGGTCCACTGACGCTGCCCTCGGGGCACCGGCCGACCGCCCGCAAGGCGCGGGCTAGCCTCGCGTGATGCCCGTCGCCGTGGTCACCGACTCCACGGCCTACCTGCCTCCCGAGGTCGTCGCGCGCTACGGCATCGAGGTGGTGCCGCTCTACGTGGTGCTCGCCGGCCGGTCCGGGCGCGAGGGCGAGGAGATCACCCCGGGGGACGTCGCCCGGGCCGTCACCACCCGCGGCCAGCGGGTGTCCACGTCGCGGCCGACGCCCGGGGACTTCGTCGCCGCCTACCGCCGCCGGCTGGCCGAGGGCGCCGACCGGGTGGTCTCGGTCCACCTCTCCGCGGAGCTGTCGAGCACGGGCGACGCCGCCCGGCTGGCCGCCGCCCAGGTCGGCGAGCACGTCGTCACGGTGATCGACTCGCGGTCGGCGGCCATGGGCACCGGCTTCGCCGTCCTCGCCGCCGCGCGCTGCGCCGCCGACGGGGGCGCCGCCGCCGAGGTCGCCGCCGTCGCCGAGCGCACCGCCGCGCGCACGCGGACGTTCTTCGTCGTCGACACGCTCGAGCACCTCCGGCGGGGTGGCCGGATCGGCCCGGCGGCCTCGCTGCTGGGGACGGCGCTGGCGGTCAAGCCGGTGCTGCACGTGGCCGACGGGCAGGTCGTCCCGCTCGAGCGGGTGCGCACGTCGGCCCGCGCGCTCACCCGGCTCGTGCAGCGCGCCGTGGAGGCCGCCGGCGGTCCCGGTGCCTCCTTCGCCGTCCACCACCTCGCGGCTCCCGAGCGCGCCGCCAAGCTGGCCGCGGAGCTGCAGCGTGCGGTGCCCGACGTGCGGGAGCTCTACGTCAGCGAGCTCGGTGCGGCGATCGGCGCCCACGTCGGCCCCGGCGCGGTGGGCGTGGTGGTGAGCCCGGCCGAGGACGGCGACGGGGATCCGGAGCGGGGCTGAGAGCACGGGCGCAGCGTGCACCGGCCCGCCGTCCGCCGGACCCGCACGTCCACAGCCGGTACCGCCGTCCACAGCCGGTCGCCGGGCGGGGGCCCCGGCCGGGGAGGCTGCCTAGCGTCCGCCGCGTGCGCCTGACCTCCCGTCGCGACCCCGCAGCCGACGTCATCCGTGCCCGCCTGCGGGTGCTGCTCGACGAGGGCCGGCGCTCCGGCTGGCTGCCCGACGACGATCCGCCCGGGGACCCGCCCCGCACGGGCGTCGCCCTCCTCCGGCCCGCCGGTGACGACGCCGACGACGCACCGTCCGGGGACGTCCCCCCGGAGGACGACCCCGAGGAGCGGCTGCCGGGCGGTCTGGGCCGCCACCGGGCACCGGGCCGCACCGTCCGCGTCGACCCGGGCCGGCGCGGCAGCGCCGCGCTGTGGCTCACCGGCCTGCTCGCCGCCCTGCTGCTGGTCGGCTGGACGTGGCTGCAGCGGCCGGACGTCGAGCCGGCGCCGCAGCCCGCGGTGGTCCCCGCGGCCGAGACGGACGCCGAGGGGCCGACGGGAGGTGGTGCCGCGGGGGCCGCCGAGGCCCGGGGCACCGTGGTCGTCTCGGTCGTCGGGCTGGTCGTCTCACCGGGCCTGGTGACGCTGCCGGAGGGCGCCCGGGTGGCCGACGCGGTGGCGGCTGCCGGCGGCCTCCTCCCCGAGGCCGACCCCGCCTCGGTCAACCTGGCCGCGGTCGTCAGCGACGGCCAGCAGGTCGCCGTGGGCCTGCCGGGCGCGGCGCCGGCGGCCGGCGCGGACGGCGGCCCGGCGCCGACCGGTCCGCTCGACCTGAACACGGCGACGGTCGCCGACCTCGACGCGCTGCCGGGCCTCGGCCCGGTCCTCGCCCAGCGGATCGTCGACCACCGCGAGCGGCACGGCCGGTTCACCAGCGTCGAGCAGCTCGACGACGTGCCGGGCATCGGGCCGGCGGTCTACGGCGAGCTGGCCGACCTGGTGCGGGTGTGAGGGCCGGCCGGGACCGCCGCTGGTCGTGGCTGGACCTGCGCCTGGTCCCGGTCGCCGCCGCGGTGTGGGTCGTCACCCTCGTCTCGGCGCTGCTCCCCCCCGCTGCGCTGCTCGTGGTGGCCGGTGCGGCCACCCTCGCCGCCGCCCTGCTCGCGCCGCGCCGGGGATCGGCGGGCGTCCTCGTGCTGCTGGCGGTCCTCGCCGCCGTGGCGACCGCCGCCACGGTCGCCGCCGTCCGCGGTGCCGCCCGTGCCGCGTCGCCGCTGGCCGAGGTCGCGGGTGGCCGGACGGTCGACGTGGTCCTGGAGGTCGACGGCGACCCGCGGCGCGTCGCGGGCGTCGGTCCGCCGCGGGTGGTCCTCGACGTCACGGTCACCGCCCTCTCCGACGACGCGGACGCGGTGGAGCTGTCCGCCGGGGCGGTGCTGTTCGCCCCGGCGCAGGACTGGACCGGGGTGCTGCCCGGTGAGGTCGTCCGGACGCGGGCGTCGGTCGCGACCGTGCCCGCGACCGAGGGCGTCGTCGCCCGGCTGTCCGCGCGGGGTCCGCCCGAGCCGGTGCAGGGACCGTCGCGCCTGCAGCGCGCCGCCGGTGCGGTCCGCGACGGGCTGGCCGCCACGGCGCGCCGCGTGCTGGACACCCCGGCCGACGGGCTGCTGCCCGGGCTGGTCGTCGGGGACACCCGGGGCCTCGACCCCGTGCTGGAGGAGGACTTCCGGCGCGCCGGGCTCTCCCACCTCACCGCCGTGTCGGGGGCGAACGTCGCGATCGTCCTCACCGGCGTCCTCGCGCCGCTGCGCCGCAGGGCCGTGAGCCGGCGGGTCCAGGCTGCGGTGGCCCTGGTCGCCCTGGCCGGCTTCGTGGTGCTCGTCCGGCCCGACGCCAGCGTGGTGCGGGCGGCGGCCATGGGTGCGGTGACGCTCCTCGCCCTGGCCGCGGGGCGGGCGCGGGCGGCGGTCCCGGCGCTGGCGGCCTCGGTGGCCGTGCTGCTGCTCCTGGACCCGCGGCTGGCCCGCGACGCCGGCTTCGCGCTGTCGGTCGCCGCGACGGCGGCCATCGTGCTGCTGGCGCCCGGCTGGTCCCGGCGCCTGCAGCGGCGGGGCTGGCCGCGCACCCCGGCCGACGCCGTGGCGGTCGCCGCTGCCGCCGGGCTGGCCACCGCGCCGCTGGTGGCCGGGCTGTCCGGCCTGGTCAGCCCGGTGTCGCTGGCGGCCAACCTGCTCGCCGCGCCGGCGGTGGCGCCGGCGACGGTGCTGGGCCTGCTCGCCGCGCTCGCCGGGCCGGTCCTGCCGGTCGCCGGGGACGCGCTCGCGTGGCTGGCCGGCTGGCCGGTGCGGTGGCTGGTACTGGCCGCCCGGATCGCGGCCGGCCTGCCCGACGGCGCGACCGGCTGGCCGGCCGGCACCGGCGGTGCCCTGCTGCTCACCGTGCTGCTGCTGGTCGCCGGCCTGGCACTGTGGCGGTACCGGAGGCTGCGCCCGCTCGGGCTGGCGGCGCTGCTCGGCCTGGTGCTGCTCGGCTGGCCACTGCGCCAGGCGGCCGACGGCTGGCCTCCCGCCGGGGCGTTCCTGGTCGCCTGCGACGTCGGGCAGGGCGACGCGCTGGTGCTCCCGACCGCCCCCGGCGAGGGCGTCCTCGTCGACGCCGGACCGGAGGTCGGCCCGGTCGACCGCTGCCTCGACCGGCTGGGCATCGACCGGCTGCCGCTGGTGCTGCTGTCCCACCTCGACGCCGACCACGTCGGCGGGCTGGCCGGCGCCCTGGGCGGCCGCGAGGTGGGCACCGTCGCCACCGGGACGCTCTCCCCGGCCGACGAGCGGGCCGGGCCCCTCGACGCCGCCGCCGCCCGGGCCGGCGCCGCACGGGAGGTCCTCGTCCCCGGTGACCGCCGGGAGGTGGGCGGTGTGCGCCTCGAGGTCCTCGCCCCACCCCCGGAGATCGCGACGGCGGCCGCCGAGCCCAACGACCTGTCGCTCGTCGTGCGGGTCACCGCGCGCGGCGTCCGGGTGCTGCTCACCGGCGACCTCGGCGCGGCCGCGGAGGCACGGGTCCTCGACCGCGGCGTGGACCTGCGCGCCGACGTGCTCAAGGTGCCGCACCACGGCAGCGCCGACGCCGACCCGGCCTTCCTCGCCGCGACCGGCGCCCGGGTCGCGCTCGTCAGCGTCGGCGCGGACAACACCTACGGCCACCCGGCGCCGCGGCTGCTGTCGCTGCTGGCCCGCGCCGGGATGCAGGTGCACCGCACGGACCGGGAGGGCGACCTGGCCGTCGCCGGGTCGGCGGGGACGTGGGGCGTCGCCGTGCGGGGATCGCCCGGCGCGGCGGCCGCCCCTCCGACGCCGGCCGCCCCGGGGCTCCCGGACGGCGTGCTCCCGGTCCCCGTGGCGCGGCGGGACCGTCGGCGGGCCGTGACACCATCGGGGTGTGGCAGCGGCACCCCCGGCACCGACCTCCCGGCTGCGGGCCGTCGTCGGCGAGGAGGAGCTGCTGCGCTCCCGCGCCGTGGCCGCCGTGCGCGCCGCGGTCCTCGAGCGCCACCCGCAGGCTGAGCTGCACGAGCTCGCCGCGCTCGGTCTGCCGGTCGGCCAGCTCGCCGACGTGCTGGCGCCGTCGCTGTTCGGGGAGCACCGGCTCGTCGTCGTGGCCGGCGTGCACGAGGCCGCCGGAGCCCTGGTCGACGCGCTGACGAGCTACTGCAAGGACCCCGACCCCGAGCTCACGCTCGTCGTCGTCCACCACGGCGGCAAGCGCAACGAGGCGCTGCTCAAGGCGCTGACCGCCGCGGGGGCGGCCGTCGACGAGTGCCCCAGGATCAGCTCGGCCGGGGACCGGGCGGCCTTCGTCCGCAACGAGGTGCGCTCGGCCGGCGGCCGGATCACCGCCGACGCGGTGACCGCGCTGGTCGAGGCGGTCGGCGGTGACCTGCGGGCGCTGGCGTCGGCGGCCACCCAGCTGGTCGCCGACTTCGGCGGCACCATCGACGCCGACGCCGTCGCGCGGTTCCACCGCGGGCAGGCCGAGGTCACCGGCTTCACCGTCGCCGAGAAGGTGCTGGTCGGGGACCGCACGGGATCGCTGGAGTCGCTGCGCTGGGCGCTCGAGCGCGGGGTCGCCCACGTGCTCATCGCCGACGCGATCGCCGACGGCGTCCGGACCGCCGCGCGGGTCACCTCGCTCGACACCGCCAACCCCGGCGAGCTGGCGCGGGCGCTGAAGCTGCCGCCGTGGAAGGTGAAGAAGGCGCAGAGCCAGGCACGCGGCTGGAGCATCGAGGGTCTGCAGCAGGCGATCGGGGTGGCCGCCGAGCTCAACGCCGACGTCAAGGGCGTGGCCGCCAGCGCCGACTACGCGCTCGAGCGCGCCATCCGCCGCATCGTGGACATCCGCGCCGCCACCGGCCGCGGCGGCCGGGTCCGCGCCGGTCACTGACCCGGGGCCCCGGGGACGCACGAGCCCCGACACGCGACGAGCCCCCGTCCTCCGGCGGGAGGACGGGGGCTCGTCGGGGAGCGCTGGGACAGCTCAGAGGCTGGTCAGCTGCTTGGCCATGCCCGACTTGCGGTTGGCCGCCTGGTTCTTGTGGATGATGCCCTTGCTGGCGGCCTTGTCGAGGGCCTTGCCGGCCTTCTGCAGCGCCGTGGTCGCGGCCTCGGTGTCGCCGGCAGCGGCGGCCTCGCGGAAGCGGCGGACGGCCGTCTTCAGGGCGGACTTGACGGCGACGTTGCGCTGACGCGCCTTCTCGTTCGTCTTGTTCCGCTTGATCTGGGACTTGATGTTCGCCACGCGTGAGCCTCGGTGTCTCGCAGGAGGGAAAGGGTCTGTCGGTGCGTCCGGACGGCGTGCGTCAGCGGACCGGCCTGCCAGGTTACCAGCGTGCGGCGCGGCGTCCCACCCCGGCCGGGGAGAGACCCCTCCCGGCACGGTGCTCCGCGCGGGCGGCCGGTCGTGGGACGATGGCGGCACTGTGACGACGCCTGCTGCCACCGATCCCGCCCGGATCCGGAACTTCTGCATCATCGCCCACATCGACCACGGCAAGTCGACGCTGGCCGACCGCATGCTCGAGGTCACCGGGATCATCGAGGCGCGGCAGATGCGCGCGCAGTACCTCGACCGCATGGACATCGAGCGCGAGCGCGGCATCACCATCAAGGCGCAGAACGTCCGCCTGCCGTGGACCCCGCGCACGGGCGAGGCCGCCGGTGACGAGTACGTCCTCGACATGATCGACACCCCGGGGCACGTCGACTTCACCTACGAGGTGTCCCGGTCGCTGGCCGCCTGCGAGGGCGCGGTGCTGCTGGTCGACGCCGCCCAGGGCATCGAGGCCCAGACGCTGGCCAACCTCTACCTGGCCCTGGAGAACGACCTCACGATCATCCCGGTCCTCAACAAGATCGACCTGCCGGCCGCGCAGCCGGAGCGCTACGCCGCGGAGATCGCGCACATCATCGGCTGCGACCCCGAGGACGTGCTGCGGGTCAGCGGCAAGACCGGTGAGGGCGTCCCTGAGCTGCTCGACGCGATCGTCGCCCAGATCCCCGCCCCGGTCGGGGACGCCGAGGCCCCGGCCCGCGCGATGATCTTCGACTCGGTCTACGACATCTACCGCGGCGTCATCACCTACGTCCGCGTCGTCGACGGGCGGATCTCCAGCCGCGAGCGGATCAAGATGATGTCCACCGGCGCCGTCCACGAGCTGCTCGAGATCGGCGTCATCTCCCCGGAGCCCAAGCCGGTCGACGGCCTCGGCGTGGGCGAGGTCGGCTACTTCATCACCGGTGTGAAGGACGTCCGCCAGTCCCGGGTGGGCGACACCGTCACGCTGCAGCACAAGCCGGCCGCCGAGCCGATCGGCGGGTACAGCGACCCCAAGCCGATGGTCTACTCCGGTCTCTACCCGATCGACGGCAGCGAGTACCCGCTGCTGCGCGAGGCGCTGGACAAGCTGCTGCTCAACGACGCCGCGCTCACCTACGAGCCGGAGACCTCGGCGGCTCTCGGCTTCGGCTTCCGCGTCGGCTTCCTCGGCCTGCTGCACCTGGAGATCGTCCGCGAGCGGCTCGAGCGCGAGGCCGGCATCAGCCTGATCTCCACCGCGCCGAACGTCGTCTACCGGGTGGTGATGGAGGACCGCTCGGAGATCACCGTCACGAACCCGAGCGACTGGCCCGAGGGCAAGATCGACCGCGTCTACGAGCCGATCGTCAACGCCACGATCATCGCGCCCAGCGACTACACCGGCGCGATCATGGAGCTGTGCCAGAGCCGGCGCGGCCAGCTCGGCGGCATGGACTACCTCAGCGAGTCCCGCGTCGAGCTGCGCTACACGCTGCCGCTCGGCGAGATCATCTTCGACTTCTTCGACGCGCTGAAGTCGCGCACCCGCGGCTACGCCAGCCTCGACTACGCCGAGGCCGGCGAGCAGGAGTCCGCGCTGGTCAAGGTGGACATCCTGCTGCAGGGCGAGGCCGTCGACGCGTTCAGCGCGATCGTGCACAAGGACAAGGCCTACAGCTACGGCGTGATGATGGCCGGCAAGCTGCGCGAGCTCATCCCGCGCCAGCAGTTCGAGGTGCCGATCCAGGCCGCCGTCGGCTCCCGGGTCATCGCCCGCGAGACGGTGCGCGCCATCCGCAAGGACGTGCTCGCCAAGTGCTACGGCGGTGACATCACCCGCAAGCGCAAGCTGCTGGAGAAGCAGAAGGAGGGCAAGAAGCGGATGAAGATGGTCGGCCGCGTCGAGGTCCCCCAGGAGGCGTTCGTCGCCGCGCTCTCCACCAACGAGTCCACCGCCTCCAAGAAGTGAACGCGCGGCTGCTGGCCGTCTGCGTCTCCGGCTCCGACCTGCTGCCCCTGCCGGGGCGCCGGCCCGACCGCAGCGGCATCGACAAGCGGCCGGTGGCCGGCCGGGTCGCCGTCGCCGCGCTGGGCCTGGACGGCGACGTCCAGGTCAACCGCAAGTACCACGGCGGGGAGGGCCAGGCGGTCTACGCCTACGCCCAGGAGGACGCCGACCACTGGGCTGCCGAACTAGGCCGCGACCTCCCGCCGGGCCGCTTCGGGGAGAACCTGCGGACGGCGGGCCTCGACCTGACCGGCGCGGTGATCGGCGAGCGCTGGCGGGTGGGGACGGCGCTGTTCGAGGTCACCGCGCCGCGGATCCCGTGCGCCAACTTCGCCCGCTTCTGGGGCGTGCCGGACCTGGTCAGGCGCTTCACCGCGCACGGTGCCACCGGCGCGTACCTGCGGGTGCTCGAGAGCGGCGAGATCGGCGCCGGCGACGAGGTCACCGTCGTCGAGCGGCCCGCGCACGGGGTCACCACCGGCCTGGCCTTCCGGGCGCTGACCACCCAGCGGTACCGGATCGCGCAGCTCGAGCCGGCGCTGGCGGCGATGCCGGTCAAGGACCAGGCCAAGCTCGCCGAGCGGATCGCCCGCGCCGCGAGCCGGTCGGAGGCCGCTGCCCGCGCCTGAGCGGCGGGGTCGGTTACCGTGCCCGCGCCGGGTGCACCGGCGCGACGGGGAGGTCGTCATGCTGCTGCGCCGTGCCGCCGGACTGGTGGCCGGGCTCGTGCTCGCGGGGTCGGCGCTGGCCGGCTGCGGGTCCGACGAGCCGGAGGAGTCGGCCGGTGACCTGCTGTCGCGCGCCAAGACGACGCTCGACGACACCGACCGCCTGCACTTCGTCCTGACCAGCGAGGGGGCGCCCACCACCGGCACCGCGCTGGTCGGCGGCGAGGGCGACGTCGTCCGGCCGGCCTCCTTCCAGGGCACGCTGCAGGTGCTGGCGGTGGGCTCGGCGCTGGACCTGGCCGTGGTCTCCGTCGACGGCACCGTCTACGCCCAGCTGCCCTTCACCAGCGGCTACAGCGTCGTCGACCCCGCGCAGTTCGGCTTCGGCGACCCCGGCGCGCTGCTCGACCCCGACACCGGCATCTCCCAGCTGCTGGCCCAGGCCGACTCCGCCGAGCTGGGGGAGGAGCGGCGGGTCGACGGCGAGGTGGTGCGCGAGGTCACCGCGCAGCTGCCCGGCGAGCTGGTGGAGGAGGTGCTCACCAGCGCCGACCCGAGCCAGCCGGTGGAGGCCCGCTACTCCGTCGCCCCCGAGTCGGGCGAGCTGCGCCGCGCCGAGCTGACCGGCCCCTTCTACGCCGCCGACCAGGACGCCACCTTCACCATCGAGCTCTCCGAGGCCGGCGACGATGTCGAGATCACCGCACCGCCTGTCGGCTGAGCCCCGGGCGCGCGCGGTCCCGGGGCTGCCGCTGGTCGTCCTGGCCACGCTCGCGGTCCTGGTGACCGCGGCCGACACCTACGTCGTCGTCCTGGCGCTGCCCGACATCCTCACCGGGGTCGGCGTCGGCATCGACGAGCTGCAGCGGGCGACGCCGATCATCGGCGGTTTCCTGCTCGGCTACACCGCCACGCTGCCGCTGCTGGGCCGGCTGGCCGACCTGCGCGGGCGGGTGCCGGTGCTGGCCGGCTGCCTGCTGCTGTTCGCCGTCGGCTCGCTGCTCACCGCGACGGCGACCGGGCTGGGCCCCGCCGTCGCCGGGCGCGGGCTGCAGGGCGTCGGCGCCGGCGGGCTGGTCCCGGCCACGCTGGCGCTGGTCGCCGACCGGTGGCCGCCGGAGCGCCGGGCGGTGCCGCTGGGCGTGGTCGGCGCCGTGCAGGAGGCCGGCGCGGTGCTCGGCCCGCTGGCCGGCGCCGCGGTGCTCGCCGTCAGCGACTGGCGGGCGGTCTTCTGGCTCAACCTGCTGCTCGGGATCGCGCTGGCCGCCGGGGTGGTGGTCACCGGGGGACGGCGGCCCGACCCGCTGGGCCTCGCGCTGCTCGCCGTCACCGGCACGGCCGCCGGGCTGCACCTGGCCGAGCCCGCCGCGCTGGCCGAGGACGTCACGCTGGGCCTGGCCTGGGTGCCGCTGGCCGAGGGCGTCCCCGCCTCCACACCGCTCGTGTTGGCAGCGGTGGTCGCGGGCACGGCGCTGGTGGCGCGCAGCCTCACCCGTCCCGTCGGCGCGGTCCTGCCGCTGCGCGGGGTGCCGCGGCTGCTGCGCGAGGTCGACGTGCTCGGCTCGCTGCTCGCCGTCGTGGCGCTGGGCGCGCTGGTGTGGGCCTTCGCCGCGGCCGACCCGGCGCGCGAGGTCGTGGCCCACGGCCCGGTGCTGCTGCCGGTGGCGGCCGCGGCGGCCGTCGCGTTCTGGCTGCACGAGCGGCGCGCGCCCGACCCGGTGCTGCCGCTGGGCGCGCTGCGGCCGGCCGGTGCCTGGGGCGCGCTGGTGGTCAACCTGCTGGTCGGGGTGGCGCTGGTGGCCGCGCTGGTCGACGTCCCGCTGTTCGCCCGCGCGACGACGACGCCCGGCGACCAGCTCGGCGCCGCGCTGGTGCTGGTGCGGTTGCTGGTCGCCGTCCCGGTGGGTGCGGTGGCCGGCGGGTGGCTGTGCCGGGGAGTGCCCCCGCGGGCGGTGGCGGCGGGCGGCATGACACTGGCCGCGCTGGCGCTGTGGGCGATGACCGGCTGGGGGGAGACCTCGCTGGACTCGTGGACGTCGACGCTCGTGCTGCTCGCCGCGGGCCTGGGGTTCGGCCTGGCGATCGCGCCGGTGAACGCGGTGCTGCTCGCCGTCACGCCGCCCGAGGTGCACGGCAGCGCCGGCGCGCTGGCCGTCGTCGCCCGGACCGTCGGCATGCTGGTCGGGCTCTCGCTGCTGACCGCGGTGGCGCTGCGCCGCTTCACCGCCGAGGTGGAGGCGATCGGCTCGCCGCTGACGCTGTGCCCCGCGTCGCCCGCGGACTGCGCGGCGTACGACGACGCCACGAACGCCGCCGTCCTCACCCAGCTGCACACCGTGTTCGCCGGCGCCGCGGTCGCCGCCGGGCTGGCGGCGGTCGCGGCGCTGGTGCTGCTCCGGGAGGTCAGCCGGGCTCGCGCACCCCGGGTCAGAGGGTGAAGACGATCTTCCCGGCGGTGCGGCCCTCGAGCATGCGGGCGAAGCCGTCGCGGGCCTGGTCCAGCGGCAGCTCGACGTCGATGACCGGGCGGACGCCGGTGGCCGCGCACATCCGCATGAGCGCCTCGAGCTCGTCGCGGGTGCCCATCGTCGAGCCGATGACCGACAGCTGGGTGAAGAACACCCGGTTGAGCTCGGCGCTCGGGTCGAAGCCGGTGGTGGCGCCGGAGGTGACGATGACGCCGCCGGGCTTGAGCGACTTGACGCTGTGGCTCCAGGTCGCCTTGCCGACGGTCTCCATGACGCCGTCGACCCGCTCGGGCAGCCGGGCGCCGGGCTCGAACGCCTGCTCGGCGCCCAGGTCGAGGGCCGCCTGCCGCTTCTCCTCGCTGCGGCCGGTCACCCACACCCGGAACCCGGCAGCCCGCCCCAGCACCACCAGTGCGGTGGCCACGCCGCCGCTGGCGCCCTGCACGAGCACCGTGTGCCCGGGCCGCAGGCCGGACTTCACGAAGAGCATCCGGTAGGCCGTCAGCCAGGCGGTGGGCAGGCACGCGGCCTCGCCGAAGGACAGCTCGGCCGGCTTCGGCACGACGTTGCGCCGGGGGACGGCGACCCGCTCGGCCATGGTGCCCTGGTACAGCTCGGAGAAGAGCGTGCGCCTGGGGTCGAGCGTCTCGTCGCCGGTCCACCCGGGGGTGGCCACGACGCCGTGGACGACGACCTCGTTGCCGTCCTCGTCCAGACCGGCCGCGTCGGTGCCCAGGATCATCGGCATGCGCTCCTGCGGCAGGCCCACGCCGCGCAGGCTGAACAGGTCGTGGTGGTTGAGCGAGACCGCCTCGACCTGCACCGTCGTCCAGCCGTCGGGCACCTCGGGCTCGGGACGGTCGCCGACCTCCAGCACGGAGAGCGGGTCGTCGGGCGAGGGCGTGGAGACGAAGACGGCGCGCATGCGCCGGACGCTAGCCGGTGACCGGTCGCCGGGCGACGGGGGTCGCGGCCCGCCCGGAGCCGCGACCCCGCGCCGGTCAGTGCGGTGCCGCGCAGTTCGACAGGGCCGTCCGGATGTCCCCCGGTACGCCGACCAGGTCCGTCGTGGCGTCGATGCCCAGCGCCGGGATCTCCAGGGCGATCGAGCCGGTCACGTCGGCCTGGCGGATGAGCACGCGCAGGTCGCACTCGGTCGGGAACGGCGGCTCCGGCTGCTCGGTGGCCGGCCCCCGACCGCGCCACTGCACGTCGACGGTGAGCGTGCCGGTGAGGTCGGGCAGCCCGTCGGCGAAGCAGGTGACGCCGGTCGTCCCGGCCGTGCTCACCGACCCGAGCCCGCGGAAGTCCGCCGGCAGGCTCTCGTCGGCGAAGCACTCGTAGCTGCCGGCGAAGACCTCCGGCACCGTGAGGGGCGCCTCCCCGTCCGGGTCGTAGGCGGTCAGGAACACTCCCGCGCCGCCGACGAGGGGGAAGGCGGTCGCCGACCCGGTCGTCGTGTTCTCCGTCCCCGCACCGGCCGGGGGCGCTGCCCCCGCGGTGCCGGTCAGCGCGCCCAGGGTGCCGGCAGCCAGCAGCAGGGTCAGTGCGCCGGCCGTCCTCGTCCGCATGTCGTCCTCCTCCGCGCGACCCGGGCCCTCCGGGTCGGGCGGGGGGAGCGTGGCAGCGGAGGGGGAGAGCCGGAACGGATCCGTGCGCGGCGGTGCCGGGCGGCGGCGCGTCGGCCGGGACGCGCCGTCAGCGGACGACGAGGACGTGCTCCCCGCGCGGGACGAACTCCCCGACGACCGGGGCGCCGGGCACCTCGCCGGCCAGCAGCAGCCCCCCGGACGTCTGCGCGTCGGCCAGCAGCAGCGCCTCGTCCTCGTGCACGGCGGACAGGTCGGTGTGCGGGCGCACCCAGTCGAGGTTGCGCCGGGTGCCGCCGGAGACGAACCCGGCGGCCAGCGCCTCGCGGGCACCGGTGAGGTACGGGACGGCGGCGGCGTCGACCACGGCGGTCACCCCGCTGGCGCGAGCCATCTTGTAGAGGTGCCCGAGCAGGCCGAAGCCGGTGACGTCGGTGCCCGCGCGGACGCCGGCGGCCAGCGCCGCCAGCGAGGCGTCGCGGTTGAGCGCGGTCATCGAGGCCACCGCCTCCTCGCTGACCTCGCCGGTGGCCTTCATCCGGTTGTTGAGCACGCCGACGCCGAGCGGCTTGGTCAGCGACAGCGGCGTCCCGGCGACGGCGGCGTCGTTGCGGATGACGCGGTCGAGGTCCAGGACGCCGGTGACCGCCATGCCGTACTTGGGCTCGGGGTCGTCGATGGAGTGCCCGCCGCCGACGTGGCAGCCGGCCTCCTGCGCGGCCTCCAGCCCGCCGCGCAGCACCTCGGCGGCCAGCTCGGCCGGCAGCACGTCGCGCGGCCAGCCCAGCAGGTTGACCGCGACGACGGGGGTGCCGCCCATCGCGTAGACGTCGGAGAGCGCGTTGGCCGCGGCGATCCGGCCGAAGGTGTACGGGTCGTCGACGACCGGGGTGAAGAAGTCGGTGGTGAGCACCAGCCCCTGCCCTCCGGCGATGCGCACCACGGCCGCGTCGTCGCCGTCGTCGAGGCCGACGACCAGCTCCGCGGCCGGGTCGGCCGGGCCGGTGTGCGTGAGCCCCGCGACGACGGCCTCGAGCTCACCGGGCGGGATCTTGCAGGCGCAGCCGCCGCCGTGGGCGTACTGGGTGAGCCGGATGCGGGAAGGCGCGGTGGTCACGGCCTCACCGTAGGCTGGCACGTGGAGGCGTCAGGGTGTCTGGTGGCCCCCGCGGCCTCTAAAGCCGACGTGGCCGAGCAGCTCGGTCAGGCGGGTTCGATTCCCGTCCGCCTCCGCCAGCCGACCCCGTCGCGGGCGGCGCCTACGCTCCCGAGGCGATGAGCGCCGACCCGCGGCGGGCAGTGCCCCGCACCGACACGCTGCTGGCCGATCCCGCGCTGGCCGCATCCGCCGCCCGGCTCGGCCGTGACCTGGTCAAGGACGCCGTCCGCGCCGTCCAGTCGCGCGTCCGCGCCGGTGAGCTGGACCCGGAGGACGCCGTCGCCGCGGTCCTCGCCGGCCTGCCGACGACGGCGGGCAGCCTGCGGCCGGTCCTCAACGCCACCGGCGTGCTGGTGCACACCAACCTCGGGCGGGCGCCGCTGTCACCGGCCGCCGTCGAGGCCGTGGTCGCCGCGAGCGGGACCACCGGCGTCGAGCTCGACCTGCGCACCGGCCGCCGCGGCCCGCGCGGGGAGGCGGCGCTGTCCGCGCTGCTCGCGGCCGTGCCGGCGGCCGAGGCGGCGGTCGTGGTGAACAACTGCGCGGCCGCCCTGGCCCTGGTGGCGACGGCGCTCGGCGGCGAGCTGGTCATCGCCCGGGGCGAGCTGGTCGAGATCGGCGACGGGTTCCGCATCCCCGAGCTGCTGGAGTCCACCGGGGCGCGGCTGCGCGAGGTCGGCACCACCAACCGGGTCGCGCTCGAGGACTACACGCGCGCGCTCGGCCCGGGCACCGGCGCGGTGCTCAAGGTGCACCCGTCGAACTTCGTCGTCCGCGGGTTCACGCGGGCGGTGCCGGTGGCCGCGCTCGCGGCCGGCCTCGCCGGGACCGGCGTCCCGCTGGTCGCCGACGTCGGCTCGGGCCTGCTGCGCCCGCACGCCGCGCTGCCCGAGGAGCCCGACCTGCAGACCACGCTGGCCGACGGCGCCGACCTCGTCCTGGCCAGCGGCGACAAGCTGCTCGGCGGCCCGCAGGCCGGGCTGGTGCTCGGCCGCGCCGACCTCGTGCAGCGGTTGCGCCGCCACCCGCTCTACCGCGCGCTGCGGGTGGACAAGACGACGCTGGCCGCGCTGGAGGCGACGCTGCGCGGCCCGCTCCCGCCGGTGCAGGAGATGCTCGCCGCCGACGTCGCGGACCTGCGCGCGCGGGCCGGTGCGCTCGCCGCCCGGCTGGCCGCCGCCGGTCTCGACGCCCGCGCCGTGGACTCGGCCGCCCGCGTCGGCGGGGGAGGGGCGCCCGAGCACCCGCTGCCGAGCGCCGCGGTCTCGCTGCCCTCCGCGTTCGCCGAGCCGCTGCGGCTGGGCGCGCGGCCGGTGGTCGGGCACCTCGCCGACGACCGGACGCTGCTGGACCTCCGCAGCGTGCCGCCGTCGGCCGACGACGACCTCGCCGCCGCGGTGCTGGAGGTGGCCCGCCGGTGGACGTGATCGCCACCGCCGGCCACGTCGACCACGGGAAGTCGACGCTGGTCCGCGCGCTCACCGGCATGGAGCCCGACCGGTGGGAGGAGGAGCGCCGGCGCGGCCTGACCATCGACCTCGGGTTCGCCTGGACGACGCTGCCCTCGGGCCGGGTGGTCGCCGTCGTCGACGTGCCCGGGCACGAGCGGTTCGTCGGCAACATGCTCGCCGGGGTCGGGTCGGTGCCGGCCGCGCTCGTCGTGGTGGCCGCCGACGACGGCTGGTCGGCGCAGACGGCCGAGCACGTCGCCGTCCTCGACGCGCTCGGCGTGCGTCACGCGCTGCTGGCCGTCACCAAGGCCGACCTCGCCGATCCCGCACCGGTCCTGGCCGACGCGACCGAGCGGCTGGCGGCCACGTCGATGGGCGTCGTGCCGGGCGTGGCGGTGAGCGCGCCGACGGGGCGGGGCGTCGCCGACCTGGCGGCCGCGCTGGAGGCCCTGCTGGCCGGGCTCCCCGCGCCGGACGCCGCGGCTCCGGTGCGGCTGTGGATCGACCGCGCGTTCCCCATCCGCGGCGCCGGCACCGTGGTCACCGGCACGCTGGCGGCCGGGTCGGTGGCGCCGGGCGACCGGCTGCGGCTCGGCGGCCGCGAGGTGACCGTGCGCGGCGTGCAGTCGCTGGGCCGGCCGGTGGAGCAGGCGGCGGCGACCGCGCGCGTGGCGCTCAACCTGCGCGGCGTCGCCGTCGAGGACCTGTCCCGCGGCGACGCGCTGCTCACCCCCGGCGCCTTCCGGGAGACCGACGAGGTCGACGTCGTCCTGGCGCGGGAGCCCGGGGAGCGGCTGCCGGCCGAGGCGGTGCTGCACGTGGGGTCGGCAGCGGTGCCCGTGCGGCTGCGTCCGCTGGAGGGGACGGCGGTGCGGCTGCGGCTGGCCTCGCCGCTGCCGCTGCGGGTGGGCGACCGGGTGCTGCTGCGCGACCCGGGCGCCCGCCGGGTGCTCGGCGCCGACGTCCGCGACGTCGCCCCGCCGGAGCTGCGCCGCCGGGGTGCCGCCCGGCAGCGGGCCGCCGACCTCGACGCGCAGGAGGCCGGGCCCGCGGGTGCGGCGGCCGACCTCGCGCGGCGACGGGTGGTGCGCGCCGACGACTTCACGGCGATGGGCTGGCCGGTGCCCGACGACGCCGTCCGCGCCGGCCCGTGGCTGCTCGCACCCGGGCTGGTGGGGGAGCTCGCCCGGCGGGTGCCCGGGCTGGTGGCCGCGCACCGGCAGGCGCACCCGCTGGAGCCGGGGCCGCCGGTCGCCGCGGTCCGCCGGGAGCTGGACCTGCCCGCCGACGACCTGGTGCCACTGGTCGTCTGCCCGCCGCTGGCGCTGCGCGAGGGCCGCGTGGTGGTGGCCGCCGCGGGCCTGCCGCCGGCCGTGCAGCGCGCCGTCGACGCGATCCGGACCCGCCTGGCCGCCGATCCGTTCGCCGCACCGGACGCCGAGGAGCTGCGCGCCGCCCGGCTGGGCCCGCGCGAGCTGGCGGCGGCGGTGCGCGACGGACAGCTGGTCCGCATCGCCGACGGCGTGTACCTGGCACCGGGGGTGGAGGAGGTCGCGCGCCGGCGGCTGGCCGGCGTGCCCCAGCCGTTCACGCTCAGCCAGGCCCGCTCGGCGTGGGGGACCTCGCGCCGTGTGGCGGTGCCGCTGATGGAGTGGCTCGACGCCCGCGGGGTCACCCAGCGGCTGCCCGACGCGAGCCGCCGGCTGCGGTGACCGGGCCGCTGCGAGCCGGACGGGCGCAGTCACTGGTCCGCGGACGCTCGTGCTGTGCCCCCCATCCGGACCAGAGCACGAGCGAGCGGGCGAGAGGGGTCCGGCGGGAACTCGTGCTCTGCCCCGCCGGGCGGGGCAGAGCACGAGCGAGCGACGGAGGAGGATCAGCCGCCCGCCTCGCGCAGGAGGCGGGCGCGCTCGTCGCTCCCGGTGTGCACCGGCCGCGCGGGCTCGGCGTCCACCGTCTCCACCGCGTCGTCGGGGCGGACCGGCTCGGGCAGGGTGCGGAAGCGCGCGCGGGGGTCCTCGGCTGCGGTCACGCCCGCAGGGTCCCGCGCCGCCGGTGCCGGCGCTAGAGGGTGGGGACCCAGCGGGCCGGGCGCCTCTCGCGGAACGCGGCGATGCCCTCCTGGCCGTCCTCGCCGGCGAAGGCCCGCGCCGAGAGCTCGAGCAGGTCGTCGAACGAGCCGCGCAGCCCGCCGGCGCGCAGCAGCCGCTTGGTCTCGGCCAGTGCCCACGGCGACCCGGCGGCCAGCGCCAAGACCTGCCCGTCGACGGCCGCGTCCACCTCGTCGTCGGGCGCCACGAGGTCCACCAGCCCGCCGGCCGCGGCGGTGGCGGCGTCGAACACCTCGCCGGTGAGCATCAGCCGGTGCGCCACGGGGGGCTGCATCCGGGGCAGCACGACCGCGGAGATCACCGCCGGCACCAGCCCGAGCCGCACCTCCGACATGCCGAACGTCGCCGAGGAGGCGGCCACGACGACGTCGCAGGCGGCCGCCAGACCCACCCCGCCGGCGCGCGCGGGGCCGCGGACCGTGGCCACCACCGGCTTGGGTGCCGTCCACAGGGCCTCCAGCAGGTCGGGCAGCTCGCGCACGCCCTGGTCCCCGGCGCCGGCGCCGGCGGCCTCGGACAGGTCCATGCCCGAGCAGAAGACCCGGCCGGTGTGGTCGAGCACGACCACCCGGACGGCGTCGTCGGCCAGCGCCGCGTCGAGCGCCTCGCGCAGCTGACCGCGCAGCGCGCGGGACAGCGCGTTGCGGTTGGCGGGGGAGTCCAGGACCAGGCTGGCCACGCCCCCCGCGACGGTCACCTGCAGCAGCCGGCCCTCGCTCACCGGGGCATCCTCCCCGGGGGAGCCGCGGCGCGGCACACTGGGAGCGGATGACCACGACCCTGCCGCTGCTGCCGGCGCGCCCGCCGGCGGACGACGACCTCCCGGCCGGCGCCCGCGAGCACCTGACGACGACGCCCTTCGGCCTGTACGTGCACGTGCCCTTCTGCGCCACGCGCTGCGGCTACTGCGACTTCAACACCTACACCTCCGACGAGCTCGGCCCCGGCGCCAACCGCGCCGAGTACGCCGGGACCGCGATCGCCGAGCTGTCCCGCGCCGCGCGGGTCCTCGGCCCCGACCTGCCGACGGTCTCCACGGTCTTCGTCGGCGGCGGCACCCCGACGCTGCTGCCCGCCGAGGACCTCGCCGCCGTCCTGGCCGCGGTCCGCGAGCTGTTCCCCGTCGCCCCCGACGTCGAGGTCACCACCGAGGCCAACCCCGAGTCGGTGACGCCGGCGTCGCTGGCGACCCTGCGCGCGGCCGGCTTCACCCGGCTGAGCCTGGGCATGCAGTCCGCGGCCGAGCACGTCCTCGCCGTGCTCGACCGCCGGCACACGCCCGGCCGGGCGGCGCAGGCCGCACGCGAGGCGGCCGCGGCCGGCTTCGAGCACGTCAACCTCGACCTCATCTACGGCACGCCCGGTGAGACCGACGCCGACTGGGCCGCCTCACTGGACGCCGTCCTGGCCGCGCCGGTCGACCACGTGAGCGCCTACGCGCTCATCGTCGAGGACGGCACCCGGCTGGCCCGCCGCATCAGCCGCGGCGAGCTGCCCGTGCCCGACGACGACGTCCTCGCCGACCGCTACGTGCAGGCCGACACGACGCTGCGCGGTGCCGGGTTCGACTGGTACGAGGTCAGCAACTGGTCGCGCGGGGAGGCCGCCCGCTGCCGGCACAACGAGCTGTACTGGGCCAACGCGAACTGGTGGGGGATCGGCCCGGGGGCGCACAGCCACGTCGGCGGGGTGCGCTGGTGGAACGTCAAGCACCCGGCGGCCTACGCCGGGCGGCTGGCGGCGGGGGAGAGCCCGGTGGCCGACCGCGAGGTCCTCGACGACGCCGACCGCGCGCTGGAGACCGTCATGCTCGGCCTGCGGCTGCGCGACGGGCTGCCGCTCGCCGCGCTGTCCGACACGGGCCGGCTGCGCGCCGCGGACGCCGTCGCCCGCGGCCTGCTGGAGGCCGGCGCGCACGGGGCGGGGCGCGCGGTGCTCACCGACCGCGGCCGGCTGCTCGCCGACGCCGTCGTCCGCGACCTCACGGACTGAGCCACTGGCGCCACGAGGGCTCCCCACGTCTGACGGATGTCAGGTCGGGACGACGACGTCCCGCACTGGTACGCGCACCCGGGCCGGCGCCAGGCTCGTCACGTGCCCCTCGACGCCCTGGAGCTCTCCGGCCTCACCGTCCGCCACGGCGACGTGCTCGCCGTCGACGGCCTCGACCTGCGCATCGGGACGGGGGAGACCGTCGCGCTGCTCGGCCCCAACGGCGCCGGCAAGTCCTCCACCGTCTCCGCCGTCCTCGGCCTGCTGCGCCCCGCGGCCGGCACCGTCCGCGTGCTGGGCCGCGCCCCGGCCGACGCCGTCCGTGCCGGCTCCGTCGGCGCGATGCTGCAGCACGGCGGACTGCCGAGCGAGGCGCGCGTCGGCGAGGTCCTGCAGCTGGTGCGGCGCAGCTACCCCGACCCGTGGCCGCTGGAGGACCTGGTGGCCACCACCGGCACCGGCGGGCTGCTCGGGCGCCCCGTCGAGGCGCTCTCGGGTGGCCAGCGGCAGCGGGTGATGCTGGCCCTGGCGCTGGCCGGTCAGCCGCCGCTGCTGCTGCTCGACGAGCCCACCTCCGCCATGGACGTCGAGGGCCGGCGGGCCTTCTGGACGACGATGCGCGAGCTCGCCGCCCGCGGCACGACCGTCGTCTTCGCCACCCACCACCTCGAGGAGGCCGACGCCGTCGCCGACCGGGTGGTGGTCCTCGCCGGCGGGCGCGTGGTCGCCGACGGCTCCTCCGCCGGGGTCCGCTCGGCGGTCGCGGGGCGCACCGTGCGCCTGTCGGTGACCGACGACGCCGACCTCACCGGGCTGCCCGGCGTCACCGCCGCCACGCGCCGGGGCGGCACCGCCGTCCTCACCACCTCCGACGCCGAGGCCACCCTGCGCGTCCTGCTCGACCGCGGTGTCCCGCTGGCCGACCTCGAGGTCCGCGGCGCCAGCCTCGAGGACGCCGTCCTCACCCTCACGACGGGAGCCGCCCGATGAGCCCGCTGTTCGCCTTCCAGCTGCGCCGGGTCGGCCGCAACCGGCAGTACCTGCTCTTCACCGTCGTCCTGCCGGCGGCGTTCACGGTCTTCTTCACGCAGGTCTTCGCCGGCGCGCCCGGCGGGATCAGCCAGGAGGCCGCCGCGGCCACGATGGTCGCGATGATGGCCTACGGCGCCATCGGCGCGGCGCTGGGCGCGACCATCCGGCTCTCCTTCGACCGGGCCTCGGGGTGGCTGCGGCAGCTGCGGGTGACGCCCGTGCCGCAGACCTCGGTGGTCGCCGTCGACGTCGCCGTCGGGATGCTGCTCACCCTGCCGCCGCTGGTGGTCGTCGCGCTGGTCGGGCGGTTCGTCAGCGGCGTGCGGCTCGACCCCGCGGCGTGGGCAGGCCTCGTCGGCGTGCTGTGGCTCGGGTCGGCGGTGTTCGTGGCGCTGGGCCTGCTGCTGGGCTGGGCCCTGGAGGAGAAGGCGGCCGGCGGCGCCATCGGGCTCGTCGCCACCGTGCTGGCCGCGCTCGGCGGGCTGTGGGTGCCGGTGGAGGTCTTCCCGTCGGGTCTGCGCGCGGTGGCGCACGCGCTGCCGTCCTACTGGTACGCGCAGACCGGCCGCGACGTCGCCGCGGGCGGTCCGCCGGGGGCCACGGCGGTGGCGGTGCTCGTCGCGTCCGGGGTGGTCTTCGCCGTGCTCGCCGTCGCCGTGGCGCGCCGCCGCCCGCTCGCGGCCGTGGCCGGCTGAGCGGGCTACGGTCGGTCGCCGTGGATCCCCGTGGCCGGTGGCAGCAGATCGGCTGGTCCCTGCCCTGGCTGCTGTTCCAGTTCTTCCCGGTCGCCGACCTGGTCACCACCGACCGGCCGCTCGCCACCCGGGTCGTCGCCGGCGCCGGCCTGCTGGTGTTCACCGTCGTCTACCTCGACGTGTTCCGCCGGTCGTTCACGAGCTGCGGCATCCAGCCGACCCTGAGCCGGCTGGCGGTGGTCGCGGCGCTCGGCGTCGGGCTCGCCGTCTGGATGGGGCCGTCCTGGGCGGGACTGATGATCTACGTGTCGGCGGCCTCGTCGGCGGCGCTGCCGCAGCGCCGGGTGTGGCCGGCGGTGCTCGCGGCGGCCGCGGTGTGCACCGCCGTCGTCGCCGCCGACGGCATGTTCGCCAGCCTGTTCATCCTCCCGGTCATGTGCCTGCTGACCGCGTTCGCGATGCGCGGCACCCGCCACCTGATCTCGGTGAACACCGAGCTCGCCGCGGCCCGCGAGGAGCTCGCGCGCAACGCCGTGGCCGAGGAGCGGCTGCGCTTCGCCCGCGACCTGCACGACCTGCTCGGCCACAGCCTCTCGCTCATCGCGCTCAAGAGCGAGCTCGCGGGACGGCTGGCCGAGGCCGACCCCGCCCGGGCGCGCACCGAGATGGCCGACGTCGAGGCCGCCGCCCGCCGCGCGCTGGCCGAGGTCCGCGACGCCGTCAGCGGCTACCGCCAGGTCAGCTGCGCGCAGGCGCTGACCGAGGCCCGCTCGGCGCTGTCGGGCGCGGGCATCGCCGTCCGCGTGCCGACGCGCGTGCCGGTCCTGCCCGGCCCGGTCGACGCCGCGCTCGGCTGGGTGGTCCGCGAGGCGACGACGAACGTGCTGCGGCACAGCGGCGCCCGGACCGTCACGGTGTCCCTGGCCGACGACGGCGCCGAGGCCGTCCTCACCGTCACCGACGACGGCCGCGGTCCCGCCGACGACAGCGAGCCCGGCTCGGGGCTGGCCGGCCTGTCCGAGCGGGTCGGCGCACTGGGCGGCCGCCTCACCGGGGGCGCCGGCCACGACGGCGGCTACGAGCTGCGCGCGGTGCTGCCGCTGGTCCCGGCCGCGGCGCCGGACACGGTGCCGGAGGCGGTCGCCCGGTGACCGACCGCGTCATCCGGGTGCTCGTGGCCGAGGACCAGTCGATGGTCCGCGGCGCGCTGCGGGCGCTGCTGGAGCTCGAACCCGACATCACCGTCGTCGCCGAGGTCGGCCGCGGCGACGAGGTGCTCGCCGCCGCCCGCGAACACGGCCCCGACGTCGCCCTGCTCGACATCGAGATGCCCGGCCGCGACGGTCTCGAGGCCGCCCGCGAGCTGGCCGCGGAGCTGCCCGCGGTGCGCGCCGTCGTCCTGACCACGTTCGGCCGGCCGGGCTTCCTGCGCCGCGCCATGGAGGTCGGCGCGGCCGGCTTCCTGGTGAAGGACGCGCCGGTGGCCGAGCTGGCGACGGCGATCCGGGCCGTCGTCGCCGGCGAGCGGGTCATCGACCGGGACCTGGCCGCCGCGGCGCTCGCGATCGGTGCCACGCCGCTGTCGGCGCGCGAGGCCGACGTGCTGCGCGAGGCCGCCGACGGCGCCACCGTCGCCGACATCGCCCGACGGCTGTTCCTGTCGGAGGGCACGGTGCGCAACTACCTGTCCTCGGCCATCGGCAAGACCGGCGCCCGCACCCGGGTGGAGGCCGCCCGCGTCGCCGCGGACAAGGGCTGGCTCTAGACGGAGGAGCCCCTGCGAGGGGGCCGGCTCACAGGTCGACGGGCTGCAGTTCCAGCTTCATCCCCACGTGCGACGGGACGTAGCCGAGCCGCTCGTAGAAGCGGTGTGCGTCGGGGCGGCGGGTGTCGGTGGTGAGCTGCACCAGCGCCGCGCCCCGGCGGCGGGACTCCTCGGCCACCCAGCCGAGCATCGCCTCGCCGAGGCCGCACCCGCGGGCGGCCGCGGCCACCCGCACGCCCTCGACCTGGGCGCGCAGCGCCCCGCCGCGCGACAGCCCCGGCAGGAAGGACAGCTGCAGCGTGCCGACGACGGCACCGGCGTCCTCGGCCACGACCAGCAGGTGGGCCGGGTCGGCGTCCACGGCGGCGAACGCCGCGCGGTAGGGAGCGAGGTCGGCGGACTCGCGGCCGGCGCCCAGCGGGTCGTCGGTGAGCAGCGCGACGATCGCCGGGAGGTCGTCCGCGGTCGCCCGGCGCAGTACCGGTCCGTCCCGGCCCTCTCGCAGGAGCCCGCCGCGAGCGAGCGGGTGGCGGGGGGCGAGGGAGTCCTTCGTCACGCCAGGTTGGCGGGCATCAGCGCGTCGAGGTCGAGCACCCGGACGTGGATCACCGAGCGCTGCTGCAGCGCCGCCCGCAGCGCGCGGTGCAGGCCGTCCTCGAGGTAGAGGTCGCCGTGCCACTGGACGGCGTGCGGGAACAGGTCGCCGTAGAAGGTCGAGTCGTCGGCGAGCAGGGTGTCCAGCGCCAGCTCGCGCTTGGTGGTGACCAGCGTGTCGAGCCGGATCTGCCGGGGCGGGATCATCGCCCAGTCCCTGGTGGACAGGCCGTGCTCGGGATAGGGGCGCCCGCTCCGCACCGCTTTGAAGATCAGGGACCCGACCTCCGTCCGACCTGCGCGCGCCCGTTCCGACCCCGGTCAGCGTATCGGCCGCCCCCGGCCCGCGCCGCGCCCCCTCCGGGGGGCGGCCCCCGCGCATCCGCGACGGAACGGCTCCCTGGACGTATGCTGGATTGGCACTCGGTCCGTGCGAGTGCCAGCCCGCCCGGACCCTCCGGAGCGTGCAGGCCGGGGCCCCGCGGCCCTCCGCACGGCGACGTCGACCGGTTCGGGGAGGTGTCACCGTGGCGCACGACGAACGGCGCCTGCAGGTCCTGCGGGCGATCGTCCAGGACTTCGTCTCCACCAACGACCCCGTGGGCAGCAAGGCCCTGGCCGAGCGGCACGACCTGGGCGTCTCGCCGGCCACCATCCGCAACGACATGGCCGTGCTCGAGGAGCAGGGCTACATCACCCAGCCGCACACCAGCGCCGGCCGGGTGCCCACCGACAAGGGCTACCGGCTCTTCGTCGACCGGCTCTCGGCGGTCAAGCCGCTGTCGGCCGCCGAGCGCAAGGCGATCGAGCGGTTCCTCGACGGCGCCGTCGACCTGCACGACGTGCTGGGCCGGACCGTGCGGCTGCTGGCGCAGCTGACCAGCCAGGTCGCCGTCGTGCAGTACCCGACCCTGTCGCGCAGCGCCGTCCGTCACCTCGAGGTCGTGCAGCTCACCGGCTCGCGACTGCTGCTGGTGCTCATCACCGACACCGGCCGCGTCGAGCAGCGGATCGTCGACTGCCCGGTCGACGTCGGCCGCGACGACGTCGCCGACCTGCGCACGACGCTCAACGCGGCGTTCACCGGCGCCAAGCTGGCCGACGCCGGCAGCAAGGTGGCCGACCTGGTCGACACCGCGCCGCCGCACCTGCGGGCGCTGGTGGCCGCGGTCAGCGCCACCCTGGTCGAGACGCTCGTCGAGCCGGGGGAGGACCGCCTCGTCATCGGCGGGACGGCGAACCTGGCGCGTGTCGCCGTCGACCCGGGCAGCCTGCGGCCGCTGCTGGAGGCGCTGGAGGAGCAGGTCGTCGTCCTCCGGTTGATCAGCGAGGTCGACAGCGGCGGCGCCGTGCTCGTGCGCATCGGCGAGGAGAACGCCCACGAGGCCCTGGCCGGTGCGTCGGTGGTGTCGGTGGGGTACGGCTCGGGCGACCGGGCGCTCGGCGGGCTGGGCATCGTCGGCCCGACCCGCATGGACTATCCGGGCAACATGGCCGCGGTGCGAGCCGTGGCCCGCTACGTCGGCCAGTTGCTGGCCGGGAGCTGAGGTCTCGACAGCTGATGGCAACCGACTACTACGGCGTCCTCGGACTCGCCCGGGGCGCCTCCGACTCCGACATCAAGAAGGCCTACCGGCGGCTGGCGCGCGACCTGCACCCCGACGTCAACCCCGACCCCGAGGCCAAGGAGCGCTTCCAGGAGGTCAGCCGCGCGTACCAGGCGCTGACCGACCCGGACAAGCGGCGCATCGTCGACCTCGGCGGCGACCCGTTCGACAGCGGGGCCGGCGCGGCCGGGAGCTCGCCGTTCGGCGGGGCGGGCTTCGGCGGGCTCGGCGACATCATGGACGCCTTCTTCGGCGGCGGGGTGGGCGGCCGCGGTCCGCGCAGCCGGGTCCGTGCCGGTGACGACGCGCTGATCGGCCTCGAGCTCGACCTGGAGCAGACGGTCTTCGGCACCACCGAGGACATCACCGTCGACACCGCCGTCCTCTGCGGCACCTGCAGCGGCGCGGGCACCGCGCCGGGCACCCACCCGACCACCTGCGCGACCTGTTCCGGCCGCGGCGAGGTGCAGAGCGTGCAGCGCTCCTTCCTCGGCCAGGTCGTGTCCAGCCGGCCGTGCCCGACCTGCGCCGGCACCGGCCAGGTCATCCCCGACCCGTGCCCCGAGTGCGGCAGCGAGGGCCGCATCCGCGCGCGCCGGACCATCCAGGTCAAGGTGCCCGCGGGTGTCGAGGACGGCATGCGCATCCGGCTCACCGGCCGCGGCGAGGTCGGCCCCGGCGGCGGTCCCGCGGGCGACCTGTACGTGGAGATCCGCGAGCGGCCGCACGAGGTCTTCACCCGCGACGGCGAGGACCTGCACTGCCACGTGACCCTGCCGATGACCGCGGCCGCGCTGGGCACCACCCTGCCGCTGACGCTGCTCGACGGCGAGGAGACCGACGTCGACGTCCGCCCGGGCACCCAGGCCGGCACCGTGCTGACGCTGCGCGGCCAGGGCGCGCCGCGGCTGCGGGCCACCGGCCGGGGCAACCTGTTGGTGCACGTCGACGTGCAGACGCCGACCCGCCTCGACGCCGAGCAGGAGAAGCTGCTGCGCGAGCTGGCCGTGCTGCGCGGCGAGGACCGGCCCGGCCCGTCCGCGGAGGCGCACGGCGGGCTGTTCTCCCGGGTCCGGAACCCGTTCAAGTGAGCGCCGCCGCCCCCGACGCGCCCCGCCCCGCCCTCGACGGCTCGCCGCTGTTCCTCCTCGACGAGCTGCCCGCCGCGCAGCTGCTCGACCGCGACGAGGTCCTCGTCGACGGCGCCGAGGGCCGGCACGCCGTCGACGTCGTGCGGCTGGCCCCGGGGGAGCCGGTGCGGGTGGGCGACGGCCGCGGCGCCCTGGTCGAGGGCGTCGTCGTCGATGCCGGCCCGGCCGGGCTGCGCGTGCGGGTGACCGCCCGCCACGAGGTGCCCGCGCCCGAGCCGGAGTTCGTGCTGGTCCAGGCGCTGCCCAAGGGCGACCGCGGGCCGCTGGCGGTGGAGCTGGCCACCGAGCTCGGCGTCGACCGGGTCATCCCCTGGGCCGCGGCGCGGTGCGTGACCCGCTGGCGGGAGGACCGCGTCGACAAGGGGCTGGCGAAGTGGCGGGCCGCCGCGCGGGCGGCGGCCAAGCAGTCCCGCCGGCCGCGGGTGCCCGAGGTCACCGGCCTGATGACCACCCGGCAGGTGTGCGGCGAGCTGGCCGACGTCGACCTCGCGCTCGTCCTGCACGAGCAGGCCCGCCGGCCGCTGGCCGGGGTCGAGCTGCCAGCCGGCGGCACCGTGGCCGTCGTCGTCGGCCCCGAGGGCGGGCTCACCGACGGCGAGGTCGTGGCCCTGCGCGCGGCCGGTGCCCAGGCGGTGCGGCTCGGCCCCGAGGTGCTGCGGACCTCCACCGCCGGCGCCGCCGCCCTGGCCGCGCTGTCGGTCCGCGCCCGCTGGTCCTGAGCCCGGCGTGCACGATCAGGTGACCTGATCGTGCTGCGTCCTGGCTCAGCGCCGAGGGTGAGCCAGGACGCACGAGCGTGAGCCAGGACGTCGGTCAGCGCAGCGCGCGGCGGGCGCGGTCGCCGACCAGGTCGACGGCGAGGGTGAGCGCGATCGTCGCGAGCAGCACGGTGGTGACGGCCGCCCAGTCGAAGGCCGCCAGCCGCGAGGCGAGCAGCGCACCGAGCCCGCCGGCGCCGAGCAGCCCGACCAGCAGCGTGTCCCGGACGACGACCTCCCACCGGTAGAGCGCGAACGCGAGCACCGGGCCGGCCGCCTGGGGCGCCACGGCGTAGAGCCAGCCGCCGGTCGGCCGGGCGCCGAGCGCCGCCAGCGCCGTCCGCGGGCGGGCGTCGGCCTCCTCCACCGCCTCGGCGGCCAGCCGCCCCAGCACGCCGAGCGTGTAGACGCCCAGCGCCAGCGCGCCGGGCAGGACGCCGGGGAGCAGCACGAACAGCAGGACCAGCGCCCACACCGGCGGCGGCACCGCCCGGAGCAGGAGCAGCGCCGCGCGCAGCAGCGCCCCGGACACCCGGCGCGCGGGCCCCGGCCGCCCGGCCGGCCGCGCGGCGGCCCCTGCCACCAGCACCGCGCCCGCCGTCGCCACCGCGATCGCCAGCACCGACGTCTGCAGCGTGACCACCGACTGGCGCGCGACCTCGCGCAGCAGGTCGCCGTCCCCGGCCGGCGGCCACGCCGCACCGAGCACGTAGCCGGCCTGCTCGCGGGTGCGCGCCGATCCCAGCGACCCGGGCGACAGCGCCAGGAACCACCACGACCACGCCACGGCGGCCGGCACCGCTCCGGCCGCCACGGCGAGCACCCGGTCGCGGGCGAGGACCCCGGTGCGGCGACGCGGCGCGGCCACCCGGCGCCGCACCGCCCGCCCGGCGACGTCGGCGGCCAGGCACAGCAGGGCCAGGGCGTAGACGGCGCTCCAGACCTCGGGCCAGCGCAGCGACGTGAACGACAGGGACAGCTGGTAGCCCAGCCCGCCGGCCCCGATGAGGCCCAGCACGACCGCGGAGCGCACCGCGCACTCCAGCCGGTAGAAGGCGTAGGACAGCAGCCCGCCGGCCGCCTGCGGCACGAGCCCGTAGCACGCCGCGGCCGCGCGGCCCGAGCCCTGCGCCAGCAGCGCCGTGTACGGCCCGCGCGGCACCTCGTCGAGGAGGTCGGCGAACACCTTCGCGGTCACCGCGCCGTAGGGCAGCCCGATGGCCAGGACGCCGACCCACGGGTCCAGGCCCAGCACGTTGACCAGCAGCAGGCCCCAGACCGCCTCGTGCAGGCCGCGCGGGACGGCCAGCACGCCGCGCGCCGCCGCCCACCCCAGCCGGCGGCGTCCCCAGGTGGTGCGGGCGGCGAGCACCGCCCCGGCCGCCCCCAGCACCAGGGCCAGCGCGGTGCCGAGGACGGCGTAGGCCACCGTGACCAGCGCCGCGGTGCCGAGCACCGCGAGGAAGGCGCCGTCGAGCGCGGGGGACAGCGCCGCCGCGGCGAACCGGCCGAACTGCGCGGCCCCGGCGGGGTTCACCCCCTCCCCGTCGACGGCCGCGACCAGCGACCAGCCGACGGCGGCCAGCGCGGCCAGCCCCCATCCCCAGCGGCGGCGGTCCCGCCGCAGTCCGGGCGAGACCGCCGGCGCGGCCACCGCCGTCACGCCGGCGCCCCGTAGAACGCGGCCAGGTCGGCGACGGTCAGCGCCGCCGCCGGGGCGTCGAGGACCACCCGCCCGCCGGCCAGCCCGACCACCCGGTCGCAGTGCCGCAGCGCCAGCAACGGGTCGTGCAGGGCGGCGAGCAGCGCGCCGCCCCGCGACGCCGGTCCGGCCAGCAGCTCCAGCACCCGGTCGGCGAGCACCGGGTCCAGCGCGGAGGCCGGCTCGTCGGCCAGCACGAGCTCGGGGTCCTGCACCAGCAGCCGCGCCACGGCGACCCGCTGCCGCTGCCCGCCGGAGAGGGTGTCCGTGCGGTCGAACACCCGGTCGGCCAGGTCGACCCGGTCCAGGGCGGCGAGCACCTCGGGCAGGCCCTGCGGCCGCACCAGCGACCACGCCGCCCGCGCCGCCGGCCACGACCCCAGCCGGCCGGCGTTGACGTTGTGCACCACCCGCAGCGGGCCGACCAGCTCCAGGTGCTGGTGCACGGTGCCCACCCGGGCGCGCAGCCGGCGCAGCGCCGGCCCGCGCAGTCCGGCCGGGTCCTGCCCCAGCACCTGCACCGCACCCGACGACGGCGGCACCGCGCCGTTGGCCACGGCCAGCAGCGTCGACTTGCCGGCGCCCGAGGCCCCGACGACGGCGACCCGCTCGCCGGGACCGACGGTGAGGTCCACGGAGTCGAGCGCGGTCGCCGTCCCGAAGCGGACGGTGACGCCGGCCAGCCGGAGGACGGCGGTCAGCGGACCAGCCCCAGGCTGCGGCCGATCTCCTCGATCCGGTCGTAGTCCGACGCCCGCGCCGGGACGAAGGAGCCCGCGCCGAACAGCGCGAGCACCGCGGCGTCGTCCGGGTCGTCGGCCGACAGCCCGGTGAAGTACGCGGTGAGCCGCTCCGCGACGTCGCCGCCGAACCGCTCCGCCGCCCGCGGGCCGAGCAGCCAGTGGTAGTCGTGGTAGCCCGGGGTGCGGGAGTAGGGAACGACCGCCGGGTCCACCGCGCCCTCCGCCGAGCGCGACGTCCACACCTGCTCGTTGAGCACCCCGGCCTGGTAGCTGCCCGAGGCCACCAGCTGCAGCGTCGCGTCGTGCGAGCCGGAGAAGCCCGGCCCGCCGGGGAAGCCCTGCGGGTCGACGCCGGCCTGCTGCAGGAACCAGGCGGGCATCAGCCGACCCGACGTCGACGTCTCGCTGCCGTAGGTGAACCGCAGCCCGGCCAGCGGGCGCAGGTCGTCCGACGGCGCGAGCCCGGTCGAGGCGTTCACGACGAAGACCGAGTGGAAGTCCTCGTCGACGTCGCGCTGGGCGATCAGCCGCGCGCCGGGCGCCTGCAGCCGTGCCTGCACGCCGGTGAGGCCGCCGAACCACACGAGGTCGAGGTCGCCGGTGCGGAAGAGGGAGACCGCGGCGGCGTAGTCGGTGACCGGTGCGTAGACGACGTCGAGGTCGAGCGCGGCGGACACCGAGTCGGCCACGGTGCCGTGGAGGCGCTGCAGGACCTCGGGGTCCTGGTCGGGGATCGCGCCGATGCGCATCGTCGTCGTCGCGCCGGAGGAGGCGGCGCCGACGGGGGAGGAGCGGCCGCACGCCGCGGTGGCGAGGGCGAGGGCGGTGCCGGCGAGGAACGCGCGGCGGGACGGCTGGACCCCGGGGCTCCCCGACCGGAGAGCGCTGCGGCGGCCCACTACGTCCGCTCGGGGGGCTGGGGAACGGGCACGGGACCTCCTCGGGTCGACGGCGACCGCGCCATCCTGACCCGCGGCGTCCGCCCCCGCCCCCTAGGGTCGGCGCCGTGAGCGACTGCCTGTTCTGCCGGATCGTCGCCCGGGAGATCCCCGCCGACGTCGTGCACGAGACCGACCGCACGCTGGCCTTCCGCGACGTCAACCCGCAGGCGCCGACGCACGTGCTGGTCGTCCCCAAGGAGCACCACGCGACGGCGGGGCTGCTGGTCGGCGCCGATCCGCAGCTGCTGGCCGACGTGGTCGCCTCCGCGCACGCGGTCGCCGTCCAGGAGGGCCTGGCCACCGAGGACGGCCCCGAGCCCGGCTACCGGCTGGTCGCCAACACCGGCCCGGCCGCGGGGCAGACCGTCCACCACCTCCACCTGCACGTCCTGGGCGGCCGGCCGCTCACCTGGCCTCCCGGCTGACCCGCGTGGGGGGCCTGGCAGGGTGGCGGGCATGACCGACGCCGGCAGCGCCGCCCCCGTCCGGATCGAGCGCGACGGCGACGTCGCCGTCGTCGTGCTGGACGCACCGCCGCTCAACCTCTTCGACGAGTCGGTGTTCGCCGGCTTCGAGGCCGCGGTCGCCGAGCTGGTCGCCCTGACCGAGCCCGGCCGGCCCGACCGCGCCCGCGCCGTGCTCCTCGAGGCGCGCGGCAAGGTGGTCTCCGGCGGCGTCGACGTGCACGCCTTCCAGGAGATCGCCGAGGGCCCCGACCCCGAGCAGCGCGGCGCGGCGCTGTGGGCACGGCTGCTGCGCATGTCCCAGACGCTGGAGGACCTGCCCGTCCCCACCGTCTTCGCCGCCCACGGGCTCACCCTCACCGCCGCCTTCGAGCTGGCGCTGGCCTGCGACGTGCTGCTGGCCGCGGAGAAGGCGTCGTTCGGGCTGCTCGAGATCGTCGTCGGGCTGACCCCGTCGATGGGCGGGCCGCAGCGGCTGGCCGAGCGGGCCGGTCCGGCGCGGGCCAAGGAGCTGATCTTCACCGGTGAGCGCTACCCGGCCGCGGTGCTCGAGCGGTGGGACGTCGTCAACCGGGTGCTGCCCGACGAGGGCTTCGCCGAGGCCGCCCGCGCCTACGCCCACCGCGTCGCCGCCGGCCCCACGCTGGCCCACGCGGCCACCAAGCGCCTGGTGACCACCGCGGTCCGGTACGGCGTGCGGGCTGCCGACGAGATCACCCCGCAGGTCTCCGGGCCGCTGTTCGGCACCGCCGACCTGCGCGGCGCGGTGGCCTCGTTCCTGGACGAGGGACCCGGGAAGGCCACCTACCGGGGCCGCTGAGCGCGGTTCCCCCTCGACGGGCGCGGGTAGAGTCGGAGCGGTCATCCCCCCGTGCAAGGAAGGCAGGGTCGAGGGTTCTTGCCCGACACCTCCCCGAACGTCCCCGTGCCAGGCGCTCCCACGTCCCGCGAGGCCTCTCTGCAGGCCGCCGCGGTGGACGACGCCAGCACCCTCGCGAGCCCCGTGCCCGCCGCGGTCCGCACCACGATCACCGTCCCCGACTCCGTGTCGATGGTCGCCCTCCTGGGCTCCGGTGACGAGCTGCTGCGGCTGGTCGAGGCCGAGCTCGACGCCGACGTCCACGTGCGCGGCAACGAGATCGCCGTGACCGGCCAGCCGGCCGACAACGCCTTCGCCGTCCGCGTGTTCGACGAGCTCATCGCGCTGCTCGGCACCGGGCAGGCGCTGCGCCCCGACTCGGTGCGCCGGGTCATCGGGATGCTGCGCAGCGGCGGCTCCGAGCGGCCGGCCGACGTCCTCAGCCTCGACATCATCAGCCGCCGCGGGCGCACGATCCGGCCCAAGACGCTGAACCAGAAGCGCTACGTCGACGCGATCGACGCGCACACCATCGTCTTCGGCATCGGCCCGGCCGGCACCGGCAAGACCTACCTGGCGATGGCCAAGGCCGTGCAGGCGCTGCAGACCAAGCAGGTCAACCGGATCATCCTCACCCGCCCGGCGGTCGAGGCCGGCGAGCGACTGGGGTACCTGCCCGGCACGCTCAGCGAGAAGATCGACCCGTACCTGCGCCCGCTCTACGACGCGCTGCACGACATGGTCGACCCCGAGTCGATCCCGCGTCTCATGCAGTCGGGCACGATCGAGGTCGCCCCACTGGCCTACATGCGCGGCCGCACGCTCAACGACGCGTTCGTCATCCTCGACGAGGCGCAGAACACCACCGCCGAGCAGATGAAGATGTTCCTCACCCGGCTCGGCTTCGGCTCGAAGATCGTCGTCACCGGCGACGTGACGCAGGTGGACCTGCCCGGTGGCGCGCAGAGCGGACTGCGGATCGTGCGGGAGATCCTCGACGGCATCGAGGACGTCCACTTCGCGAACCTGACCAGCTCCGACGTCGTCCGCCACCGGCTCGTCGGCGACATCGTCGACGCCTACGAGCGCTGGGACACCTCCCGCCAGCAGTCCACCGCGGGCCCGTCGGCCCCGGCCCGGCCGGCGCGTCCGCGCCGGCAGGGGAGCTGAGCGGCGTGCCCGTCGAGGTCGCCAACGAGTCCGAGATCGCCGTCGACGAGGCGGAGCTGACCGGCATCTGCCGGTACGTCCTCGGCGAGATGGGCGTCAACCCGATGGCCGAGCTGTCGGTGCTGTGCGTCGACCCGGACTACATGTCGGTGCTGCACGAGCGCTGGATGGGGGAGAAGGGCCCGACTGACGTCCTGGCCTTCCCCATGGACGAGCTCGACACCGCCCGGCCCGACGACCCCGAGCCGGGTCCCGCGCTGCTCGGCGACGTCGTGCTCTGCCCGTCGGTCGCCGTCCGGCAGGCCCGCGCCGCCGGCCACTCCATGGACGACGAACTGCTGCTGCTGGCCACCCACGGCGTGCTGCACCTGCTCGGTTACGACCACATGGAGCCGGAGGAGGAGCGGGAGATGTTCGGCCTGCAGACCCGCCTGCTCGAGGGCTGGCGCTCCGCTCCGCGGCAGCCGGTCACCGGCGAGCCGGCCGAACGGGGTCCCGGGACCCGGTGACCCGATGAGCGCCGGTGCGGTCACGCTGCTGGTGGTCGCGATCTGCCTGGTCCCGCTCGCCGGCGCGTTCGGTGCCATGGACGCCGCGCTGCAGCGGGTGTCCAAGGCCCGCGTCGAGGAGCTGCGCCGCGACGGCGTCCGCCGGGCGGCCGGGCTGGAGCGGGTCCTCGACGAGCGCGCCCGCCTGGTGGCACTGCTCCTGCTGCTGCGCATCCTCTGCGAGATGGTCGCCGCCGTGCTGGTCGGCGTCGTCGTCTACGGGATGCTGGAGAGCACCTGGCAGGCGGTGCTGGCCGCGGCCGGGGTGATGACGGTGGTCAGCTACGTGCTGGTCGGCGTCGGGCCGCGCACCCTCGGCCGGCAGCACGCCTACCCGATCGCGCTGGCCACCGCCGGGCTGGTGCGGCTGCTCGGCCGCGTGTTCGGCCCGGTCACCCGGCTGCTGATCCTCGTCGGCAACGCGATCACGCCCGGCCGCGGCTACCGCGACGGCCCGTTCTCCACCGAGGTCGAGCTGCGCGAGCTCGTCGACCTCGCCGAGGAGCGCGGCGTCGTGGAGTCCGGCGAGCGCAACATGATCCACTCGGTGTTCGAGCTGGGCGACACCATCGCCCGCGAGGTCATGGTGCCGCGCACCGACGTCGTCTGGATCGAGCGCACCAAGACCCTCCGGCAGGCGCTGGCCCTCGCGCTGCGCAGCGGGTTCAGCCGCATCCCGGTCATCGGCGAGAACGTCGACGACGTCGTCGGGATCGTCTACCTCAAGGACCTCGTGCGCCGGTCGCAGAACCTCGGCGAGGGCCGCGGCCCGCGGGTCGAGGAGCTCATGCGCTCGCCGGCGTTCGTGCCCGAGTCCAAGCCGGTCGACGAGCTGCTGCGCGACATGCAGGCCCGCCGCACGCACATCGCGGTCGTCGTCGACGAGTACGGCGGCTTCGCCGGGCTGGTCACGATCGAGGACATCCTCGAGGAGATCGTCGGCGAGATCGCCGACGAGCACGACGCCGTCCAGCGGCCGCCGGTGGAGCACCTCGACGACGGGTCGGTGCGGATCACCGCCCGGCTGCCGGTCGAGGACCTCGCCGAGCTCTTCGACGTCGAGCTGCCCCGCGACGACGACGTCGAGACCGTGGGCGGCCTGCTGGCCCGCGAGCTGGGGCTGGTGCCGATCGAGGGGTCCGCGGCGGAGGTGGCGGGGCTGCGGCTGGTCGCCGAGAGCACCGGCGGGCGGCGCAACCGCATCGACACGATCCTCGTCTCCCGCCTGCCCGACACCGACCCGGAGCACCAGTCCGGTGCCACCCGGGCCGACGTCCCGGCCGGCGTGGAAGGCTGAGGAGGACCCTCCCGCCCCCCACCGTGGAAGGACCCCGTCCCCCTCACCCCTCGCACGCTCGGGCGAGCCTCCGGACGGGGCCGGCGCCGGGCCCCTGCGGGAGGGCCGGAGCCACCGGTGGGGAGAATCGTCCCGTGCCCGACCTGCAGCCCGAGGACGCCAAGCTCGTCACCCTCGCCCGCTCCGCGCGCGGCCGCACCGGCGCCCCGGAGGGCGCCGCGGTCCGCGACACCGACGGGCGCACCTACGTCGCCGCCAGCGTCGCGCTGCCCTCGCTGCGGCTGTCGGCGCTGCAGGCCGCGGTGGCCGCGGCGGTCTCCAGCGGCGTCGAGGGCCTGGAGGCGGCGGCGGTCGTGTCCGACGCCGACGCGGTGGAGTCCGACGGCCTCGCCGCCGTGCACGACCTGACGGCCTCGGCGCCGGTGTTCCTCGCCGGCCCGGACGGAGCGCTGCGCACCACCGTCTAGGGCCTCCGTAGCGCTGTCGGCTCCTGGGACCGACGTCTCGGTGCGGGACGGCGAGGGTGTCGGTGCGCGGTGGGAGACTGGTCGGGTGACCACGCCGGACCAGCCGTACCGCAGCGGCTTCGCCTGTCTGGTCGGCCGTCCCAACGCGGGCAAGACCACGCTGACCAACGCGCTCGTCGGCGAGAAGGTCGGCATCGTCAGCAACCGGCCGCAGACCACCCGGCACGCCATCCGCGGCGTCGTGCACCGGCCGGGCGGGCAGCTGGTCCTCGTCGACACCCCCGGCCTGCACAAGCCCAAGAGCCTGCTCGGCCGCCGGCTCAACGACGTCGTGCGCGACACCCTGTCCGAGGTCGACGTCGTCGTGTTCTGCATCCCGGCCGACCAGCCGGTGGGCACCGGTGACCGGTTCATCGCCCGGCAGCTGAGGGACGTGACAGCGCCGGTGGTCGTCGTCGTGACCAAGACCGACGCCGCGAGCAAGAAGCAGGTGGCCGAGCAGCTGGTGGCCGCCAGCGCGCTGGTCGAGGCCGCCGAGGTCGTGCCGGTGAGCGCCGTGCGGGGCGACCAGGTCGAGCTGCTGGAGGACCTGCTCGTCGGCCTGCTGCCCGAGGGGCCGCCGCTGTACCCCGAGGAGCAGACGACCGACGAGGACACCGACCGGCAGATCTCCGAGCTGATCCGCGAGGCGGCGCTGGAGAAGGTGTTCCAGGAGGTGCCGCACTCCCTCGCCGTCACCGTCGAGGAGCTGAACCGCCGGCCCGACCCCAAGCGGGAGGGCGCGGAGCTGGTCGAGGTGCACGCGCTGCTGCACTGCGAGCGCCCCAGCCAGAAGCCGATGCTGCTCGGGAAGGGCGGGTCGGTCATCAAGGCGATCGGCACCGAGGCCCGCGCGGGACTGGAGGAGCTGCTCGGTGCCCGGGTCCACCTCGACCTGCACGTCACCGTCCTCGGCGAGTGGCAGGACGACCCGAAGAAGCTGAACAGGCTGGGCTATTGAGCACCACGCCGAAGTCGCTGTACCGCGACGAGGGGATCGTCCTGCGCACCCACAAGCTGGGGGAGGCCGACCGGATCGTCACGGTCCTCACCCGCCGGCACGGCAAGGTGCGGGCGGTGGCCAAGGGCGTGCGCCGCACGAAGAGCAAGTTCGGCGCCCGCCTCGAGCCGTTCAGCCACGTCGACCTGCAGCTCTACACCGGCCGCACCCTCGACATCGTCAGCCAGGCGGAGTCGATCCGCTCCTACGGCTCGGTCATCGCCGCCGACTACCCGGCCTACACCGCCGGCACCGCGGTGCTGGAGACCGCCGACCGGCTGACCGCCGAGGAGAAGGAGCCCTCGCTGCGCCTGTTCCTCCTCGTCGTCGGGGCACTGCGGGCCCTGGCCGAGCGCACCCACCCGTCCGGCCTCGTGCTCGACGCCTTCCTGCTGCGCGCGATGTCGGTGGCCGGCTGGGAGCCGGCGCTGGGCGACTGCGCCCGCTGCGGCGTCACCGGCCCGCACCGGCACTTCTCCGTCCCGGCCGGCGGCACCGTCTGCCCCGGCTGCCGGCCGACCGGCTCGGCCATGCCCAACCCGGTCACCATCGGGCACCTGGAGGCGCTGCTGTCCGGCGACTGGGACACCGCCGAGGCCAGCGAGAACCCGCAGCGCCGCGAGGGCAGCGGGCTGGTGGCCGCGCTGCTGCAGTGGCACCTCGAGCGCGGCCTGCGCTCGCTGCCGCTGGTCGACCGCTCCGACGTCGCCCCGAGGCGGGAAGCGGGTCTGCTGAGTGAGGCGTGAGGTGAAGGCGCCCAACCCGCACCCGTCGGGAGCGCGGCCGCCGTCGATCCCCGCCGACCGGGTGCCGGGGCACGTCGCGATCGTCATGGACGGCAACGGCCGCTGGGCCAAGGAGCGCGGCCTGCCGCGGACGGCGGGACACGAGGCGGGGGAGTCCTCGCTGTTCGACTGCGTCGAGGGCGCCATCGAGCTCGGCGTGAAGGCGATCAGCGCCTACGCGTTCTCCACGGAGAACTGGCGGCGCAGCCCCGAGGAGGTCCGCTTCCTCATGGGCTTCAACCGCGACGTCATCCGCCGCCGCCGCGACGAGATGCACGAGCTCGGCGTCCGGGTGCGCTGGGCCGGCCGCCGCCCGCGGCTGTGGCGCAGCGTCATCAAGGAGCTCGAGGTCGCCGAGGAGCTCACCCGGGACAACGACGTCCTCACGCTCACCATGTGCGTGAACTACGGCGGCCGCGCCGAGATCGCCGACGCCGCCGCCGCGATCGCGCGGGAGGTCGCCGCCGGCCGGCTCGACCCGGGCAGGGTCGACGAGTCCACCGTCGCCCGGTTCCTCGACGAGCCCGACATGGCCGACGTCGACCTGTTCGTGCGCAGCTCCGGGGAGAACCGGACGAGCAACTTCCTGCTGTGGCAGTCGGCCTACGCCGAGTTCGTCTTCCTCGACACCCTCTGGCCCGACTTCGACCGCCGGCACCTGTGGGCCGCGTGCGAGGAGTACGCCTCGCGCCAGCGCCGCTTCGGCAGGGCCTGAGCCGCCCCCGGCCTACGCCGCTCCGAACGTGGAGAGGGCCGGGTCGTCCCACCACTGGCGCAGCATGGCCAGTCCGGCGGTCCCGCCGTTGCGGATCGTGACGATCGCCTCGACGGCGTCCTCGGTCTCGGTCCAGACGAGGACGGCGGTGTTCTCCTCGTCGACGTAGCAGGCGAGCTGTCCCTTGACCGCGCCCTCCAGCGTCCAGTCCTGGTGGCCCTGCGACGCCGGGCAGCGGGCACCGTTGGCCAGCCGCGGCAGTTCCAGCCGCGTGACGTCGGCGGTGAACGCGGCCTCGGCGGCCTCCCCGTCGGGATACAGGAAGAACCGCGCCGTCCGCGGCCCGTCCTCGGTGGTCGAGGGTCCGCAGTCCACCGCGGCGACGTCGCCGTCACCGGCCGAGGGGGCGGGGCGGCAGGCGGCCCGGTCGAAGTCGGCCGGGACGAGTGCCAGCAGGTCGTCGTGCCGCGCGGTCTCGGTCGGCCGGGCCGGCGGGTCCGCCGCGGCCTGACCGCCGCCCCCCGCGAGCAGCACGACCGCGACGAGGGCGGCCGCGAGCAGCGCCGCCGTCGTCACCAGGAGGGCGGGCAGCCGCGAGCGACGCCCGTCGGCCGGGAGCGGGGGAGCGGCCGGGCCGGTGGCGGCCGGCGGGCGCGGCGGCGGGAGGCGGGTGGCCCCGGCCGTGGCCGGCAGGGGCGGTGGCCCGGGCGGTGGCCCGGGCGGTGGCGCGGCCGGGTCCGGGCGGGCCGGCGTCCCGGACGAGGTCAGCGCACGGCGGGCGGCCGAGGCGAGCGCGCCGGCCGACGGCCAGCGGTCGGCGGGGTCCTTGGCCAGCCCGCGGGCCACCACCTCGTCGAGGGCGGCGGGCACGCCGGGGCGCAGCGAGGACACCGGCGGCGGCGTGTCGTTGAGGTGCGCCCACATCAGCGGCGCGAGGTCGCGCGCCCCGAACGGACGGCGGCCGGTGAGGCACTCGAAGAGCACGCAGGCCAGGGAGTAGACGTCGGCGCGCGCGTCGGCCGGCCGCTCGAGGAACCGCTCGGGGGCCATGTAGTCGAACGACCCGACCGCCGAGCCGGCCTGGGTGAGCGCGGTCGTGCCGCCGTCCTGCACCACCGAGCGGGCGATGCCGAAGTCGACGAGGTAGACGAACTCGTCGTCGTCGACGGGGTTGCCCGCCGTCGAGCAGACCAGCACGTTGCTCGGCTTGATGTCGCGGTGCACCAGCCCCTCGGCGTGTGCGGCGTCGAGGGCGTGGGCGACCTGCCCGACGACCGACACGGCGCGGGCCGGCGAGAGGGGACCCTCCTCGGAGAGCACGGTGGCCAGGTCGCGGCCGCGGACCAGCCGCATGTCGAGGAACAGCCGGCCGTCGATCTCGCCGTAGCGGTGGATCGGGACCACGTGCGGGTCCGACAGCCGGGCGGCGGCGTGGGCCTCGCGGCGGAACCGCTCGCGGTAGCCGCGGTCGGCGGCGAGGTCCTCGGCGAGCACCTTGAGCGCCACGGTGCGCTGGTGCTCGGTGTCGAAGGCGCGGTGGACCTCGCCCATGCCGCCGCGGCCGATCAGCTCCTCGATCCGGTAGGGACCGAACTGTCGTGACTCCACCCGTGGCCTCCCGGAGCAGTGGCGGCAGTGTAGGCAGGCGGCCCTCGTCCGGGGTCGGGCAACGGTTCGCGCAGCCGCGCCGGAATCCGTTGACAGTGCTGCGCACCCACCTGACAGTGGCGGCTCCCCGACAGAGGACGGATCCACTCCCGTGAGCGAGAGCACCATCGCGCCCCAGCACGCCCCGACACCGCCGCAGCCCGGCGACCTCAACGACGCGTTGATCGCCAGCGACTTCTGGACCGACCAGATGCTCGCCGAGGCCGGCATCCCCGTCGTCGACGTCCCGTTCGTCACCTTCGGTGGCGGCATCGGCTCGTTCGTCACCGTCGACTACCTGCGCATCTGCGGTGTCCCGACCAGCGCCATGCGGGTGCTCACCCCGCTGAAGACGCCGTGGGAGAGCTACGAGTACCTGACGACGGTCTCGCAGATCCCGCGCGGCGAGCGGCTGCGGTCGGACTCCTCGTCCTGCCCCGACAACATCTGGGGCTTCCCGAGCTACGCCATCCGCGAGGCCCTGCAGGGCAACGTCAAGCAGGCGTGGAACGTGCTGGTCGAGCCCATCTTCGCGAACTACTACACGCCCAAGGCGGGGCACGCGTTCGAGTCGATGGAGAAGGAGATGTACCGGATCCGGTACCCGGAGATGGTCGTCAACGGCCAGGTCCGCATGGTCCGGCGCCGCGTGGGCGGCGGCTACTTCACCATCCTGACGCCGCCGGAGGGTGCCACCCCGACCCGGCGCATCGCCTACCGCAGCCAGTGGGTGCACGTGGCCGTCGGCTACCCGGGCCTGAAGTTCCTCCCCGACCTGCAGCGGTACCGCAACGAGTACAACGACTACAGCAGGGTCGTGAACGCCTACGAGCGGCACGAGCACGTCTACGAGCGGCTGCACCAGCGCCCCGGGACGGTGCTCATCCGCGGTGGCGGCATCGTGGCCTCGCGGGTGCTGCAGCGGCTCATCGACGACCGCGACCAGCGCGGCCTGCAGACCCAGATCGTCCACCTGTTCCGCACCTACGTGGACCGGCCGCACGGCACCGGCATCCTCAAGCGCCGCAAGGGCGCCGACGGCTGGGCCTACCAGGGCTTCAACTACCCGAAGTCGGTGTGGGGCGGCCAGCTCAAGCAGCAGGTCCGCAAGAGCGAGGGCCCCGAGCGCAAGCGGCTGTACGAGGAGATGGGCGGCACCAACACCCCGGTCCGGCGGGACTGGCAGGAGCAGCTGCGGCGGGGTCGCCGCGAGGGCTGGTACCGCGTGATGATCGGCTCCATCGAGGAGCTCAAGCCGGTCGGCGACCTGGTCGAGGTCACCGTCAACACCCCCGACCAGGGTCCCCACACGGGCACCTTCGACGCCGTCATCGACTGCACCGGCCTCGAGGCCGACATCCGCGAGCACCGCGTGCTGGCCGACCTGCTCGACCACTCCAACGCCCAGCGCAACCCCGTCGGCCGGCTGGACGTGCAGCGCAACTTCGAGGTCACCGGCGCGCAGAACGGCGGCAAGATCTACGCCTCCGGCAGCGCCACCCTGGGCGGGCCGTTCCCCGGCGTCGACACGTTCTTCGGGCTGCAGATCGCCGCGCAGGAGATCGCCGACGACCTGATCGCGCAGGGCTTCGCGCAGAAGCTCGGCCCGGGCCGGTCGACCAGCCAGTGGTGGAAGTGGGTCCGCAACAAGCAGATCTGACCGACCCGCCCCCGACCCGCCACCGACGTCCGCGACGACCGAGAGAGACGACACCGTGCTGCCCACCCTGAGCGGCCGCATCCAGACCAGGATCTTCCTGCTGGCCGTGGTCGGTTCGATCTGGACCCTGATCATCACCCCGGTGCTCCCCACCGGGGCCTCCCTGGCGGCCTCCTACGGCGCCACCTTCTCCGTGCTGCTCGTCGTGCTGGTGCTCGGCGTGCTGTGGGAGTTCGTCTACCACGGCATCCAGCAGTTCCGGTGGGAGAAGGACTGGCCGACGCTGTTCGGCCTGCTCACCGGCATCCCCGAGGGCCTGCTCGTGTGGTTCCTCTTCGCCGGCGGTGCGATCCCGTGGATCGACTCGCTGCCCGGCCCGGCCTTCGCCATCCACTTCGTCAGCACGTGGCTGATCGTGTGGCTGGTGGCCAACGGCCCGATGCGCGTGCCCTTCATCCACTGGCGGATCAACGGTGGGAGGCTCATCTGATGTCCTCCGCCACCCCTCCGGCGCCGCTCACCGGCACCACCGGGGCCCCGGCCACCGTGCCGCCGTTCGACCAGGTCGCCGTCCGGGTCGCCCCCGGCCCCGACCTCGTCGTCCGGCTGCCCGGCGTGCTGCTCGTCGTCGGGGTCACCCACCGGCCGACCGGGTCCGCCGCGCCCGCCGCCAAGCCGGCGCTGGTCGGCTGGGGCAGCGCTCCGGTCCCGGCCGCACCGGCGGCCGCCCCCGCCGGTGACGCCCACGTCGGCGAGCTCGTCGCGCTCTGCCGCCGTGTCTCGGCGGCCGGGTCCCGCGCCCCCGGCCGCCGGCTGCACGAGGAGCTGCGCAGCTGGCTCGGCACCGTCGCCGACCCGCCGTCGTTCGCGGTCACCGCCGCGACCGAGGACGGGCTCACGCTGGTGCTCGTCGGCGGCGGCACCGCCGAGGTGCCCGACCTGGGCCTGCGGCTGACGCCGGCGCAGGGCGAGAAGCTGGACAACGGCACGCTCGTGCTCGACCGCTTCGTCACCTGGCCGCCGGCTGCGCTGCACCTGTCGGCCGGCTCGCCCGCCGACACCGCGCCGCACCCGCTCGCCGACCTCGAGGCCGGCGCGGTCCCCGGTGCCGCGGCGGTGCTAGCCCCGGCTCCCGCACCCTCGGTGCCCGGCCCTCCGCCGGCGGCGACCATGCAGGTCCGGCTGCCCGCGCCGCACGCCCGGGTGCCGCTGTCGACGGTCAAGCCCCCTGCGCCCGCGGCCCCCGCGCCGGCCGTCCCGGCGCCCGCCGGGCACGACCACGCCGGGCACGACCACGCCGGTCACGAGCACGCCGGGCACGACCACCCGGCCCCCGCGCCGGTCGCGGCGCAGCCGCCCGCTCCGTCGCCGGTCGAGCTGCCGGCGCCGAAGAGGTCGGCGCTGCTGTTCGGCGGCCCGGCGGAGGCAGAGCCGGCCCGGGAGCCGCTGCCGACCCCCGGCGCGGAGCCCTCGGCGCCCGCCGCGGCGGAGCCGGAGGACGAGCGGGCCAAGGTCAAGGGCATCCTCTGCAAGAACGGCCACCTCAACGACCCGCGGGCCGGCTTCTGCGCGTTGTGCGGGATCCGCACCACCCAGCAGACGGCGGTGCTGATCGAGGGCGTGCGCCCGCCGCTGGGGCTGCTCGTCTTCGACGACGGCGCGACGGTCAGCCTCGACATGGACTACCTGCTGGGCCGCGAACCGGAGACCGACGAGCGGGTGGCCTCCGGGCAACTGCGGCCGCTGCTGGTCCTCGACCAGACCGGCGGGGTCAGCCGGCACCACGCCGAGATCCGGCTCGAGGGCTGGGACGTGCTGCTGGTCGACACCGGCTCGGCCAACGGCACGCTCGTCGCCCCGCGCGGCGCACCGGGCTGGTCCTCACTGGTGCCCGACCAGCCGGTCCGGCTGACCCCGGGCATGGCCGTCCGCATGGGTGGCCGGCAGTTCGCCTTCGAGTCGCCGCACGGCGGTTACTGACCGCTCCCGGCACCACCACGGCGCCCGTCTCCCCGCTCGGGGAGGCGGGCGCCGTCACGTGTCCGGGGGTGCGGGAGGCTCTCCCGTGGACGCTCGTGCTCTGCCCACTGACGCGGGGCAGAGCACGAGCGAGCCGAGGGGGAGGAGGCCGCCGCCGGCGGCCTCGCCCGGGGACCCGACCCCGGAGACGACGGAGCCCGCGTCCCCTCGAACGGGACGCGGGCTCCGGGCCTGCAGGAGAGGACGGTCAGACCGCCCCGGGACGGGCCGCGATGCCGGCGAGGGTCTCGTCCATGTCGCGGTCGGTGTCGGCCGTGCCGGCGTGCACCAGCAGGATCGGCGTCAGGTCGTCGGCCCCCGGGACGGTGCCCGCGCCGGCCGGGGCGACCAGCAGGGCCGGCAGGGACTCCGCCTGCGCGGCGACCTGCACACCCGCCCTGCGCAGGGAGTCCGCGACGTTGCGCTTGACGCCCCTCCGCCCCTCGCCGGCCCGCAGCTGCAGCGGCACGCGCCGACCCACGGCGGCGTGCGCGGCCAGCCGCAGCGCCGCCCGCCCGTCGGCGTCGCCGTCCTGCAGCACGGCCACCGGCCCGCCGGGCTGCAGTCCGGCCTCGCCGAGCTCGCCGGAGACGGTCACGACGGACCCGCGCAGCGACGGCGGCCAGGGGGTGCCGGAGCCGTCGGCGGCCAGCGCGCCCTCGGCCAGACCCCAGCCGCTGCGGACCAGGACGACGTCGGCCTCGGTGCTGCCGGCCAGGTCGACGACCTCGGCCCACGGGTCCTCGCTGAACCGCGAGGCGACGGAGGCCCTGAGTCCCCGGGCCTCGACCTGCCGGGCCAGCGTCCGCAGCTCGTCGGCCACGGTGGCCATCAGCTCGAGGTCCGCGCCCAGGCCGCTGGCCCACTCGGGCTTGGGCCGCGAGCGGTGGACCACCCGGGTGAGGACGACCTGGGCGGGCGTCTCGCGGCCCACGAGGTCGCAGGCCAGGTCGACCAGCGCGGCGTCCCGGTCGAGGTCGTCCACCACCACGACGACGGTGTAGGCCTCGGTGAGACCCAGTTCGGCGCGCTCGGCCGCGGCGATGTCGCGCTGCAGGATGCGCTTGGGGTAGATGACGTTGAGCAGCGGCGTCGCCATGCCCGTCGTCACCAGCGCCATGATCACCATCAGCGTGAACATCTCGCCGTCGAGCACACCCTGCTGGACGCCGATGTTGAGGATGACCAGCTCGGTGAGGCCGCGGGTGTTCATCAGCGTCGCGAGGGCGGTGGACTGGCGCTTGGGCACCCGCATCGCCCGGGCCGCGGCGTAGGCGCCGACGAACTTGCCGGAGATCGCCACCAGCAGGATGAGGCACAGCTCGCCGAGGCCGGCGAGGTCGATCGCGCCGACGTCGACGTTGAGCCCGGTGATGACGAAGAAGACCGGCAGCAGCAGGAGCACGCTGACCTGCTCGAGCCGGTCGACGATCTCGTGGTTGAGCCGGGCGGCGCCCTTGCGCGGCATCACGACGCCGAAGAGGAAGGCGCCGAAGATGAAGTGGATGCCGATCTCCTCGGCCACCCAGGCGCTGGCGAGGATGCCGATGAGGACGCCGGCCAGCATCTCCGGGGTGAGCTGACCCAGCCGCTCGTAGCGGGTCACCAGCACCCGCAGCAGCGGCTTGACGACCAGGAACATCACCAGGGCGAAGGCCACCGACAGGCCGAGGATCAGCACGACGCCGCTGAACGAGGAGGCCGCCACGATCGCGACGACGACGGCCAGGAGGCACCAGGCGAGGACGTCGTCGACGGCGGCGCAGGCCAGCGCGAGCACACCGGTGGGGATCCGGTGCATCTGCCGCTCGGCGAGGATCCGGGCCAGGACCGGGAACGCGGTGATGGACATCGCCACGCCGAGGAACAGCGCGAACCCGAGGAACGGGATCGGCGAGGTGGTGCCGTCCATCTCGGTGAAGACGTCGTGCTGCACGTGCAGGTAGGTCGCCAGCAGCACGCCGAGTGAGAAGGGCAGCAGGATCGAGGCCAGCGAGACCGAGACGGCGACCTTCTCCCTCCCGCGCATGAAGGACAGGTCGACCTCGAGGCCCACCAGGAACATGAACAGGACCAGGCCGAGCTGCGCGAGCACGTTGAGGAACGGCCGGATGTCGGTGGGGAACAGCAGCAGGTCCAGGTCGCCGGGCAGCGCGCCGAGGAGGGTCGGGCCGAGGAGGATGCCGGCGACGATCTCCCCGACGACGGCCGGCTGGCCGACCTTGACGGCCAGGCGGCCCATCAACCTCGCGATGATCATGATCACCGCCAGATCGACGAACACGTAGGCGATGATCTCTGCGACGGGGCGCGCTTCCACTGGGTCTCCGGGCGGTGCTGTCCGCGCCACGTGGGACCGCGCGGGAGTCGGGTGGGACGGCCGGATCCGGGCCACCGGGGCCAGCCGGGCGCGGATGCTAGCTGCGCTCCGTCCGCCCCGGGGGCGCTCCGCGCGCGGGACTTCGCAGGCGTGAACGGCTTCCGGGACGGCACGGGTGCCGTCACACTGTGCCGCTGCCGCACCGGCGGCGTCCCCGGCTCGTCCGGGGAGGACAGCGTTTCAGGAGGACATGCATGGATGCCGTCGGCCTGGTGGGCGCGGCGCCTGCCACGATCGCGGACTACCAGGTGATCCGTGTGCTCGGCGAGGGCAACAACGGCCGCTTCTACCTCGCCCGCCCGCCGGCGCGGCTGGGGCTGCCCGACGAGTACGTCGCGGTGAAGGTCTTCACCGGCACGCACAGCGAGCAGGCCTACGAGCGGGGCGTGCGCGAGCTGCGCGCGTTCGCGCAGGTGGCCTCGCCGTACCTGGTCAGGGTCTACGACGCCGTGCTGCAGGACAGCTTCCTGTACGCGATGGAGTACTGCCCGCTCGGTTCGCTGGCCGCCCCGGCGCGGCCGCTGAGCCGCGGTGAGGTGCTGCGCGCGGTGGCCCACGCCGCCCACGCGGCGCACGCGCTGCACGAGGCGGGGCTGACCCACGGCGACATCAAGCCGGCCAACATCCTGCTCACCGAGGACGGCGGCAAGCTCTCCGACCTCGGGCTGGCCCGCTACCTGGCCCCGGGCGTGACGCTCACCGGCATGGCGAGCGCGGCGTCGGTCGAGTACCTCGACCCGGCGCTGCTGCGCGGCGAGCGCCCGTCCCGCGCCACCGAGGTGTTCGCCCTCGGGGCCACCCTCAACCGGGCGCTCACCGGCACCGGCCTCTACGGCGAGCTGCCCGACGGCGAGCCGCTGCTGGCCATCCGCCGGGTGATGAGCGCCGAGCCGGCCATCGCCCCCGGGCTGACCGACGACGAGGCCGCGCTGGTCTCCGAGTGCCTGGCGCCGGTGGGCCAGCGCCCGGTGACCGCGCTGCAGGTGGCCGAGCGGCTCGACCGGCTGGCCGACGCCGCGCTGGGAGCCGCCCGCGCCTGACCGGCGGCTCCGATCCGACGAGGGCCCCGTTCCCACCGGCCGGTGGGGACGGGGCCCTCGTCGTGTCAGGACCTCGCGCGGGACCTCAGCGCTGCACGAAGTCGCTGTTGGCCGGGTCGTTCCACCACGCCCACAGGTCGGCGAGCCCGGACTGCCCGCCGTCGGGGATGGTGACGAGGCCCTCGGCGGCCACGTCGTTCTGGGTCCACGCGATGTTCGCGTCGCCGTCGGTGTCCACCCAGCAGGCCACCCGCCCGGCCGGCTGGTCGTCGGCCTCGTACCCGCGGTAACCCTGTGCGTCCGGGCAGTCGGTGCTGGTCAGGGGGGACAGGCCCACGTTGCCGACGTCGGAGAGGAACACGCTGTCGACGGCCGCCTCGTCCTCGTAGAGGTAGAAGAACGACACCTCGGGGCCGGGCTGCGTGGCGGCTCCGCACTCCACCCGCGCCCGGTCCCCGTCCCCGGCGGGGGTCCCGGACGTGCAGTCCTCGACGTCGAACCCGCCGGGGATCACGCTCAGCAACTCGTCCTCGGGGTCCGCGGGGTCGTCGCTGCCGGAGGAGCCGCCGCTCGACGAGCCGGTCGAGGTGTCCGTGTCGTCGGCCCGGACGTCGTCCCCCCCGCTGAAGCCGCCGGCCAGGGCGATGATCCCGACCACGACCGCGATGACCACCACGGCCGTGCCGACGATGACCAGCGGCAGCTTGCTCGAGCCGCGGCCCCGGCCGCTGGCCGAGGACCCGCCGGCCGGCGGCGGGAAGGCCGGGCCGGTCGGGGGCGGATACCCGGGCGGGCCCGGGTTGGAGGTCGGGCCGTAGCCGGTGGGCGGGCCCGGGTTGGAGGTCGGGCCGTAGCCGGTGGGCGGGCCGGGGTCCGACGGCGGGCCGTAGCCGCCGGTCGGGTAGCCGGGGTTCGACGGCGGGCCGTAGAGCGCCGCGGGCGCGACCGCGTGCGAGGGTGCGCCGTAGGTGCCGGCCGGGCCGGGGGAGGAGAAGCCCACCGTCTGCGGATGGGGGAGCGGGCTGACCGAGGTGGGCGGGGCGGCCTCGGTCCGGACCGACACCCCGGCCGAGCTCAGCGCCGCGCGCGCGGCCGCAGCGAGCTCGCCGCAGGTCGCGTACCGCTCGTCGGGCTCCTTGGCCAGGCCCTTGCGCACGACGTCGTCCAGCGCGCGCGGCAGCCCCGGCCGCAGCGCCGACGGGGCCTGCGGGGTGTTGTTGAGGTGGGCGTACATCAGCGTGGCCAGCCCGTCACCGGTGAAGGGACGGCGGCCGGTGAGGCACTCGAACAGCACGCAGGCCAGCGCGTAGACGTCGACCCGCTTGTCGATCGGCTTCTCGAGGAACCGCTCGGGGGCCATGTAGTCGAAGGACCCGAGCGCGGCGCCGGTCTGGGTCAGCGCCGGGCCCTGCGCGTCCGAGGTCGACCGGGCGATGCCGAAGTCCACGAGGTAGACGAACTCGTCCTCGCCGGTGCCGGTGAGCAGCACGTTGGAGGGCTTGACGTCGCGGTGCACCAGGCCGTCGGCGTGCGCGGCGTCCAGCGCGCGGGCGGTCTGGCTGACGACGGACACCGCACGCTGCGGGCTCATCGGCCCCTCCGCGGCGAGGACCGCGGCGACGTCGCGGCCGGGCACCAGGCGCATGTCGAGGAACAGCCGGCCCTCGATCTCGCCGTAGCGGTGGATCGGGACGATGTGCGGCTCGTTGAGCCGGGCCGCGAGGTGCGCCTCCCGGCGGAAGCGCTCGCGGTACCCCTTGTCCGCGGCCAGGTGCTCGGAGAGCACCTTGAGCGCGACCGTGCGGTCGTGCTCGGTGTCGAAGGCGCGGTACACCTCACCCATCCCGCCGCGGCCGAGCAGGGCCTCGATGCGGTAGGGGCCGAACTGTTGCAACTCCACCGGTCGTTCCTCCGTGTGCCGCAGCGCGGGCGCTCGTCGGAGCCGGCGCCGGGTGCGGGTCGTCGGCGGAGTCTAGGGACGGGTGCGCACCCCGACCAGCGTCCCGGCCGCGGCTCCTCCACCTGCGGGACGCCGGTCGCCGGGCCGTGACCCACCTGTGACCGGTCCGCGGAACTGCCGCGCGCGAACCGGTATGCGGGGCGGCGGAGTCTCCCTATCTTGCTCTCGCTCGCGGGCCCCCAGCGCCCGTCCACACGAACGGAAGAAGCAGATGAGTCAGCCCCCCGGCCAGTACGGCGCGCCCGGTCAGTACGCGCAGCCCGGCCAGTACGGCGCGCCCGGCCAGTACGGCGCGCCGGGCCAGTACGCGCAGCCCGGCCAGTACGGCGCGCCCGGCTTCGGCCCGGGCGGTGGCCCCGGCTTCGGTCCCGGCGGCTACGGCCAGCCGCCCAAGAAGAAGAGCGTCCTGCCGTGGGTCATCACCGCGGTCGTGGTGGTGGCGGCCGGCGTCGGCGTGCTGCTGTTCTTCCTCCTCCGCGGGAACGACGACCCGGCTCCCGCGGCGCAGCAGACCTCCACCTCCACGTCCACCTCCGCGGACAGCGGCTCCGACAGCGGCTCCGGCTCCGGCTCCGGCTCCGGCTCCGGCTCCGGCATGGGCATGGACATGGGCGGCCCGGTCTCGGTCCCCGGCGGTGCCGGCACGCCCGGCCCCGGCGGCGGCAGCACCCCCGGCGGCGGAGGCAGCACCGGCGGTGGCACGCCGATGGGGAACGAGACCGGCGGGGGCGCCGACGCGGGCCAGATCGCCGGCTCCTCCGACCTCGCCCTCGCGTGGGTCCAGGCGGTGTACGACTTCGACTACACCACCGCCTTCGGCCTCTCCTGCGCCGAGCTGCAGTCCGCCGCCCAGGAGGGTTCGGCCGGCAGCGAGTACAGCCCCGAGGAGTACCTGACGCTGTACTTCTACAGCCAGATCCTGGGCGGCCACACGATCACCGACGGCGGCCTGGTCAGCATCGAGTACGACCCGGCGAACTCCGTCGACGTCGCCACCTTCGAGCTGACCCTCGACGACGGCAGCACCCAGACCGTGGAGGTGTGGGTGCAGGCGGACCTGACGGTCTGCAACTTCGGCTGACGCACCCCCCCGACGGCCGGTCCCCGCACCCGCGGGGACCGGCCGTCGCCGTCTGTGCCCCGCGACTGCGGCACGATGTGCCGGTGTTCGCCGTGACCCGGTTGCGCGTGCCCGAGAGCGAGGCGGCCGAGGTCGCGTCCGCCGTCGACGGACTGCTCGCCGCGCTGGCCGCGCGGCCCGGCTGCCTCGGCGGGGAGTCCGGACGCTGCGCCGACGACCCGACCCTGTGGGCGCTGGTCACCCGCTGGGACGGGGTCGGCGCCTACCGCCGCGCGCTGTCGGCCGCGGAGGTGAAGGTGGCGGGCGCGCCGGTGTGGGTGCACGCCCTCGACGAGCCCGGCGCCTACCTCCCAGCGGGGTGAGCCCGGCGTGCCCGGCCACGGCCCCGCCGGATGCGTAGCCTTCGCGGGACAGCACACGCCGGATCGGGAGAGGCGCGATGAGCCAGCCGCCGCACGACGACGGGACGCCGCCGCCCGACCGCACCCGCGAGGTCCGACTCCCCCCGGTGCCGCCGCGTCCGCTGCCCGACCCGCCCACCGACCGGCTGCCCGGCGCGTCCGAGCAGCGCGACCCGACGCTGCGCCTGGGTGGCCCGGTGCAGCAGCCCCCGTACGGCCGGCCCCAGCAGGGACAGCCGGGCCAGGGACAGCCGGGCCAGGGACAGCCGGGCCAGGGACAGCCGGGCCAGGGACAGCCGGGCCAGGGCCAGCCCCCGTATGGCCAGCCCTCCTACGGTCCGCCGGGTCAGGGCCAGCCCGGCTACGGGCAGGGTCCCCACGGTCAGCCTCCCTACGGCCAGCCCGCGTACGGCCCGCCTCAGTACGGGCAGCCCCCGTACGGGCAGCAGCAGTACGGCCAGCCCGGCTACGGCCAGCCCGTCTACGGCCAGCCCCCGTACGGCGGGTCAGGCCCGGGGGCGCCGCGGAAGGGCCGTGGCCCGCTCGTGGCGCTCCTCGTCGCGCTCGCCGTCCTGCTCGTCGGCGGTGGCGTGCTCGCCGTCGTCCTGCTCGATCGCGGGAACGACGCCGGTACGTCCACCGCCACCGCCACGTCGGCGAGCACCTCGTCCTCGGCGCCGTCGTCCTCGTCGTCCTCCTCGTCCTCCTCGTCGTCTCCCTCCGGCGAGGGTGGCTTCGGCGGCGGGGCGTCGACGCCGACCGGCGGGGGCGGGACCGGCGGGGGAGGGGAGCCGGGGATCCCGGGCAGCCTGGAGTTCGCCGCCTCGTGGGTGCAGGCGGTGGTCGACCGGAACGGCGACACCGCCTACGCCGACCTGTGCACCGACGGGCAGGGCCAGTTCCCCGACGGGCAGGCGCTGCTCGACGACTTCGACACCTTCCTCGGCGGGCAGATCACCGAGGGGTCGGCCACCGGCGCGACCGCCGCCGGGGACGTCGACGAGGTCACCTTCGAGGTGACCCTGGACAGCGGCGAGCAGGCGGCGTTCGTGGTCACCGTCGTGGACGAGGGCGGTCCGGCCGTCTGCGGCTACACCTCCCCCTGAGGGGCCACGGCGGGCGGGGGCGCGCGGGCGGGGCGTCTACCGTGGGCGGGTCAACCGCCGACCGCCAGCCGGATGGAGCACCCAGCCCGTGAGCGCCAGCACCACCAGCACGTCGACCGCGCCGCACGACCCCGCCCGCCTCGAGAAGGTGGTCAACCTCTGCAAGCGCCGGGGTTTCGTCTTCCCGTCGGGTGAGATCTACGGCGGCACCCGCTCCGCCTGGGACTACGGGCCCCTGGGCGTCGAGCTCAAGGAGAACATCAAGAAGCAGTGGTGGCGCACCGTCGTCCAGAGTCGCGACGACATCGTCGGCCTGGACTCCTCGGTGATCCTGCCGCGCCAGACGTGGGTGGCCTCCGGTCACGTCGGCGTCTTCACCGACCCGCTGACCGAGTGCCAGAACTGCCACAAGCGCTTCCGGGCCGACCACCTCGAGGAGGCCTTCGAGGCGAAGAAGGGCCGGCTCCCGGAGAACGGCCTGACCGAGATCACCTGCCCGAACTGCGGCGTGACCGGCCAGTGGACCGAGCCGCGCGACTTCAACATGATGCTGAAGACCTACCTCGGCCCGGTCGAGGACGAGTCGGGGCTGCACTACCTGCGCCCGGAGACCGCGCAGGGCATCTTCGTGAACTTCGCCAACGTCATGGGCGCCGCCCGCAAGAAGCCGCCGTTCGGCATCGGGCAGATCGGCAAGTCCTTCCGCAACGAGATCACCCCGGGCAACTTCATCTTCCGCACGCGCGAGTTCGAGCAGATGGAGATGGAGTTCTTCGTCGAGCCGGGCAGCGACGAGGAGTGGCACCAGTACTGGATCGACGAGCGGACCCGCTGGTACACCGACCTCGGGATCTCGCCGGACAACCTGCGGCACTTCGAGCACCCGGAGGAGAAGCTGTCGCACTACTCGAAGCGCACCGTCGACATCGAGTACCGCTTCGGCTTCCAGGGCTCGGAGTGGGGTGAGCTCGAGGGCATCGCCAACCGCACCGACTTCGACCTGTCCACGCACAGCGAGCACTCCGGCGTCGACCTGTCCTACTTCGACCAGGCCAGCAACACCCGCTGGACGCCCTACGTCATCGAGCCTGCCGCCGGGCTGACCCGCTCGCTCATGGCCTTCCTCGTCGAGGCCTACACCGAGGACGAGGCGCCCAACGCCAAGGGCGGCGTCGACGTCCGCACCGTGCTGCGGCTGGACCCGCGGCTGGCGCCGGTCAAGGCCGCCGTCCTGCCGCTGTCGCGCAACGCCGACCTCTCGCCCAAGGCGCGGGACCTCGCCGCCCGGCTGCGCCGGAACTGGAACGTCGACTTCGACGACGCCGGCGCGATCGGCCGCCGCTACCGCCGGCAGGACGAGATCGGCACGCCGTTCTGCCTCACCGTCGACTTCGACACCCTCACCGACGACGCGGTGACGGTGCGGGAGCGGGACTCGATGAGCCAGGAGCGGATCGGCCTGGACGCCGTCGAGTCCTACCTCGCCGCACGCCTCCCCGGCTGCTGAGCCGGACGCCGCCGCTGCCGCGCGGCAGCGGCGGCGGGGTGCACCGACGGGCCGCCGTCCTCGAGCAGGTCGAGGGCGGCGGCCCGCACCGTCTCCAGGGGCACGTCGGCGACCAGGGACGCGTCGTGCCCGCAGCGCGCGCGGCCCTGGTCGACGCCGCACACCGGGCACGCCGTCCGGGCCGAGACCGCCACCCGGTGCTGCCGGCGGGTGAGGGGGCCGGCGTTGAGCAGGTTGCGCTCGAGGAAGACGCCGACGGTCGCCGTCCCGACCGCCTCGGCGAGGTGGCGCGGGCCGGAGTCGTTGGCGACCACCAGCCGGCAGCGGGCCAGGACGCCGGCCAGCGCGGACAGCGACAGCCGGCCCACGAGGTCCAGCGGCGGCGCCGTCGTCGCCGCGCGGATCGCGTCGGCCGCCCGCCGGTCGTCCTCGCCCGCGCCGACCAGCACCACCCGCGCCCCCTCGCCGGCCAGGCCGCCGGCGATCTCGGCGAAGCACTCCGCCGGCCACCGGCGCCGCGGGTCCTGGGCGCCGGGGTGCAGCGCCACCCACGGCTCGGGCCCGGGCGGCAGGACGCCGTCGGCCGCCGCGGCGTCCTCGGGGGTCACCGCCAGCCGCGGCTCCAGGGTCACCGGCACCGCGCCGAGGAGGCCCGCGACCTCCAGGCAGCGCAGCACCTCGTGCTGGTCGGAGACGTAGGGCAGCCAGCGGTCCAGCGGCGGGGCGCCGACGTCGCGGGCGCCGGCGGTCACCCGGGCGCCCAGGGCGGCCACGAACGGGTTGGAGTTGCCGCCCCCGCCGTGGAGTTGCAGCGCGAGGTCGTAACCCTCGTCGCGCTGGCCGGCGAGGAACTCGCGCACCTCGGCGCCGTCGCGGGAGGCACCCGGGGCGTCGCGCACGCCGGGCCACGGCGGGACGACGACCACGCGGTCCCACGGCCCGGGCCGCCCGTCGAGGAGGGCGGCGTGCAGCGGCGCGCCCAGCAGGGTGATCTCGGCGTCGGGGTAGGCGGCCCGGAGCGCGTCCAGCGCCGGCAGCGTCAGCACCAGGTCGCCGAGGAAGTTGGCCCGCAGGACGGCGATCCGCTCGACGCCGGGGACGCGCGCGCCCGCGGGCGTCAGCGGGGCGGACCTCGGCACGCGTGCTCCTGGGCTCGGTGGACGGGAGACCCCCTGCCCAGCGGGGACGCCGTCCATGCGGCCGGCCCTCCCGCGGGTGACCCCGGCCACCGGAGGCGGCCACCTACCCTGGACGGTGTGACGAGCACCCTGGCACCGGCGGTCGCCCCGCTGCGGCTCGGGCCGCTCACCGTGGACCCGGCCGTGGTGCTCGCGCCGATGGCCGGCATCACCAACCCCGCGTTCCGCACGCTGTGCCGCGAGTTCGGCGCCGGCCTCTACGTCTGCGAGATGATCACCACGCGGGCGCTGGTCGAGCGCAACGAGAAGACGCTGCGGATGATCCGCGCCACGCCCGAGGAGGCGGCGGCCGGCTTCTCCGTGCAGCTCTACGGCGTCGACCCGGCCACCGTCGGCCGCGCGGTGGAGATGCTCGTCGACGAGGAGGTCGCCGGCACCCGCCCGGCGCACGTCGACCTGAACTTCGGCTGCCCGGTGCCCAAGGTGACGCGCAAGGGCGGCGGGTCGGCGCTGCCGTGGCGGCGGGTGCTGTTCCGCGACATCGTGCGCGCCGCCGTCCGCGCCGCCGGTGACGTGCCGGTGACGGTGAAGACCCGCATCGGCATCGACGCCGACCACGTCACCTACCTCGACGCCGGCCGGATCGCCCAGGACGAGGGCGCCGCCGCGATCACCCTGCACGGGCGCACCGCCGACCAGCTCTACAGCGGCACCGCCGACTGGGCGCCGATCGCCCGGCTGGTCGAGGCCGTCGACATCCCGGTGCTCGGCAACGGGGACGTCTGGGAGGCCGACGACGCGCTGCGCCTGTTGGACGGGACCGGGTGCGCCGGCGTCGTCATCGGGCGCGGCTGCCTGGGCCGGCCCTGGCTCTTCGGTGACCTCGCCGCGGCCTTCGCGGGGGAGTCGCGCCGCGCGCTGCCGTCGCTGCGCGAGGTCGCCGCCGTCATGCACCGGCACGCGCAGCTGCTGTCGGCCGAGCAGGGCGAGCTGCACGGCTGCACCGACTTCCGCAAGCACGTGGCCTGGTACCTCAAGGGCTTCTCGGTGGGCTCCGACGTCCGCCGCGCCCTGGCGATGGTGAGCTCGCTCGACGAGCTGGCCGGCCTGCTCGACCGCATCCCCGACCAGCCCTACCCGACGGCGGTCCTCGGCGGCCCGCGCGGCCGGACGAGCAGCCCCCGGCCGGTGGCGCTGCCCCAGGGCTGGCTCGACGACCGCGACGACCCCCGCCCGCCGGCCGGCGCGGAGCTGGAGACGAGCGGCGGATGAGCGGCCCCTACCTGTACGACGAGGGCCCCGAGCCGCTGCACACCGGCACCCCGCGGCGCAGCAACGCCCTGATCCTGTGGATCTTCGGGGGCACCGCGGCCCTCGCCGTCGCCATGGTCGTGGCGCTGCCCCTGGTCAAGGGCGGCGGCGACGAGCAGGCCCGCGAGGTGGCCGGCGTCTTCCTCGCCGCCCTCGAGGCCGGCGACACCGAGACCTCCGGCGACCTGCTGTGCGAGGCCGAGCGGGACTCCGGCGACGTCGCCGACGTCCTGTCCGCGTACGAGCACCCCGGCACCGGCGAGGTCGTCGGCGTCGCGGAGGGACGGCTCGGTGACCAGGACTCCCGGGAGGTCCGGGTCCGCTGGGACGACGGCGAGGAGGCCACCTTGACCGTGGTGCTCGAGGACGGCCCGAGGATCTGCGGCACCTCCGGCTGACCGCGAGCGGATCCCTTCTCACCCCGGCGGCGGGCTGTCACCATGTGCGCCGCCCGGCTGGAGGTCCACCGGGCCCGCTCGAGAGGAACCGCGTTGTCGCAGCCGCCCCACCCGCCCGTCGCCCCCGCGGGGGCCTACGCCCAGCCCGGGCCCTACGCCCCGGCCGCGCCGTACGCCGCCGCGGGGGTCGCACCCGCAGGTGCACCCGTCGGCGCCCCCGGGCCACAGCAGGCCGCGCCCACGCAGGTCGCCTTCCCCGGCCAGGTCCAGCTGCCGCCGCAGCCGCAGTTCACGCCCACGCCGCAGCAGGCCGCGCAGGTGCAGCGGGGGTCGCTGGCCAGCGGGTTCCCGCGTTACGTCCCGCCGCCGCCCTCGCCGGTCAACCGCACCGGCCTGTACGTCGGCATCCTCGTCTGCGTGCTGACCCTGCTGTTCGCCGTCGTCGGGTTCGTCCTCGTCGCCTGACGGTCCCGGCGGCCGGGGCCCGTCACCGGGGCGGGCCCCGCGCCACGCCCGTCACAGCTGCCACGGACGGCGCAGGGCCCGTGTTATCCATGACCGGTGACTCGGGTCGGGGCGCTGGCGTCGCGGGTGTTCGGCGCCCTCGTGCTCGCTGCCCTGCTGCTCGTCGCCTCGACCGCGGCCGCCATCTGGTGGACCGCGCGGCAGGACGCGCGGCCGCAGTCCGACGCGATCGTCGTGCTGGGCTCGGCGCAGTACAACGGCGTCCCGTCGTCGATCTTCGAGGCCCGGCTCGAGCACGCCCTGTCGCTGTGGGAGGACGGCGTCGCGCCGGTCGTCGTCACCGTGGGCGGCAAGGCGGCCGGTGACCAGTTCACCGAGGCCGAGGCCGGGCGCGACTACCTGGCGGGCGCCGGCATCCCGGGGGAGTCGCTGCTCGCGGTGCCCGAGGGCGTGGACACGCTGGAGAGCATGCGCGCGGTCGGCACCGCGTTCGCCGAGCGTGGCTGGTCCGACGCCGTCCTGGTCACCGACCCCTGGCACGCCATGCGCGCCGAGCGGATGGCCGAGGACGCCGGCATCTCGGCGGAGAGCTCGCCCACGCGGCAGGGCCCCGCCGTCCAGACGCGCACCACGCAGTTCCGGTACATCCTGAGGGAGACCGCCGCCTACCTGCTCTACCGCGTAACCGGGGAGAGCGTCGCGGGCGCACCGGGCATCGGCTGAGTCCACGGGAGGCGCGGGTGCTGGAGCTGGGCAAGGCCGGGCAGCACGGGACGCCGGTGCTGCGCGACGGCGAGCCGGTGGCCCGGCTGCGGGCCAGCAACTGGCGGGAGGCGGCCACCGCGGTCGTCGGCGACCGCGAGTGGGCCTTCGGGAAGCGGGAGCGCGAGCTGGTCGGACGGCTCGCCGCCGATCCCGAGGACGCCGCCCGGTTCCGGGCCGTGCCGACCTCGCTGTGGAGGGGCACCTGGAACGTCGACCTGGACGGGGTCCCGGTCGCCGTCGAGACGGCCTCCTGGTGGAGGGGCACCCGGCGCTACACCTCGGGCGGGCGCACGGTGGGGGAGAGCGGCACGACCGGCGGCTGGTCCCGGCGCCCGACGCTGACCGCCGACGACACGCTGTCCCTGGACGCCCAGGTCTTCCTCCTCTGGGTGCAGCTGGTGCTCGACCGGCGCCAGTCGACGTCCGCGGCCGCGGCCACGGCCGGCGGGGCCGCGGCCGCGGGGGGCAGCTGAGCCCGCAGCTGCAGGACGGCTGCGGCTCCCGCCGTCGCGAGAGGGGATGATCGGTGCGGGACGCGCACCGGCGTCCCGGCAGCAGCACGACGGAGGGGGCCCATGGCCGGCCGGGGACGCATCCGAGCCGCGGACATCGCGCTGGTGCGCGAGCGCAGCCGGATCGACGAGGTCGTCGGCGAGCACCTGCAGCTCAAGCGGGCAGGTGGCGGCAGCCTCAAGGGCCTGTGCCCGTTCCACGACGAGAAGTCGCCGTCCTTCCACGTCACCCCGGCGCGCAACCTCTTCCACTGCTTCGGGTGCGGAGCCGGCGGTGACGTCATCAGCTTCGTGCAGCAGATCGACCACCTGAGCTTCACCGAGGCCGTCGAGCGGCTGGCGGCGCGGGCCGGCATCGACCTCAGGTACGAGGACGACGGCGGCCGGCCCACCGGTGCGCCCGACCGCGCGCAGGCCGGGCAGCGGGCGCGGCTGGTCGCGGCCAACACCGCGGCGTTCGAGTTCTACGCCGAGCAGCTGCGCAGCCCCGAGGCCGCGCCGGCACGGCAGTTCCTCGCCGACCGCGGCTTCGACCGGCAGGTCGCGCTCGACTTCGGCTGCGGGTTCGCCCCGGCCGGCTGGGACGCCCTCACCCGGCACCTGCGCGGCAAGGGCTACAGCCAGCAGGAGCTGGTGACGGCGGGGCTGGCCAAGGAGTCCTCGCGCGGCACGCTGATCGACCGCTTCCACCGCCGGCTGGTGTGGCCCATCCGGGACATCACCGGCGACGTCATCGGCTTCGGCGCCCGCAAGCTCATGGACGACGACCCCGGCCCGAAGTACCTCAACACCCCCGAGACGCCGCTGTACAAGAAGAGCACCGTCCTCTACGGCATCGAGCGCGCCAAGCGCGACATCGCGAAGAGGCACCAGGCCGTCGTCGTCGAGGGGTACACCGACGTCATGGCCTGCCACCTGGCCGGGGTGACGACGGCGGTGGCCTCCTGCGGCACCGCGTTCGGCCCCGAGCACATCAGCGTGCTGCGGCGGCTGCTCATGGACCAGGACGAGTTCCGCGGGGAGGTCGTCTACACCTTCGACGGCGACGCCGCGGGGCAGGCCGCCGCGATGAAGACGTTCAAGGAGGACCAGCGCTTCGTCGCGCAGACCTACGTGGCCGTCGAGCCCGACGGGCGCGACCCCTGCGAGCTGCGTCAGGCCCACGGCGACGCGGCGGTCCGCGACCTGGTGGCCCGGCGCACCCCGCTCATCGAGTTCGTGCTGCGGACGACGCTGGCCGAGTACGACCTGGACACCGTCGAGGGCCGGGTGGCCGCGCTGGACAGGACCGCCCCGCTGCTGGCCCAGGTCAAGGACCACGCGCTGCGTCCGGCCTACGCCCGCCGGCTGGCCGGGCTGATCGGCGACACCGACGAGGGCGAGGTGCTCGAGCGGGTCCGCCGGATCACCGGCGGGGACACCGCGCCGCCGCGGCGGCCGCGCGCACCGCAGCGGACCCCCGACGACGCCGCGCTCGCCGTGGAGCGGGAGGCGGTCAAGGCCGCGCTCCAGGTGCCCGAGATCGCCGGGCCGTCGTTCGACGCGATCGGGCCGGACGCCTACACCGACCCCGACTACGCCGCCGTCGCCGCGGCCGTGGCGCAGGCCGGGGGAGCGGCGGCCGCGCAGGTCACCGGACCGGCGTGGCTGGACGAGGTGGCCGCGCACTGCGACCGCGAGACCGCCCGCGCCCAGCTCACCGCGCTCGCCGTGGAGCCGCTGCGCTCGGTGGGGGAGGCCGACGCCGGGTACGTCTCGGCGGTGCTGGCGAGGCTGCAGGAGATGGCCACCGTCCGGCAGGTCACCGCGCTCAAGGGCAGGCTGCAGCGGATGAACCCGGTCGAGCAGGGCGACGAGTACATGCGCGCCTTCTCCCGCCTCATGGCGCTGGAGCAGGAGGCCATCTCGCTGCGGCAGCGGGCCATCGGCGGGCTGACGTGAGCGTCGCCTCGGCGCTGCGACGCCGCTTCACCCGGCCGCCCGAGCCGGTGCGCGCGGCCGTGCAGGCCTCGCCCGACCCCGACGAGCGGGTCCTGGCCTGGGGCGTGCTGGTCCGCGGGCAGGGGTGGCTGGTGGCCACGAGCCGCGGGCTGCGCGTCGTCCCGGAGGACCTGACGCTCGCCCGGGCCGGGGACGTCGGCCTGCTGCCCTGGCACGAGGTGGGGTCGGCGCGGTGGTCGGCCACCAACGACGGCGGCGGCAGCTTCACCGTCAGCGCCCTGACCGAGGTGGAGCCGGGCGTGCAGGCCCGCGAGCCCGCCGAGCGGTACGCGCTCAGCGACGCCGGCGACCTGCCCGCGATCGTGCGTCGCCGGGTCGACCAGACCGTCGTCGCCAGCCGCCGCTCACCGCTGCCCGGTGGGGGAGGGGTGGTGCTGGTGGCCCGGCGGGTGCCCGGTCAGGCGGTGCGGGAGTGGACCGTCGTCTTCGACGACGACGCCGACCGGAGCGATCCCGAGGCGCGGGAGGTGGCCCGCCGCAAGCTCGCCGAGGCGGTGGCGGCGGACCAGCCCGACTGAGCCGCTCAGACCATCGGCGGCGGGTCGACCGGCAGCGCGGTGAGGTCGGGGGAGTCGGTGCTGGTGGCCGGCGGCGTCGTCGTCGTGCCGGTGCTGCGGGCCGACGTGGTGTCCGACCCGGTGTCGCGGCCCATCTTCGCCTTCACCGAGCTGACGACGTCGTCGGCGCGGGCCTGCGCCATGCCCGCGAGGCCCTGCAGCTGCGGGTTGTCCTTGGCGTCGGACCACAGGCCGCGGATCTGCTCGTACCGCTCACGACCGGCCCTCGCGCCGAGCACGTAGCCGGCACCGAAGCCGAGGAGGAAGGAGAACTTGGCCACGGGGACCTCCGTGTTCGAGACGAGACCGACGAGGTGATCACGCTACGGGCGGACCCCACCGTCCGCGATCGGAGGAGCCTGCGCGGGACGCCCGAGGCCGTGCGGTACTCTCGACGGGCGCGCGGGCCACGCCCGCCCGTCCCCCGTAGCTCAATTGGCAGAGCATGCGACTGTTAATCGCAGGGTTATTGGTTCGAGTCCAATCGGGGGAGCAACACCGCACGTCAGCGCCTCGTGAGCGAGGCGGGCGGCCCAGCCACCCATGACGAACCCCTGGAATGGCCGACGGGCCACCGCCCTTCTCGCCGCTCACGGTGCTGCGTCGGGACGACGCAGCGCGGCTGGGCTTCGGCCTGCGGATCTTGTGCGTCGCCATCCCCGTCCCTGGAGGCGGCTCATGGGACAGTCGTCGCCTTGCCTGAGCGCGAACGTCGGTGCGAGCCGGGTTCGACCGGTCGGAGCGACCCGTGGTTCCGCGCGGGGCTCAGGCCTCCTCGGCGCCCCAGCGTCCGAGCGCGACGATCGCCTCGCGCAAGGCAAGGCCGCGATCGGTCAGCGCGTAGGCCCGGGTGTTGTGCCGGAGCGGCAGACGGGTCAGTACGCCGGCCGCTTCGAGCTCGCGCAGGCGGGTCGCGAGCATGTTCGTCGGCACTCCGAGGTCGCGCTGCAGATCGCCGTAGCGCTGCGGCCCGTCGAGCAGCCGCTCCACGATGAGCAGTGCCCACCGTGCTCCGACGATGTCGAGGGCCGCGGCGAGGTCGCTCACGCGGTCGGATCGGCGTCCGGCTTCATCCAGAACGGCGAGTAGTGATAGCCGTCGAGGTCGTCGAACTGGCGCTGGTACATGAAGGGGTAGTCGTCGGTGTCACCGATCCGCCCGCCGGCGGCGCCGGCGCGCTCGGTGAGCTCGTCGACCGCCTCGCGGCTGCCCAGGTCGAACGAGACCGTGACCTTCGAGGGCGTACGGGGTCCACCGACCAACTCCTCGACGCCGCCGACGCTCGCGTACATCTCGCGGCTGCCGAGCATGACGTACTGCTCGGGCGCGATCGCGAAGCACGAGACGTTGTGATCGGACATCTCGGCGTTGAGGGTCCAGCCGAGGGCGGTGTAGAAGGCGGTCGCGCGCTCGACGCTCTCGACGGGGCAGGTGATGAAGAGGCTCATGCGGCCGACACTTGCAAAATGCAAGTGCGACGTCAAGTCCTGGCCGCGCGCTCGAGTTGGGTCGTGTGCGTCGGGTCGTGTGCACAGCTGTCCCTGAGCGGTCCACCAAGGAACGCATCACCGCGGAGCCGTCGGAGTGGTCGGCGGGGCTCGGACCGCCCGGCTGTGGGCTTCTCCGGCGCGGGTGGGCTACAGGCCGCGGCGGTGCAGCAGGTAGCCGAGGGCCGCCACGGCCGGTACGAGGGTCGCGGGGACCAGGTTGAGCGGCACGCCGGCCAGCCGCGGCAGGTGCCCGGGCTCGTCCTCGACCGCGGTGCCGGGCGTGGCGAGCGCGGCGAAGAACGGCGCCCACGCGACCGCCGGGAGCAGCGCGGCGGTCCTGGTCGCCAGGTCCAGCTCGGCGGTGGAGGACGCCGGTCGCCACAACAGCCACAGCGCGAGCACCTGAGCACCGGCGACCGTGCCCCAGCCGGCGGCGCCGTGGAAACGGGCGTGTGGGGGCCAGTCGGGGTTGAACACGTGAGTGGCGTTCAGGTCCGCGCGCGCCGTGCCGACGATCGTGCCGACGGCGGCGCCGGTCAGCAGCAGCCGGCTCGTCCTCATCGCACCTCCCCGCCGCAGGCATACAGCGTGGGGCACTCCCGGTCGGGAGACCAGGGGTGTGCGGCCGGGCGGTGGTCGTGCAGCTGGTCGCGGCCGTCGCACGACGTCCACGGTCCCGGCCGACTCGACCCGGCGTCGGCAACGCGACCGGTACGACGGCCAGGTGCTGACCAGCCGCTCCGGTCGGGGCACCGGCTCGCCCGCGAACTCGCGGATGCGCAGCGGGAGGTGGCGGAGGTCCTTGCCTCCACCGCGATGGCGCGAGGAAAGTCAGGCAGTCCCGGAGGGTGCACGTCGTGGGGGGTGTTCGGATGTTCGCTCGAGTGTCCACCTATGAAGGTCCGGCGGATCGGCCCGACGCCGATGAGCAGACTCAGGCCGGCTTCGCCTCCACGGTGCTGCAGATGGACGGCTGTGCGGGCGTCATCGGCATGGTCGACCGTCAGAACGGCAGGGTGCTGACCGTGACTCTGTGGGAGAGCGAGGTAGCTCTTCGTGCGTCCGAGGAGGCGGCCAGCCGGGTCAGGGCTGATGCGGCCCAAGCAGGCGGCACGGTCATCGCGGACGTCGAGCGCTTCGAAGTGACGCACTTCGAGATGCGTACGGCGGCGAACGCGTGAGTCACCAGGGGCTGGCTGGCGGCGGTCCCCGACGCCTGCAGGTGGACGCCCATCGTTCGGGTGTGTGGCTCTTGCATTCGCAGTGGAGCACATCGGAACGGCGCTCTCCGCCCGGACTTCGATGCAGCGCCTAGGAACGAACAGGACCGTCCGCAGTAGGTGACGGCCGTCCCTGCCCTGCAGCCGCCCTGTGTCCCAGAGCGGCCCACTCGAGGACACCCGTGGTTCAGCAGTCGCGGAGCGGACGTGTCGGCCGGCGACGTCGCATGACCTTCCCTCTGCTCGGACTCAGGGCGGACGACAGGCCCGATGGCCGCCAGGTGGCGGGCGAAGCGCTGTAGGCCTCTCCAGGTGAGGCCGAGCCTCACAGGGCGTGCATGAAGGCATGGCCTGAGCGGTCCGGAACCAGGTGCGCTGACTGGTGGGGACGGCGGCCATGAGACATGCCGTGAGGGGGCACGAGGGCATCCCGCGCTCCGGCGGTATCGGAACCCGTGCTGACGTCGGCGCCCAGAGGCTCGCCTGCCGAGGCTGCCTGGAGCCGGAACTGCTCGGCGGGAGCCCGGGCCGTGGCCACCGCGGACGGGTGGCTGTCGGCCCTGGTCGGTCCTCCGCGGATCCCGGCGCGGTCGCGCAGCGCGGTCCGCGAGCGGCGCTCGTCCTCGGCGCGGCTGCGGCCACGGCGACGGCGGCCGGGGATCTCGGGACGGCCGGTGAGCCGTGACGGGGCGCGGCACCGGTCCTCCAGCATCGACGGCGCTCTCCGGTGCTTCCCAGTCGTCCGGCGCAGCAGCCAGGGCGGGTCCGCTGTCCGCAGGACGGGGCGCAGGCAGCCGGCCAGGACCCGCGGTGCAACCGCCGGATGGCCGGCCTCGACCGACCGGACCACCGCACGAGCGGCTCAGGTGGTGACCGGGTGTCGACGCGCGGGCGTCGAGCCGCGAGGGCTCAGGCCCGCGAGTCGGAGGGCGGCGGACCCGTCCCGGGCGATCGGGGCACTCGTCGTCACGGGTGTCCCGGAGGTGTCTGAGCCGATGACTCAGACAGCGGAGGAGCGGACGAGTGGCGGCAGGCCGCCGTCGACGAGCGCCTCGTCAGCAGCGGTCGACAGCACCAGGTCGTCGAAGGCCGGCCACTCGTACCCGAGTGTCATGCGGGCCGCCAACTGCGTCTCGGAGCGGTTCCCGCCGAGGTTGAGGTACTCGCACCACAGGTCGTGGAGGGAGAGGCCGCTGAGGCGGCAGGCCAGGACGAGCGTGTCTGTGGGGACGGTGACAACCTCGGTGTCGTACGACGCCTCCGCGGTGGAGGTGGTCTCACCCTACGCCGTATCCGGTCCGATGCCGGGCCGGAGAGCGCACTCGGTCCCGTCGAGCCCGTGCCGGTCGGCCCCCGGGTCCGGGCGGATCCGCGTAGGCTCGGTGGGAGTGCGGGGCGAACCCCGCCCGTACGTCCACCAGCGGCGTACCGCGCACGCACGGACTCCAGATCGGGCTCCGTTGCCGAGGTCATCCGCCCCGGTGCACCAGACCGGAGGCCGTGCCGTGGCCAGCAGCCAGGACCCCCAGCCCGTGCAGGCCGCCGAGGCGCTCGAGCACCTGGGCCGGCTGTCCCTGCGGGACCTGTCCATGGAGGACCTGCTGCAGACCGTGGCCGACCTGGCCAAGACGGTCGTGCCCGGCGACACCGAGACCTCGGTGTCGCTGCTCGTCAGGGACAGACCCACCACCGTGGTCTCCACCGGCCGACTCGCCGTCGACGCCGACGAGGCGCAGTACGAGCGCGACCACGGGCCGTGCCTGCACGCCGCCCGCACCGGTGAGGTGGTCGAGATCGCCGACACCCGCACCGACCGCCGCTGGCCGGACTACGTGCCCCGGGCGGCCGAGCGCGGCGTCCTCAGCTCGCTGTCCGTCCCGCTGCTGATCGCCGTCGACGAGCAGGTCTCCGGCGCGCTCAACGTCTACGCCCGACAGCCTTCCGCCTTCGACGCCGACGCCTGGGCGGCAGCCACCCGCTTCGGCCCGTACGCCGCGGTGGCCGTCGGCAACCTGCACGCCTACCGGTCCGCCCACACCAAGGCCGACGACCTGCAGGCCGCCCTGGAGTCCCGGGCGACGATCGACCAGGCCAAGGGCGTGCTGATCGAGCGGTTCGGGCTCACGCCCGACCAGGCGTTCCAGCTGCTGACCCGGGTGTCCGTGCACGCGAACCGCAAGGTCCGCCACATCGCCGACCAGCTGGTGCACACCGGGGAACTCCAGGCCGTGCCGGCACGCGGTGGCGGCCGCACGTCCCGGCTCACCGGCGAACCGCCCTCTGCACCCCCCAAGCGCCGGCCGGCGAGGACCGCCCCGGCCGAGCGCGACTCCGCTGGAGGTGAGTACGGATGACCGACCCCGCTGCCGAGGACCCGGCACCGGCCGCGACCGACTCCGCGGGCCTCGCCCCGCCGGTGGACCTGGGCGCGGCGCTGAGCCAGATGGCCGGGCTGGTGCTCTCCCGGGAGACCGTCGACACCGCCCTCGAGCTGGTCACCACGCTGGCCGCGACCACCACCGCCGGCACGCTGGGTGCCGCGGTCACCGTCGTCGACGAGTACGGCAAGCGCTCCCGCGCCGCGTCCAACGCCACCGTGGAGCGGGCCGACGCCCTGCAGTACGAGCTGGACGAGGGGCCCTGCCTGACCGCCTGGCGGACCCGGGAACTGGTGCGGATCGACGACACCCTCACCGACGGCCGCTGGCCGCGGTGGAGCGAGGCCGCGAGCGCGCTCGGCGTGCGCTCGGTGCTCAGCGCACCCCTGGTGGTGGGCGAGGAGTCGATCGGCGCGATGAAGGTCTACTGCGAGCGCCCGGTGAACTACGGCCCGCACGACGAGCAGGTCATGCGCCTGCTCGCCGGGCAGGCGGCGATCCTGCTGGCCAACACCCAGAGCCTGGCCGAGGCCCGCCGGCTCAGCCGGCAGCTGACCGAGGCCCTGGCCAGCCGCGACGCGATCGCCCGGGCCACCGGCGTGCTGCTCGCCCGGGGCGCTCCCGGGGAGGAGGAGGCCTTCGCCGGCCTGGCCGCCGCTGCACGTCAGGCCGAGCGCCCCGTGCTGGACGTGGCCCGCGCCCTCGTCACCGCCGTCGCCGCGCGCAACGCCTCTCGCGGCGACGCCTGACCGCTCGTCGACCATGACCTGCGACGAGCGCCACGGGCGCATGGACGCCGCCCGGGTCCGCGCGGAGCTGACCGTGCAGGACCTGTGGTTGCGCTACCTCGCCCTCGGTGGCACCGGCGACGCCTTCGACCTCGACGGCTACCTGCAGGGACTGGTGCCGTTGGACACCTTCCAGCAGGACGTCCTCGCCCAGGCGCTCAACGAGGCGCTCGAGGACAGCTACCGCGCCTACCGCATCCCGCTGTCGACGCCGCCGCCCGGTGATCCGGGCGACGAGCGGCTCGGCCGGATCATCGACGAGTTGATGGGCGAGCGGCCGGCGGCGGGTCAGGTCGAGTCGCCCGACGTCGACACCGCTTGAGCGAAGCCCCCCACGACGTCAGGTCCGACTCGCGGCGCGGGACGGGGGCGTAGCGGAGCGGTGACGCCACCGTGACGCGGAGTGCCGACGATCGTCCCAGCGCGGTGAGCGCGTGGAGGACCGTCCGACGACCGGGGTGCCCGAGCGCGGTCGACGCGAGGCGTACGTGGTGACCTGCACTGCAGGGCCGCCGGATGAGAGGAAGCGCCGTGGATCCGGAGATCAGCTTCTACCAAGCGCTGGCCGGAGTCAGCTTCACCCTGCTCGGGCTGTGGTTCACCGCGCTGCAGTTGGTCCCCGACCACTGGCGCACCGACCCGCGTCGGCACCGCGCGAACCTGCACACCGCACTGCACTTCCTCCTGCCCGGGACGGCGAGCCTGGCCTCCGTGCTCGCGGACGGAACGCCGGACGGCCTCATCTGGCGGGCCACCTTCCTGGCAGCCGGTCTGATCGGGCTGGCCGAAGCAGTGTCCTTCGTGCGGCGCTCGACGAGGTCCGATGCGCTGTCGAGCAGGATCCTGCGCGGTGTGGACCCGGTGCTCTACGCGGCCATGGGCGCGGTGGCGTTCGCGCCACAGGACACGTTCGCGCTCACGCCCCTGCAGCTCGCCGGCATGGTGACGGGAGGCGTGTTCCTCGTCGGACTGTGCTTCGTGTGGCTGGCCTTCGCCGAGCCCCGGGATGGCAGGGCCCCGACCCAGCCACCCGCCGCGCATCGCGCGCCCGTCCCGTCGCGGCCTGAGCCGACGTGACTCCGGCGGCCCCGGCCACCGGGGGCGTCCGTGGACCGGGTCCGGCGCAGCGCTGTCCGGGTCCCGCGCCCCGACCGCGGGGCCACGGCGGTGCAGCAGGCGGTCGGCGCGGGCAGGTCGCCGGACCCGGCGGCGGTGGTGACGTCGCGGTGACGCCTCCGCTGTTACACCTCGACCGTGACGCAGACCTCCCGCGTGGCCGTTCCCGCGCCGCGGCAGGGGATCGGCGACGTCGCCGCTGACGACGCGCTGTCGGTGGAGCCGACGGACGGACCCGGTCCGGGGGAGGTCGGGTGGACGGGCTCGGTGCCGCTGCACGGGTCCGTCGTGACGGCGGGGGCGCCGACCCGCGCCGGGCGCGTCGTGCTGGTCGATCGGGGGCCCCGGGTGTGGCGGCCACGGCCGGGGTGATCGCATGACGACGTCGCGGCCGAGGACGGTGTGGGGAGCCGTGGTGGCGCTGGTCGTCGTCGCCGGGTGCGGTGGTGGGAACGACGGCGACCCGGGTGCCGCTCCGGCCGCGACGACGTCGTCCGCGTCGGCTCCGGCACCCGCGCCGGTGCCGGCCGATCCCCTCCCGCCGTCGCCCGAGCCCTCGGCCGACCCGGACACCCCGGAGCACGGGACACCCGGTGAGTCGCCGACCGGACCGGGTCCTGCGGCTCCGCACTCCCCGCAGTCGCCGACCGGGCCGGACTCGCCGGCGCCTCCGGCACCGGCTCCGGCCCCCTCAGCACCGGTCCCGGCTCCTCCGGTCGAGCCCCCGGCCGAGCCGGGTGCGCCGGCGCCTCCGCCGGAGCAACCGGGTCCGGAGGCCCCGGAGCCACCGGCGGAGGAGGAGCCGGAGGTCGATGCGGTGGGACTGCCGATCGGTGGCCCCGTCGAGGGGGAGGGCACGCCGGACCAGTGCGTGATCGTGAGCTACCTGGGTAGCCAGCTCCCGCCCGGCGTCCAGATCGAGGTCGGTGCTGCGGTGGTCACCGGTGGGGCCTTCACCGTGGGCGGGGACGGGTGCTCGGAGAGAGGGGACCCGCCGTGCGAGGGGTTCGTCTTCACCTCCGACAACACGGACCCGAACGATCGGGACGTGTGCGTCGTCGCCGTCCACCACGACGCCCCGGCCGCTGACGAGCCGGCGGAACCGGCGCCGGGACCGGAGCCGGCGTTCCTCCAGTTGACCGGTCTCGTGCGGTGTCCGGCGGACCTCGATCCGCCCTGCACGGCACTCGCGGCCGGCGTCGAGGCCGACGACCAGGACATCGAGCTCATCCCGCCCGAGCCGGAGGGATGACCTCGCCGTCCCCCGACCCGGCCACGCCCCTCGGCCGGCTCGGGCAGGTCGCGGGATCGGTCGCGCAGGTCGTCGCGCCGCTCAGCGTCCTCACCGCGCTGCTCTTCTACTTCGGCTACGCGTCCTCGCGGGCCCGGTACCTGTACTTCGGCGTCGACGTCGACACCATCGGGCTGAGCACGCAGGACTACGTCATGCGCAGCCCGGAACCGCTGCTCACCCCGCTGCTGGTCCTGGCGCTCCTGGCCGTCGTCGTCGCGGTCGTCCACGAGCGGGTGCGCCACCGGGTGCAGGCCGCTCTGGCGGACGCGGAGGACGCCGACCCGCAGGTGGCCGCGAGCGGGCGGCACCGCGTGGAGCGGGGGAGCCGGCAGGCGCGCGCCGTCGTCGTCACCGGGGACGCACTCCTGCTCGTCGGCGTCCTGCTCCTCGTCGGCTTCCCGTCGTGGGGCGGCTGGGCGTACTACCCCCTCGTGACGCCGCTGCTCATGGCGGCCGGCACCGGACTCGCCCTCTACGGACGGCGGATCGCGCGGTCGCTGCGGCCGGGGCAGCCGCCGTCGGGGGTGGTGACCGTCGTCCTGTCCGTGCTGCTGGTGATCAGCGTCTTCTGGGCCACGGCGACCTTCGCCGAGTGGTCCGGCCGGGGCGCGGCGCGTGAGGCGGCGCGGCACCTGGACCGCCTCCCGGCCGTCATCCTCGACACCACCGAGCGGCTGCACCTGACCTCCCGCGGCGTCCGCGAGACGGCGCTGGAGCCGAGCGAGGGGCAGACGTTCCGCTACCGGTACCGCGACCTGCGGCTGCTGGTCCAGGGCGAGGACCGGGTGTTCCTGGTCCCCGAGAGGTGGGACGCCAGCAACTCCACCCTCGTGGTGCCCATGGACGACTCGGTGCGGCTGCAGTTCCGCTTCCTCAACGACCCTCCGTGACCACGGACCACCGCGCGCGGCACCCGTGCGGATCCCGGCCTCGACCCGCGCGTTGACGCACGGGTGACGGCACGGTGATGCCTCGTCCCTACCGTCCGCGGCCACGGATGGCCGCACGGCGGACGTTCAGGGGAGGCACCGTGACCGAACCCCCGAGATGGGACGGCGTCCCGCAGTTCCCGTCGGAGTACGGCCCGGTCCGGGATCCCGCCGACGAGTACGTCCCGGGAACGCCGGGCGCGCGTACGTGGCAGGTCCCGACGTCGCCGGAGCTGGTGCTCGACTCGGTGGTCTCCAAGCCGCTGCGAGAGCTGATGGGCGGCGGCGGCGGCCCGATCGGCGTCATGGTCGAGCTGCGCACCCGGTACGAGGGCGGGATCCCCGCGGCCCGCGCCCGGGTCACCCAGCTCCTCGGCGAGGTGGCAGGCGTCCGGGAGGACGAGATCGCCGTCAACGGCAGCTACCTCACGGTGACGCTGCGGGCTCCCGCGATCGAGGAGCTCGTGCGCTACGACGCCGGCCCGGTGGAGTCGCCCGACGAGCAGGGCCGGGCGCCGCGCGGGGCCATCCACCGGCTCTGGCCCAACTTCCAGACCTCCGCCCTCATCTACCGCTCGATCGTGACCACGAAGTGCCAGGCGGCGCAGCGCTCCTTCCGGGCGACCGGCCGGGGCCTGGTCTGGGCCGTCCTCGACTCGGGCATCCAGGGCGACCACCCGCACTTCGCCACTCACCACAACCTCGACGGGCTGCCCCACAAGTCCTTCGTGGACGCCGACGACAAGATGGCGCTGGTCGACGAGGCGGGCCACGGGACGCACGTGGCGGGGATCCTGGCCGGCGAGATGGTGGCGCCCGACGGCGGCTCGATCACCGCCACGACCTGGTACCGCGACAGCGGTGGCACCGTCCAGCCCTCCGCGCTGCGGCTGCCGTCGATCGCCGGGATGGCGCCCGAGTGCCGGCTCCTGTCCTGCCAGGTGCTCCGGCCCGACGAGTCCGGCGACATCACCGGGCTCATCGCTGCCCTGCAGTACGTCAACACGCTCAACGACAACGGCCGCGACCTCGTCGTCCACGGCGTGAACGTCTCCGTCGGCCACCCGTTCGACCCGACCTGGTTCGCGACGGGCCTCACGCCGGTGTGCCGGGAGGTCGACCGGCTCGTCCGGTCCGGGGTGGTCGTCGTGGTGGCCGCGGGGAACTCCGGCTACGGCTATGCGCGCGACCCCCAGAACAACGTGTTCCGCCTGGGGTTCGACATGACGATCAACGACCCGGGCAACGCCGCGCTCGCGCTCACGGTCGGCTCCACCTCGTGCTCCCCGCACCAGAACGGCGTCTCCTACTTCTCCTCGAAGGGACCCACCGGGGACGGGCGGATGAAGCCGGACCTGATCGCCCCGGGGGAGCGCGTGGTCAGCGCGGCGGCGGGGAAGCTGGCCGTCCGCGCGCGGGAGGCGCTGCCGGGGTCGATGTACATCGAGAACTCCGGCACCTCGATGGCGGCTCCGCACGTGTCGGGTGTCGCCGCCGGCTTCCTCTCGGTGCACCCCGAGTTCATCGGCCACCCCGAGCAGGTGCGCACCGCGCTCATGGACACCGCCACCGACATCGGGCGGTCGCGGCACTTCCAGGGTGCCGGCCTGGTCGACGCCATGCGGGCCATCCAGTCCGTCTAGCCCGTACCGAGAGTCCCGAGGGGGATCCCGTGGAGTGGCCCTACGCACCGGTCGAGTTCACGAAGCAGGGGAGGGCCGCCGGAGACGCCCAGGTCGACCGGGCGCTGCGGCTCGTCCGGTCCGGCGCCGACCCCGCCACCGACGTGCTCCTGATCGCGCACGGCTGGAACAACGACGTCGACGACGCCGAGCGCCTGTTCACCGAGCTCGCCGACGACGTCGCCGACCTCGCCCGCACCCGCGCGCCGAACCGTCGGTGGGTGGTCGTCGGGTTGCTCTGGCCCTCCGTCAGGTGGGCCGACGACGACCGGGTGGCCGGCGGGGGACTGTCCGCCGCGGGCGAGCTGCCCGCGCTCCTCGACGCGATCACCGAGCGGGTCGAGGACCCGGCCGCCGCCGGCGAGCTCAGGGAGCTGGCCGGCGCGCTGGAGGCCTCGGCCGAGGCGCGGGACCGGTTCCTCGCCCGCCTGCGCGACCTGCTCCCGCCCGAGCCGGACGACGGGGACGACGACCCCGTCCCCGGCACGCTGCGCAGCGGCGACACGGAGGAGGTCTTCGCGCGGGCCGGTGCGGCCGAGCTGGACGTCGACACGGGGGCCGAGCCGTCCGACCCCCCGGGCGCGGGCGCCGGCCTCCCGCCCGGGGTGCCCCCCGACTTCCTGACGGCGAGCGGGACCACCGCGACCGGCCTGTCGCTGCCCGGCCTGGACCCCACGCGGGCGGCCCGCCAGCTGCTCAACCTCACCACCTACTACACGATGAAGGGGCGTGCCGGCCGCGTCGGCACGCGCGGTGTCGCCCCGCTGCTCGCCCGGCTCGCGCGGCTGCCCGGTCCGCCGCGCCTGCACCTGGTCGGGCACTCCTTCGGAGCCCGGGTCGTCACCGCGGCAGCTGCCGCCACCGAGGTGCCCGTCGCCTCGCTGACGCTGCTGCAGGGCGCCTTCAGCCACCGCAGCTTCAGCGGGAGCACCGCACCCCCGGGCACCTTCCGCGGGGTGCTCACCGGTCCGCAGCTGGTCGGGCCCGTCGTGGTCACCCACACGCACAACGACAAGGCAGTCCTGCTCGCCTATGCCGTCGCCTCCCGGCTCGCCCGGCAGGCGAGCAGCGGTCTCGGCGACGCCGACGACCCCTACGGCGGCCTTGGCGCCAACGGCGCCGTGGCGACCGCCGAGGCCGATCACGCCACCCTCGGCGACGACGAGGCCCGGTACCGGTTCGCCCCACGGCGGATCACCAACCTGCTCGCCGACCGGCACGTGTCCGGCCACGGCGACGTCCGGAACCGGGCGGTCGCCAACGCCCTCCTGCAGGCGATGCTCGCTGCTCCGGTCGTGAGCCCCCGGACGCCGCCGGCCGCGGAGGCCACCTCCCCGGCGCCGGCGCCGCAGGGCGGAGCGCCCCCGTGACCGGCTCGCCGCCGGCCGTGCCGCGGAGCGGCGCGAGGGGAGGGCCGCGCAGGCGCGAGGGGAGGGCGGTCGCCGTCTCCACTCCGCTCGCCTCGCCCCGCGCGACGCTCCCAGCGCGATGGCCGGGTGACCGCTATGGCCGGGTCACCGCGACGGCCGGGTGACCGCGACGGCCGGGTGACGTGGCGGTGACGCCACCGTGACGGGGACCTCCGAGGATCGTGCCGGCACGGAGCGAGCGCCCGGACGTCCCGCTGGACGACCCAGGTGTCGGAGCGTGGTCGGGCCCGGGGGGACGTGGTCCTCACCGAGGCGCTGACGAGGAGATGGACGCCGAAGGGCGGACTCCCAGGATCCCGCACAGGAGAGGTGACCCCATGAGGCACGAGATGACCCGCCAGTGCATCATCCCCCCGCACGTCCTGAACCGGCTGGTGGAGAGCGGCGACGCCGCGGTCCGCTCCGCGGCCATGACCACGCTGCTCACCACGGCACGGCTGCGAGGGGAGCGGGAGGTGCGCGCGTCCCTCGCGGGACTGGCGGCTCCGGGGCAGGGGCGGCGGACGGTCTTCGACTGCCGGAACTCCACGTTCCTGCCGTTGTGCTCGCTGGCGCGGTCGGAGGACGGCCCGCCGTCGTCCGACCGGTCCGTCAACCAGGCCTTCGACGGGCTGGGCTCGACGCGGCAGTTCTACCGGGACGTGCTCCAGCGCGACTCGATCGACGACCAGGGCATGCGGCTGGACGCCTACGTCCACCGGGGCGTGCGGTACAACAACGCCTTCTGGAACGGTCAGGTGATGGTGTTCGGCGACGGTGACGGGATCATCTTCACCGACTTCACGGCCTCCCTGGACGTCATCGCGCACGAGCTGACCCACGGGGTCACCGAGCACACGGCCGGGCTGGTCTACCACAACCAGTCGGGTGCGCTGAACGAGTCGATGTCGGACGTGATCGGCGTGCTCGTCAAGCAGTGGTCGCTCCGGCAGACCGCGGACGAGGCGGACTGGCTGATCGGTGCCGAGGTCTTCACCCCGGGCATCGAGGCCGACGCGCTGCGCTCGTTGGCGGCACCGGGGCAGGCCTACGACAACGAGCTGCTCGGCAAGGACCCGCAACCGGCGCACATGCGCGACTACGTCCAGCTCCCGGACACCGACGAGGGGGACAACGGCGGGGTGCACATCAACTCGGGCATCCCGAACAAGGCCTTCCACTTCACCGCCGTGGGGATCGGCGGCTACGCCTGGGAGGCCGCCGGCCACATCTGGTACGAGTCGCTGCGGGCCTCCACCGCGACGACGGACTTCCAGGAGTTCGCCGACACCACGTTCACCAAGGCCGGCGAGCTGTACGGCATCGACTCCGCCGAGCAGCAGGCGGTCCAGGCCGGCTGGGACGGGGTGGGCATCACGGTCACCTCCGAGCCCACGGTGTCGCGCGCGAGCGGCGCCGCGGGCGGGTCCGACTCCGTCAGCGACGTGTTGCGGCACCTCGCCGAGATGTCCGCCTCCATCGACGCACTGCGTCGCGACCTGCAGCGGCAGGCCGTCGGCGGGGGACGTCCGGCGCCGCACGCATGAGGGTGTCCCTGGCGACGCACGGCGGGCTGGCGGCCGGGCTGCGGCTCGGCCGCCGGCCGTCCACGGTGGACACGTCAGGGCTGACCGGGGCCGAGGCCGGGGAGCTGACCCGCCTGGTCGAGGCCGCGCGCACGGCGTCTGCGCGCACGGCTGCAGGCGCCGGCGACGCCAGGGGCGGGGACGCGATGACCTACGAGGTCACCGTCGACACCGGAGTCGACCGCGCCGACCCGGTGGTCCTCCGTCAGACCGACACGTCGATGACCGCGGAGTTCGCAGCGCTCCTCCGCTGGCTGCAGGAGCACCTCCCGCCGGCCGGCGCCTGACGCTCCCGGCCGGCGCCCGACGCTCCCGGTGGGCGCCTGACGCTTCGCCGCGTCACCGCGTGGCGGTGAACCAGGCGGCCGCGGTGACCGCCCGGACGATGCCGGAGGCGTAGTCGGCGTTGACCGAGGCGTCCGCCGGTGTGTGGTAGTGCGGGTTCATCTCGGCGGGCGGCGCCCCGCTCCCCGGCCCGGCGAAGAGGTCCTCCGAGACCAGGCACGCCGCGTGACCGTGCAGCTGGAAGCTGAAGTGGTCGCTGCGTGCCTCCGCCGGATCCGGCTCCCCACCGCGGGGGTAGACCTGCGGGGCCGCCAGCTCCGGGGAGATCTGCGGGACGAGGTCGGCGATCCGCCGTGCGAGTGCCAGCGACCGCTCCTCGGCCACCGGCCGGCCGGTGACCCCGGCGTGCACCTCGAAGGTCCGCTCCGGGAGCACGTCCCAGCCGATCATGTCCATCTGGAACACGGCGACGACCGGGTCGCCCAGCGACGCCTGGTCACCCGCGTACGCCAGGCTGCCGACCAGCCCGTGCTCCTCCGCGTTGAACAGGACGAACCGCACGGCCCGCCGGGGGATCCCCAGCGCGGCGTCCAACGCCTGCAGCGCGTCCGCGGCGGCGAGCACCCCGGCGACCCCGCTGCCGTCGTCGTCGGCGCCGGGGGCCGGGTCGAGGGAGGGCTGGTACCCGGGGTGCAGCGCCCCCGTGGAGTCCACGTGGGCCGTCACCAGCACGACGCCGTCGAGCCCGCTGCCGGGCAGCTCGGCCTCGACGTTCTGCAGCTGCCGGCCCTCGTGCGGGAAGCAGTGCCGGCGGATGACGAACCGCCCGCCACCGATCCGGTCGAGGTCGCCGACGAGAGCCTCGATGGCCGCGGCGTTGTCCGGGTGCTGGACGTGCCGGCTGCGGATGGGCCCGGCCCCGTGTCCGGCGGGTGCGGCCCCGGTGTAGCGCGCGAGGTGGTCGCGGATGTCCTGCGGGCGCGTCCTGGCCTCGATGACCCGACGCTCCTCGGGGGTGATGGTCGCGGGCCCGGCCTCGGGCGCGGGAGTCCCCGGGGGCTCGTCGGCCCGCCCGAGGGCCTGCACGGTCGGCACCAGCCTCAGGTCGTGGCCGTGCCGGGTCCGGTCGAAGTGGTACGTCTCCACCGACTCCCCGGCCGGGACGGCGACCACCAGGCCGTCATCGGTCGAGGCGAGCACCCGCCCGGCCGCCGCACCCGTCCCGAACAACCCCTGCGAGTTGCCGTCCGGTGCGAGGAAGCCGCTCTCGGTCTGCCGGTCGTCGCGCAGGACGTACGCGGTCGTGGTCAGCGGCTCGTCCCCGGCGCCCAGGCGGTCCACGCGGAAGCCCAGGTCGTCCAGTCGTGCGGCGGCTGACGTGGTCCCGACGGCGTAGACCGTGGTGCCGGCCGGGCCTGCGACGTGCAGGGCCAGTACCGGCAGGTCCCGCAGCGCCGGGCGCCACTGGCTGGCGGCGTGCGACGCCGGCACGGTGATCCGCAGGTAGCGCACGGGGGCCCGCTCGTCCAGCACCGCCTCCGCCAGCCCCGGGTGGGGCGCCACGAGCATCCCGGCGGCCAGGGCGTGCGCGCGCTCGTCCGCGTCCTCGCCGACGAAGAGGAGCCGGTCCGCGGCCCCGGCGCGCTCCGCGGCCCGCTCGAAGAGGCGGGGCGAGTCCTTCCGGCCGTAGACGACCAGGTCCGGCTCGAAGAACCTCCGGAGACCGGCCTCCGCCAGGGCCCGGTCGACCTCCTCGGCGGGCAGGGGGCCGGGGTCGGAGATCACGCCCAGTCGGGCCCCTCGCTCCTGGAGACCACGGAGGATCCCGGGGACGTCGGGGTAGACGGCGAGTCGCTCGATCCGGTCCCCGCCCGCGGAGACCGAGACCGAGGCCAGCGTGCCGCCGACGTCGGAGAAGACGACCGTGCCGGTCAGTGGGTCCATCGTCGCTCCTGACCGCCCGGGTGCCGCCGTCGCGGATGCCGTCGCCCGGCGGTCGACACCGCCGGGACCGTCCGGGGAGACGGTGCCCGGTGCGCCGTCACCCGGACGTCACGACCGCGTCACCGTCCTGCCGGTGCGGGCCGGGACGACCGGTCCTCGATCCACGTCAGAGCAGGCGGATCTCGGCGACGAGCTGGGCGTGGTCGGAAGCGACCCGGTCGCGGCGGTCGTTGCTGAGCTGGCTGTCGACCAGGTGGTCGTTGAGGTAGCGCAGGTAGCGGACCTCCGCGATGCGCTGCGGATTGCGCTCGTAGAACTCCTGGCTCACCAGGATGTGGTCGAGGTTCTCGTAGTGCCCGTTGAAGATGTGCGTGTAGCTGACGTCGCGTCCGGTGCGGCGGACGGTCAGCTCGTACGCCGAGTAGAGGAGCCGGTCCCAGTAGGCCCGTCGGTCCTCGGGGTCGCTCGGCCAGAACCTCGAGGGTGCGTCGCCCATGATGACGTCGGTGGTGACCGCCCGGGCGGCGTCGTTGAGGTCGCCCAGCACGATCACGGGTTGCGAGGTGCCGACGACCTCGTCCAGCACCAGGAAGCGCAGGGCCGCCGCCTCCGCGGCCCTGCGGACGAGCGCGCGGGCCTTGCCGAGGGCCTCCTCGCGCGGATCGTGCTCCGGGGCCTGCGGGTCGCGGATGGGGCGCTTGGACTTCAGGTGCGCGACCAGGACCGTCGCGGTGGTGTCCTTCGCCGGGTCGAGGACGACGCGGGCGCGCAGGACGGGACGACTGAACGTCCCGGCCGGCAGGCCGACGTCCTCGACCGCCACGTCGATCCCCGGCGGGAAGTCGGTGACGGCCGTGACCGGACCGTCGAGGGGCAGCCGGCTGGCCAGGCCGAGTCGCGGGCCGCTGGCCCCGTCGGCGCCCGGCGCGACGACGGTGCCGTCGTCGTACTGCCCGGACCGGTCGCAGACGTCCCGCAGGGCCTCCTCGTGGAAGACCTCCTGTAAGCCGACCAGGTCCGCGTCCATGAGGCGCAGCTGGTGCGCGATCCACGTCGCCTTCTGCTCGTACTCGGCCTGGGAGTACGGCCTCTCGTCCGGGTAGTAGCGCTCGCCGGGCCGGGCCAGGTTGAGCAGGTTGAACGTCCCGATCTCGACGTCCATGTCCGTCCACCCCCATCCCGACGCACCCGGATCCTGGGGCCTGGGCCGTCACCACCACGTCACCGGACGGATCCCAGCCCTCCGGACCCAGCCGGACACGGGCACCGCCCGCCACGATCGGCCCGAGGCGAGGTCCTGGCCCTCGGTGCAGCCGCGTCGCCCGATCGGTGGTGCGCCCCGCGTCGGCTTCCCCGACCGCGTGCGTCGGCCCGCGCGCCGACGGTCGCGCTCGCGGCGGTCGGCGATCCGGTGGGCGGAGGGCCCGGCGTCGAGGCGGCCCGGGGGAGCGTCCGGACGACTGCAGTGGTCCGCTCCGGCTGCGTCCCCGCGCCGTCGCCTGGCACCGGACGACGACGGGACCGATGAGATCGTCCGCGTCCGCCGGTCCGAGTTCCCGGGCCGAGCCGCAGACCAGGAGGACGCATGCGGAAGATCGTCGTGCACATGATGCTGTCGCTGGACGGCTACTTCGAGGGGCCGGACCGCGACCTGAGCTGGCACCGGGTCGACGAGGAGCTGCACGCGCACTTCAACGAGCAGCTCGCCACCATGAGCGCCTTCGTGGAGGGCCGGGTCACCTACGAGCTCATGGAGGCGGTGTGGCCGACCGCCGACCAGAACCCCGGGTACCCGCCGGTCATGCACGAGTTCGCCGGCATCTGGCGGGCGGTGCCCAAGATCGTGTTCTCCCGCACGCTGCGGGAGGTCGGCCCCAACGCCTCGCTGCGGGCGGAGGTGGACCCCGAGGAGATCCGCGCGCTGAAGCAGCAGCCCGGCGGGGACATGACGCTCGGCGGGGTCGACCTGGTCGAGACCTTCCGCCGGCTGGACCTGGTCGACGAGTACCGGCTCTACGTCAACCCGGTCGTCGTCGGCCGCGGTCGGCGGCTGTTCGAGACCGCCGACACCCCGACCGACCTGGAGCTGGTGGAGGACCGGCGCTTCGGCAACGGCGTCGTGCTGCTGCGCTACGCCGTCCGACGGCCCCAGGTGGCGGCGCCGTCCGTCTGAGACGGGGCCTGGAGCGGGATGGGACCGCCCGCGCGGATGGTCGGCGGCCGTGGAGCCGGTCTCCCTGGTCCCGGTCCGTCGACCGGGTCGTCAGCGCGGCGTGGGGGACGGGGATGGTCGTGATCGGGGCCGCCGGTGTCCTCGACACGCTCCTCGAGGAGCACGCCACCACCCGCTCCTCCGACCACCTGGCGGAGCTGCTGCTCGACTGGGCCGTGCCGATCGCGGTCACCTGGGGGCTGATCGCGTTCTCCGGCGCGTGTCCGGACCGGGTGGGCTCGCGGGCGCGGGACGACGTCCCGGACCACGCGGCGCACGCCTGAGCGCTCCACGCGCCCTCGACCGGCTGGCCGAGGGCGCGTCGAGGGGTTCAGCCGAGAGCGGGGACCGCGGTGGCCGGGTCGCCGTCGGCGGCAGCGGCGAGGGCCGGCACGACCTCGTCCAGCAGGAAGGGGAGCGACAGCGGGCTGCCGAAGCCGAGCGCGGCGGACACGTCGCCGGAGTAGCTGCCGAGCAGGACCGTGCGGCCCTGGGTCACCACGTCGAGGGCGGAGAACAGCGTGTCCGCGTCGGCGGCGGCCTGGTCGTACCCGTTCACGGCCAGCACGTCGGCGTCCAGCAGGTCCAGCCGCTCCTGGCTGACGTCGGTGCTGGTGTCGGGGACGCCGAAGCCGAGACCGGTGAAGAACTGGGTGCGCAGGTCGTCCGCGCCGAGCAGGTAGTGGCCCGAGCCGACGCCGGTCAGGTCCACGGCGATCGAGCTGTCGGCGAAGCCGGGGTTCTCCTCGACCGCCCGCTGGAACCGGCCCTCGACGTCGTCGACGAGCCGCTGCGCCTCGTCCTCGCGGCCGAGCGCCTGACCGATGAGCAGGGTCTGCTCCTGCCACGGGGTGGCGCCGTCGGCGTACTCGTCGGTCTGGGCGAGCGTCGGCGCGATGCCGGACAGCTGGTCGTAGACCGTCTCGTCCATGAAGGAGTACACGCCGACGATCAGGTCGGGTTCCAGCGCGGCGACGGCCTCGAGGTCGATCTCCTCACCGCCCACGGTGGGGATGTCCTCCGCCGGGAGCAGCTCCTCCGCCCAGGGACGCGTCGTGGCGTCGTAGTCGCCCAGGAGCTCGCGCTCGCCGACCGGGGTGACGCCCAGGGCCAGCACGAAGTCCTGGTCGTTGAAGCCCACGGTGACCACGCGCTGCGGCTCGGCGGGGATCTCGGTCGTGCCGAACCGGTTCTCGATGCTGACCGGGAAGCCCGGCGAGGAGGACGTCCCGGCGGCGGACGCGGCGGCGTCGTCCTCCGAGCCGCCGCAGGCGGTCAGCCCTCCGGACAGGGCCAGGACGGCGAGCGGGACGGCGAGACGGGAGGGGCGCAGCAGGCCCGCGTTCTTCGGCACCGGGCGAGGTTAGCCTGTCCTAAGTTGGGTGTGATCACGGGGAGACGTCCGGTCCGTGGTCAGCGGACGACCTCGCCCACGAGGAACCCCCGGGTGAGCGAGTGGTACCGGCCGCGGTCCCCGGCTCCCCCTGCGGGGCCAGCCGGGTCGTGGCCGCCGTCCAGTCGTGGAGGTCCTCCACCGGCCCGTCCCGGTCGGGAGGCCCGCCGTGTGCGAGCAGTCGCCGCACCAGCACCCGCTCCTCGCCCCGCACGGTGGACTCCGGCCGACCGGTGCGCCCAGGTCGAGGTCGCCGCGGCCGGCGAGTACCGGCGCGCACCGCGCCGTCATCGTCCTGGTCACCGACCGGACGCCGGTGGTCGTGTCCCGCCGCCACGGGGTCGTGCCCTCCGCGTCGGCGGACCCGCCCCAGACGTCCACCACCGGCTCGCCGTCGACGAGGACCGCGACCGAGCCGCCCGCGTCCCCGTCGTCCGGCAGTCCGCCCAGCGCCCTCGGCACCGCGGTGAACGACTCGTCGGAGGGGCCCCGGACGTCGGCCGTGCACCGTGGTGGCCCGCACCGGCGCGTCCGGGACGACCGCGTTTCCCGGTCCGGCGCCGCGCCGTGCCACGGTGGGGCGCTCAGCCGCGAGGAGCCCGTCGAGAGGTGGACGCACGTGACCAGCGCACCGGTGCCGCTGTGGCAGGACGAGCCCCACCGCCCGCGACCGGCGCTGGAGGGCGAGGCGCGGGCGGACGTCTGCGTGGTCGGTGCCGGCGTCGGTGGCCTGGCGACCGCCCGGCGCCTCGTCGACGCCGGCCTCTCGGTGGTCGTGCTCGACCGGGCCGAGGTGGCCTCCGGCGCGAGCGGCCGCAACGGCGGCTTCTTCATCGCCGGCGCCGCGCCGATGTACCACGACACCCGCCGGCTGTGGGGGCGCGAGCGGGCCGCGGCCGTCCACGCGGCGACGCTGGCCGCCCAGCGGGAGGTGCTCGAGGTCGCCGACGCCGTCGGCGCGCGGGACCACTTCCGCGTCGACGGGCTCCTCCGGCTCGCCGTCGACGAGGCGGAGGCCGACGACGTCCGCGCGAACGCCGCGGCGCTCGCGGAGGACGGCTTCCCGGGGCACCTGGTGGCCGGCGACGACCTGCCGGCACCGCTCGCCCGCGGGGGCGGGCCGGGCTGTTCTTCCCCCACGACGGGTCGGTGCACCCGGTGCGCTGGCTCCGGGCGCTGGCCCGGTCCCTGGAGGCGCGCGGGGCGCGGGTGTTCGAGCACTCGCGGGTGGTCGGGCCGCCCGCCGTCGAGGGGGACGGGGTCCGCGTGCGGACCACCGCCGGAGCGGTGTGGTGCGACCGGGCGGTCGTGGCGGTGGACGGCGACCTGGCGGCGCTGGTGCCGTCGGCGCGGTCGGTCCGTCCGCGGCGCCTCAACATGCTCGCCACGGCACCGCTGCGCCGGGCGGTCCTCCCGTTCCCCGTCTACGCGCGGTACGGCCACGAGTACGTGCACCAGACGGCCGACGGCCGGATCGCGCTCGGCGGTTTCTCCGACCTCGACGGCGACGCGAGCTGGACGGCGCGGGCGGAGGTCTCCGCGCCGGTCCAGGCGCGCCTCGACCGGTGGCTGACCGACGAGCTCCGGGTGGACGCACCGGTGACGCACCGGTGGGCGGGCGTCGTGGGCTTCGCCGAGGACCCCCTGCCCCGCTGCGGACCGGTGCCGGGGAGCGCCGGGCGGGTGCTCGCGCTCGGCGGCTACAACGGGACGGGCAACGTCCAGGCCTGGGTCGCCTCCCGCGTGGTGGCCGAGCTCGTCGTCACCGGCGCCAGCGCGTCCGCCGGGCTGTACGCGTCCGTCGACGCCTGAGACGTCAGTCCGGCCGGCCGCCGAGCACTCGCCGGTGGACGACGGCGTCCGGGGTGAGCGCGAGCAGGCCCTCGGTGAGGGCGTCGGCCGCGGCGTGCGCGGCGTCGTCGGTCATCGGGTCCAGGACGTCGAGGACGAACAGCGCGCTGGTGGTGGCGGTCGTGATGCGGGTGCGGACGCCCTGGCGCCAGTTCCAGCGGCGGCAGGTGACGCCGGCGTCGTCCCGCCAGACCACCTCCCCGGGCTCGGGGTGCTCGACGACGGCCGCGCCGCCGGCGGTGGTGTCGAACGGCTCGGTGCCGTCGGCGCGCACCAGCCGCGGCGGTCCGGCGTAGGCGGAGCGGTCCTCCCCGCCCAGCGGCAGCAGGTGCGCGACGGAGACGGCGTTGTAGACGTCGGTGATCCGGTCGATGCGCGGCAGCCCGTCCGGCTCCAGCCGGCGCAGGAGCGCCTCGACGCTGGGGCGGGTGCGCTGCGGCTTGGCGCCGAAGGCCCGGTAGGCCTCCCGCCACGCCGCGAGGTGCGGCAGCTCCTCGGGCCGCTGGCCGCCGAGCCGCTCCCGGGCGGTGGCCTCGGCGGCCGTGAGGACGCGCTCGCTGGTCGCGTCGCTCGCGCCGCCGCGCAGGCCGTCGGCGGTCAGCAGCAGCGCGCGGTAGTCCGGTCGCAGCGCGGACACCGCGTCGTCGACGGTGGCGGCGCGGAGCCACGCCTGGGGATCGGTCACGGTCGGCCTCCGGTGACGTGGGGCTGGAACACGGTGAGCGCGAAGCGGGCGGACGCGGCCGCCTCGGCCGGGGTGGCGTAGCCGTGCGCGACGTCGCCGGCGAAGGCCGCCGAGTCGCCGGTCTGCAGTCGGTCGGTCCGGTCGCCGACGCGGAGGTCCACGACGCCCGCCAGGACCAGCAGCAGCTCGCGGGTGCCGGCGCTGTGCGCCTCGCTGGTGTGCGCCTCCCCGGGCTGCAGCGTCCAGTCCCACAGCTCGACGACGTCGGGCGGCTCGGTGCCGGCGACCAGCAGTGCCTGACCGCCGCCCGGACCCCGCCACAGCACCGGCGCCCGCCCGGCCGCCGTCACGGTCACCGCACGCGGACGCTCGACGTCGACCAGGACCGGCAGCCCGACGCCGAGGGCGTCGCTGATCCGCAGCAGGGTGGCGATGCTCGGGTTGCCCTCGCCGTGCTCGATGGTGATCACCATGCGGCGGCTGACCCCGGAGCGGTCGGCCAGCTCGTCGAGGGTCCAGCCGCGGGCGGTCCGGTGCTGCCGGACGCGTGCGCCGATCAGCTCGTTGACCGCGGGGGCCTGCGTCATCCCGCTCCTCTCCCGTACGCTGCTCTCCGAAGTGCAACATACTGCATCGAGGAGTGAGGGGGTCGCCGTGCGGGACACGACGGGGCTGCGGGTGGAGACACGGCTGGCGGTGCTGGGCCGTCCCGCGGGCCCGGGTCAGCCGCTGAACGTCCCGATCGTCCCGGCGTCGACCTTCCGGGCCGCCGGCGGCGGGACGGGGGGACGGGAGTACTCCCGCGACGACGGCACACCCGGGTGGGAGTCGCTCGAGGAGCTGATCGGCGACCTGGAGGGCGGCCCGGCGGTGTGCTTCTCCTCGGGCATGGCCGCCATCGCCGCGGTCCTCGAGCTGCTGCCCGTCGGTGCTCGCGTGGTCGTCCCCCGGGACAGCTATCCCGGCCTGCGGGCCCTGCTCGCGGACGGTGCGGCAGCCGGCGGCCGCTGGACGGTGCGCACCGTCGACGTGGCGGACGCCGACGGGCTCGCCGCCGCCGTCCGCGACGCCGACCTGGTGTGGCTGGAGACCCCGAGCAACCCGCTGCTCGACGTCGTCGACATCGCGGGGATCGCCGCCGCAGCCGGTGCGCTGGTCGCGGTGGACAACACCTTCGCCACCCCGCTGCTGCAGAACCCGCTGGCCCTCGGCGCGGACTTCGTCGTGCACAGCGCGACCAAGTCCATCGGCGGGCACTCCGACCTGCTCCTCGGCGTCGTGGTGTGCAGTCGCGAGGAGGACCGCGAGCGGGTGGTCCGCCGCCGGGAGGTCGCCGGTGCCACGCCCGGCGCGCTCGAGGCCTACCTGGCCCTGCGCGGCGCCCGCACCCTCGCCGTGCGGCTGCGCCAGGCCCAGGGGTCGGCCGGCGAGCTCGCCCGCCGGCTGGAGGCGCACCCCGCGGTCGGCCGGGTGCGCTACCCGGGGCTGCCCGGCGATCCGCACTCCGCCGTCGCCGCCCGGCAGATGCGCGGGCCGGGGACCGTGCTGGCCTTCGAGGTCGGGGACGCCGACACCGCCGACGCCGTGTGCGCGGGCGTCCGGGTCATCGCCTCGGCGACCAGCGTCGGGGGAGTCGAGTCGACCATCGAGCGGCGGGCGAAGCTCCCCGGCCAGGAGCACGTCCCGGCGGGCCTGGTCCGGCTCAGCGTCGGCTGCGAGCACGTCGAGGACCTCTGGGCCGACCTCGCCGCCGCGCTGGACGGTGCTGTGCAGGGCTAGCGTGCCGGCCGGCGCCGGTCGCTCCTGCCCTGCGGCCGCGGGTCCCGCGGTGCGTCCGAGGCCTCGGGGCGGGTGAGGTCCAGACTGGCCCACACCACCTTGCGGCCCCCGACCACGGTCCAGCCGTGGGCGGCGGAGATCCTGGCGACGAGGGGCAGGCCCAGGCCGCCGAGGGCGGGGTCGCGGTCGGCCGCCGGCGTCGGCGCGTGGTCGCCGGCGGCGTCGCTGACCTCGAGCAGCCAGGACCGCCCCGTCCGGGTGACCGTGACCTCCACGGGGAGACGGCCGTGCCGCAGCGCGTTCGACGTCAGTTCCTCGAAGGCCAGCAGCAGCCGCTGCACCGCACCCTCGGCGGCGGTGGCCGGCCGGGCGCCGCCGCGCAGGGCGACGCCGAGCGCGTGCCGGGACAGGGTCAGCTCCGCCAGCGTCCCCGGGCTCCACCGCCCCACGAGGCCGGACCGCGTGTCCCTGACCGGCGGTGCCCGGTGGGCCCACGGCGACGCGGTCATCGGCCGACTTCCACGGTCCGAACCGGGTGTTCGACTCGGGCCCTCGTGTCCTCGCCCGGGGCCCGTGGGGGCCGCCTGCCGGGAACGCTACGCGCAGGGCCGCGGTGCGGCCCGGTGGGCGGTCGACCCGCGTGGGCCGCGGACGAGCGCCGGAGGCGACGGGGCCGGCCGTCCCTGCGGGACCTGTCGACGGAGCGCCTGCGGCAGACCGTGGCCGGCCTGACCGCGGAGGTGAGGTCGCGGTCGGCGACCTGCACGCCTGCCGGGCTGCCCGCGGGATGGCCCACGGCCTGCAGGCCGCGCTGGCGAGCCGGGCGGTGGTCGACCAGGCGAAGGGCGTGCTCGTCGAGCGCCACGAGCTGCGCCCCGGCCAGGCGTTCCAGCTGCCGGCCCGGGCGTCGGCCCACGCCACCCGGGAGGTCCCCGACACCGCCGACGACCCGGTGCGCACCGGGGAGCTGCCCGTCGTCGTGCCGCGCAGCCGTGCCCTGCGCCGGCGTCCGGTCGCCCGGGACCGGACGCGCAGCGACACTCCTGGGCAGCCGCCGGCGTCTCCCGGGAGACCCCGGCGGTCAGGCCCCGTCGCTCCAGAACGGGGGCGGCGGGGCCGCCCCCGCCCGCCCGGAGCGGGTGTCCTCCCGTACCACCGGGGGGTCGGTGGTCAGCCCGGGATGACGACGGCGGTGCCGCTGACCTCGATGCCGCCGGTCCCGGCCGGGACGGAGACCGTCAGCGTGCTCGGCCGGCCCATGTCCGCGCCCTGCAGGACGGTGAGCCGGGCCGGCACCGCGACGTGCCCGCCCTCGCGCAGGTAGCCGCCGAGCGCGGCGGCCGCGGCACCGGTGGCCGGGTCCTCCACCACGCCGCCGGGCGGGAACGGGTTGCGGGCGGAGAAGGTGGCCGCGTCCTGGCGCCACACGAGCGCGACCGTCGTCCAGTCGCGGTCGGCCATCAGGCGCCCGAGGCCGGCCACGTCGTAGTCGAGGACGGCGAGCCGCTCCCGGGAGGCCAGCGCCAGCACCGGGTGCCAGGCGCCCGCGTAGGCGACGCGGGGCGGCAGCGCGGGGTCGAGGTCGTCGGCCGACAGCCGCAGCAGTGCCAGCAGGTCGCGCAGGTCGCCGTCGTCCAGCGGCACGGTGCGCGGCGGCACGCTGGTGAGGGTCGCCGTCCAGGCGCCGTCGGCGGACCTCTCGGTGCGCACCGGCACGTCGCCGGCCCGGGTGCGCAGGTGCAGGGTGCCGGCGCCGCCGCGCTCGGCGGCGGCGACGGCGGTGGCGATCGTCGCGTGGCCGCAGAAGCTGACCTCGGCCAGCGGGCTGAAGTAGCGCGCGTCCAGCCCGTCGGGGCGGGGGAGGAGGAACGCCGTCTCGGAGAACCCGACGTCGGCGGCGATGGCCAGCATCTCGTCGTCGGTCAGGCCGGTGGCGTCCAGGACGACGCCGGCCGGGTTCCCACCGGACGGGTCGTCGCTGAACGCGACGTACCGCAGGACCTCGGGAGCGGGCATCGGGCCTCCTGTCACTGCTTTGTACCTACTGGTGTGTACAGTAGCAGGGGTGAACGCCCGGGAGCGACTGGTCGAGGCCGCGCAGGACCTGCTGTGGGAGCGGGGCTACGTCGGCACGAGCCCCCGGGCCATCCAGGACCGCGCCGGCGCCGGCCAGGGCAGCATGTACCACCACTTCACCGGCAAGGCCGACCTCGCGCGCACCGCGCTGCAGCGCACGGCCGACCGGGAGCGCGCCGGCGCCGAGGTGCTGCTGGGCGGCGGGGGAACGGCACTCGACCGGCTCACCGGCTACCTGCGCCGCGAGCGGCAGGTGCTGCGCGGCTGCCCGGTCGGCCGGCACGCCCAGGACCCCGACCTGGTCGCCGACCCGGAGCTGCGCGCGCCGCTGGAGACGACCTTCACCTGGCTGCGCGGCCGCCTGGCCGAGGTCGTGGCGGAGGGGCAGCAGGCGGGGGAGCTGCGGGCCGACGTCGACCCGGCGGCCGTGGCGGCCGCCCTCGTCGCGACCGTCCAGGGCGGCTACGTCCTGGCCCGCTCCGCCGGGCGCCCCGAGCCGTTCGCGGAGGCGACCGAGGGCGCCGTCGCGCTGCTCGCCGCCCTGGCCCGCTGAGCCCACCCGAGGACGGAGACGACGTGCACGTGGTGCAGTACGAGATCACCCTGCCGGCCGACTACGACATGGGGGTGATCGAGCACCGGGTCGCCACCCGGGGCGCGGCCACCGACGACTTCCCGCACCTGGGGCTCAAGGCCTACGCCGTGCGCCGGAGGGGCAGGTACGGGTCGCCGGTCAACGCCTACGCGCCCTTCTACCTGTGGCGCGACCCCGCCGGGCTCGACGCCTTCCTCTACGGCCCGTTCCGCGCCATCACCGCGGACTTCGGCCGCCCGCCGGTCCGGCACTGGATCGGTGCGGCGTTCGAGCGCGGCCCGGCGGCCGGCGCCCCGGGGTTCGCCACCCGCGAGCTGGTCGCGCTGCCCGACGACGTCCCGCCGGGGGAGGCGGTGGCCGAGGAGCTGCGGGCGCCCGCCCCCGCCGGCGACGGCTGGCACAGCCGTGCCGTGGCCGTCGACCCCGCGCGGTGGGAGCTCGCGCGCTTCACGCTCTGGACCTCCGAGCCGGAGCAGGTGCCGGCCGGCGCGACCGCCTTCGACGTCCTGCACGCGAGCACGCCCTGCCTGGAGCAGCTCAGGAGGGGCCGGCTCTGGTGACGCCCGCCGGCTGAGGACCCCGGACACACCACGGCCCGCCTCCCCGGGAGGGGAGGCGGGCCGGGTGGGGTGCGGAGGTCAGCGCGGGTCGCCGACCAGCTCCGGCTCGCGGACGGCACCGTGGTCCTTCTCCAGCGCCGCGCCCTCGACGTCGACCGCCGGGAGCCAGCGCAGCCAGCGCGGCAGCCACCAGGCCCGCTCGCCGAGCAGCGCCAGCGCCGCGGGCACCAGCACCATCCGGACGACGAAGGCGTCGAACAGGATGCCGATCGCCAGCGCGAAGGCGATCGACTTGATCGTCGGCTCACCGGCCGGCACGAACCCGGCGAACACCGAGAACATGATCAGCGCGGCGGCGACGACGACCGGTGCGGCCTGCCGGAACCCGGTGCGGATCGCGTCCAGCGGCGCGGCGCCGTCGGTGTGCGCCTCGTGCATGCGCGACACCAGGAACACCTGGTAGTCCATCGCCAGGCCGAACAGGATGCCGATCACCAGGATCGGCGTGAGGCTCAGCAGCGGGCCGGTCGTGTCGAGGTTGACCACGTCGGCCAGCCAGCCCCACTGGAACACCGCCACCGTGGCGCCGAGCGAGGCGCCGATGGTCAGCAGGAAGCCGAGGACGCCGACCAGCGGCACCAGCAGCGACCGGAAGACCAGCACCAGCAGGACCAGCGCCAGCCCGACGACGAGCAGCAGGTACACCGGCAGCGCGGCGTCCAGGCTCTGCGCGACGTCGACGCTCACCGCCGTCTGGCCGGTCACCGAGGCCTCGACGCCGTCGAGGTCGCCCAGCTGCGCGCGCAGGTCGGCGACCAGCTGCTCGGTGGCCTCGGTGGCCGGGCCGGACTGCGGGATCACGTTGAGCAGTGCGGCGGTGCCGTCGGCGTCCGGGACGGGCGGCGCCACCAGAGCGACGTCGTCGAGGCCGCTCACGGTGCCCGCGGCCCGCGCGGCGGCCTCGGCGGCCCCGTCGCCCTCGAACAGCACGGTGATCGGGCCGTTGAAGCCCTCGCCGAAGCCCTCGGCCAGCAGCGCGTCGGCGCGGGCCTGGGTGGTGCCCTCGCCGGGCGTCTGGATCAGCGTCGTCCGCATCGAGGCGACCGGGATCGCGACGACGCCCAGGGCGACGATCGCCAGCAGCAGGGACACCACGCGGTGCCGGCTGACGGTGGCCGCCCAGCCGGGGAGGAAGCCCCGGCCGCGCGCCGGCGCGGGTGCCCCCGCCGGGGCGGCGACGGCCGCGGCGCGGCGCCTGCGGGGGAGGACCCGGTGCCCGAGGAGCGACAGCACCGCCGGCACCAGCGTGAGCGCCACCAGCACGGCGACGACGATCGTGGCCGCGGCGGCCAGGCCCATCTGGGTCAGGAACGGGATGCCGGCGACGAACAGGCCGGCCAGGGCGATGACGACGGTGAGACCGGCGGTCACCACGGCCGACCCGGCGGTGCCGACCGCCAGGCCGATCGACCGGCGGACCTCGGCGCCGCGCGCCAGCTCCTGCCGGTGCCTCGTGACGATGAACAGCGTGTAGTCGATGCCGACGGCCAGGCCGAGCATCGCGGCGAGGATCGGCGTGGTGGAGGACAGGTCGGTGAAGCCGGTGGCGATGGTGATGCCGAGGACGCCGACGCCCACGCCCACGAGCGCGGTCAGCAGGTTCATGCCGGCCACGACGAGGGCGCCGTAGGTGACGGCCAGGACGACCAGGGCGACGACGACGCCGATGGCCTCCGACGGGCCGCCGACGGCCGGCACCTCCTCGATCGCCTGGCCGGTGACCTCGACGGTCAGCCCGCTGTCGCGGGCGTCGTCGACGGCCTCCAGCAGCGCGTCCTGCTGCTCGGGAGTCACCCCGCCGGCCTCGGCGTCGTAGGTGACGGTGCTGTAGCCGGTGGTGAGGTCCCGGTTGACCGACGGCGCGGCCGGGTCCAGGGGGTCGGTGGCCGAGACGACGCCGGGGAGCTCGGCCAGGGTGCCGGCCAGCCCGGTCACCGCGGCGGCGTTCTCCGGGGTGGTCAGCGTGCCGCCCTCGGGAGCGGCGACGACGACCCGCGCGCTCACCCCGCCGGCGACGTCGCCGAACTCCTCGCCGATCCGCTCCAGCGCGGTCGTGGACTCCTGCCCCGGGATGGAGAAGCTGGTCGACGTCTCACCGGAGAGCGTGACCGCGCCGGCGCCGCCGGCCACGAGGACGAGGAGCCACACGGCGAGGACGGCGAACCGGTGCCGTGCGGAGAACGTCCCGAGACGGGACAACAGGACTGCCATGGACGATCAGGCCTCACGAGTGGGAGGGGCGGGAGGGGTCGCGCGCGGACGGCGGTGGCCGAGCGCGTCGAAGCACGTGCCGACGACGAAGGGCCGCCACGCGAGGGTCAGGTCCGCCTGGCGGGCGGCGAGGGTGAGGACGGCGAGCGCGCCCAGGGCACCGACCACCCGGACGCACCGCTCGGGGTCGGTGCTCTCCGGGTCGACGCCGAAGGCGGCCAGCGCCAGGGCGCCGGCCCCCTCGGTCAGCGACCCGTCGGCACCCGGCTCGCCCTGGGTGGCCGGGGCCAGCAGGAGCGCGACGACGCCGGGGTGGGCGAGGGCGACGTCGACCAGGACCTCGACGGCCCGGCGGTCGCGCGCCGCGCCCAGCGGGAGGTGCTCGACCTGCTCGAGGACCCGCTTGCCGAGCGTCTCCGCCTGACCGAGCACCGCCTCGTGCAGGGCGTCCTTGCTGGGGTAGTGGTGCAGCAGCCCGGCCTTGGACAGCCCGACGGCGTCGGCGACGTCCTGCACCGACGTCTTGGCGAAGCCGCGGCGGGCGAACAGGGCGGCGGCGCGGTCGAGGATGCCCTCGTCGATCTGCTGCCGGAACGGTCGCGCCACGGCACCACGGTACGGCCGACCGACCGATCCGGTCGGCCGACCACCCGAAGTGGTCGGCGTGCCCTCGCTCACAGCGTGCCGCTGGCCGGGAGTCGCACCGCGGGGCGCGGCCGGACGCGGGCGAGGATGACGTCATGACGACACGACGGAGGGTCGGGCCGGCCGACGCGCGCTCCTGGCTGCTGGTGAACGGCGCGCGCCCGGATCTGTTCGACGAGCGGTACGCCTCGCGCGCCGACCAGGTGGTCCTCGACATCGAGGACGCCGTCGACCCGGCGCACAAGGACGAGGCCCGCGACGGCGTCGTCGCCTGGCTCGGCGACGCCGCCCGCCCCGCCTGGGTGCGGATCAACGACCGCTCGACGACGTGGTGGGAGGACGACGTCGCCGCGCTCGCGGGCCTGCCCGGGCTGGCCGGCGTGATGCTGGCCAAGACCGAGGCCGGCGAGCACGTGACCGAGACCTTCGACCGGCTCGGCGGCGCCACCCCGGTGCTCGCGCTCGTGGAGTCCGCGCTCGGCATCGAGGAGGCGGTCAACGTCGCCCGGGCGCGCGGCGCGTTCCGGCTCGCCTTCGGCAGCGGCGACTACCGCCGGGACACCGGCACCAGTGCCGACGACCTGGCCATGGCCTACCCGCGCTCGCGCCTGGTCGTGGCCAGCCGGATCGGCGGCCTGCCCGGCCCGATCGACGGCCCGACGGTGAGCACCAGCCACCCGGTGCTGCGCGAGCAGTCGGCGGTCACCGTCTCCCTCGGGCTCACCGGCAAGCTCTGCCTCGACCCCGACCAGGCGCCGGTCATCAACGAGGTCATCAGCCCCGCGCCGTCCGACGTCGCGTGGGCGCGGTCCTTCCTCGCCGACTTCGAGGCCCGCGGCCAGGTCATCCGCGACGGCAGCGACAAGCCGCGGCTTGGCCGGGCCCGCAAGATCGAGCGGCTGGCGCAGACCTTCGGCGTCGAGCCGGCCTGATCCGCGGCGCGCTGCGCCGGGGCGTGGTGCCGGGGGCCCCGGAGGACGCAGGATGGGGGCCCGTCCCCGTCCGTGCAGGAGGTCCCCGGTGACCCGGTCGTCGCGCCAGGTGCCCGCCTCGGCGTCCGTCGTGGTGGTCGGCGGCGGGGTGGTGGGGCTGGCCACCGCGTACGAGCTGGCGCGCGCCGGCGTGCCCGACGTCGTCCTGCTCGACCGGGACGCGCTCGGCGCCGGCTCGACCTGCAAGGCGGCCGGCGGGGTGCGGGCGATGTTCTCCGACCCGGTGAACGTCGCCCTGGGCGCGCGCAGCCTGGAGACCTTCCGCGACTTCCCGGCCCGCTTCGGGCAGGAGATCGACTTCGCGCCGGTCGGCTACCTGTTCCTGCTGTCGACACCGCAGGCGGTGGCCGACTTCGAGGCCGCCGTCGCGGTGCAGAACTCCCTCGGCGTGCCCAGCCGGATGCTCGACGTCGCCGAGGCGACCCGGCTGTCCCCGCTGGCCGACCCCGAGGGACTGCTCGCCGCCGCGTTCTCGCCGACCGACGGGCACTGCACGCCGGAGTCGGTGGTGCTGGGCTACGCGTCGGCCGCCCGGCGGGCCGGGGCCACGCTCCTGCCGCAGTGCGCGGCCACGGGCATCGACGTCGACGGTGGGCGGGTCACCGCGGTGCACACCGCGGCCGGGACGATCCGCACCGACACGGTGGTCTGCGCCGCGGGCGCCTGGTCAGCGGAGGTCGGCGCCTGGGCGGGGGTGGACCTGCCGGTCAGCCCGCTGCGCCGCCAGGTGCTGGTCACCGAGCCGGTCCCGGGCCTGGACCCGCACACGCCGTTCACCATCGACTTCGACACCTCGTTCTACTTCCACCGCGAGGGGCGGGGCCTGCTCATGGGCATGTCCGACCCCGACGAGACGCCCGGCTTCCGGCTCACCCGATCCGACGCGTGGCTGCCCCGGCTGGCCGCGGCGATCGAGCGGCGCGCCCCCGCGCTGGCCGGAGTCGGCGTGGCCGGCGGGTGGGCCGGCCTCTACGAGATGACGCCCGACCACAACGCGCTCATCGGCCGCGCCGCCGGCGTCGAGGGCTTCCTCTACGCCACCGGCTTCTCCGGCCACGGGTTCCTCATGGGCCCGGCCGTCGGCGAGGTCGTGCGCGACCTGGTCCTCGGGGTGGAGCCGTTCGTCGACGTGTCCGTCTTCGACGTCCGTAGGTTCTCGGGTGCGGGAGTACGCCCCGAGCTCAACGTCGTGTAAGGACCCCTGTGCCCCCCATCGCTCGCACGCTCGCGGCGGGTCCCTGCACAGGGGCCGCCCACCGTCACTCCCGAGGAGTCCGTCTGTGACCACCCTGCCCACCGCCGAGGACCTCGCCCGCCTGGCGGCGGAGGCCGCGACCCGCTGCGGCGTCGACCTCGACGCCGTCGCGGGCGACGACGCCGTCGTCTCGCCGGTGAACGGCCGGCGGGTCGCCTCCGTCCGGCGGGACACCGCGGCCGACGTCGAGGCCGCCGTCGCGCGGGCCGGGGAGGCGTTCCGGACCTGGCGCACGGTCCCCGCGCCGGTGCGCGGCGCGCTGGTGCGCCGCCTCGGCGAGCTGCTGCGCGAGCACAAGGCCGACCTCGCCACCCTGGTCAGCATCGAGGTCGGCAAGATCACCTCCGAGGCGGCCGGTGAGGTCCAGGAGATGATCGACATCTGCGAGTTCGCCGTCGGGCTCTCGCGGCAGCTCTACGGCCGGACGATCAGCTCCGAGCGCCCCGGCCACCGGCTGATGGAGACCTGGCACCCGCTCGGCGTCGTCGGTGTCATCAGCGCCTTCAACTTCCCGGTCGCGGTGTGGTCGTGGAACACCGCGATAGCGCTGGTGTGCGGCGACCCGGTCGTGTGGAAGCCCTCGGAGCTCGCGCCGCTGTCGGCGCTCGCGTCCGCCGCGCTGCTGGACCGGGCCATCGCCGAGACCGGCGCGCCCGCGGGGCTCAGCCAGGTGGTGCTCGGCGGCGCCGACGTCGGCGAGGCGCTGGTCGCCTCGCCCGGCGTGGCCCTGCTCAGCGCGACCGGCTCCACCCGCATGGGCCGGCTGGTCGGGCCGCGGGTCGCCGACCGCTTCGGCCGGTCGCTGCTCGAGCTCGGCGGCAACAACGCCGCGATCGTCACGCCGTCGGCCGACCTCGACCTGGCCACCCGCGGCATCGTCTTCTCCGCCGCCGGCACCGCCGGGCAGCGCTGCACCACGATGCGCCGGCTGATCGCGCACGTCGACGTCGTCGACGCCCTGACCGAGCGGGTCACCGCCGCCTACCGCCGGCTGCCCATCGGCTCGCCGCTGCAGGCCGGCACGCTGGTCGGACCGCTGGTCCACGACGCCGCGTACAAGGCGATGCAGGACGCGCTCGAGGCGGCGCGCCAGCAGGGCGGGGAGGTGCTCGTCGGCGGCGGGCGGCGGCTGGCCGACGAGGCGCCGGACGCCTGGTACGCCGAGCCGGCGCTGGTCCGGATGCCCGGGCAGACCGACATCGTCCGGCAGGAGACCTTCGCGCCGATCCTCTACGTGCTGCCCTACCGGACGCTGGAGGAGGCGGTGGCCCTCAACAACGACGTCCCCCAGGGGCTGTCGTCGAGCATCTTCACCTCCGACCAGGCCGAGGCCGAGCGGTTCCTCGCCGCCGACGGCTCCGACTGCGGCATCGCCAACGTCAACATCGGCACCTCGGGTGCCGAGATCGGCGGCGCGTTCGGCGGTGAGAAGCACACCGGCGGCGGCCGGGAGTCCGGGTCCGACGCGTGGAAGGGCTACATGCGCCGCGCGACCAACACGATCAACTTCTCCGGGGAGCTGCCGCTCGCGCAGGGCGTCGAGTTCCCCATCTGACCGCCGCCGTAACGGTGTGCGCCGGCGCCGGGTTCCCTCCGCTGGAACGCGGCCCCGGCGCACACCGTCGGGCGCCTCAGACGGCGGTGGCGGTGAGGAAGGTGCAGACGCCGTCGCCGGAGGTGGCGCGCTGGCGGATGCCGAGCAGCCACAGCGCGGCCATCTCCGCCCGATAGGCCACGCGCATCGGCCCGCGGTAGAACGTGTCCCCGGCCGTGGTGACCTCGACGTCGTCGAAGCCGGCCAGGCGCACGTGCTCGGTGAGCATCCAGTCCGGCAGCAGCGTGATGTGCCCGGGGGAGTGGTAGAGCCGAGGGCCGAAGACGTACGGCGCGCCGCGCAGCAGCGTGAGCAGCCGCGAGTGCGGGTGCGTGACGTTGGGCGTGCTCACCAGCAGCCGGCCGCCCGGGCGCAGCAGCCCGCGGACGGAGCGCAGCACCTGCCGCGGGTTCTCCACGTGCTCGAGCGTCTCCACGCAGACCACCAGGTCGAACGGGCCGCGGGTGTCGTCGGTCCACTCGGGGTCGTCGAGGTCGAGGCGGGCGATCCAGTCGTGCGGCGGGTCGAGGTCGGTGGGGACGACGTCGATGCCGGCGTCGCGCATCCGCAGCGCCAGCGCACCGCAGCCGGAGCCGACCTCGAGCACCCGGCCGCCGTCGGGGAGCAGCGACCGGGCCAGGGCGGCGGCGTACTCGTGGACGCCCGGGGCCGCGTGGATCCCGTGCCCCTGGTAGCTGCGGACGGCGGGGGTGCGACGCCCGTCCCGGCGTACGACGTCGGTCACCGGTCCAGCCTGTCACCCGTCCGGGGTCGGCGCCCGCTGTCCGTGCGGCGGGGGCGGACGGGCGGACGTCAGGCGGGGGCGCCGTGGTGCACGACGCGGCCCTTGCCGGCGCGCTTGGCCGAGTACATCGCGGCGTCGGCGCGGGCCATGAGCTCGTCGGCGCCCACCGCGGCGTCGCCGGCGGCGAGTGCGACCACGCCGGTGCTCGCGCCCACCGCGCGGCTGCGGCCGGCCACGCTGAACGGCACGTCCATCGCGGCGGTGACGCGGGCGGCGGCCCCGATCGGGTCCCCGCCGTCCTCGAGCAGCGCGGCGAACTCGTCGCCACCGAGCCGGGCGACCGTGTCGCCGCCGCGCAGCGCGCCGGTCAGCCTCTCGGCGACCCGCAGCAGCAGCTCGTCGCCCGCAGCGTGGCCGAGGGTGTCGTTGACCGACTTGAAGTCGTCGAGGTCGAGGAAGACGACGGCCACCGGTCGCATGTCCCGGGCGTGCAGCACGAGGGCGTGCTCGAGCCGGTCCAGGAACAGCGACCGGTTGGCCAGGCCCGTGAGCGGATCGGAGAAGGCCAGGTGCCGCAGCTGCGCCTCGCGGGCGGCGAGGTCGTCGGCGAGCCGCACGTTCTCCCGCACCGTCCCGTACTGGCGGGCGAGCAGCGCGGCGATGACGACCGCGACCGCGACCTCCTCGCCGCGGCCGAGGGTGGTGCCGGTGAGGGTGCGCGCGAGCGCGACACCGAGCGCGAGGGAGACCGGCACGTAGGGCAGCAGCGACGCCGCGGCGCTGGTCCGGCGGCCGGTCCGGTCGGGAGCGGCGGCGGCCGGGGCGGCGGGACGGCACAGCCCGGCGACGGCGAGCAGCACGAAGGCGAGCGTCCAGCCGGCGTCGGCGGTGCCGCCGTCGTAGGCGCTGGTGGCCGAGAGGTAGGTGAACGCGCTGTCGGCGACCGCCATCGCGGTGACGCCGGCGGCGACGAGGTTCAGCGGCCGCCGGTCGCCGGGCGTGCGGGTGACCAGCAGGACGGCGAGCACGACCAGGGCGACGTCGCTGACCGGGTAGGCGGCGAGCAGCAGCCGGACGGCGACGTCGTGCCCGGCGTCCTCCCGCAGGACCGCGCCCAGCGCCGTCTGCCAGCTCACCAGGCCGACGGCGCCCGCGGTCATCACCGCGTCGAGGCAGCGCTGCCAGAGGCCGGTGCGCCCGCCGCCGGCCGGGTGCACGAGCAGGGCCAGCACCGAGAGCACCGCGAAGCCGAGGAAACCGAGGTCGGCCAGGGACGGGAAGGGCTCCTCGCCCCGCGCCGACAGGACGGCCCAGTACGTCTGGCCGGCGAACCAGCACGCGCAGGCCGCCGACAGCAGGACCCAGGCCGCCCGCAGCCGCAGGCCGGTGGACCAGGTGGCGTGCCGGGCGGTGGCCGCGGCCGCGGAGGCGGCGGCCAGCGCCTGGGTGAGGTCGGAGACGAGCACCGCGGCGGCAGCGGGCAGCAGCGCGGTGGCGAGCGTCCCGGTCGTGCAGACGACGACCAGGAGCACACCGAGGTGCCGGGACGTGGTCCGGGGCATGGCGTGCTCCTCTCGCCGACGGGGTGTCCTCCTCCTGATCGGCGCCCGGCGCCGCCGGGGAGATGACCCGTCGGGGTGAGCCGCGCGTCTCAGGACGCGAACGCTGCCGACTGCTCCGCGCAGAGCTCGGCCAGGGCCTGCGGCGCCGAGCGGCACAGCCGCGGGAAGGCGAGGAACCCGTGCGGCATGCCGACGTACTCGGTGGAACGCACCGGCACGCCGGCGTCGCGCAGCACACCGGCGTAGCGCACGCCGTCGTCGCGGATCGGGTCGTGCTCGGCCACCTGCACCAACGCCGGCGGCAGGCCGGAGTGGTCAGCGGCGAACAGCGGTGACGCGTGCGGGTGGTGCGGGTCCTGGCCGCCGAGGTAGTGGTCGCGGAAGGCGAGGCAGTCGGCCTTGGTCAGGATCGGCGCCGCGGCGTTCTCGTCGATCGAGGGGCTGCTCATGGTGAGGTCCACCGACGGGTACACCAGCCCCTGGTGCGCGATCCGGGGGCCGGAGCGCTCACGGGCCAGCAGGCACACGACGGCGGCCAGGTTGCCCCCGGCGCTGTCGCCCATCACCGCGACCCGGCTCCCGTCGGCGCCGAACTCCTCCGCCCGCGCCACGACGTCGACCGTCGCGGCGTAGCAGTCCTCCGCCGCGGCCGGCCAGCGGTGACCCGGCGCCAGCCGGTAGTCGACCGAGACGACGACGGCGCCGACCGTGGCCGCCACGCTGCTGCACAGCCAGTCGGCCGAGTCGAGGTTCCCCAGCGTCCACCCGCCGCCGTGGAAGTTGACGACCAGCGGCGGCGGCCCGGTCGCGCCCTCCGGCCGGTAGGTGCGCACGGGGACGTCGCCGGTCTCGCCGCGGGCCGTGCCGTCGGTGAGCCGCACGCCGCGGGCCACGCCGCCGAGCAGCAGGTCGGTCACGGGGTTGTGCGGGACCGACCGCGACTGCGCCTTCCGGAGCCGCTCGTCGTCCATCGACGCGATCGACGCGGGGCGCAGCAGCCGGCCGAGCACCCGCACCCGCAGGTCCATCCGTGCCACGTGTCCTCCTGTGCAGTGGGTCAGGGTTGGGCGTACCAGGCCCAGCCGAGCCCGGGGACGACGAGCCGGCCGTCCTCGACCGGCAGGGGGCCGTCGCTGCCGGCGACGCAGGGGTACGTGCCGAAGCCGGTGACGGTGTCGGCGTCCACGGTCTGCGGCCGTGCGCTCACGTTGGCCAGCCCGACGAGGGTGCCGCTGCGCGGGTGCCGGCGGCGCCACACCAGGACGGCGTCGCTGCCGGCGTCCACCACCTCGGACTCCGTGCCGCCGGCGAGGGCGGGCTGCCCCCGCCGCGCCTCGGCCAGCCCGCGCAGCAGCGCCGTCACCCGGCCCTCGAGGCTCCGCGGGTCGCCGGCGCGGGCGGCGGCGGCCCAGTCCAGCGGCGGGCGGTGCATCCAGCGGTTGTCGGGTTCGAGCGCGGGGTCGGCGAGGTAGCCGGTGTCGTTGCGCTGCGCCAGCTCGTCGCCGGAGTACAGCAGCGGGATCCCGCCGAAGCCGTAGGCGACCGCGTACAGCAGCCCCAGCCGGCGCAGGGCCGCCTCCAGCGCGGCGTCGTCGCCGCGGTCGAGGGCGTCCTCGATGCCGCACAGCGACGCCGTCGTCCCCGAGATCCGCGCGTCGCCGGTGGCCTCGTTCTCCTGGAACAGCGCGCCGCGGGCGAACGAGCCGGGGAAGCGGCCGGAGTAGAAGTCGTTGAGGAACCGGCGGTGGGCGGCGCCGTCGAGGCCGAGGGCTCCGGCGTCGGTGTCGGTGACCGCCCAGCCGATGTCGTCGTGCCCGCGCACGTAGGTGCACCAGGTCGTCGTCGGCGGGATCGGCCGCATGCGGCCGAGCGCCTGGCGGGCCAGCCGGGCGTCGCCGGTCGCCAGGCTGCTCCACAGCAGCACCATGAGCTGGTTGTGGTAGGCCAGCTCGCACTCGGGCCGGTACCGCTCGTGGGCGCCGAGGTACTGCACGAGGTCGTCGGGGGCGACGATCGCCTCGGCCTTGAACACCACCCCGGGGGCGGCCAGCCGGGTCAGCGCGTGCAGCAGCTGCAGCAGGACGTGCGCCTCGGGCAGGTTCTGGCCGTTGGTGCCGATCCGCTTCCACAGGAACGGGACGGCGTCCATGCGGAAGACGTCGACGCCGCGGTTGGCCAGCCAGGTGATCTCGCCGAGCACCGCCAGCGTCACCTCGGGGTTGGTGTAGTCGAGGTCCCACTGGTAGGGCCAGAACGTCGTCCACACCCAGCCGCCGGCACCGCCGAGCGCCTCGGGCACCCAGCTGAACGAGCCCGGCGCCCGGTCGGGGAAGACCTCGGGGATGGTGGCGTCGTAGGCGTCGGGCAGCCGCCGGTCGGGGAACGCCGTGTAGAAGCCGGCGTACGCCGGGTCGCCGGCCAGCCAGCCGCGCGCCCACCGGTGCTCCCGGGCGGTGTGGTTGAGGACCAGGTCGATGCACAGGCTCATGCCGCGCTCGTGCAGCGCGCCGGCCACCGCCTCGAGGTCGGCCATCGTGCCCAGCCGCGGGTCGACGGCGCGGTAGTCGGCCACCGCGTAGCCGCCGTCGTTCTCGCCCTCCCGCGGGCGCAGCAGCGGCATGAGGTGCAGGTAGGTGGTGCCCAGCGCCTCGAGGTGGTCGAGCTTGGCGGGCAGCTCACGCAGGGTGCCGCAGAAGCGGTCGACGTAGCAGACGTAGCCCTGCACCCGCGGCGACTGGAACCAGGCGGGGTCGATCTCGCGGCGGCGGTCGAGCCGGCGCAGGGCCGCGGGCCGCTCGGCGGCGGCCTGCAGGGCGGTGCGCAGCGCCCTGCCGAGCAGGTCGCCGGCCCGGTCGCCGTAGAGGCGCTCCAGGGCCGCGACGACGTCGGGCAGGACCAGGCCGGCCCGCGCGAGGAAGGCGTCGGCCTCGTCCTCCCCGAGCGCCGCGGTCGCCTCGTCGGCCAGCCCCGCTGGCATGCCCGTCACGTCTCCTCCGTCCCCGGCCGGGAGGACTGCCGCGTTCCCCGCTCCACGGCGTCGACCCTAGGGCCCCGCACGCGGTGCACACCCGACGAGACCGGGGTGGGAACACCGTCACGGCCCCACGCCGCACCGGTCCTCGGGAGGGGGAGGCTCGATCGTGCTGGTCGGCGCCCCGGCACGGCCGAGGCCCCCGCCATCGGGCCGGCCCGGCCCCGATCCGGGCCACCTGCGGCGCGGCCGGGGCTGGGACCGCAGACTGACGTCCATGTCCAGCGACCTGCTGCCCGTCCGGCACGAGGACGGCGCCGACGTCGTCCCGTTCCCCGCCTCCGACGGGTCCGGCCACGTCACCGCGCCCGCGCCGGCCGCCGGCGCCGGCGTCCCGGGGTCCTGAGGTGAGCTCCCCCGGCCGCAGCAGGGCACTCGTCCTGGGGGGCGGTGGCATCGCCGGGATCGCGTGGGAGATCGGCCTGCTCTCCGGGCTGGCCGCCTCCGGCGTGCACGTCCGCGACGCCGACCTGGTGGTGGGCACCTCGGCCGGCTCGATCGTGGGCACGCTCCTGCGCACCGGCGCCGACCTCGAGGAGCTCTACGCCGCGCAGCTCGGCCCGGTGCCGCCCACCGAGCGGGCCGTGCCGTTCGACGGCGCCGCGTTCTTCGCCTCCTTCGCCGCGGCGCTGGCCGGCGCGACGGGGCAGCAGGAGGCGCGCGCCCGGATCGGCGCGCTCGCGCTGCGGGGGCGGACGATGCCGGAGTCGGAGCGGCTCGGGGTCATCGGCGCGCGCATCGGGACGCCGGAGTGGCCCGGCCGGCGGCTCGTGGTCACCGTCGTCGACACCGCCGACGGGGAGTTCCTCGCCGTCGACCGTGACACCGGCTTCCCGCTGCTCGAGGCCGTCGCCGCGTCGTGCGCGGTGCCCGGCGTCTACCCGCCGATCACCATCGGCGGGCGCCGGTTCATGGACGGCGGCATGCGCTCGGTCACCAACGCCGACCTCGCCGCCGGCTGCGACACGGTGCTCGTCGTCGCGCCGATGGCCGGGACCGCCGGCAGCCCGCTCGGGCCCTCGCTGGACGACGAGATGGCCACCCTGCGCGGCGCGGGCGAGGCGCACCTGGTGCTCGCCGACGAGACCGCGGTGCGGGCCTTCGGCACCAACCCGCTCGACCCCGCCACCCGCGAGCCCTGCGCCCGCGCCGGCCGCGCCCAGGGCGAGCGGGTGGCCGAGGAGGTCCGGGCCGCCTGGGGCTGAGGGCGCGTGGTCGGCCCGCGGCGTGGAGGAGGTGTCAGGCGCCGAGGACGCGGACGGCGAGGACGGCGACGTCGTCGTCGGTGCGCTCGGGGAGCACCCGGGTGAGGAGCCGGTCGCACAGCGCGTCGGGGGACAGCGCGGCGAGCCCGGACAGCGCGTCCGCGGCCGCCGCCAGCCCCTCGTCGATGCCCCGCCGGCCGACCTCGACCAGCCCGTCGGTGACCAGCACCAGCGTCTCGCCCGGGCAGAGGACCGTCTCGTGGTCGCTGCGCACCGCGAGCTCGTCGGCGCCCAGCAGCCGCTCGGGCGGGGTCTCCAGCAGCCGCACCCGGTCGTCGGTGCCGAGCACCAGGGGCGGCAGGTGGCCGGCCGACGACCAGCGCAGCAGGGAGCCCGGCGCGCCGTCGGCCCGGGGCAGCAGGTGCCCCACCAGCGCCGTCGCCAGCGTGCCCACGTGCAGGCCGGCGAGCACGCGGTCGACCCGGTCCAGCGTTCCCGCCGGGCCGTCGGGGGAGTCGTAGGCCAGCGTCCGGACGGCGCTGCGCAGCTGCGCCATCGCCGCGGCGGCCTCGACCCCGTGCCCGGCGACGTCGCCGATGACCAGCACGGTCGCGCCGTCGGGCCGGTCGAAGGCGTCGTACCAGTCGCCGCCGACGAGGTCCTGCGAGACGGCGGGCCGGTAGCGGACGGCGACCTGGAGGCCCGGGGGCTGCGACGGCGGGGTGAGCAGGCTGTGCTGCAGCGTCTCGGCGACGCGCAGCTGCCGGCCGTAGAGCCGGGCGTTGTCCAGTGCCAGCGCGCCGCGGCGGGCGACCTCGACGGCGAGGGCGACGTCGTCGGGCCCGGCCGGCGGCCGGTCGCCGCAGCGCACCAGCGACAGCACGCCGAAGGCCGTGCCGCGGGCCTGGAGCGGCACGAACAGGCTCGACCGGGGGTCCAGCCGCTCCCAGGCAGCGCGCACCGGGCCCTCGGGCAGCGACTCCGGCCCGAGGTCGGGCTCGATGCCGCGCAGGTGCACCGGCTCGCCGGAGTGCATGACCATCGCGACGGCCTCGGTGTCGCGCGGTGCGGTGATCCGGCCGGCCAGGTAGGTGTCGACGTCGACGAGGCGCTCGGGGTCGCGGTGGGCGCGGGCGGAGCTGCCCGGTGCGCCGTCCCCGGCGAGGACGGTGACGGTCGCCCAGTCGGCCAGGCGCGGGACCACCAGGCGGGCGAGCTGGTCGGCGGCGGTACCGGTGTCCAGGCTCTGCGTCAGGGACTCGGTGACCTCGGCGAGGTAGCGGTAGCGGTCGCGCTCGACGTCGACGGCCCCGTCCTCCCTGGGTCCACTCACTCCGGCTCCGTCCCGGCCCCCTCGCTCCGGGCGCCGGGTACGGAGCGTACGGCAGCCCTCACCCGCCGACCTGCAGGTCGGCGGCGCAGCGGGGGCCGGGCGCCCCTCGCCCGACGGACCGGACCGCTGCGGGCCCACGGTGCGTCGTCGTCCGCGTCACACTGGTCGGCGGACGGGAGGTGCGCATGAGGACGCTCACCGCAGCCGGGTTCGCGTCGACGGTGTCGGCCCAGGGGATCGTGCTGGTCGACGTCCGCTCGTCGCGGTCGGGCTCGAGCCGCGCGTTCAGCGCGGTCCTCGACGCCGTCGCCGCGCGGCACCCGGACGTGACCTTCGCCGCGGTCGACGCCGACGCGGAGGTGGCGCTGGCCGCGGAGCTCGGGGTGCGCTCGGCGCCCACGCTGATGGTCTACCGCGACGGCGTGCTGGTGTTCGCCGAGCCCGGCTGGCTGCCGGAGGACTCGGTCGACCTGCTCATCGCCACCGTCCGTGTGCTTGACATGCCCGCGGTGGTCGCGCAGTACCCCGAGCCCCTCTGAGCCGCCGGGTGCCGACGTGCGGCTGCCTCCGGCTGCGCGAGACGACGGCAGACCGACGGCGGGCGCTCAGCCGGCGAGGACGACGACCAGCGTCCGGGGGCCGTGCACGCCCTCGACGCGCTGCAGCTCGATGTCCGACGTCGCCGAGGGGCCGCTGACCATCGTCAGCGGGGCGACCGGGTCGAGCCGGCCCAGCGCGTCGGGCACGTCGGGGACCACCTGGGCGGCCTCGACGACGCACACCAGCACGTCGGGCAGCAGCGACAGCGCCCGGCGGCCCGACAGCGGCGAGCCGTCGAGGACGAGGGTGCCGGTCTCGGCCACCGCCGCCGCCACGCCGGTCAGCGTCGCGGCGAAGGCGGCCAGCCGCACGGCGGGCCGGCCGTCGTCCTCCGGAGACCCGGACGGCCGCCAGGCCGCCGGCACGCCGGGCGCGACGACGACGTCGGCGGGCGCCCAGCCGCCGCCGAGCGCCAGGTCCAGGCCGCGGACGACGGTCGCGGGGACCTCGTCGGGCGCGCAGCGCAGCACCGTGGCGCGGTAGTCCTCGACGCGCTCGGCGAGCAGGTCGAGCAGCTCGGCAGGAGCCAGCGACCGGGGTGCCGGCACCGGCGGGACGTCGACGACCGGACGGTGCTCGCCGAGCGCCGTGCGGATGCGGCCGAGCACCTCCTCGCGGGCGCTCACGTGACCTCCTCGCCGGCGCTCGTCGGCCGCGTTCGCGGCACTGCCCCGTCCACCGGTGAGCTCGCGGGCTCGCTCACCTGCGGTGCTCCTCCGTCCACTGCTGCACGAACGACCTCCCGGGCGGGGTGGGCAGGTCACGGGTGCGGGTCCAGGCGCTGGCCGGCGGCGGCAGCGCGGCCGGCAGCGTCGGCCTCCCGCGGGCGAGGAAGCGGCCGAGCCCGGCGGCGCGCTGGGCGAGGTGCCAGAGCCGCGGGTTGCTCATCACCCGGGACAGCCCGCGGAAGGCGACCGCCTCGGCGGTGGGCCGCGGCTGCGCCTCCACGTGCTCGGCGCGCAGGTGCACGAGGATCGAGGGGATGTCGATGGCCACCGGGCAGACGTCGTAGCAGGCGCCGCACAGCGACGACGCGTACGGCAGCGACGCGTTGTCCTCGACGCCGGTGAGCTGCGGGGACAGCACCGCGCCGATCGGGCCGGGGTACACCGAGCCGTAGGCGTGCCCGCCGGCGCGCTCGTACACCGGGCACACGTTGAGGCAGGCCGAGCACCGGATGCAGTGCAGCGCCTCGCGTCCCACCTCGTCGGCGAGCACCGCCGTCCGCCCGTTGTCGAGCAGCACCAGGTGGAAGTCCTGCGGCCCGTCGCCGGGGGTGACGCCGGCCCACAGCGACGTGTAGGGGTTCATCCGCTCGCCGGTGGAGGAGCGGGGGAGCAGCTGCAGGAAGACGCCGAGGTCCTCCCAGCGCGGCACGACCTTCTCGATGCCCATGACGGTGACGAGCGTCTGCGGCAGCGTCAGGCACATCCGGCCGTTGCCCTCGCTCTCGACCACCGCCAGCGTGCCGGTCTCGGCGACGGCGAAGTTGGCCCCGCTGACGGCGACCCGGGCGCGCAGGAACCGCTCGCGCAGGTGCGTGCGGGCGGCCATCGCCAGCTGCCGGGGCTCGTCGGTGAGGCCGGGGTCGACGCCGGGGATCGTGCGCCGGAAGATCTCGCGGATCTCCGAGCGGTTCTTGTGGATGGCCGGCACGAGGATGTGGCTGGGGGAGTCCTCGCCCAGCTGCACGATCAGCTCGGCGAGGTCGGTCTCGACCGCCTCGATGCCGGCCGCCTCGAGCGCCTCGTTCAGGCCGATCTCCTGGGTGGCCATCGACTTGACCTTGACCACCTCGTCGCTGCCGGTGGCCCGGACCAGCTCGGTGACGATGCGGTTGGCCTCGGCGGCGTCGCGGGCCCAGTGCACGGTGCCGCCGCGCGCGGTGACCTGCCGCTCGAGCTCCTCGAGGTGCTCGTCGAGGCGGGCCATGGTGGCGGCCTTCAGCGCCTTCCCGGCCTGGCGCAGCTGCTCCCAGTGCGGCACCTCGGCGACCACGGCGGCGCGCTTGCCGCGGATCGTCGTCGTGGCGCGGCCGAGGTTGGCGCGCAGCTGCCCGTCGCGCAACGACGTGCGGGCGGCGTCGGGGAAGGACTGCGTGCCGCGCAGGTGGCCGACCCCGCGGGGCGCGGTCGGCAGGCCGAGGAACGTCGTCCCGGAGCGGGGCGCGCCCGGAGCCAGCGGCGTCGGGTCGGCAGAGGTGGTCATTCGCGCCGCCCTCAAGCCGGGACCGCGGGGGCGGTGGTCTGGGTCGGGGACACGTTCTCCTCCGTCGAGGCGAGGATCTCGGCCAGGTGCACCGTGCGCGTCCCCGAGCGCAGCCGCGACAGCCCGCCGCCGATGTGCATCAGGCAGGAGGAGTCGCCGGCGGTGCAGACCTCGGCGTGCGTGGAGAGCACGTCGGCCATCTTGTCGGTGAGCATCGCCGTCGAGGTGTCGGCGTTCTTGACCGCGAAGGTGCCGCCGAAGCCGCAGCAGGACTCCGCGCCGGGCAGCTCGACGAGGTCGAGGCCGCGGACGGCGCGCAGCAGCCGCAGCGGCCGGTCGCCGACCCGCAGGAGGCGCAGGGAGTGGCAGGTCGGGTGGTAGGTGACCCGGTGCGGGTAGTAGGCGCCGACGTCGACCACCCCGAGGACGTCGACGAGGAACTGCGACAGCTCGTACGTGCGCGCGGCCAGCGCCTCGGCCTCGTCGGCCAGGGCGGACTCCCCGGCGCGGCGGGCGACCGCCGCCTGCTGGTGGTGGATCGAGGCGACGCACGACCCCGACGGCGCCACCACCGCCTCGGCAGCGGTGAAGGCGCGCACGTGGTTGGCCACGATCGGCACCGCCTCGCGCCGGTAGCCGGTGTTCACGTGCATCTGCCCGCAGCAGGCCTGCGTCGGCGGCACGACCACCTCGTGGCCCAGCCGCTGCAGCAGCGTCGCCGTCGCCCGGGCGACCTGCGGAACGATCGTGTCCACCAGGCAGGTGGCGAAGAGCGCGACCTTCACTGGGCTCCCTCCCGGTCCCGGAAGACCATGCTCGACTCGCGCACCACCAGCGTGGGCTCGAAGACCTCCTGCACGTGCGCGTGCCCCTCGCCGCGCGCCTCGTCCAGCAGCAGCTCGGCGGCGCGCGACCCGAGCGCCGCGCGCGGCTTGCGCACCGAGGTCAGCGGCACCGCGGCGGCCGCGGCGAAGTCGATGTCGTCGTAACCGACGATCGCGAAGTCCTCGGGCACCCGCACGCCCTGGCGGACCATCTCCTGGAGCACGCCGAGGGCCAGCAGGTCGTTGGCGCACACCGCGGCGGTGGGCCGGCGGGCGGCGGGCAGGCCGACGATGCGGGCCGCGGCCTCGCGGCCGCCGGCGACGGTGAGGTGCTCGGGGGAGAGGACCAGCAGCGCGTCGCCGTCCCCGGTGGCCTCCCGGACGGCGGCGGCGACGCCGGCGTGCCGCTCCTGCACCTGGGGCAGGCCCGACGCGCCGCCGATGAACGCGATCCGCCGGTGCCCGCGCTCGATCAGGTGCTCGGCGGCCAGCCGGCCCCCGAGGACGTCGTCGACGGCGACGGCGCACTGGTCGGGGCCGGGCGCGCGCCGGTCGACCAGCACGACCGGGATCCCTCGGCGCCGCAACGACTCCAGGTGCGGCGACAGCTCCGCGGTCGGGGTGATGAGCACGCCCTGCACGCGCTGCTCGGCGAGCACGTCGAGGTGGGCGGACTCCTTCTCCGGGCGGTCGTCGGAGTTGCACAGGATCACCGCGAGGCCGGCCGGGTCCACGACGTCGTCCACGCCGCGGGCGACGTCGGTGAAGAACGGGTTGGCGATGTCGAGGACCACCAGGCCGATCGTGCGGCTGTGACCGGCGCGCAGGTGGCGGGCCGACTCGTTGCGGACGAAGCCCAGGGCGGCGATGGCGTCGAGGACCCGCTCGCGCGTCGGCCCGCTGACCACCTCGGGGCGGTTGAGGACGTTGCTCACCGTCCCGACCGAGACGCCGGCGTGCTCGGCGACGTCGCGGATGCTCGCGGGCACGGCGTCCTCCTCGGCAGGGGCGGGGTGGTGACGGGGGACACCGTCGCGGGACCGATGGTCGCCCCTGGACTGAAACGTGTCAACGACCAGTGCGGGACGTGGATCCGGTCGTTGACACGTCTCGGAACGTCGCCCTATGGTCTGCGCCACAGCCCGTCTGAATCGTTTCACAACGGAGGTGGTCGTCGTGGACCACGCCCCGGCGCCAGCGGCGCCGCCGGCGACAGGGCAGGTCGTGCTCGCCCTGGAGGACGTCGGCAAGAGCTTCGGCGCGGTCGCCGCGCTGCGCGGCGCGCAGCTCGAGCTGCGCGCGGGGGAGGCCCACGCGCTGGTCGGCGAGAACGGCGCCGGCAAGTCGACCCTGGTGAAGATCCTCGCCGGCGTGCACGGCCCCGACACCGGCCACGTCCTGCTCGACGGGCAGCCGGTGACGCTGGCCGACCCCGCCGCGGCGCGGGCCGCCGGCATCGCCGTCATCTACCAGGAGCCCACGCTGTTCCCCGACCTGTCGGTCGCGGAGAACATCTTCATGGGCCGCCAGCCGCTGCTCCCGGGCCGCCGCATCGACCGGCGCGGCCTCGTCGAGCGCTGCCGGGCCCTGTTCGACCGGCTCGGCGTCGCGCTCGACCCCGACCGCCCGGCGCGCGGCCTGTCGATCGCCGACCAGCAGATGGTCGAGATCGCCAAGGCGCTGTCGTTCGACGCGCGGGTGCTGGTCATGGACGAGCCGACCGCGGCGCTGTCCGGCGTCGAGGTGGAGCGGCTGTTCGCCGTCGCCCGGTCGCTGCGTGCCTCCGGTGCCGCGGTGCTGTTCATCTCCCACCGGTTCGACGAGGTGTTCGACCTCTGCGACCGGATCACCGTCATGCGCGACGGGCAGTGGGTCTCCACCGACCTCGCCCGCGACCTGACCGTCGACCAGGTGGTCCGCCGGATGGTCGGCCGCGAGGTCTCCTCGCTGTTCCCCAAGACCGACGTCGAGCCCGGCGAGGTCGTGCTCGAGGTGCGCGGGCTGACCCGCCGCGGCGTCTTCTCCGACGTCTCCTTCGACGTGCGGGCCGGCGAGATCGTCGCGCTGGCCGGGCTGGTCGGTGCCGGGCGCAGCGAGATCGTCCGCGCGGTGTTCGGCATCGACCCCTACGACGCCGGCTCCGTCCGCGTGTCCGGGAAGGCGCTGAGGAAGGGTGACCCGGCCGCGGCCATGGCCGCCGGCATCGCGCTCGTCCCCGAGGACCGCCGCCAGCAGGGGCTGGTCATGGAGCTGTCGGTCGAGCGGAACGCCACGCTCACCCGGCGCTGGAAGCTCGCCCGGGGCGGGCTGCTCAGCTCCCGCGCGGAGCGGGCGCAGGCCGCCGAGTGGTCGAAGCGGCTGCAGGTCAAGGCCGGGCGGCTCTCCGACCCGGTGTCCACGCTCTCGGGCGGCAACCAGCAGAAGGTCGTCCTGGCCAAGTGGCTGTCGACCGAGCCGACGGTGCTGATCGTCGACGAGCCCACCCGCGGCATCGACGTCGGCACCAAGTCCGAGGTGCACCGGCTGCTGTCGCAGCTGGCGGCCGAGGGCCTCGCCGTCGTCATGGTGTCCAGCGAGCTGCCGGAGGTCCTCGGCATGGCCGACCGTGTCCTCGTCGTCTCCGAGGGCCGCCTCGTCGACGACATCCCCCGTGCCCGCGCCGACGAGGACAGCGTCATGCTGGCCGCGACCGGGCAGGCCGCCGCCGGGGTGTCCCGGTGAGCGCGCCCCTCACGAAGACGCCCGCGCCGCTGCCGGAGGAGCTGGCCGCCCCCGAGCGCGCCGGCCGCCGCGGCGCCGCGCTGGTGCAGCGCCTGGTCCTCGCCCGCGAGCTCGGCATCCTGGCCGCGCTCGTCCTGCTCGTGGTCGTCACCGTCATCGCCAACCCGCGGTTCCTGTCGGGACAGAACGTCCGCGACCTGCTGCTGTCGGCGGCGATCCTCACCGTGCTGGCGGCCGGCCAGACGATGGTGATCGTCACCCGCAACGTCGACCTGTCGGTCGGGTCGGTGCTGGGCCTGTCGGCGTACGCCACCGGCACGCTGCTGGTGGTCGCACCCGACCTGCCGCTCGTGGTGGTCGTGCTCGCCGGCATGGCCGTCGGCGCGGTGTGCGGCCTGCTCAACGGCGCGATCGTCGCCGTCGCCGGGGTGCCCTCGCTGGTGGTCACCCTCGGCACGCTCTACGCCTTCCGCGGGCTCGACTCGCTGTGGGCGTCCAGCGCCGACCGGCTGCAGATCAACGCCGCCGACCTGCCGAGCGGCTTCAAGTCCCTCGGCACCGCGCGGCTGCTCGGCGTCCCGGTGCTGTTCCTCGTCGCCGTCGTCGTCGTGCTGGTCGTCGGCTACTACCTGCGCACCTTCCGCAGCGGCCGCGAGCTCTACGGCATCGGCTCGGCGCCGGAGGCCGCGCGGCTGTCGGGCATCCCGGTCGGCCGGCGGGTGCTCACCGCCTTCGTCGTCAACGGGGCCCTCGCCGGGCTGGCCGGCGTCCTCTACGCCGCCCGCTTCCAGACGCTGGACACCACCGCCGGCACCGGCCAGGAGCTGTTCGTCGTGGCCGCCGCGGTCGTCGGCGGGGTCGCCATCTTCGGCGGCAGCGGCTCGGTCTACGGCGCCGCGCTCGGCGCGCTGCTGCTCACCACGATCGGCACCGCGCTGCCCCAGCTGGGGCTGGACCCGTTCTGGCGGGACGCCGCCGTCGGCGCGCTGATCCTCGCCGCCATCGCACTGGACCGGGCGCTGCAACTGCGCCTGGCCGCCCGCCTCCGGGGGAGGAACGCCCGCAGTGACCGTTGAGACCGCCCCCGCCCCGGCCGCCCCGGCGCCGGCCGCGCCCGCCCGTCGCGGCCCGACCCTGCCCTCGGGCAGCGTCATCACCACGTTCCTCGTGCTGTTCCTCGTCGTCGCGGCGGTGTCGGTCGAGGGCTTCGCCTCCACCCGCAACGCCGGGTTCCTGCTGCTCGACGTCGTCGTCATCGCGCTCATCGCGCTGCCGCTGACGCTCGTGGTGGTCACCGGCGAGATCGACCTGTCGGTGGCCAGCACGGTCGGCCTGTCCAGCGCGGTGATGGGGCAGCTGTGGATCGCCGGCCTGCCGCTGGAGGCGATCGTCCCGCTGGTGCTCGTCCTCGGCGGCGTGCTCGGCGCGGTCAACGGGTTCCTCGTGACCCGGCTCGGGCTGCCGTCGCTGGCGGTCACCATCGGCACGCTGGCGCTCTACCGCGGGCTGGCGTTCGTCGTCCTCGGCGACCAGGCGGTGGCCGACTTCCCGCGCGCCTGGACGACGTGGGCGATCAGCTCGATCGGCTCCACCGGCATCCCGACCGTGGTGGTCCCGCTGCTGGTGCTCGTCGTCGTCACCGCGGTCGTCCTGCACGCCACCCCGGTCGGCCGGTCGCTCTACGCCATGGGCAACAGCGAGGACGCCGCCCGCTTCAGCGGCATCGACGTCGCCCGCACCAAGTTGTGGCTGTTCGTCGCCACGGGCGTGGTCAGCGCGCTCGGCGGCGTCTACTGGACGCTCCGCTACGGCAGCGCCCGCGCCGACAACGCCACCGGCCTGGAGCTGCAGGTGGTCGCGGCGATCCTGCTCGGCGGGGTGTCCATCTTCGGCGGCAGCGGCGGCCTGCTCGGCGTCATCGCCGGCGCGCTGCTCCTGGCCTCGGTGCGCAACGCCCTGCAGCTGGTCAACGTCCCCTCCGACGTCCTCAACATCGTCACCGGCGTCCTGCTGATCACCGCCGTCGTCGCCCCGCAGGTGACCGCGCGGGTCAAGGGCCGTCTCGCCCGGCGACGACCGGCCTCCTGACCGCACCACCGCTCCACCCGCTCCACTCCCCACCACCCCGAAGAGAGGGACCCCGATGTCGCTGTTCCTGACCAGCCGTCGCCTGCGTGGCGGCCTGACCGGCGTGGCGGTGGCCGCCGTCGTGCTCACCACCGCCGCCTGCGGTGGCACCACCCGTGGCGAGGAGGAGGGCAGCAGCTCCGGCGGCGACGCCGCCGGAGCGTCCGCGGACCCGGACGCCGAGATCCCCGCGGACCTCGCGATCGCCTTCCTGCCCAAGCAGCTCAACAACCCGTACTTCGACGTCGCGGCCGCCGGCTCCGAGCGGGCCGCCGGCGAGATCGACGGCGAGTTCAGCCAGGTCGGCCCGTCGGAGGCCAGCGCCTCCTCGCAGGTCAGCTACATCAACACGCTGACCCAGCAGGGCGCCGACGTCATCCTCACCTCGGCCAACGACCCCAACGCCATCTGCAGCGCCCTGGACCAGGCCCGCAGCGGAGGCGCCAGCGTCGTCACCTTCGACTCCGACACCTCGCCGGAGTGCCGCGACGTCTTCATCAACCAGGCGACCCCCGAGGGCATCGCCGAGGCGCAGATCGACCTCATGGCGGAGCAGATCGGCGGCGCCGGCCAGGTCGCGATCCTCTCGGCGACGGCCAACGCCACGAACCAGAACACCTGGATCGAGCTCATGACCGAGTACGCCGCCTCGGAGTACCCGGACCTGGAGATCGTGGCGACGGTCTACGGCGACGACGAGGACGAGAAGTCCTTCCAGGAGACCCAGGGCCTGCTGCAGACCTACCCGGAGCTCAAGGGCATCATCTCGCCGACCACCGTGGGCATCTCGGCCGCGGCGCGCTACCTGTCGGGCTCGGAGTACAAGGGCCGGGTCGCGCTGACCGGCCTGGGCACGCCGAACCAGATGCGCGAGTACGTCCAGGACGGCACCGTCACCGCGTTCGCGCTGTGGAACCCCGAGGACCTGGGCTACCTGGCCGCCTACGCCGGTGCCGCGCTGGCCGCCGGCCAGATCACCGGTGCGGAGGGCGAGACCTTCACCGCCGGCGACCTCGGCGAGTACGAGGTCGGTGCCGACGGCGAGATCGTGCTCGGCGAGCCGACGGTCTTCAACGCCGACAACATCGACGACTTCGACTTCTGAGTCGCCCCCCGGTCCCGCCGCCCCCACCCGGCGGCGGCGGGACCGGGCCCCTCCTAGGAGACCCCTCGTGCCCCGCGCCTGCTTCACCCTCCAGGTCCGCCCCGACCGCCTGGCCGAGTACCGCGAGCGGCACGCCGCCGTCTGGCCGGAGATGCTGCGCGCCCTGCGCGACGCCGGCTGGCGGGACTACCAGCTCTACCTGCGCGACGACGGCCTGCTGGTCGGCGTCGTGGAGACCGACGACCTCGCCGCCGCGCGGGCCGCCGTGGACGCCACCGAGGTGAGCGCCCGCTGGGAGGCCTCCATGGCGCCCTTCTTCGTCTCCGGCGACGGCTCCGGCAAGTCCGAGCTGCCGCTCGTCTTCGACCTCGACGCCCAGCTCGCGGCGCTCGGCGACCCCACCACCGCAGCAACAGGAGACCGACCGTGACCGACCTCGGGACCCCCGACCGCCGAGCCCGTGCCCTCGCCGCGCTGGCCGAGCAGACCATCGAGCTGCCCTCGTGGGCGTTCGGCAACTCCGGCACCCGCTTCAAGGTCTTCGGCCAGCCCGGCGTCGCCCGCGACCCGTTCGAGAAGATCGAGGACGCCGCCCAGGTGCACCGCTACACCGGCGCCGCGCCGCGGGTGTCGCTGCACGTCCCGTGGGACCTCGTCGACGACTTCTCCAAGCTCGCCGCGCACGCCGCCGACCTCGGCGTGGCCATCGGCGCGATCAACTCCAACCTGTTCCAGGACGACGACTACCGGCTCGGGTCGCTGACCCACCCCGACGAGGCGGTCCGCGACAAGGCGATCGCCCACCACGCGCAGTGCGTCGACGTCATGCGCGCCACCGGCTCGACCGACCTGAAGCTGTGGCTGCCCGACGGCACCAACTACGCCGGCCAGGACGACCTGCGCGCCCGGCAGGACCGGCTCGCCGACTCGCTGCAGCAGGTCTACGCGATGCTCGACCCGGGCATGCGGCTGCTGCTGGAGTACAAGTTCTACGAGCCGTACTTCTACGCGATGGACATCCCCGACTGGGGGACCTCGCTGCTGCACTGCCTGGCTCTCGGCGACCAGGCGACCGTCGTCCTCGACACCGGCCACCACGCGCCCGGCACCAACATCGAGTTCATCGTCATGCAGCTGCTGCGGGTGGGCCGCCTCGGCGCGTTCGACTTCAACTCGCGCTACTACGGCGACGACGACCTCATCGTCGGCTCGGCCGATCCATTCCAGCTCTTCCGCATCATGAACGAGATCGTGGCCGCGGACGCGCTCCTCGGCGCCGGCGTCAACTTCATGCTCGACCAGTGCCACAACATCGAGCCGAAGATCCCCGGCCAGATCCGCTCGGTGCTCAACGTCCAGGAGGCGACGGCGAAGGCGCTGCTGGTCGACCGCGAGGCGCTGGCCGCCGCACAGGCCTCCGGTGACGTGCTCGCCGCGCACGGCGCGCTGACCGACGCCTTCGCCACCGACGTCCGCCCGCTGCTCGCCGAGCTGCGCGAGTCGAAGGGCCTCGACGCCGACCCGTACGCCGCCTACGCCCGCTCGGGCCACGCCGAGCGCATCGCCCGCGAGCGCATCGGTGGCACCCAGGCCTCCTGGGGCGCCTAGCCCCCCTCGCCTCTCGCGCGCGCGAGAGGCGGTCCGCCTGCCCGGCGAGATCGGCGATCTCGCACGTCTCCGCCCCTCGAACCGTGCGAGATCGGCGATCTCGCCGGTCCCTCCCGGAAGGAACCCACTGCTGTGACCAACCCCGTGGTCAGCGACCTCATCGCGCGGTCGAACCGGCTCGGCGCCGATCCGCGCAACACCAACTACGCCGGCGGCAACACCTCCGCCAAGGGCACCGGGACCGACCCGGTCACCGGCCGGCCCGTCGAGCTGCTGTGGGTCAAGGGCTCCGGCGGCGACCTCGGGACCCTGCGGGAGGCGGGCCTGGCCGTGCTGCGGCTCGACCGGCTGCGCTCGCTGGTCGACGTCTACCCGGGCGTCGAGCGCGAGGACGAGATGGTCGCCGCGTTCGACTTCTGCCTGCACGGCCGCGGCGGCGCCGCCCCGTCGATCGACACCGCCATGCACGGCCTGGTCGACGCCGCCCACGTCGACCACCTGCACCCCGACTCCGGCATCGCCCTGGCGACGGCGGCCGACGGCGAGGCGCTGACCCGCGAGTGCTTCGGCGACCGCGTCGTCTGGGTGCCGTGGCGCCGCCCCGGCTTCCAGCTCGGCCTCGACATCGCGGCCGTCAAGGAGAAGAACCCGCAGGCCATCGGCTGCGTCCTCGGCGGCCACGGCATCACCGCGTGGGGCGCGACCAGCGAGGAGGCCGAGGCCAACTCCCTCGACGTCATCCGCACCGCCGAGCGCTTCCTCGCCGAGAGGGGCAGCGCCGAGCCGTTCGGCGCCGTCGTCCCCGGCTACGAGGCGCTGCCCGTCGCCGAGCGCCGGGTGAGGGCCGCGGCCCTCGCCCCGGTGATCCGCGGCCTGGCCTCCACCGACAGGCCGCAGGTCGGGCACTTCACCGACTCCGACGTCGTCCTGGAGTTCCTGTCGCGCGAGAAGCTCGCGCCCCTCGCCGCGCTCGGCACCTCCTGCCCCGACCACTTCCTGCGCACCAAGGTCCGGCCGATGGTGGTCGACCTGCCGGCGAGCGCCCCGGTCGAGGACGTCGTCGCGCGGCTCCGGGAGCTGCACGAGGAGTACCGCGCCGAGTACGCGGCCTACTACGAGCGCCACGCCACGCCCGACTCGCCCGCCATGCGCGGCGCGGACCCGGCCATCGTGCTGGTCCCCGGCGTGGGCATGTTCAGCTTCGGCGCCAACAAGCAGACCGCCCGGGTGGCCGGCGAGTTCTACGTCAACGCCATCAACGTCATGCGCGGCGCCGAGTCGGTCAGCACCTACGCGCCGATCGACGAGAGCGAGAAGTTCCGCATCGAGTACTGGGCGTTGGAGGAGGCCAAGCTCCAGCGGATGCCGAAGCCCAAGCCGCTGGCGTCGCGGGTCGCGCTGGTGACCGGTGCGGCGAGCGGCATCGGCAAGGCGATCGCCGAGCGGCTGGCGTCCGAGGGCGCCTGCGTCGTCGTCGCCGACCTCGACCTGCAGAAGGCGACCGACGCCGCGGCCGGCATCGGCGACGCCGACGTCGCGATCGGCGTGGCCGCCGACGTGTCCGACGCCGAGGCGGTGGCCGCGGCGTTCCGGGAGGCGGTGCTGGCCTTCGGCGGCGTCGACCTGGTGGTCAACAACGCCGGCCTGTCGATCTCCAAGCCGCTGCTGGAGACCACCGAGCAGGACTGGGACCTGCAGCACGACGTCATGGCCAAGGGCAGCTTCCTCGTCTCCCGCGAGGCGGCCCGGCTCATGATCGAGCAGGGGATGGGCGGCGACGTCGTCTACATCTCCTCGAAGAACGCGGTCTTCGCCGGGCCCAGCAACATCGCCTACTCCTCGACCAAGGCCGACCAGGCGCACCAGGTCCGGCTGCTGGCCGCCGAGCTGGGGGAGCACCAGATCCGGGTCAACGGCATCAACCCCGACGGCGTCGTCCGCGGGTCGGGCATCTTCGCCGGCGGCTGGGGCGCCAAGCGCGCCGCGGTCTACGGGGTGCCGGAGGAGGAGCTGGGCCAGTTCTACGCGCAGCGCACCCTGCTCAAGCGCGAGGTGCTGCCCGAGCACGTCGCCGACGCCGTCTTCGCCCTGACCGGCGGGGAGCTGTCGCGCACCACCGGCCTGCACGTCCCGGTCGACTCCGGCGTCGCGGCCGCCTTCCTCCGCTGACGGGTGGCAGGGATGGCCACCTCTGTCCCCCGGGAGCTGACCCTCGCGGCGGTCGACCTGGGCGCCTCCAGCGGCCGGGTGATGGTCGCGCGGGTCGGCTCCGGGCGGCTGGACCTCACGGAGGTCCACCGCTTCCCGAACCGGCCGGTGCGGACGGCGGGGACGCTGCAGTGGGACGTCCTCGGCCTCTACGCCGGGGTGCTCGACGGGCTGCGGGCCGCCGGCCACGAGGCCGGCGGCCGGGGGGTCGACGGCATCGGCATCGACAGCTGGGCCGTCGACGTCGGCCTGCTCGACGCCGACGGCGCGCTGCTCGGCAACCCCGTGCACTACCGCGACGCCCGGCACGAGACCGCGGTCGCCGACGTGCACGCCCTCGTCCCGCCCGACGAGCTGTACCGGGTCAACGGCCTGCAGCACCTGCCGTTCAACACGGTGTTCCAGCTCGCCGCCATGCGGGGGACGGCGCGCCTCGCCGCGGCCCGGCAGGCGCTGCTCGTGCCCGACCTGCTGGCGTACTGGCTGACCGGGGCGCGGGTCGCGGAGGTGACCAACGCCTCCACGACCGGGCTGCTCGACGCGACGACGCGGCAGTGGGCGACCGGCCTGCTCGACCGGCTCGACCTGCCGCGCGACCTGCTCCCGGCGCTGGTGCAGCCCGGCGAGGAGATCGGCCGGCTCACCGCCGACGTCCGCGCCGAGACCGGCCTGGGCGACGTGCCGGTGGTCGCGGTCGGGTCGCACGACACGGCGTCGGCGGTCGTCGGCGTCCCGGCGCGCGGCGACCGGTTCGCCTACGTCTCCTGCGGCACCTGGTCGCTGGTCGGCGTGGAGCTGGAGAAGCCGGTGCTCTCCGAGGCCGGCCGGACGGCGGGGTTCACCAACGAGCTCGGCGTCGACGGCACCGTGCGGTACCTGCACAACGTGATGGGGCTGTGGCTGCTGCAGGAGTCGTTGCGCACCTGGACCGCGGCCGGCCTGCCCGCCGACCTCCCCGACCTGCTCGCCGCCGCCGCGCGGGTGCCGGCCTTCGCCGCCGTGGTCGACGTCGACGACGCGCGCTTCCTGCCGCCGGGTGACGTGCCGGCGCGGATCGCGCAGGTCTGCGCCGAGACCGGGCAGACGCCGCCGCAGGGCCAGGCGGAGACGGTGCGCTGCATCGTCGACAGCCTCGCGCTGGCCTATCGGCGCACGGTGCGGGCGGCCGAGGAGCTGTCCGGCCGCGAGGTCGACGTCGTCCACCTGGTCGGCGGGGGAGCGCGCAACGCGCTGCTGTGCCAGCTCACCGCCGACGCCTGCCAGCGGCCGGTGCTCGCCGGACCGGTGGAGGCCGCGGCGCTTGGCAACGCGCTGGTGCAGGCGCGGGCGCTCGGCGCGCTCGGCGGTGGCCTGGGGGAGATGCGCCGGCTGCTGCGCGCCACCCAGGCGCCGGTCGAGTACCGGCCCTCGGGCTCGTCGGCCGCCTGGGACGCCGCCGAGGCGCGGGCGTACCCGGGCCGGTGAGTCCGGAGGCGGGCGCACGGGTAGGGAGCGCCCGTGCGCCTGCCCGGTCCCTCGGACCTCCTCGACCTGCCCTGGACGCTCGCCGACTCCGTCCGCAGCCTCAGTGCGGCGCTGCCGCGCGCGGAGACGCTGCTGCCCCTGGCCGACGACGTCCTCCGCCGGACCCGGTCGCTCCTCGACGGCGCCGGTCCGGCGGTCGCCCGCGCGGTCGCGGTGGGCCCGGAGGCCGTCGAGGTGGCGGCCGACGTGGTGCGGCGCTTCGCCGCCGTCATGACGCCGGAGCGGATCGCCGCCCTGGGCACGCTCGTCGACCGGCTCGGTGCCGCGCTGGCGCCGGAGCGGGTCGAGGCGGTCACCCGGACCGTGGACACCCTGCGCTCGCGCGCCGACGTCGTGCCGCGGGCCCTCGACGCGCTCGACGACCTGCTGTCCTCGGGCCTGCTGTCCCCGGGCCGGCTCGACGGGCTCGCCGACGGGCTCGACCGGCTGCTGTCGACCGAGCTGCTGACCCGGATCGAGCGGGTGCTCGACCACCTGGCCGACGAGCGCGTCGAGCGTGCCCTCGACCTCGCGGGGGACGACCGGGTCGTGCGCGCCCTCGAACTCGTCACCGGCGACCGGGTCGACCGCACCCTGGACGTCCTGACCGACGCCCGGGTCGACCGGACCCTGGACCTCCTCACCGGCGACCGGGTCGACCGCACCCTGGACCTCCTCACCGGCGACCGGGTGCAGCAGGCCCTCGACCTGGGCGCCGACGAGCGGGTGCGCACGCTGCTGGACCTGGCGGCCGACGAACGCGTGCTGCGCCTGCTCGGCCGGCTCGACGACCTGCTCGCCGACGAGCGCGTCCCGCGGCTGGTGGACCGCGCTGCCGGCCTGCTGGAGGACGAGCGCGTCCCGCGGCTGGTGGACCGCGCCGCCGGCCTGCTGGAGGACGAGCGCGTCCCGCGGCTGGTGGACCGCGCCGCCGGGCTGCTGGACGACGAGCGCCTCGCCCGGGTCGGCTCCCGGCTCGACGGCCTGCTGTCCGACGAGCGCCTCGACCGGCTCGAGCAGGCGCTCGGCGAGGAGCAGGTGGACGCCGTCCTCGGGTTGCTCACCCGGCTCGGCCGCGAGATCGACGACGACGCGGCCCGCGCGCTGGGCGCGCTGCTCGGCCGGCTGCCCGCGTTGCTGACCGAGGAGCGGGCCGCGAACCTCGCCGCCCTCACCGACCAGGTGCCGCGGCTGCTGCGCGGGCTGGAGTCGGGCCACCTGCCGCGCACCGCCGACCTCGGGCGGGTGCCCACGGACCTGCACGCGCTGCTCGAGCTGATGGACGACCTGCACCAGGTGGTGTCGGGCTTGCCCGGGGCCGGCCGCGCCCGCGAACGCGGGGACGACCCGCACCCGCAGGTCGAGGACCCCCGGCCGCCTGACGACGAGCCCCGGGCCGACGAGCCCCGGGCCGACGAGCCGCGGGTCGAGGCCTCGCGGCCCGGGACGGGGGACGCGCAGCCCGAGCCCGAGGCCCCGCGCACCGAGACCGGGGACGCCGCGCCGGAGGGCTGACCGGCCGTCCCGGCTCACCGTGGCGCGTCCTGGCTCACCGCCGACGGTGAGCCAGGACGCAGCACGATCAGCCCACCTGATCGTGCTGCGACTGCCACTCCCGGACCCAGGCACGGCCGTAGTCGTTGCCGTGCGGGGTGCGCAGCACGGTGTGCACGTGGAAGGGCTTCGGGGTGTGGTAGTCGAGGAAGACGCCGCAGTGGTGGTCGAGCTCGGCGACCACCACCGGCGACTGCACCCGGTAGTAGAAGACGTCGCCGGGCGCGTGCCCCCCGATCCAGGAGAACCACGTCTCGTCCAGGTGCGCCTCGAGCTCGCGCAGCCGCGCCGCGCGCGGGCCCTCCGGCAGCAGCCGCACGAAGGCGGCGACGACGTCGAGCACGCGGGCCCGCGCCTCCTCCGACACCTCCGACAGCCGCACTCCCTCGACCGGGATGACGCGGTTGTCCTGGAACGCGCCGGCCAGGTGCCGCTCGTCGCCGGGGTGCACGCGGCCGGGCGGCATCGCCGGGTCGACCATCTGCTCGTAGACGGTGGCGGCCGCGCGCTGCTCGCCGGTCAGCGCCGCCATGACCGCCAGACCGGAGGAGATGCGGTCGGCGAACAGGTCGGCGACGCCGGCGTGCGGGCCGTCGTCGATCCCGTCGGGCTCGGCGCCCACGAACACCGGCGAGACGACCATCCGGCCCTCGACCACGAGCACGTTGACCGCGCAGTGGTGGCCGTAGAGCTGCCAGCCCCACGGCGCGCGCAGGTCGGGGGTGCCGTAGACCGCGACGTTGTAGCTCCACTCGCCGAGCACGGTGGGCAGGTCGACGACGTCGCCGAGGAAGCCGTTGACCAGCATCGCGGCGTGCACCAGGGCGGCGCCCTCGGGCGACAGCGAGGCGCGGACCAGCGCCAGCGCGGCCTCGCGCACCTCCTCGGGCTGGAACTCCAGCCGCAGCCCGGTGTCGAACTGCATGAACTCGGGGTTGGCCCAGGTCTGCCACTCGGGCGCGTCCACGGGGAAGCAGAGCCGCGTGCGGTCCCCTGGGCTCAGCAGGCCGAGCAGCGTCTCCGCGGCGGCCACCATCGCGGCCACCGGCGCCTCCTCGCCGGGCTGTGCAGGGGTGAGCGGGTGGAGGCCCTCGCGGAGGACCCCGTCCTCGGTCACGCCGCGGAACGGCGCCAGGTACAGCGGCGTCCAGCCCTCGACCAGCCCGCCGGTGAAGGTGCCCGGCGTCCGGGCGTGCTCGCGGTAGGCGTAGGGGTCGAGGCCGCGGACCCCGGCCAGCCGCGGGTGGTCGCGGGGGAAGAGGTACCGCCGGAACTCACCGGCCACGGCGGGCCTCCGCTCCGACGACGCGGTTGGTCAGCACGCCGAGGCGCTCGACCTCGACCTCGACGACGTCCCCGGGCTGCATCAGCCACGGGGGCGTGCGGGCGTAGCCGACCCCGGACGGCGTGCCGGTGGCCAGCAGGTCGCCGGGCCGCAGCGTGAAGGTGCGGCTGACCAGCGCGAGCGTGTCGCCGACCGTGTACACCATCTCGTCGGTGCGGCCGTCCTGGACGGTCTCACCGTTGACCCGCGTCCGCACCCGCAGGCCGTCGCGCAGGTCGCCGACCTCGGCGGCCGGGACGAGCGGCCCGAGCGGGCCGGACCGGTCGCCGTTCTTGCCGAGGATCCACTGCGACGTGAGCTTCTGCGCCCGCCGCGAGGTCACGTCGTTGAACGTCGAGTAGCCGACGACGGCGGCGAGCGCCTCCTCCGGCGTGGCGTCCACCAGGGGGGACCCGACGTAGGCCACGACCTCGCCCTCCCAGTCCAGCCCGTCCTCGTCGGCGGGCACCGGGATCTCCGCGCCGTCGACGGTGAGCGACTGCGTCCAGCGGGCGAACAGCGTCGGGTACGGCGGCACGCCCTCGCCGGCGAACGACCCCTCGGCGACGTGCCTGAGGTAGTTCAGCCCGGTGCACAGCACCCGCGCGCCGGGCAGCACCGGCGGCACGAACTCCACGTCGCCGGCCGGCACCGGGTCCCCGGCCGGGTCTCCGGCCAGGAACCGGGACGCGTCGGCCCAGAACTCCTCCAGCGACGCCAGCACGGTCACACGGGCGCCGTCGCCGGACAGCGCGGCCACCTCGACCGGCCCGCCGGCGCGGCGGATCCCCACGACCCGCATCAGGCCAGCCCGTTCCGGCGGGCCACCTCGCCGAGCCACGCCAGGCTCGGCTTGGGCGTGCGGACGAAGGTCTGCCGGTCGACGGCGACCAGGCCGAAGGTGGGCCGGTAGCCGAGCATCCACTCGAAGTTGTCCAGCAGCGACCAGTGCAGGTAGCCCCGGACGTCGGCGCCGGCCTCGATCGCGGCGGCCAGCGAGGTCAGCGCCTCGGTGGTGAACGCGATGCGGTCGTCGTCGTCGGCGGTGGCGATGCCGTTCTCGGTGACGACCAGCGGCACGCCCGGCAGCACCTCCGCGGCGCGCGCGACGGCGGCGCCGAGCGCCTGCGGCCGGCGCTCCATGCCGTGGGCGAGGGTCTGCAGCTCACGAGCCGGGGCGATGAGCCCGTCGGGCCCGAACCGGGCGGCGGTGTAGACCTGCAGGCCGACGAAGTCGTCGCCACGGGCGGCCTCGAGGAACTGGTCCTCGAAGGCGGCGCGCTCCTCGCGCATCCGCTCCTCGCCGCCCGGCTCGGCGATGTGCTCGCGCCCGACCAGCGTCATGCCGGCGTTGCGGACGGTGCCGCGCAGCACCTCCATCGACCGGCCGTGCAGGCCGAGCAGCGCCTCGGCGACCTCCTGGTCGGGGCGGGGCAGGCCCCTGATCTCCTCACCGCGGCGGGCCATCGCGCCCATGACCGGCTGCGCGGCCATGAGGTTGGGCTCGTTGAGCGTGGCCACGTACTCGGCGTCGGCGAGCACCGGCAGCACCGTCTCGGTGTAGCGGGCGATCCGGTCGCCGGTCTTCGCGCCGGTCCAGCCGCCGTCGTGGAACAGCCAGCGCGGCTGGGTGAAGTGCACGAGCGTGACCACCGGCGTCAGCCCGCGGTCGCGGCAGCCGTCGACGATCCGGCGGTAGTGGTCGAGCGCGGCCCGGGAGACCTCGCCCTCCTCGGGCTCGATGCGGCTCCACTCGAGGCTGAACCGGTAGGCGGTCAGGCCCGCGCCGGCCACGAGGTCGAGGTCCTCGGGCCAGCGGGAGAAGGAGTCGCAGGCGTCGCCGCTGGGCTCGGTGAACGGCGAGTGCTCGGCGTGCTCCATCTCCCAGTGGTCGTTGTTCACGTTGCCGCCCTCGACCTGGTGGGCGGCGGTGGCGGAGCCCCAGAGGAAACCCTCGGGGAAGCGGACGGTCATCGGGTCTCCTGGGAGGTCGGGCGGATCAGGGGGCGACGGCGGCGGGGACGGGGACGCCCAGGACGTGGGCGAGCAGCGCGGCGGGGTCGGCGACGGCCGGGCCGCGCCACGCGACGTGCTGGTCGGGCCGCACGAGCACCAGGTCCTCGCCCAGCAGCTCGCGCAGCCCCGGGACGTCGGGGAGGTCGACGACGGTCAGCGGGACACCGCGCCGCGCCGCCTCGGCGACCAGCGGCGCGGGGTCGGCGGCGGCGTCGAGCCGCAGCAGGCTGAGCTCGGGCCCGAGGCGGTCGAACAGCGACTCGCCGTCGGCCAGCCACGCGTGCGGCAGCCGGGCGCCCGGGTGCCCCGAGGGCGTGAAGGTGGCCAGCGCGGGCTCGGGCACCGGACGGCCGTCCGGGACGACGACGGGGGAGTCGGGGTAGTCGTAACCCAGCACCAGGCCCAGGCTGTGGAACTCGGGGTCCTTGACCTGCAGCGCCTCGGCGAGTGCCGCGCGCAGCTCCCAGCCGGTCGGGCCGTCGTCGTCGAGGTCGCGGCCGGAGAAGGCGGGGGCGAGGAAGGCCTCCTGGCTGCCGGCCGCCTCGATGGTCCGCCGGGCCACCGGCCGCCGCTCGGGCTCGTAGCTGTCGAGCAGCGCGGCCGGCGCCCAGCCGCGCAGGACGGCCGCGAGTTTCCAGCCCACGTTCACCGCGTCGCCGACGCAGGTGTTGAAGCCGTGGCCGCCCCACGGCGGGTTGAGGTGCGCGGAGTCGCCGACGAGGAACACCCGCTCGCCGCGGTAGCGGTCGACCAGCAGCATCCGCGCCTGCCACGGGTCGGTGGCCAGCACCTCGACGTCGATGTCGTGCCCGACCATGGCGCGCACCAGCCCCACCGGGTCGGCGTCCTCGGCCACCGTGTCGACGCCCTGCACGATCGCCCACCAGGTGCCCTCGAGGTCGAGGCGGCCCATGAGCCCGCCGCGCTCGGTGCCGATCACCCAGTAGTGGACGCCGAGCGCGCACAGCGGCCGCTCCTCCAGCGCCCGCGAGCGGAAGGTGACGCTGAGGTTGGGCAGGGCGCCCGAGGATCCCTCGTAGCGGGCGCCGATGGCGCGGCGGGAGATCCCGGCGCTGCCGTCGCAGCCGAGCAGGTAGTCGGCGACGACCTCGGTGGCCGTGCCGTCCGGGCCCTCGACGGTGGCGCGCACCTCGTCGGGACCGTCGGTGACGGCGGTGACCCGCGAGCCGGCCAGCACGGTGACCGACGCCAGCTCGGTGGCGGCCGCCCGGAGCAGGACCTCGACGTCGGGCTGCGGCGCCTGCTGGCCGGCCTCCGCGGCGATCTGGCGGGGCTGCGTCCACAGCCCGAACGCCTCGGGGAAGCGGGTGATCTCGTGTCCGAACAGGCCGGTGCAGAAGACGACGTCCTGGGCGTGCGCGACGGGCAGCGGCGCCAGGGCGCGCAGCCGGTCGGCCAGCCCCCAGCGGCGCAGGTGCTCCATGGTGCGGACGCTGGTCGTCTTCGCGCGGGGGCGCAGCGGGTCGAGGACCGTGCGGGGCTCGACGACGAGCACCTCGACGCCCCGCCGGCCGAGCTCGATGGCGGCGGCGAGCCCGCTGGGGCCGCCGCCGGCGACGAGGACCGGGACCCGGGAGGGGACGGGGGCTTCGGACACGGGGACTCCTGTCGGACTGCGGTGCCGGAGGAGCCTTTATCGCGATAAAGGCTGTACGGGACGGCGCGGGGAGATCGGGGCCGGCGGGCTCGGGAGCCGCTCCCCGGACGTGTCGAGCATCGGTGGCACAGGTCACCCGGCCCCACCCTGTTGCCATTGACCGGCAGACGGCCCCGGGCGGTTCCGGATCAGCCGGCGAGCAGGCGCGCGCGGAGGAAGGCGACGGTCCGCTCGAGCGCGTCGGCGGCCGCCTCCGGGGCGCCCAGCCACATGTGGTCGGCGCCGTCGTAGGTGTGCAGCTCGACGTCGGCCCCCGCCGCGGTCAGGGCCGCGGTCAGCCGCTCGCTCTGCACGCACGGGACGAACCGGTCGGCCCGCCCGTGCAGCAGCAGGAACGGCGGGACGTCCCCGCGCACGTGGCCGACCGGGCTGGCCTGCGCGGCGACCCGGGGGACGGCCGACGGTGCCGCGCCGAGCAGCTGGGCCTCGCGCGTGGTGGCGTCGGCCGGGTCGGCTCCGGTGTCGGGAGCGACCGCCGCGACGTCGCTGGGCGCGTACCAGGCGGCGACGGCGACGACGGCGCTCGGCGGGCCGGTCACACCGACGTCGCCCTCCAGCGCCGGGTCGGCGACCAGCCCGAGCAGCGCGGCGAGGTGCCCGCCGGCCGACTCGCCCCAGGCCGCGATCCGCTCGCCGTCGACGCCGAGCTCGCCGGCCCGCGCGCGCAGCCAGCGGACGGCGGCCTTGGCGTCGGAGAGCTGGGCCGGCCAGACCGCCTCGCCGGAGAGCCGGTAGTCGGCGCTGGCGACCGCGATCCCGGCCCCCGCGACCCGCTCGAAGAGGCTGCGGCCCGGGAACGCGGGGCCGCCCGAGCGCCGGCTGCCCAGCCGCCAGCCGCCGCCGTGCAGGAAGAGGACGACCGGGTGCGGACCGTCGCCGGCCGGCAGGTACAGGTCGAGCTCCAGCGGGCGGGCGCCCGGGAGTGCCGCGTACGGGACGCCGCCGAGGAACCGGGTGCCGTCCGGGCCGGGGGAGGCCGGCGGCAGGGGAGCGGCGGAGGCCGGCGGCGGGAGCGGCAGGGCGGGGGTGGGCACGAGGGACCTCCTCGGGACGCGCGCCGGGCGCGGCTCCACGAGGAGCCGCGCCCGGTCGGGGGAGTGCGGGACTCAGGCCTGCTCGGGCCACTCGACGTCGCGCAGGAACTGCATGTTGTGCTGCTGCGCGGCCGCCTGCATGCGCGGGAGGTCCGGGATGAAGGGCGGCTGCTCCTTCGTGGGGTGGTCGGTCGGCTGGCCCATGTGCTGGAAGAAGCGCTCGAAGCCGCCGGAGAGGGTGCCCATCATCCGGGCGTCCTCGACGATCTGGTACGCGTGGGCGAACCCGGCGGGCACGTAGCCGAAGTCGCCCGGGGTGAGCAGCTGCGACTGCCTGCCGCCCTCGGCGTCCTCGAAGAACAGCCGGACCTTGCCGTCGAGGACGAAGAACGTCTCGTGGGTCTCGTTGTGCGAGTGCGTGGGGATGACGTCGCCGGCCGGCGAGTCGCTCACGACGATCCCGAACTGGTCCTGCGTCTCGTCGCCGGAGAGCAGCACCGTGAACAGGTCGCCGAAGAGCATCGCGTGCTCACCCTCCCCGCGCCTGAGCACGTAGGGGACCGGCTTGCCCGGCAGGACGCCCTGCCACTGCGGGCCCTTCTCCGGGTCGATCAGGTACTCGAAGCTCATCTGCACTCCCGGGTCGGGTCGACGGTGACCGTCCGAGCATCCGTGAGCCGGGTCACGCACTCCCAGCGGCGTGCCATTGACCGGCAACCATCTCCTGCCGCGGCCCGGTCCCCGCCGGATCGGTCCTGCCGGCGGGCCCGGGGGCGTCCGCAGGAGCAGGATGCGGGACGTGCCCCTGTTCACCGGCGTCGGCGTCGCCCTGGTCACCCTGTTCTCCGAGGACGGGGCGCTGGACGCGCCGGCCACCGCCGACCTGGCGGCGCAGTTGGCCGGCCTCGGCGTGCGGTGCGTGCTCGTCGCCGGGACGACGGGAGAGGCGGCCGCCCTGACCGCCGAGGAGCGGGATGCGCTCGTCGGCGCGGTGCGGGCGGCGTTGCCGGCGGAGGTGCCCGTGCTCGCCGGTACCGGGGCGCCCACCGGCCGGCAGGCGGCGGAGCTCACCGAGCGCGCCTTCGCCGTGGGCGCGGACGCCGTCCTGGCGCTGTCGCCGGCCGGTGTCCCCGACCCGCGGCCGTACTACGAGGCGGTCGCGAAGGCGGCGACCGGGCCGCTGCTGGCGTACCACTTCCCGGGTGCCTCCGCGCCCGGGATCCCGGTCGGCCTGCTGCCCGACCTGCCGGTGTCCGGGCTCAAGGACTCCTCTGGGGACGCCGGCCGGCTGCTGCACGAGCGCGACGTCTTCGCGGGCGACCTCTACACGGGGGCGGCGTCCCTGGTCGGGCTGTGCGGCGCGATCGGGGGCGCCGGTGCACTGGTGGCGGCCGCCAACGTCGCCCCCGAGCAGTGCGTCGCGGCCTCCGGCGGCGACCCGGACGCACAGGTGCGGCTCGCCGCCGTCGACCGCAGCGCGTCGGCCGACTTCCCGGCGGGCTACAAGCGGGCGGCCGCGGAGCGCTTCGGCACGTCGGTGGTCACCCGGGTGGGCGCCTGACGACAGCCTCGGGAGCACCGCAGCGAGGAACGAGCGAGGAACGAGCGAGGCGCGGGGTCAGGCCGTCGGGATCGCTGACAGCGCTCAGTGGGACTCGCGGCTCACCGCCGACCCGCTCGAGCCGACGAGGAAGTCCATGTCCGCGCCGGTGTCGGCCTGCAGCACGTGGTCGACGTAGAGCCGCTCCCAGCCGCGCCGGGGCTCGGCGAAGCCGGCGACGGTCGCCCCGCTCGGCCGGCGCCGGGCCAGTTCGTCGTCCGGGACCTCGACGTCGATCCGGCGGGCCGCGACGTCCAGCGTGACGACGTCGCCGGTGCGTACCAGGCCCAGCGGGCCGCCGGCGGCCGCCTCCGGCGCCACGTGCAGGACCACGGTGCCGTAGGCGGTGCCGCTCATCCGGCCGTCGCACACCCGCACCATGTCGCGCACCCCCTGCTCCAGCAGCTTCTTCGGCAGCGGCATGTTCGAGACCTCGGGCATGCCGGGGTAGCCCTTCGGGCCGCAGCCGCGCAGGACGAGGACCGAGTCGGCGTCGACGTCGAGGTCGGGGTCGTCGATGCGGGCGTGGAAGTCCTCGATCGAGTCGAAGACCACCGCCCGGCCGCGGTGCCGCAGGAGGTGTGGGGAGGCCGCGGCCGGCTTGACGACCGCGCCGGACGGCGCGAGGTTCCCGCGCAGGACGGCGATGCCCCCGTGCTCGAGCAGCGGTTCCCCGCGCGGCCGGATCACCTGCGGGTCCCAGATCGGCGCCTCGTCGAGGCTGTCGACCAGCGGCTCGCCGGTGACGGTGAGCGCGGTCGGGTCGAGCAGGTCGCGGACCTGGCCCAGCACGGCGAGCAGGCCGCCGGCGCGGTGGAGGTCCTCCATGAGGAACCGCCCGGCCGGGAGCAGGTCGACGAGCACCGGCACGCCCGAGCCGATGCGGTCGAAGTCGTCGAGCGTGAGGTCGATCCCCAGCCGGCCGGCGATGGCCAGCAGGTGGACGACGGCGTTCGTCGACCCGCCGATGGCGGCCAGCGCCACGATGGCGTTGGTGAAGGACCCCTCGGTGAGGAAGGTGCTCGGCCGGCGGTCGGCGGCCACCATCTCCACCGCGAGCCGTCCGGTCCCGTGCGCGGCCTCCAGCAGGCGGCTGTCCGCGGCCGGGGTCCCGGCGACCCCGGGCACGACGGTGCCCAGCGCCTCGGCGACGAGCGCCATGGTCGAGGCGGTGCCCATCGTGTTGCAGTGCCCGCGGCTGCGGATCATCGCCGACTCCGACCGCGCGAACTCCTCCGCCGACAACGTGCCCGCACGGACCTCCTCGGAGAGACGGAACACGTCGGTACCGCAGCCCAGCGGCACCCCGCGGAAGGTGCCGGTCAGCATGGGCCCACCGGGGACGACGACGGCGGGCAGGTCGACCGAGGCGGCTGCCATGAGCAGCGACGGGATCGTCTTGTCGCACCCCCCGAGCAGCACCAGCCCGTCGACCGGGTTGGCGCGGAACACCTCCTCCATCTGCATCGCGGCCAGGTTGCGCCAGAGCATCGCCGTCGGCCGGACCTGCGTCTCGCCCAGACCGAACACCGGCACCTCCAGCGGGGTGCCGCCCGCGGCGAGGACACCGTCACGGACGGCGGCCGCGACCTCGGTGAGGTGCCGGTTGCAGGGCACGAGGTCGGAGGCGGTGTTCGCGATGGCGATCTGCGGGCGGCCGAAGGCGTCGTCCGGGACGCCGCGGCGCATCCAGGCCCGGTGGATGTAGGCGTTGCGGACGTCGCCGGAGTACCACTGCGCGCTGCGGAGGGCCACGGCGCCATCCTCGCTCCGTGCCGAGACGGTGGTCCAGACGAGCGCCGGCCCCCGGCGCCGCGCCCTGGACGGGGCGCTCCGGGGTCACCCGGCCGGCACCGGCCTCCGCTCGGTGCCGAGGACCACGTCGGCCACGAGGGCCAGCGCCCGGTCGACCGGCTCGACGTCGTGCGCCGGCAGGTTGAGGAAGCCGTGCAGCATGCCGGGCACGAGCACCTGGCGGACGTCGACCCCGGCCAGTGCCAGCGCGGCGGTGAACGCCTCCGCCGAGGCGCGCAGGTCGTCGTACTCGGAGTCGAGCAGCAGCACGGGGCACAGGCCCTCGAGGACGGCGTTCGCCGGCATGGCGTACCCGTCGGCCGTGCTCTCCGGCCCGCCCAGGTAGTTCGTCGTGATCGACCGCCGGTCCTCGGGCAGGAAGCGCAGCAGCCGGGGGACCTCGGTCATCCGGGCCGCAGAGCCGGTAGTCGACGCTGACCACGACCGCGTCCGCGCGCCCACACACCTGCCGGGCGGTCCAGTCGGCCTCGGGCATGTCGAGGTCGCCCGTGCGGAAGGCGCCGCCGTGCAGCCAGACGAGGCAGGGCCGGCCGGAACCGTCGCCGTCGGGCTCGTACACCCGGACGGGGACGTCGCCGTGCGGGCCGGGCGCGGCTGCGGCCCGGGTGGCGACGGCGGGCGGCGGGGGAGCGCCCTCGATCGACGTGAACGCGTCGAGGCGGGCGCGCTGCTCCGGGTCGGCGAGACCCTGCTCGAAGGACTCGATGCCCTCGAGCAGGTGCAGGTTCGCGGCGATGGCGGGGTGGATCGGCACGGGGCGGCCCCCGGGGCTCGGCGGGGAGTCGGCGTCACCCTCGCCAGCGCGGTGTGGATCCGGCCATCGCCGTGCCATCCACCGGCAGACGGGCGCCGTCCCCCTCGCGATCACGGAGTCGCGGTGCCGACACGCCGATGGCCGCCGGGGTGTCGCCACCGGAGCTCCGTGATCGCGGCGAGAGGGCCCGGGCGGGACGGGTCCTCGGGAACCGTGGCCCCGTCCGCGTCGGGTCGGCTCAGCGGCCGGGGCCGAGGGGCGGCGCGCGCCCAGGCCGCGGGAGATGGCGCGGGCGGCGGTGCGCACCGCGGGACCGAGCACCCGCGCGTCGGCATCCTCCTGCGGCACGACGACCGAGACCGCGGCGGCCAGCCGGTCCGCGGCGTCGAACACCGGCGCTGCCACCGACACGATGGGCCGCGGCACCCTCCGGCGGAAGTGCGCCATGCCCTCGCGGCGCACGTCGGCCAGCGTCCGCCGCAGCGCCGCCTCCGACACCGGCGTGCGCTCCGGCTCGTGCAGCAGCGGCCGGGACAGGTACTCCTCCTGGACGTCGGCCTCGGCATAGGCGAGCAGCACCAGGCCCACGCCGGTCGAGTGCAGCGGCAGCCGGCCGCCCACCTGGTAGAGCACCGGGATCGCCGCGTGTGCCGACAGCCGCTCGAGCAGCACGGCGTCCCCGCCCTCCCGGACGGCGAGCAGCACGTGTTGGCGGGTGACCTCCTCCAGGTCGCCGAGGAACGGCATCGCCACCTGGCGCAGCCCGCGGGCCCGCGGGGCCAGCGAGGCCACCTCCCACAGTCGCAGGCCCACCGTGAACCGGCCCTCGGCGTCCCGCTCCAGGGCGCCCCACGCGACGAGCCGGCCGGCCAGCCGCAGCGTCGAGCTGGTCGGGATGCCGCTGCGCCGGGCCAGCTCGCCGAGGGTCAACGACGGGCGGCCGGCGTCGAAGGCGGCGAGCAGCGCGAACGCCCGGTCGACCACCGGGTCGCCCTGCGGCGGGCGCTTGCCGCGCACCCGGGGGACCTCCCCGGAGGGTGTCTCCGACACCTGCTGGTTCCTTCCCCCGTCAGTTGAGGCCCGCACCACACTGGCGTGCCATTGACCGGAATTGTGCCTGACGCCACAGCGAAGACGTCCGCATCGTCTTGGAGCAGTCGGGCGGAGCAGCCCGCACGGCCGCCGGTCGGCCGTCCAGACCCCTCGCGTCCGCCGAGGATGAGGAGCCAGGACAGATGAATCGATTCACCCTCCCGACCCACCGGCGCACCCGCCCGATGAGGGCCCGTCTCGGTGCCGCGACCCTCGCCCTCGCGACGGCCGCCACCCTGGCCGCCTGCGGCGGCAACGGCGGCGGCGGAGGTGCCGGCAGCGCCAGCGCCGACGGCACGCTCACCATCGCCTTCGACGCCGACGCCGCGCCCACCGGTTACGACCCGCTGCTGTACTCGGCCCGGCAGTTCGAGTTCTTCGCCTCGCTGTACGACGCCCTGTTCGTCACCCAGACCGACGGGTCGGTCGAGCCGAGCCTGGTCACGGAGTTCACGAGCAACCCCGAGAACACCCAGACCACGCTGACCCTGCGCGAGGGCGTCACCTTCACCGACGGCTCGCCGCTGGACGCCGAGCTGGTCAAGGCGAACCTGGACCGGCGCAGCGACGCCCACCTGGAGGCCTACAGCTCCTTCGGGGCCGGGCAGGCGTCCGAGATCGTCGACGTCACCGCGCAGGACCCGCAGACCGTCGTCATCACCTGGGCCTCCCCGCAGGCCTCGCCGGACGTCCTCCTCGCCGACACGGCCGGCGTGATCGTGGGGCCGGAGGCCGTCGCCGACCCCACCTCGCTGGAGACCACCCCGGACGGGTCCGGCGCCTACGTCCTCGACGAGGACGCGACCACCCGGGCCAGCACCTACACCGTGGTGAAGAACGAGGACGCCTGGGCCGCTGACGACTGGGCCTGGGACACCATCGAGTACAACGTCATCACCGACCCGCAGGCCCTCGCGAACGCCGTCGTCTCTGGGCAGGCGGACATCGCCACGCAGCTCGACCCGACCACGATCGACCTGGTCCAGTCCCGGCAGAGCACCGTGGACGTCGGCGGCACCATCGTCGGCTTCCCGGTCATCGACAAGCTGGGCAGCAGCAACCCGGCCTTCGGCAACGAGGCGGCGCGGCAGGCGCTGCTCTACGCCACCGACCGCGAGTCGCTGGTCGCGGACCTGCACGACGGCTCCCGGCCGACCTCGCAGTTCTTCCCCGAGGACGCCCCCGGCTTCGACCCGGCCCTCGACGAGGAGTTCGGTTACGACCCCGACCGGGCCCGTGAGCTGCTCGCCGAGGCCGGTTACCCCGACGGGTTCGAGGTCGACTACACCGTGCTGGGCCAGCCGGACGAGGACGCCATCGCGATCCAGAGCCAGTGGGCCGAGGTCGGCATCACGCTGAACTTCGTCACCGCGACCTCGACGGACCAGGTCTTCGCGGCGGTCCGCACCGACCCGGTGATCTTCGGGCCGTTCTCGGTCGGCTCCAGCCCGGCCGGTTTCGTGGCCGGCGTCCTCTACGGCGGCTTCATGAACATGCAGGGCGCCACGGAGCCGGACATCGAGTCCTCGCTCGGTGCCGCGCTCGGTGCCACGGGCGACGCCCAGGAGCAGGCGCTGACCGACCTGAACCGGGCCATCACCGAGCACGCCTGGTTCATCCCGGTCTACGAGGACGTGACCTACGCCGGCTACAACGCCGGCTCGGTCTCCGAGCCCGCGTTCGCCGGCACGAACAACTTCCTGGTGCTGTCGGCCATCCAGCCGGCCGCCTGACCCGTCTGACGCGGCCGGTGGCCGCCGGGCCTCCCCGGCGGTCACCGGCCGCACCCCCACCCACCCACTCCAGCCGAGGGATCCTGCGATGCTCGCCTACGTCGCCCGGCGACTGGCCCTGGCGGTCGGCACGCTGCTGGCCGCGGTGCTGATCACCTTCCTGCTCGTGCACGCCAGCGACAGCACCCCGGGCGCGGTCCGGCTCGGCGCGGGCGCCACGGCCGAGGCCGTCGCCGCCGAGAACGAGGCGCTCGGCTGGAACCGCCCGCTGTACGTGCAGTTCGCCGACTACCTCGGCGACCTGTTCCGCGGCGATCTCGGCACGTCGCTCATCGACGGCCGCGACATCGCCGACGACCTGGCCGACCGCCTCCCGGTCACCGGCTTCATCGCCCTGTTCGCCACCCTGCTGTCCGGCGTCGTCGGCATCCTGGTCGGCGTCACCGCCGCGGTGCGCGGCGGGCGGCTGGGCAAGGGCATCACCACCGGCAGCGGCATCGCGCTGTCGCTGCCGGCCTTCTGGGTCGGCGTCCTGTTCGTCTACCTCTTCTCCCTGCAGCTGGGCTGGCTGCCGGCCACCGGCTACGTCGACTTCTCCGTCGACCCCGCCACCTGGTTCCAGAGCCTGCTGCTGCCCGTGCTCACGCTCACCGTCGGCGGGGCGGCGATCGTGGCCCGCACCGCGGCCGCCGGGATGCGCGAGGCGCTGGCCCAGGAGCACATCCGCACGCTGCGGGCCATGGGGACGCCGCAGTGGCGGATCCGGTACGTGCACGCGCTGCGGTTCGCCAGCGTCCCGGTCGTGTCGACCCTGGGCATCCAGTTCATCGCGCTGTTCGGCGGCTCGGTGATCATCGAGAACCTCTTCGCGCTGCCCGGCCTCGGGCAGGCCAGCCAGAACGCCGCCTCCGCGAGCGACTTCCCCGCCCTCGTGGGTGTGGTCGTGATCGCCACCGCGGTCGTGGTCGTCGTCAACCTGCTGCTCGACCTGCTGGTCGCGGCGCTGGACCCGAAGGTGCGTGCTGCATGAGCGTGCTGCCCCTCCCCGGCGCCGAGGCCGCGGCCGACGAGGTCGCCATCGAGCCGGTCCCGCCGGCCCGCCGCCGCCGCGGCCTGCCGTCCGTCCTCCGCCGTCCCGGTGGCGTCTTCGGCGCCGTCTGGCTGACGTTCGTCGTCGTCGCCTCCCTCACCGCCCCACTGTGGCGGCCCTACGACGTCACCGAGCAGGACACCGCCAACCGGCTCGCGCTGCCCTCGGCCGACCACCTGCTGGGCACCGACCCGCTGGGCCGCGACCTGCTGTCCCGGATCTTCACCGCCGGGTCCCTGCCGCTGCTGGCGTCGGCGCTCATGCTCGTCGTCGCCTTCGGCATCGGCCTGCCGCTCGCGCTGGTCGCCGCCGAGCGCGGCCGCCGCGTCGAGCGGGTGATCAGCCGGGTCACCGAGGTGTTCCTCGCGCTGCCGGCGACGATCCTGCTGCTCGCCGTCATCGGCGTCATCGGCAACCGCCTCTACCCGGTGATGGCGATCATGGGCGTGCTCGTCTCCGCAGCCGTCTACCGGGTGCTGCTGGGCGTCGCGCAGTCGGTGCGCCAGCGCCTCTACGTCGACGCCGCCCGCGTCAACGGGCTCGGCTCGCTGCGGGTCAACCTGCTGCACGTGCTGCCGTCGATGGCCACGGTGGTCGCCGTGCAGGCCGCGCAGCTGTTCGGCATCGGCCTGCTCATCGTCGCGGGCCTGGCGTTCCTCGGCTTCGGGCCGGCGGAGCCCGAGCCCAGCTGGGGCTTCATGATCCAGGACGCCTCGGGCCATCTGTTCGACGGGCCGTGGCTGCTGGTCCCCACCGGCCTGGTGCTGGCGCTGACCGTCGTCGCGGCCAACGAGCTGGCCGACGCGCTGGCCGGCCGAGCCGTGGGGAAGGCGCCCGCCCGGCGCCGGCGCCGGCCGCTGCGCCGCGCCGTCGAGGCGGCCACCGCGGTGCCCGCCGACCCGGAGGCGGTGCTCGAGGTCCGCGACCTCACCATCTCCGTCGACGACGGCCCCGACCTGGTCACCGGGGTCTCCTTCACCCTCCGGCAGGGACAGGTGCTGGGCCTGGTCGGCGAGTCCGGCTGCGGCAAGACGATGACCGCCCGCTCCCTCATGGGCCTGCTGCCCGACGGCGTCGCGGTCACCGGCGGCTCCATCCGCTGGCAGGGCCGCGAGCTCGCCGGGCTGCCCGAGGCCGAGCTCAACCGCATCCGGGGCCGGGAGATCGCGATGATCTCCCAGGAGCCGATGGTGGCGCTGGACCCGATGTTCTCGATCGCCACCCAGCTCGTCGGCCCCATCCGCCGCTTCCGCGGGGTCGGCCGCAAGCAGGCGCGGCGGATCGCCGCGGACCTGCTGCGCAACGTCGGCATCGTCGACGCCCAGCGGGTGCTGACGAGCTACCCGCACCAGCTCTCGGGCGGCATGGCCCAGCGGGTGTGCATCGCGCTCGCGCTCACCGGCGAGCCGCGGCTGCTGATCGCCGACGAGCCGACGACGGCGCTCGACGTCACCGTGCAGGCGGAGATCCTGTCGCTGCTGCGGGCGCTGGTGCGCGACACCGGCCTGTCGGTGGTCATGGTCAGCCACGACCTCGGCGTCGTCGCCGACATCTGCGACACCGTCGCGGTGATGTACGCCGGCGAGGTCGTGGAGTCCGGCACCGCCGCGGCCGTGCTCGACGCCCCCGCGCACCCGTACACGATGGCGCTGCTGGGGGCCAACCCGCACGTGCCGGAGGGCGAGCCGGTGCCCGAGCGGCTGGCCTCCATCGCCGGCACCGTCCCGCCGCCGGGCTCGTGGCCGACTGGCTGCCGGTTCGCCACCCGCTGCCGGTTCGCCGAGGCGCAGTGCACGACGCCGTTCCCGGCGCTGCCCGCGCACGGGGAGGGCTCGGTCCTGTGCGTCCGGGTCGACGAGCTCACCCGGGACCACGCCACGTGGGCACCCGAGTCCGCCGGCGACGAGACCTCCGTCCAGGAGCCCACCCCGACCGCTGGAGTGTCCGCATGACCGCCCCCGCCGGTGCCACGGCCCTGTCGGCCGCGGCCACCACCCCCGCGCTGGAGATCCGCGACCTCGTCGTCCGCTACGGCTCCGGCCGGAAGGCGCGGCAGGCGCCCCCGGCCATCGACCGGGTCAGCTTCGACATCGCCCCCGGCGAGACCGTGGGCCTGGTCGGCGAGTCCGGCTCGGGCAAGTCGACGATCGGCAAGGCCGTGCTCGGGCTGCAGCCGGCGGCCTCCGGGACGATCCGGGTCAACGGCACGGACGTCACCGCGATGTCGCTCAAGCAGCGCAGCCGCCAGGTGGCCGACCTGCGCGTCGTCTTCCAGGACCCGTACTCCTCGCTCAACCCGGCGCGCACCATCGGCCAGACGCTGGTCGAGCCGCTGCGGCTCATGGGGACCAGGGGCGCCGAGGCACTGCGGAAGGCACGCGCCGGCCTGGAGTCGGTCGGCCTGCCCGGTGACGCCGTCGACCGCTACCCGTCGCAGTTCTCCGGCGGCCAGCGGCAGCGCATCGCCATCGCGCGGGCGCTGGTGTGCGACCCGCAGGTCGTCGTCCTCGACGAGCCGGTCAGCGCCCTGGACCTCTCCACCCAGGCGCAGGTGCTCAACCTGCTCGCCGACCTCCGCGACCAGCGCGGCCTGGCGTTCCTGTTCATCGCCCACGACCTCGGCGTCGTCCGGTTCCTCTCCCAGCGCACCGTGGTGCTCTACCGCGGGCAGGTCATGGAGACCGGACCGGTCGAGGCGGTCAGCCGGGCGCCGCGGCACCCGTACACGGTCGCGCTGACCGCCGCGGCGCCCGTGCCGCGCCCGGCCGAGCAGGCGGCCCGCCGCGCCGCCCGGGAGGCCGCCGGGTTCGGCACCGCCGGCGCTGCGCAGCCCGCGGCCACGGGCTGCCCCTTCGTGCCGCGCTGCCCGTTGGCCACCGACGTCTGCGTCGCCGAGCGGCCCCCGCTGCGGCTCGTCGGGGGCACCGAGACGGCCTGCCACCACGCCGAGCGGGTCCCCGCCCTGTGACGGGTGCGGCACCGCACGGCCTGCGCACCGAGCACCTCGACGAGCCGCTCGGCATCGGTACGACGTCGCCGCGCCTGTCGTGGCGGCTGCCCGACGGCGCCCGGGAGCAGCTCGCGTACCGGCTGACCACCGACGACGGCTGGGACTCCGGCTGGGTCGGGGACGGCCGGTCGGTGCTCGTCCCGTGGACCGGCCCGGTGCTGCGCTCGGCGCAGCGGGTGGCCTGGCGCGTGCGGGTACGCACCGACCTGGGCGAGAGCCCGCCGTCGGACCCCGCCCGGTTCGAGACCGGCCTGCTCGAGGCCACCGACTGGGCCGCCGACTGGATCGAGCCCGGCACCATGCCGGGCGGCCCGGCGGGGGAGCGGCCGGCCGCGCTGCTGCGGTGGGAGCTCGACGTCGACCGGCCCGTGGTGAGCGCCCGGCTGTACGCGACCGCGCAGGGTCTCTACGAGGCGTTCCTCGACGGCGACCGGGTCGGCGACGCCGAGCTGACCCCCGGCTACACCCAGTACGACCAGCGGCTGCAGGTGCAGACGCTCGACCCCGGCCCGGTGGCGCCCGGCCGGCACGCGCTCGCCGTCGTGCTCGCCGACGGCTGGTTCCGGGGCCAGACCGGCGTCACCCGCTCCGCCGACCAGTGGGGCGACCGCGTCGCGTTCCTGGCCCAGCTGCACCTCACGCACGACGACGGCGCCGTCACGGTGCTCGGCACCGGCCCGGGCTGGCGCAGCGCGACCGGTCACGTCACCGCCGCCGACCTCATCGCCGGGGAGCGGTGGGACCTCACGCGGCTGCCGCGCGGCTGGGACGCCCCCGGCTTCGACGACGCCGCGTGGGAGCCGGTCACCGTGGCCGAGCACGGCTTCGGCGGGCTGGTCGACAGCCCGGCCCCGCCGGTGCGCCGGGTGGAGGAGATCGTCCCGGTCTCGGTGACCCGGCTGCCGTCCGGCGTCCAGGTCGCCGACCTCGGCCAGAACGTCAACGGCTGGGTGCGGCTGACCGACCTCGGCCCCGCCGGCACGACGCTCACGCTCACCCACGGCGAGTGGCTCGGCCCCGACGGCGACGTCACGGTCGAGCACCTGCGGCCCGACCTGCCGTTCCTGCCGCACCCGCTGCCGGCCGGCCAGGTCGACGTCGTCGTCTCCGCCGGCGTGCCCGGCGAGGTCTTCGAGCCGCGCCGCACCACCCACGGCTTCCGCTACGTGCGCATCGAGGGCCACCCGCGCGACCTCACGCCCGGCGACCTGCGCGGCGTCGTGGTGCACACCGACCTGCGCCGCACCGGCACGTTCACCTGCAGCGACCCCCGGGTGGACGCCTTCCACGAGGCCGCCGTCCGGAGCTTCCGCGGCAACGCCTGCGACGTCCCGACCGACTGCCCGCACCGCGAGCGGCACGGCTGGACCGGCGACTGGCAGCTGTTCGTGCCGACGGCGGCGTTCCTGTACGACGTCGCCGGCTTCTCCACCAAGTGGCTGCGCGACGTCGTGGCCGACCAGTGGGCCGACGGCACGGTCGCCAACGTCAGCCCGTGCCCGCGCGGCGAGGGGCGGGACAGCCCGGTGTCGTTCCTCAACGGCTCGGCCGGGTGGGGCGACGCGGTCGTCGTCGTGCCGTGGGAGCTGTACCGCGCCTACGGCGACACCCGCGTGCTGGAGGAGACCTGGCCGGCGATGGTGCGCTGGCTCGACCGCGCCGGACGGATGGCCCGCGAGCAGCGGCACCCCGAGCGCGCCGCCCGCCGGCCGGAGCCCGCGCCGCACGAGCGGTACCTGTGGGACACCGGCTTCCACTGGGGCGAGTGGCTCGTCCCCGGCGAGGAGGTGGGCGACTTCGGCGCGTTCGTCGCCGCCGACGAGGGCGTCGTCGCCACCGCCTGGTTCGCGCACAGCGCGGAGCTCGCGGGCCGCGTCGCCGCCGTGCTCGGCCGGGACGACGACGCCGCCCGCTTCGCCGGCCTCGCCGCGCAGGTGCGCGCCGCCTGGCGGGCCGAGTACCTCGACGGCGACGGTCGGCTGGTCTCCGACACCCAGGCCGACCACGTGCGCGCCCTCGCCTTCGGCCTGGTCCCCGAGGAGCTGCGGCCCGCGGTCGCCGACCGGCTGGTGGAGCTGGTGCGGAAGGCGGGCACCCACCTGGGCACGGGCTTCCTCGCCACCCCGTACCTGCTGCCCGCCCTCGCCGACGCCGGGCATCTCGACGTCGCCTACGAGCTGCTGCTGCAGGACACCGAGCCCGGCTGGCTGGTGATGGTCGACCGCGGCTCGACCACGGTGTGGGAGCGGTGGGACGGCGTCGACGCCGACGGCGTCCCGCACGAGTCGCTCAACCACTACTCCAAGGGCGCGGTGGTCTCGTTCCTGCACCGGTACACCGCGGGGATCGAGCCGCTGGAGCCCGCGTACCGCCGCTTCCGCGTCCGGCCCCGCCCCGGCGGCGGGCTCACCTCCGCCGCGGCCGCGCACGAGTCGCCGTACGGCCGGATCGGGTCGTCCTGGCGGATCGACGGCGGCCGCTTCGAGCTGACCGTCGAGGTCCCCGCCGGGACCCGAGCCGAGGTCGTCCTGCCCGACGGCACCACCACGACCGCCGGCCCCGGCACCCACACGTTTCCGAGCACCCTGGAGGACGTCGCATGACCACCACCGAGTGGGCCGGCCCCGCCCGGTTCCTGCCCCGCCGGCGCCCGTCCGGCGCGAGGACGGCGCCCGGCACTTCTCCGGCGTCACCTACGCCGTGGCCTTCGGCTACCGGCCGCTGCAGCTCGACGTCTGGGTGCCCGACACCCCGGCGCCCGCGCCTCTGGTGGTGTGGGTGCACGGCGGCGCGTTCATGATGGGCGACCGCCGGTACCTGCCCGAGACGCTGCGCGGGAACCAGGTCTTCGACGCGCTGCTCGACGCCGGCCTCGCCGTCGCCACCATCGACTACCGGCACGCACTGGAGGCGCCGTTCCCCGCGCTGCTGCACGACGCGAAGGCCGCCGTCCGGTACCTGCGCCGATTCGCCGGCGAGCTGGGCGTCGACACCACCCGGGTCGGCGCGTGGGGCGAGTCGGCCGGCGGGCACGTCGCGGCGCTGCTCGGCCTGACCGGGCACCGGCCCGACCTCGAGGGCACGCACGGCGTGGTCGGGGAGTCCAGCGCGGTCGACGTCGTCGTCGACTGGTACGGCGTCTCCGACCTCGACACCATGCCGCGGCAGACGCCGCCGCCGGAGGTCGCCGCGCTGCTGCCCGAGGAGCTGCGCGGACCGCCGGAGGAGCACCTGGTCGCCGGCCTCACCGACGCCACCCGCGCCGACGCCAGCCCGGTCACGCACGTGACCGCGGAGGCGCCTCCGTTCCTGCTGCTGCACGGCACCGCGGACTGGCTGGTCCCGTACGCCCAGAGCGAGGCGCTGCACGCGGCGCTGCAGGCCGCCGGCGCCTCCCCGGAGCTGGTGCCGGTCGAGGGCGCCGGGCACATCTGGCTCGGCTCCGACGACGTCGACGGGATCGTCGACCGCTCCGTGCGGTACCTCGCCGGCGTGCTCCTCGGGGACCGGGTCCGATGAGCGACGTGACCGTCGCCCCCGTCACCGTCGAGCACCACCGGGTGCCGCTGGGCATCGGCGGGACCACCCCGCGGCTGTCGTGGGTCACCGCCACGGAGCTGCCGGGCTGGCGGCAGTCCGCGTACGAGCTGGAGATCGGCGACTGGTCCTCGGGCCGGGTCGACTCCGCAGACTCGGTGCTCGTGCCCTGGGGCGCGCCGCCGCTGGCCTCCCGGGAGCGGCGCACCGTCCGCGTCCGGGTGTGGGGACAGGGCGACGCCGGGCCGTCGGCCTGGAGCGAGGAGGTCGCCGTCGAGGCGGGCCTGCTCGCGCCGGCCGACTGGACCGCGCGGCTGGTGCGGCCGGTGCCGCCCACCGGCGCCGAGGAGGCCGTGGCCCTGCTGCGGCGGGAGTTCACCCTCGACCGGCCGGTGACCCGCGCCCGGCTGTACGCCACCGCCCAGGGCGTGTACGAGGCCGAGCTCAACGGCACGCCCGTGGACGACGCCGTGCTCTCCCCGGGCTGGACCAGCTACCGGCACCGGTTGCGGTACCGCACCACCGACGTCACCGGCCTGCTCCGCGAGGGCGCCAACGCGCTCGGCGTGCACCTGGCCGAGGGCTGGTTCACCGGCTACCTGGGCTTCACCGGCAAGCGGGAGTGGTACGGCGACCGCACCGGCGCGTTCCTGCAGCTGGAGGTCGAGCACCCCGACGGCTCCCGCACCGTGGTGACCACCGACGGCGCGTGGCGCTCGACGACCGACGGGCCCACCGTCCGCTCCGGCCTCTACTCCGGCGAGACGGTCGACTTCCGCCGCGACCTGCCCGGCTGGTCGGCGCCCGGGTTCGACGACGCCGCGTGGACGCCGGTGGAGGTCGCCGACCTCGACCTCGCCACGCTGGTGGCGCCCACCGGCCCGCCGGTGCGCCGCACGCAGGTCCTCCCGGTGCAGGCGGTCACCACCTCGCCGTCGGGGCGGCGGCTCGTCGACTTCGGGCAGAACCTGGTCGGGCGGATCCGGTTCGCGCTGCCCGACGGCCCCGCCGGCACGCAGATCACGGTGCGGCACGCCGAGGTGCTGGAGCACGGAGAGCTGGGCACCCGCCCGCTGAAGGCCGCCCGCGCCACCGACGTCGCCGTGCTCGACGGTCGCGGCCCGCGCACCTGGGAGCCGCGGTCCACCTTCCACGGGTTCCGCTACGCGGAGGTGTCGGGCTGGCCCGGAGAGCTGCGGGCCGAGGACCTCGAGGCCGTCGTCCTGCACACGGACCTGCGGCGCACGGGGACGTTCAGCTGCTCCGACCCCGAGGTCGAGCGGCTGCACGAGAACGTCGTCTGGGGGATGCGCGGCAACTTCCTCGACATCCCGACCGACTGCCCGCAGCGCGACGAGCGGCTCGGCTGGACCGGCGACCTCCAGGTGTTCGCGCCCACGGCGTCGTTCCTCCACGACACCACCGGCATGCTGCGCTCCTGGCTGGCCGACCTCGCCGTCGAGCAGCGCGAGTTCGACGGCGTCGTCCCGATGTACGTGCCGTTCCTGCCGCTGCTGCCCTTCCCGCAGCAGGCCGAGACCGGCTGGGGCGACGCGGCCGTCGTCGTCCCCTGGGTGCTGTACCAGCGCACCGGCGACGCCGGTCTGCTCGCCGACCAGTGGGGGTCGATGACGGCCTGGGTCGACGCCTTCGCCGCACGGGCGGGGGAGGCCCTCGACTTCCCCGGAGGGGGGTTCTCCTTCGGCGACTGGCTCGACACCGCCGCCCCGCCGGACAACCCGGCGGCCGCCCGGACACCGTGGCAGTGCGTGGCCACCGCCTACCTCGCCCGCTCGGCGCGCACCGTGGCGCAGGCCGCGGAGGTGCTCGGGCACGACGGAACGCGCTTCGCCGAGCTGGGCGAGCGGGCCGCGGCCCGCTTCCGCGCCGAGTACGTCTCCCCGAACGGCCGGGTCGCCTTCCCGTCGCAGACGGCCTACGCCCTGGCGTTGGAGTTCGACCTGCTCGAGCCCGGGCAGCGGGAGCACGCCGGCCGGCTGCTCGCCCAGCAGGTGCTGGCGGACGGGTTCCACATCGCCAGCGGCTTCCTCGGCACGCCGCTGGTCACCGACGCCCTGACCAACGCGGGCGAGCTGGCCACCGCCTACGCGCTGCTGCTGCAGCGGGAGAACCCGTCGTGGCTGTACGCGGTGACGATGGGCGCGACGACGATCTGGGAGCGCTGGGACTCCATGCTCCCCGACGGGACGATCAACCCCGGGGAGATGACGTCGTTCAACCACTACGCGTTCGGCGCGGTCGCCGACTGGCTGCACCGCACGGTCGCCGGGCTCGCCCCGGCCGCCCCCGGCTACCGGCGGATCCGGTTCGCCCCGCGGCCGGGGCCGGGCCTGACCTCGGCGGCGGCCACCCACGAGACGCCGTACGGCACCGCGTCGGTGTCCTGGGCGCTGACCGGGGGCACGGCGTTCGCGCTCGACGTCGTCGTCCCGCCGAACACGTCTGCGGAGGTCGTGCTGCCCGACGGCAGCGCGCCGGTGGAGGTGGGCTCGGGCCGGCACGCGTTCGCCTGCGCGATCGAGGAGCCGCGCCCGGTGGAGAGGCCGGCGCTGTTCTTCGACCCGGACGCGCACCCGTGATCCCGCGCCCCGTCGTCCCCGGCTTCCACCCCGACCCGAGCGTGGTCCGGGTCGGCGACACCTACTGGATGGTGCACTCGAGCTTCGAGTACGCCCCCGGCGTCCCGCTGTACCGCTCGGCCGACCTGGTCACGTGGGAGCAGGCCGGGCACGTGCTGGCCCGGCCCTCCCAGCTCGACGTCTCGGCCGCGCCCGGGTCGGGCGGCGTCACCGCGCCGACGATCCGCCACCACGACGGCCGGTTCTGGATGGTCACCACCAACCTCGCCGACGGCGGGTGGCAGGTGCTCACCTCCGCCGAGGACCCGCTGGGGGAGTGGTCGGACCCGGTCCGGATGCCGGAGGTCCGCGGCATCGACCCCGACCTCGCCTGGGACGACGACGGCACGCTGCTGGTCTCCTACGCCGGCTTCGGCGCGGGCGGCCCCGCCGGGCTGGTGCAGCAGGCGGTCGACCCGGTCACCGGGGCCGCGCTCACCGGGCGGCGGCGGCTGTGGCAGGGCACCGGCGGGCGCTTCCCCGAGGGCCCGCACCTGTACCGGGTGGGCGGCCTCTGGTACCTGCTCATCGCCGAGGGCGGCACCGAGCGCGGGCACGCGGTCACGATCGCGCGCGGGCCGTCACCGGCCGGGCCGTGGGAACCCTGCCCGGCCAACCCGCTGCTCACCCACCGTGGCGTCGAGTCGCCGGTGCAGAACACCGGCCACGCCGACCTGGTGCAGCGGGCCGACGGCTCCTGGGCGATCGTCTTCCACGGCGTCCGCCCGCGCGGCGCCAGCCCGCAGTTCCACGTCCTCGGCCGGGAGACCTTCGCCGCCGAGGTCGAGTGGGTCCACGGCTGGCCGCGGCTGGGGGAGTGGCTGACGCCGCCGGACGGCGCCGTCGAGGTCGCCGACGACCTCCCCGGCTCCGCGTGGGTCGCGCCCCGGCGGTTCCCCGGCGAGCTGCTCACCCGCGTCGAGGGCGGGTGGCGGCTGACCGCGGCCGATCCCGACCCGGCCTCGGAGGACCTCGCCTTCGTGGGACGCCGGCAGGAGCACGAGCACGCCCGGTTCCGCGCCACCGTGCGGGTGGACGGCGTCGGCGGGCTGACGCTGCGGATCGACGCCCGCCACCACCTCGACCTGGAGGTCGACGGCGACCGGGTGCGGGCCGTCGCCCAGGTCGGCGCGCTGCGCTCGGTGCTCGGGGAGGCCGCCGTCGCCCCGGGCGAGGACGTCGTCCTGGAGATCCGCACGCTGCCGGCCGAGGGGCACTTCTCCTCGACGGCGCTGGCCCCCGACGTGCTGGTGGCCGGCCTCGCCGGCGCGGGCCGCTGCACCGAGCTCGGCCGCCTCGACGGGCGCTACGTCTCCACCGAGGTCGCCGGCGGCATGACCGGACGGCTGGGCGGCGTCTGGTGCGCGCGCGGCGAACTGCTCGTCCGATCGACCGCATACCGCGGCGCCGACGACCCGGCCGCCGTCTGACCACGGAGGAACGTGTGTCCCTGCGCATCACCCGACGCTGCCGCGTCGTCGTCGACAACGACTGGGCCGGTGACCCCGACGGCCTGGTCGCCCTGGCCCACCACCTGCTCAGCCCCGCCAACCGGGTGGACGCGGTGACCAGCTCGCACCTGAACCCGGTGTTCGGGCCACCCGAGGGCACCGCGGGGAGAGGCGCCCGGTTCGCCGAGGAGCTGGTGGACGTGGTCGACGGCCCCCGGCCGGCCGTCGCCGCCGGCTGCGACGTGCTCCTGGACGCAGGCGACACCCGCTCGGCCGCGGCGGACCTCATCGTCGCCGAGGCCCGGCGGGACGACCCACTGCCGCTGTTCCTGGTCTGCGCCGGGCCGCTCACCAACGTCGCGCAGGCGTTGCGGCAGGCGCCGGAGATCGCGTCGCGGCTGACGCTGGTCTGGGTCGGCGGGGCGCTGGACCCGGCCGCCTTCGAGTACAACCGGGAGACCGACGCCGGAGCAGCCCGTGAGGTGCTGGCCCGCACCGATCTCGCCGTCTCCCAGTTCCCGCTGGAGACCTACCGGCGGTGCGAGTACTCCGTCGCCGAACTGGAGCAGGACCTGGGTGGGGCGGGCCGGGTGGGGGCGTGGCTGTGGCAGCGGTACGTCGAGCTGCCGATCCCCGACTTCGTGGAGCAGGGGGAGACCTGGCCGTTGGGCGACACCCCGCCGTTGCTGCTGACCGCCCTCAGCGACGCCACCAGTGCGTGGACCGAGACCGCGTCCGCGCCCGGGGGTGCGTCCCGGCGCGTGTACGTCGACGTCGACGTCCGGCTGCTGGTCGCCGACCTCCACGCCAAGCTGCGGCGGCACGAGCGGCAGGCGGTCGGGGCCCCGGGGCGGGTGTGACCGGCGCCCGGGTGGGGTGGGGCACCCGGCCCACCCCACCGGGTCACGACGTGCTCATGCCGGTCTCGGTTCAGGGCGCCACCACGGTGCTCACCCGGCTGCCCCGGCGGCCGGCGTCCCACCACCGCGGGATGGTCTCCAGCCTCCGCCGCGCCCCCTACGTCGTGGTGCTGCGGCCGGAGCGCTCCGGTCTCGCGCTGTCGGCCACCCCCTGGGCGTGGAGCGACACCGTGGGCAGCTGGGCCTTCCCCTCCGGGACCCGGGGGACGCCGCTGACGGTCGAGGTCCACAGCGACGCCGAGGAGTCGAGCCGGCCCGGCGGACGCCGCGCTGCACCGAGCGGCGCTGCCACTGGTCGGCAGCTGCGAGGCCGTGCGGTCCGCGGCACAGCAGGATGGGGTGGTGACCTCCGCCACGCCCCCCGACCGGTCCGACCTGGACGCGCTGCCCCTCGAGACGAAGGCGGCGCTGCTGTCCGGACAGGACTTCTGGTCCACGCCGGCGGTCGAGGCGGCCGGGCTGCCCTCGGTGGTGCTCACCGACGGCCCGCACGGCGTGCGCCGCCAGGAGGGGGACTTCGACCGGATCGGGCTGCTGCGGAGCGTCCCCGCCACCTGCTTCCCGCCGGCGGTCGGCGTGGGGTCGAGCTGGGACCCCGACGTCGCCGAGCGGGTCGGCGCCGCGGTCGGCCGGGAGGCCCGCGCCCTCGGCGTGCCCGTCGTCCTCGGCCCGGGCGTGAACGTCAAGCGGTCCCCCCTGGGCGGGCGGAACTTCGAGTACTACTCCGAGGACCCGCTGCTGACCGGCGTGCTCGGCGCCGCGCACGTCCGCGGCCAGCAGGCGGCGGGAGCCGGTGCCTCGGTCAAGCACTTCGCGGCCAACAACCAGGAGACGCAGCGCATGCAGGTCAGCGCCGACGTCGACGAGCGGACCCTGCGCGAGATCTACCTGCCCGCCTTCGAGCGGATCGTCACCGAGGCGCGGCCGGCCACCGTCATGTGCGCCTACAACAAGGTCAACGGCGTCTACGCCTCGCAGAACCACTGGCTGCTCACCGAGGTGCTGCGCGAGCAGTGGGGCTTCGAGGGTGTCGTCGTGTCCGACTGGGGCGCCGTCGACGACCGGGTCGCGGCCCTCCGGGCCGGGCTGGACCTGCAGATGCCCGGCGACGCCGGCGCCGGCAACCGGCTCGTCGTCGAGGCGGTCCGGTCCGGGGAGCTGGACGAGGAGTTCGTCGACCGCAGTGCCCGGCGGGTGGCCGCGCTGGCCGACCTGGTGGCCGAGCCGGCCGGGGCCTTCGACGTCGACGCGCACCACGCGCTCGCCCGGGAGCTGGCCGCGCAGTGCGCGGTGCTGCTGAAGAACGACGGCGCCGTGCTGCCGCTGGCGCCGGGGACGCGGGTCGCCGTCGTCGGGGAGTTCGCCCGGACGCCGCGCTACCAGGGGGGCGGGAGCTCGCACGTCAACGCCACCCGGGTCGACGACGCCCTGACGGCCCTGCGGGAGGCGCTGCCCGCCGTCTCCTTCGCGCCCGGCTTCTCCCTCGACGGCCCCGGCGACTCCCTCCGGGAGGAGGCCGTCGCGCTCGCGCGGGACGCCGACGTCACCGTCGTCTTCGCCGGGCTGGCCGAGGACGACGAGTCCGAGGGCTTCGACCGCGCCACGATCGACCTGCCCGCCGTCCAGGTGGAGCTGATCCGGGCGGTGGCCGCGGCCAGCGCGCGCACCGTCGTCGTGCTGTCCTCCGGCGGCATCGTCTCGCTGGAGGGCTGGCACGACGACGTCGACGCGGTCCTGGCCGGCTTCCTGCTCGGCCAGGCCGGCGGCAGTGCGCTGGCCGACCTGCTCACCGGCGCGGTGAGCCCGTCGGGGCGGCTGGCGGAGTCGATCCCGCTGCGCCTCGAGGACAACCCCAGCTTCCTGGACTTCCCGGGCGAGCAGGGGCACGTCCGCTACGGCGAGGGCGTGATGGTCGGCTACCGCCACTACACGACCGTCGGCCGTCCGGTGCGCTACCCGTTCGGCCACGGGCTGGGCTACACGACCGTCGACACCTCCGGCCTGCGGGTGACGGCGACCGGTGACGACACCGCCCTGGTGTCGGTCACCGTGACCAACACCGGGGAGCGGGCGGGCCGGCACGTGGTGCAGGTCTACGTCGCCACGACGGCCGGCCCGGTCCGCCGCCCGGCGCGGGAGCTGCGCGCGTTCACCAAGGTCGCGCTGGAGCCGGGGGAGTCGCGGACGGTGGAGCTGGAGCTCGACCGCCGCGCCTTCGCCTACTGGGACGTCCGGGAGGGCGGCTGGGTCGTGGCGCCGGGGGAGTACACCGTGCAGGTCGGCGCCAGCGCCGCCGAGGTGCTGGCAGAGGAGACCGTGACCCTGGCCGGGGACACGGTCGTCCCGGAGCTCACGCTCGGCTCGTCGGTGGCCGAGTGGTTCGAGCACCCGGTGGTCGGCCCGCAGCTGCTCGAGGGCTTCCTCGCGTCCATGCCGGACGGCGCCGCGGAGATGCACGCCGGGATGCTGCAGATGATCGGCTCCATGCCGATGCGCCGCTTCGCCGCCGACTTCGGCTCCGCCATCCCGCCGGCCGAGCTCGACCGGCTGGTCGCGGTGGCGCGGGACGCGCGCGCCACGTGACCTCCCCGTCGGGCGACGGAGACGGCTGTGCTGCCGCCCGTCAGTTGATGCAGCTGGTGTCGGCGGCGGTCCGCGCCGGCTCCGCGGGGGCGGCGGGGGAGGACGTCGGCGGCGGAACGGCCTGGCCGATGCCGGAGAAGTCCCCGCCCAGGACCAGCTGCACGGTCCCGGGCGTGGCGTCGTCGGCGACCTCGGTGAGGGCGCCGGGCACCTGCGCGGCCAGCGTGGCGGCCGGGGCCTCGTCGCCCGCGGCGTGGCGGATCGTCGTCCGGTCGTGGTCGCTGCGGTCGGCGTTGCCGGTGCCGGTCACGCGGAAGCCGGCGGCCTCGAGCGCGGACCGGGCCTGCGCGGCCGCCCCGGGCACGCCCGAGCCGTTGAGGACCTCGACCGACACCTCCGACGGCGCCACCGTGTCCGGAGCCGCGGGTGCCCCGGGGGCCGCTGCCTCGGGTTCGGCGGCCAGACCCGCGAAGAACGCGTGCAGGGTCTCCTCGTCGGCGAGCTGCACGATCGAGCTGCCGTTGGCGTCACGGGCGTCCGGGTCCGCGATCGGGACGGTCCGGAAGTCGATGTCCCCGGGCGTCACGGACTGCAGCTGCCGGGCCAGGTCGAGGAGGTCGAGGTCGCGGTCGACGGTGAGCGCCTCCGACGCCGCCCGCACCAGCTCGCGCTGCGTGCCGAGGTCGAGCAGCACGTCCTGCGAGAGCAGCTTGCGCAGCACGCCGCCGAGGAAGACCTGCTGGCGGACGATCCGGTCCAGGTCGGCCCGGGGCAGCGCGTCGGAGCCGTCCGGGCGGACCCCGTGACGCTGGCGGACGAACCGGAGCGCGTCCACGCCGGAGATGGTCTGCTCCCCGGCCGGGAAGACCGCGCCGGAGTACGCGGAGTCGTCGACGGCGTAGCAGAGGTTGACGGTCACGCCGCCGACGACCTCGGTCAGCTCGAAGAAGCCGAGCAGGTCGACCTCGACGTAGTGGTCGATCTCCAGACCGCTGAGCCGGTTGATCGTCTCCACCAGCAGCCGCGCGCCGCCGGACTCCTTGTCGGCCTCGGGCGCGGCGTCGTCGACGTCGCCGTAGCCGTGCGCGTAGGCGGCGTTGAGCTTGTCCGTGCCGTGACCCGGGATCTCGACGTAGGAGTCCCGGGGGAAGGAGACGAACGAGGCGTGCGACCCGTCCGCCGGCACGTGCACCAGGATCATCGTGTCGGTGTTGGTCCCCGAGTCGACGCCCGCGTTGAAGCGGGCCAGCTGCTCGGGCGTGAGGTCGGCGCGGCTGTCGTTGCCGACCAGGAGCAGGTCCATCGCCTCCGCCGGATCCCCGCCGGTGCCGTCGCCGGGGATGGCGTCGGTGCGGTCGACCGTCGCGTCGGCGACCCGGCCGAGGTACCAGCCCCAGCCGCTGGCGGCCAGCAGGACCACCGACACGACGGCGGCCACGGCGCGGAGGACGACGACGGCCGGGCCGGTGCGGCGGCGCGGCGTCCCCGTCCCGCGGCCGGCGCGCGGGTCGAGCCGCGCGGGGATGGGCCGGGTCGCGGGGCCGCCGTGGTCGTCGAGGTCTCGGCTCACGGCGCCGCAGGGTAGGGGCGGCGGGTGCGGGCGTGGGCTCCTCGGGACGCGGGAACGACAGCTCGCGGTGCCGGGGCCGGCCGACCGGGCCGGCCGGACTCCCGGGGCGGCGGAGACGGCCACTCCTGCCGCCCGAGGACCGGTCCTCGGGCGGCGGCCGGTCAGCGGTGGAGGTGGAGGCGGAGCGCGTCGTCGAGGGCGGCCGTCCTCGTGGGGGGCACCCGGCCGGGAACGGCCCCCGACGCGCTCGACGGCGACGGCGCGGACCTGCTCCGACTGTGCCTCGCCGTCGACCTGGAGACCGGTGTCCTCGGCCGGGAGCAGGGTCTGGAAGGGGAAGACCCGGGTGTGCGGCCCTGTCGTCCGGCCGGGCGGTCGTGCCAGGGTGGGGTGCGCCCACGGGGGTCGGCAGCGCGGAGGAGGAGGCCGGCCGATGCTCGAGGACCCTGTACCGCGGCCCGCCGTCCGGGCGTCCGACGCCGACCGCGAGGCGGCGGTGACCCGGCTGCAGACCGCCATGGCGGAGGGGCGGATCACCGTCGACGAGTTCGGGGAGCGGGCCCAGGCCGCCTACGCGGCGACGACCACCGACCAGCTCGGCCCCCTGCTCGCGGACCTGCCGGCCCGGGCGGCCGACGCGCAGGTCGAGATGGTGGGCGGTCGGCAGGCCGCGGCGCGGTCCTCCGTCCTGGGCGACGTCCGGCTCGACGCCCGGTCCCCGCTGCCGCAGCGGGTCAGGACCGGGATCGGCGACATCCGGGTCGACCTGCGGGCCCTGCGCACCGACGCCGAGGTGGTCGACCTGGACCTCACCACCGTGATCGGCGACGTGGACGTGGTCGTCGCCGAGGGCGTGGACGCCGAGCTGGAGGGCTGGACGGTCATCGGCGACCGGAGGGTCGAGCTGGCGCCGGTGCCGCGGCTGGCGGGCACCCCGCGCGTCGTGGTGCGGGCACACGCCGTGATCGGGGACCTGCGGCTGCGCAGCCTCGGTCCCGGCGAGTCGGCGAGCGGGTGGCGGGCGCTGCTCGACCGGCTGGCCCAGCGTCCGCGACCGGCCGGGTCCTGACCGCCCGGGGGTGGCAGGGACGGCCGTCCCTGCCACCCCCGGGCGACGGTCAGACCCTCAGCTGGTCGTCGTCGCGGTCCTCGCGGAGGGTGGGCCCGGCCGCCGGGACGGCGGCGTGCGCACCCGAGCGCAGCAGCGCCGCGAGTTCCTCCTCGGACTCCACCGCCTCGCCGCGGGCCACCATGCCGGCGTGCTCGGCCAGCGGGATCTCCCTGAGCGCGAACGACAGCAGCAGCGCGAGCACGAGCAGCGGCACGAGGTACCAGAACACCGGCGCCAGCGAGTCGGCGTAGGCGTCGACGATCGCGGTCCGCAGGGGCTCACCGGCGGCCTCGACCGCGGCCGGCACCAGGGTGTCCGGCGAGGTGATGCCCGCGGCGGCCGCCTGCTCGGCGTTGCCGGACAGCGCGCCGGTCAGGTTCTCGGCGAGCCTGCTGGTGAACAGCGTCCCGAAGACGGCGACGCCGAGGGTGGCGCCCACCTCGCGGAAGTAGTTGTTGGTCGAGGTCGCGGTGCCGATCTGGGTGGCCGGGACGGCGTTCTGCGCGGCCAGGACGACGTTCTGCATGATCAGCCCGAGTCCGCAGCCGAGCGCGAAGAACATCACGCCGATCGTCCACAGCGACGTCGCGCCGGTCAGCGTGGTCATCCAGACGACGGCCGCGAGGATCACCGCGATGCCGGCGACGGTGAACCGCTTGTACCGCCCGGTCCGGAGGATGAACGTCGCCGAGCCCTGGATCGTGACGATGATGCCGGCGGTCATGGGCAGCATGAGCAGCCCCGAGTTCGCGGCCGACAGCCCGGAGCTCATCTGCAGGAAGGTCGGCATGAACGCGATGGCCGAGAACATGCCGAGGCCCACGGCCATGCCCATCCCCGTGGCGACGACGAACGTCCGGTTGCGGAACAGGCTCAGCGGCACGATCGGCTCGACCGCGTGCCGCTCCACCAGCACGAAGGCGACGGCCGCGACGACGAACGCCGCCGCGAGCGCGAGCGTGAGCGGGTCGGTCCAGCCGTCGCTGCCGCCGAGGTCGGCGAACAGCACCAGCGACGTCGTCAGGGCCGACAGCGCGACGATGCCCGCGACGTCGAGCGGGGTCGTGCTGCGCTTGCGCGGCAGCGACAGCGCGAACCAGCCGATGAGGAAGGCGCCCAGGCCCACCGGCACGTTCACCCAGAAGCACCACTCCCAGCCCAGCGCGGCCGAGTCGGTGAGGAAGCCGCCGACCAGCGGCCCGGCGACGGCGGACAGGCCGAACAGCGCGCCGATCGGGCCCATGTACCTCGCCCGCTCCCGCGCCGGGACGATGTCGGCGATGATCGCCTGCGACAGGATCATCAGCCCGCCGCCGCCGAGGCCCTGCACCCCGCGCCAGATGACGAACCAGGTGAAGTCCGGCGCCAGCGCGGCGCCGATGCTGGCCACGGTGAACAGGCCGATGGCGACGAGGAACAGCGTGCGGCGGCCCCACAGGTCGCCGAACTTGCCGTAGACGGGCATGACGAGCGTCGTCGCCAGCAGGTAGGCGGTGGTCACCCAGGCCATGTGCGAGACGCCGCCGAGCTCGCCGACGATCGTGGGCATCGACGTCGACACGATCGTCTGGTCGAGGGCGGCCATGAGCATGCCGGCCAGCAGCGCGCCGAAGATGACGTTGATGCGCCGCCGGGTCAGGACGATCGGCGGCGCGGAGGGGTCGGGCGGGGCCTGCACGGAGGTCCTCTTTCGGTCGTTCGGCGGTGCCGCGGGCGCGCGGCACCGAGGGGAGAGCGGACGACGCCGGCCGCTCGGGGGAGTCAGCGGCGCGGGGCGGGGAGCCCGGCGGCCAGTGCGTCCCACGCCTCGTCGACGAGGGCGGGCAGGGACGCGGTGAAGTCGCTCGCCAGCCAGGCGTTCAGGGCGGCGCGCACGGCCGTCCCGGACACCGCGGCGAGCAGCGTGGGGTAGACGTCGGTGCCGACGGCCGTGCCGGTGCGGACGGCGATCGCCTCGGCCAGGGCCCGCTCGGCGGAGCCGAAGACGGCGTGCAGCCGGGCGATGAGGACAGGGTGCTCGTCGATGACCCGCAGCCGCAGCGGCCACAGCGTCTCCGGCTCCCCGGCCATCTCGGCGGCCTGCTGGGCGTGGACCGCCCGCAGCGCCTCGACCGGCGACTCGTGCGCCGGCCGCGCGGCGAACCGCTCCGCGGCCTGGCCGACCGCGGAGGCGTCGATCCCGACGACGGCGTCGTCCTTGGTCGGGAAGTAGTTGAAGAAGGTGCGCGGCGAGACGTCGGCGCGGGCGGCGATGTCGTCGACCGAGACGCCGTCCAGCCCGCGCTCGGCCACCAGCTGCAGCGCCGCCTGGTGCAGCGCCAGGCGGGTGGCGAGCTTCTTGCGCTCGCGCAGGCCGGAGGTCACCGGACCATCATCCCGCGGAACCTGCAGTCCGTGCAATGTTGCGTGCACTGCACGGCGTGTCGCCGGTGTCGCCCGGGATCAGTCCCGGTCGCGCTGCCGCTCGATCGCCTCGAGCACCGTCTTCCGGCCCGTCCCGAGGTCGCGCTCGGCCCGCTCCGCGCGGTCGAGCTGGGAGTCGCCGTGCATCGAGCGCACCCGCTCGCGTGCCTCGGCAGCGGGGACGTCGACCAGCTCGGCGGCCCTGCGGGCCTCCTTCGCGGCGTCGGTGTCGGCCACGTGCTGCTCGTCGGAGCCGCGCTTGCGCGCGTCGGTGGCCTGCTCCTCCTCCTCGGAGAGCAGCTCCCACGCGGCGTCGGGCAGGTAGCGCCGGGTCCCGTCGGCACCGCGGGCCCGGTCGCCGCCGTCGGCGGTGTGCCAGTCCTGCTCGGTCCACTCCTGCAGGTGCCGCTGCGACGCGGTGCGTTCGCCCTCGTGCCGGTAGCCGCCGCCCTGCGCCTCGTACTCGTGCGTGAGCAGCTGGCTCTTGCGGGCGCTCCACTGGCCGGGCCGCCCGCCCTTGCCGCCGGCCTTGATCTCCTCCTTGAGCCGCTCCCGCAGCTCCGGGTCCGTGTAGTCCCGGGCGTAGTCCTCCGCCGACTTCCCGCTCATGCGGTCACCGGTACCCGCGGGGCGGCGCCCGCACCCGCGTGGTTGCCTGCAGCGGTGACGACGACGGAGGGCCCCCGGGGACCGCTGGCCGGGGTGCTGGTGGCCGACTTCTCCCGCATCCTCGCCGGGCCGTACGCGACGATGCTGCTGGCCGACCTCGGCGCCGAGGTGGTCAAGGTCGAGGGTCCGCGCGGCGACGACACCCGCACCTGGGTCCCGCCGGTGCGCGACGGCGTCTCCACCTACTACCTGGGGATCAACCGCAACAAGCGCTCGGTGGTCCTCGACCTCACCGTCGACGACGACCTCGCCGCCGCCCGGGAGCTGGTCCGCCGCGCCGACGTGCTCGTGGAGAACCTGCGTCCCGGCGGACTGGCCCGCCTCGGGCTGGGCTACGACGAGGTGGCGGCCCTCAACCCCGCCGTCGTCTACGCCTCGATCAGCGGCTTCGGCGACGGCCCGGGCGGCCGGTCGTTGCCCGGCTACGACCTCATCGTCCAGGCGGTGTCCGGGCTGATGAGCCTGACGGGTGACGCCGGCGGCGAGCCCTACCGCGCGGGTGTGGCGGTGATCGACGTGATCACCGGGCTGCACGCCGCCGTCGGCGTCCTCTCGGCCCTGCACGCGCGGGCGCAGACCGGTCGCGGCCAGCACGTGCAGGTCGACCTGCTGTCCTCCGCGCTGTCGGGCCTGGTCAACCAGACCTCCGCGGTGGTGGCCGGCGGCGTCGTGCCGCACCGGATGGGCAACAGCCACCCGAGTCTGTTCCCGTACGAGCCGCTGCCCTGCGCCGACGGCGACCTGGTGGTGACCGCCGGCAACGACGCCCAGTTCCGCACGCTCGTCGGTGTCCTCGGCGTGCCGGAGCTCGCCGACGACCCCCGCTTCCGCCACAACGCCGACCGCACCGCCCACCGCGACGAGCTGCGCCCGCTGCTGGTCGAGCGGCTGCGGACCCGCACGAAGGACGAGTGGTTCACCGTGATCACCGACGCCGGCGTGCCCTGCGGGCCGATCAACAGCGTCGACCAGGGCATCGAGCTGGCCGCGCGGCTCGGGCTCGACCCGGTGGTCGACGTCGGCGGGGTGCCGTCGGTGCGCAACCCGATCCGGTTCTCGGACACGCCGGCGTCCTACCGGCTGCCGCCGCCGTCCCTGGGCGAGCACGACGAGGAGATCCGGCGCTGGCTGCAGGCGCCGCCGTCCCCACCCCCCGGCTGACGCGGTCGACCCTCCTCACGCTCCGTCACCGGCGGTCGCCCCGGGACGTCGCCCGTGCGGAGGCCGCCCCCGGCGGCAGCCCTCCCCGGGAGTCCTGTGTCCTTCCCTCCTCGGAGGTACGGAGTCGGTCGCCGTGGGTGCACGGTCCGTTGTCTGTGCGCTACTCAGCGTGCCATCCCGGCCGGGATGGCATGACATCGCTCACGGATGAGAAAGGTGACGTGACGTGCAGTCACCACTTGCTCTCGGAGCCGGCGCATGAGCCGGCTCTGGGCACGCAGCACCTCCCGGATGGTCGCCACCGTCGCGGCCGCCACCGCCGTACTCGGGGGCATGGTCGCGGGGGCAGGACCGGCCGGTGCCGACCCGCTCGGCTACGACCCGAACGCCAAGGGCGCGCTCGCCCACATCGCGCAGGCCGTCGGGGCCCACGACTCCTACCGGGCCGGCTACACGGGCAGGGGTGTCGGCGTCGCGCTCATCGACACCGGCGTCACCCGGGTGCCCGGCCTGGACAGCGGCAACGTCGTCGACGGGGTCGACCTGTCCTTCGACAGCCAGGACCCGGAGCTCGCGCACCGGGACGCCTACGGCCACGGGACCCACCTGGCCTCGATCATCGCCGGCCGGGACGTGCCGGGCAGCCCCGCGTCCTACACCGACCCGAGCCGGTTCACGGGCATCGCGCCGGACTCGACCCTGGTCAACGTCAAGGTGGGTGCCAGCGACGGCGCGGTCGACGTCACCCAGGTGATCGCCGCGATCGACTGGGTCGTCGAGCACCGCAACGACAACGGCATGAACATCCGCGTCATCAACCTGTCCTACGGCACCGACTCGACCCAGGACAGCCGCGTCGACCCGCTGGCCTTCGCGGTCGAGCAGGCGTGGAAGGCGGGCATCGTCGTCGTGGTCGCCGGTGGCAACGACGGGTCGACGAACTACAACCTGGCCAACCCGGCGCGCGATCCGTACGTGCTCGCGGTGGGCGCGGCCGACACGCAGGGCACCGTCAGCGCGGTCGACGACACGGTGCCGGCCTGGGCCACCCGCGGCACCAACCAGCGGCACGTCGACGTCGTCGCCCCCGGTGTCTCGGTCGTCGGCCTGCGGGTGCCCAACGGCTACGCCGACGAGCGGCACGCCGACGCCCGGCGCGGCGCCCGCTTCGCCGTCTCGTCGGGCACGTCGCAGGCCGCTGCGGTGGTCAGCGGCGAGGTCGCCCTGCTGCTGCAGGAGGACCCGCGGCTGACCCCGGACCAGGTCAAGCGCCAGATCATGGCGACGGCGACGGCGTTCAGCTCGACGACCAACCAGTACCGGGGCAACGGGCTGACCGACGTCCGGCAGGCGCAGGTCAAGCCGAACGCCGCTGCCACCCAGTCGTCCCAGTTCTGGAGCACCGGGACCGGCTCGGTCGAGGCGTCCCGCGGGACGAGCCACGTCGACCACGACGGGGTGCTCCTGCAGGGCGAGATCGACGTCTTCGGCAACGCCTGGGACGGCCGGGCCTGGGCCGCCGCCTCCGCCCGGCAGACGGTGTGGGCGGGCGGCACCTGGCGCGGCCACCTCCTCAGCGGCGACGGCTGGGACGGCACGACCTGGCGCACGGCCGAGTGGACCCAGCCGGCCTGGGACACCCGGCAATGGCGGGACGCCTCCTGGTCGACCCGCCAGTGGAGGGACGGGTCCTGGGTCACGACCACGTGGTCGACCCGTCAGTGGCGCGACGCCTCCTGGTCGACCCGTCAGTGGCGGACGGCCGACCTCGCCAGCGCGGCATGGGGATGAGCGACGCGATCGGCTGACCCCTCGGGGTGACCGGGGTGGGGTGCGACTGCAGGTCGCACCCCACCCTGCCGTCGTCTACGGGGAGACCCGATCCCGAGGAGGTGGCACGTGGACGAGCCGGAGCACGGTGGGCGCCCGGCCCCGCGCCGGCGCGCGTGCGGCCCCGTACTGCGGGTCCTGGGCATCACGGCCGCGCTGGTCGGGCTCACCGTCGGGACGCTGTGGACGGCGCCCGGCGCGCCCGCCCTGCCCACCGGCCCGCACGGCGGCGTGGACCTGCCCTGGTGGGCGCTGGCCCTCGCCTACGCGGCCACCGAGGCCACCGTCCTGCACATCCAGGTCAAGCGGGAGGCGCAGACGGTCGCCGTCAGCGAGCTGCCGCTGGTCCTCGGGCTGTTCTTCGCCGGTCCGCTGTCGCTGCTGGCCGGCCGTCTGGCGGGGTCCGCGGCCGTGCTCGTGCTCCACCGGAGGTCGACGCCGCTCAAGACGGCCTTCAACCTCTCCCTCGCCGCGGCCGAGACCGGTGTCGCCGTCCTCGTCTTCGGCGTGGTCGGCCACCTCGCCGACGGGGTCCCCGTGCTCTGGGTCGGCGCACTGGCCGCCGCCCTGCTGGCCAACGTGCTCGGCATCGTGTCCATCGGCCTCGTGATCGCTGCCTTCGAGGGCGGCCTGCGCCCCGCGGCCCTCGCCCGCGAGGCGGTGACCGGGCAGCCGGTCGCGCCCATGGTGGTGGCGGTCGCACTCGTCGCCGTCACGAGCCTGGCCGCCGATGTCCGCAGCACCTGGCTGCTGCTGCTCGCCGCCGCCGGGCTGCTGGCCGCCTACCGGTCCTACGCGTCCCTCAACGACCGTCACCTCAACCTCGAGCGGCTGTACCGCTTCACCCAGGCGGTGACCAGCTCGCCGGAGATCGACGTCGTGCTCGGCAACGTCCTGGCCGAGGCGCGTGAGCTGCTCAAGGCGGAGAACGCCGAGGTCCTCTTCCCCGCCCCGGGGAGCGGCACCGTCGCCCGTGTCCGCCTGGGCGCGTCCGGCCGGCTGTCGCGCTCCGAGGGCGGGCAGTCACCTGCCGACGAGTGGCTGCTGCGCGGCGTGGTCGCCGACGGGGAGGCCCAGCTGCTGCCGCGCACCACGCGGGGAGCCGCGGAGCGGGAGTGGCTGGCTGCCCAGCACGCGCGCGAGGCGATCGCCGTCCCGCTGCGGGGTGGGGCCGGCACCGTCGGCGTCCTGCTGGTCACCGACCGCCTGGGCGACGTCCGGACCTTCGACGAGGAGGACGTGCTGCTCCTCGAGACCGTCGCCAACCACGCCAGCGTCGCGCTGCAGAACGGCGAGCTGATCGACAGGCTGCGGCACGAGGCGCTGCACGACGCCCTGACCGGCCTGCCCAACCGGGCCTTCCTGCAGCGCCGGCTGACCCCGGCCCTCGACGACGTCCGGAGCGGCCGGGCCGCCGGAGCCGCGGTCATGATCCTCGACCTGGACGGTTTCAAGGAGGTCAACGACACCCTCGGCCACCAGCAGGGCGACCAGCTGCTGGTGGAGGTCGCGGCCCGCCTGGTGTCCGCGGCCGGGTCCGCGGGCACCGTCACCCGTCTGGGCGGCGACGAGTTCGCCGTCCTGGTGACCGACGCCGCCGACGAGGACCGGGTGGTCCGCCTCGGGCGGCGCCTGCTGCGGGCCCTCGAGCAGCCGATCGCGCTGGGGGGCCTCGAGGTCGAGGTGGGCGGTTCGCTGGGCATCGCCCTCGCGCCCGCGCACGCGTCCGACCCCGCGGGGCTGCTCAAGAGGGCCGACGTCGCCATGTACGACGCCAAGGGTGCGGCGCGCGGCCTGCGCGTCTACACCCCCGACCTCGACACCAGCGACCCGCGGCGGCTGACGCTCGTCTCCGAGCTGCGCACCGCCCTCGCCGGCGGTGGCATCGAGGTCCACGTGCAGCCGCAGGCCCGGTTGGCCACCGGCGAGGTCAGCGGCGTGGAGGCGCTCGTCCGCTGGCACCACCCGGAGCTGGGCAGCGTCTCGCCGGAGGAGTTCGTCCCGGTGGCCGAGCGCAGCGGCCTGATCGGCCCGCTGACGACGCACGTCCTCGACCGCTCCCTGGCGGCGTGTGCGGCCTGGCAGGCGGAGGGTCACGGGCTCGGCGTCGCGGTCAACCTGTCGGCGCGCAGCCTGCTGGACACCGACCTCGTCGACGAGGTCGCCCGGCTGTTGGCCCGCCACGCCGTGCCGGCGCACCGGCTCACGCTGGAGGTGACCGAGGGCTCGGTCATGGCCGACCCCGCGCGGGCCATCGCGCTGCTGCACCGGCTGCGCGACCTGGGGGTGCGGCTGTCGGTCGACGACTTCGGCACCGGCTACTCGTCGCTGTCCTACCTCAAGCGGCTGCCGGTCGACGAGGTCAAGATCGACCGCAGCTTCGTCACGGGCCTGCGGAGGGGCACGGAGGACGTCGCCATCGTCCGGGCCGTCACCGACCTCGGCCGGCACCTCCAGCTCGAGGTGGTCGCCGAGGGCGTGGAGGACGCCGCGACCTGGGAGCTGTTGCGGGAGATGGGCTGCGACATCGTGCAGGGCTGGCACCTCGGCCGGGCGATGCCCGTCGACGACCTGCTGCCGTGGCTGCGTGCGCGTGCGGCGGCGCGCGTGACGGTGGGCACCGTCTGACCCCGCCGGCCGGATCAGCCGCGGCGGGCGGTGGCGGCGCGGACGTGGATGCGCTCGCCCTGCGGGCCGTAGAGGGCCAGCAGCTCGGCCGGCCGGTCGTCGGGGTTGCCGAGCCAGTGCGGGGTGCGGGTGTCGAACTCCGCCACCTCGCCGGGCGTGAGGACGACGTCGGTGTCGCCGAGCAGCAGCCGCAGCCGCCCGGACAGGACGTAGACCCACTCCCAGCCCCCGTGCGAGCGCTGCTCGCCGGGCTCCCCGCCCCAGCGCGGTGGCAGCACCTGCTTGTAGGCCTGCAGCCCACCGGGCCGGCGGGTCAGCGGGATGAACGTCGCGCCGTGCCGGGTGACCGGCGTGAGCCGCACCCGCGGATCACCGGTCTCGGGGGCGTCGACGAGCTCGTCGAGCGGCACCTGGTGCGTCCGCGCCAGGGGCAGCAGCAGCTCCAGCGTCGGCCGGCGCTGCCCGGACTCCAGCCGGGACAGCGTGGAGACCGAGATGCCGGTGTCCTCCGACAGCGAGGCGAGCGTGGCGCCGCGTTGCCGGCGCAGCTCGCGCAGGCGCGGGCCCACGGCGTCGAGGACGGCATCGAGGTCGGTCACGCCGTCCAGTTTGCCGTTCCTGCAACGGAGTTTGTCAAGCCGGCACCGTTGGGCGCACCGTGGGCGGCATGGACGAGACGTACGACGTGGTGGTCATCGGTGGAGGCGCGGCGGGCCTGTCGGGGGCCCTGGCGCTGGGACGGGCGCGGCGCTCGGTCGCCGTCGTCGACGAGGGGACGCCGCGCAACGCGCCGGCGCACGAGATGCACAACTACCTGGGCCGCGACGGCACGCCGCCCGCGGACCTGCTCGCCGCCGGGCGGGCGGAGGTCGCCGGGTACGGCGGAACGCTGGTGCGGGACACGGTGACCGCCGTCGGCGGCTCGGCCGGCGCCTTCACCGTCGAGCTGGCCGGCGGCCGCGGACTGCGGGCGCGCCGGCTGCTGGTCACCACCGGCCTCACCGACGAGCTGCCGGAGATCCCGGGCGTGCGCGAGCTGTGGGGCACCGACGTCCTGCACTGCCCGTACTGCCACGGCTGGGAGGTGCGCGACCAGGCGGTCGGCGTGGTCGCCACCGGCCCCATGTCGCTGCACCAGGTCCAGCTCTGGCGGCAGTGGAGCGCCGACGTCGTCCTCTTCCTGCACACCGCGCCGGAGCCCGACGACGACACCGCCGAGGCGCTCGCCGCCCGCGGGGTCCGGGTGGTGCGCGGCGAGGTGGCGGCGCTGGAGACCGGGAGCGGGCGGCTCACCGGCGTGCGCCTGGCGGACGGGCGGGTCGTGCCGCGCGCGGCCGTCGTCGTCGCCCCGCGGTTCGTGGCCCGATCGGCCGTGCTGACCGGGCTGGGCCTGGAGGCCGAGCCGTTCCGGATGGGTGAGGCCGTCGTCGGGGCGCACGTGCCGGTGGACCCGCGCGGCGCCACCGCGGTGCCCGGCGTGTGGGCCGCCGGCAACGTCGCCGACCCGGGCGCCCAGGTGATCGGCGCGGCCGCGGCCGGGCTGATGGCCGGGGCGGCGGTCAACGCCGACCTCGTCGCCGAGGACACCCGGTTCGCGGTCGAGGTGCTGCGCGCGCAGACCGACCCGGAGTTCGGCGAGCGCTGGTGGGAGGACCGCTACCGGGCGCAGGAGCACCGGGTCTGGAGCGGCCGGGTGAACGACGTGCTGGCCACCGAGGCCGCCGGGCTGCCGCCCGGGCGCGCGCTGGACGCCGGTGCCGGCGAGGGCGGCGACGCCGTCTGGCTGGCGGGGCGGGGCTGGCAGGTCACCGCGCTCGACCTCTCCCGGACCGCGCTGGACCGGGCGGCCGCGGCGGCGGAGCAGGCCGGTGTGCCGCTGGAGACCCGCCGGGCCGACGTCTCGACGTGGGAGCCCGGCGACGAGCGCTGGGACCTGGTGACGGCGTCGTTCCTGCACTTCCTCCCCGCCACCCGCGACGACGTGCTGCGCCGGCTGGCGACGGCGGTCGCGCCCGGCGGCACGCTGCTGGTGACCGTGCACGACGGCAGCGACCTCTCCCGCGGCCTGCAGCGGCCGGGACTGCCCGAGTGGTACGCCACGGGCGAGCAGATGGCCGCCGTCCTCGACCCGGCCGAGTGGACGGTGGAGGTCGCCGAGACCCGGCCGCGGCGCGCCCGCGCGCACGAGAACGGGCACGGGGGACACGACCACGGCGGGCACGAGGGGCACGGCGGGCACGAGGGGCACGCCCACGTGGCCGACGCCGTCCTGCGCGCGCGGCGTCAGCCGTCGACGTCGTCCTCGCTGGTGTAGAGCAGCCGCAGGCGGGCCGGCGGGGTGAAGGGCCGCCAGTCGTCGCGGGACTGGGCCAGGCGGTCGGCGACCAGCCACAGCACCGCCGGGTCGTGGCCCATCCCGAGGTGACTGGCGTGCACGCCGACGTTCTCCGCACCCGGGCCGGGCCGCTGCCGGCAGGCCCGCCAGTCGACGACGCCGTCCCAGCGCGAGTAGACCGCGGTGCTCGGGACCGGCAGCGCGCCGCGCAGGTCGCCCCGGCCGGTGGTCGGCACGGCGTGCAGGTGCCGGTAGCGGGCGTACGCACGGGCGCCGGGCGTGCCGTCGGCGGGGCGGCCGGCCAGGCCGAAGGGCGAGCCGAGGCTGACGACCTGGCGCACCAGCCGCGGCACCCGCAGCGCCAGCCGCCGGGCGAAGATGCCGCCGAGGCTCTGCCCGACGACGCTGACGGGGCCGCCGTGCCGGTCGGCGAGCTGCTCGACCAGCTTCGGCAGCTGCTCGGTGATCTCGCGGGTGGGGCCGCGGTTGCGGCCGAGCTCCCATCCGACCACCGGGTAGCCCAGCCCGCGCAGCCAGCGGCGCAGGGTCACGGTGGAGGCGTCGGAGGCCATGAGCCCCGGGAGCACGAGGACGCCGTGCGGCTCGCCGCGGGGGGCGCCGCGCAGCAGGGGATAGGTGAGCGCGAGTGCGCCGGCGCTCGCCGCGGCACGGACCGGCTCGGTGGCCGCGAGGAGGGTGGCTCGCCGACTGGGCTGGAGGAACCCGGGAGCGCGGCCGGGCGCGGTGCGCCCGCCGGACCGGCGGTTCTGCGGGGACTCGGGCACGGGCACTCCTCCGACGGCGGTGGCGTTCCGTTCCGCTACCCCGCCGGGCGCCCGGGACTCGCCTTCCGCGCGTGAAAGGCGAGTCCCGGGCCGGCCGTCAGCGCTGCTGCAGGTAGGCCGCGGCGGTGGCGCGCAGCCGCTCGTGGACGCCGTCGTGCGCCACGGCACCCGGCACGAACCGCTTCGCCAGCTTGGCGACCATCGTGTAGTTGGTGTCGACCACGTTGCCCGCGGGCGCCAGGCCGGCCTGGCTGACCAGCTGCAGGGCGTCCAGCGGGTCCCACCCGGTGAGCTGCGCCGCCCAGGTCACCAGGTCGTGCTGGCTGACCCGGTAGGCGTCCTCGAGCGGCCGGACCGACCCGGTCGACATGAGGAACTCGTCGGTCTCCAGCCGCGGCCACGCGGGGGCGCCGCCCTTGACCAGGTCGACGACGACGACCGTGCGCATCGCCGACTCGACCGCGGTGCCGCACACCTCGCCCTCGCCCTGGCGGCAGTGCCCGTCGCCGAGGGCGAGCATCCCGCCGGGCACGTTGACGCCGAAGTGGACGGTCGTGCCCGCCCGCATCTCCGGGGTGTCCATGTTCCCGCCGTGCGCGCCCGGGGTGATGCTGGCGAACACCTCGCCCGCGGCCGGGGCGACGCCGATCGTGCCGTGCATCGGGTCGAGCGGGAGCTCCACCTCCGGGCCGCCGCGGCGCGGCCGGAACAGGCAGGTGCCCCGCTCGCGGTCGACCTCGTAGAGCCAGACCAGCTCCTCGAGCGGCTCGTGCAGCATCGCCGTCGAGTGGGTGGTGGTGAGCGCGCCGAAGTGCGGGAAGGTGCTCGACACCGCCCAGTCGCGGGCCGGCGCGATGTCGACCAGGTGCACCGCCAGGGTGTCGCCGGGCTCGGCGCCCTCCACGGCGATCGGGCCGCTCACCGGGTTGAGGTACGGGAAGTCGCACACCTGGCTGGGCAGGTCGTCGACGCCGCGGACCCTGCCGCCGTAGCAGTCCTCGGTGGTCAGCTCGACCACCGTGCCCGGCGCCACCGTGAGCAGCGGCTCGCCACCGCCGAAGGAGAAGCGGTACTGGTCGGGGGTCGGCTCCAGCGACACGACCTCCAGGGACGCCGTCACAGGTCCTCCTCCGCTCGGATCTCGGGCTTGCGGCCCGTGGCGATCAGGACGCCCATGAGCACGAGGCCGACGACCAGCCACACGAAGCCGAGCTCCTGGGCGGCCACCTGGGCGTTGTAGACGACGTAGGCCAGGATCGCGAACCCGATGACGGGCACCGCGAGGTGCAGCCAGTAGTTCCTGCTCCCCAGCCGGCCGACGTAGTGCCACACCACCGAGACGTGCAGCAGCAGGAACGCCGACAGCGCGCCGAAGTTGACCAGCGTCGACAGCAGCGTGATGCCGTCCTCGCGGGACTCCATGTAGAGACCCAGCACGAGGGAGACGACCGCCACCAGCAGCGTGGCGTTGACCGGCACGCGGCGGGTCGGGTGCACCTGGCGCAGGAAGGCGGGCAGCTGGCGGTCCCGGGCCATCGCGAAGAGCAGTCGCGAGGTGGCCGCCTGGGCGACGAGGGAGTTCGCGAAGCCCCACGCCACCGCCGTCGCCACCGCCGTCAGGGTGCCCAGCCACGCGCCGCCGGCGACCTCGGCCGCGTCGTAGAACGCGGTGCCGGCGGCGTCGCCCTCGGCGATGAGGGTGTCGGGGTCGGGGACGAGCAGCGCGGCGACCCAGGTCTGCACGATGAACAGCGTCCCGGCCAGCGCCAGCGCGGCGATCATCGCCTTGCCGATCGAGCGGGCGGAGTCGCGGTTCTCCTCGGCGAGGGTGGAGATGCCGTCGAAGCCGAGGAAGCTCAGGACGGCGATCGACACCGCCCCGAAGACGAGCTCGAGGGAGAACGTGTCGCTGTTGTAGATCGGCGTGAAGTCGAAGCCGCGGCCCTCGCCGGTGGCCAGCGCGATGACGCCGATGACCAGGAAGACCGCCAGGACGATCAGCTCGGCCACCAGCATGATCTTGTTGACCCGCGCGGTGAACTCGATGCCGAAGTAGTTGACGACGGTGTTGAGGACGACGAAGCCGATCAGCCACACCCACACCGGGATCGAGGTGACGATCGAGTTCATCGCGACCGCGGCGATGAGGTAGAGCAGCGCGGGGACGAGCACGTAGTCGAGCAGGATCATCCAGCCGGCCATGAACCCGACCGGCTGGGCGATGCCGCGGCCGGCGTAGGTGTAGACCGAGCCGGCCATCGGGAACGCCCGCGACATCTGCGAGTACGACGCCGCGGTGAAGGCCATCGCCAGCCCGCCGATGGCGTAGGCGAGTGCGATCATGCCGCCGGAGCCCTGGAAGACGCTGCCGAAGATCCCGAACGGCGCGATCGGGACCATGAAGACCAGGCCGTAGACCAGCAGGTCGGTGAACGTCAGCGAGCGCTTGAGCTCCTGGCGGTAGCCGAACTCCTCGACGCCGGCCGCGCCGGCGGCGGGCACCGCTCCGGCGCCGGTCCCTCCCGGCTTCGTGAGGTCGGGGGACGGGGTGGTGCGGGGGTCGCTCACGGCTCCTCCTCTCGGCCGGCACGCAGCCGGACGCGGGGAGGGTAGGCCACTGTTGTTTCCGATCGGAAGCAGTGGGGGTCAGTCGGGCGACCCGACCTCGCGGAACAGCAGCCCGTCGGCGCGGGCCAGCCGGGGCCGGGGGATCCGCGCCGGCTCGGGCATGCCCGTCTCCAGCAGCCGCGCGGCGGTGCGGACGCCGTCGTGGACGCCGCGCGCGTAGGCGCACACCACCGGGGCGTTCGGCCCGACCCGCGCCGCCAGCCGCTCCTGCAGCGCCAGCTGTCCCTCGTCGCCGGCCCCGTCGGCCTCTCCCGACGGGGACATGGCGAAGGAGGGCATGCAGGCGTAGAGCTCGCCGGTGCCGTCGCCGCCCACCGCGTAGAGGCCGTTCTCCTCGAGCGCCCCGGAGAGCCGGACGACGCGGCGGTCGAGCCCGGCGCGGGCGAAGGCGCGGTTGAAGGCGACGAGGTCGCGGCCGACGAGGCTGAGCAGGACGGCGTCGGCGCGGGTGCGGCGGACCAGGTCCAGCGCCGGGCCGGGGTCGGACGGGCCGAACGGGACGAGCAGCTCGCCGGCGACCTCGGCGCCGAGGTCGCGCAGCACGGTCCGCGCGGCCCGGTGCACCGCCTGCGGCCACACGTAGTCGGTGCCGAGCAGCACCCAGCGCCGCGCGCGCCGGTGCCGCACCAGCCAGGCCAGCGCGGCCGCGTGCTGCACCAGCGGCGAGGAGCCGAGGCGCAGCGCGCCGCGGGTGCCGCGCCCGCCCTCGTGCGGCGGGGTGAACACGTAGCCGGCGCGCCCGGCGAGCGCGGCGGCGACCGCGCGCGAGACGTCGCTGGTGGAGAAGCCGACGAGGACGTCCACGGCGCCGGCGGCGTGCAGCGCGGCGACCTCGGCGGCGACCTCCGCGGGACGCCGTCCGGCGTCGACGGTGACCAGCTCGACGGCGCGTCCGCGGACGCCACCGGCCTCGGTGAGCTCGTCGGCGGCCAGCGCCGCGAGGTCCAGCGCCGAGGGCGCGGTCATGGCGAGCGACCCGGTCAGCGGGACGGCCAGACCGATCCGGACGGCGTCGGGGGAGCGGCCGGCGACGGCGGCCTCCCACGCGTCCATCGGGACGGTCGGGCGGGTCACCGTCTGAGTATGGTGCGGTCCATGGCGGTCGAGCAGGAGGCCACCGGGATCGCGACGACCTCGCTCGTCGAACTGCTGAGCGTGGTCTCGCGGCGGGTCGCCCGTGGGGTGGGGGCGGTGCTCGCCGAGGACGGCGCGACGCTGGAGACCTACCGGCTGATGCGCGCGCTGGCGTCGGGGCCCGGCCGGACGATGAGCGGCCTGTGCGCCGTCCTGTGCGTCCCGGCGCCGACCGCGACCCGGCTGGTCGACGGGCTGGTCGACGCCGCGCTGGCCTACCGGCTGCCCGATCCCGACGACGGCCGGCGGGTGCGGGTGCACCTGTCCGCCCGCGGCCGCACCCGGCTGGACCGCCTGGAGGCGCTGGTGTCGGCCCACGAGGCGGCGCTGACCACCGAGCTCGGGCAGACGCGGGTGGCCGCGCTGGTCACCGCCCTGACCGACCTCGCGGAGCCGACGCCCGCCTGAGCCCGCGGCGCCGGCCGTCGGCGGGAGTCGGTCACCGGGTACGTGCACGCGCGACACGCACGGCCCTGCTGCAGGGGCCTGCCCCGAGCGCGCGAGGGGCGGGGGCAGCGGGTCCTCCGTCAGTCGGTCGGCGGGAGCATCCGGGGGAGGAACACCTCGTCGATCGGGCGCGGGCCCACGTACTGCCGGCAGGTGCAGGGCACCCAGCTGTGCCCCGCCCACCGGCCGCGCTTGTCGAAGGTGTCGCGCCGCAGCTCGGCGTAGCAGGTGTTGCTCTCGGTGTCGTGCTGGCTCAGGGGGTGCCCGCAGCCGCACACCGCCGTCGGGACGGGCGGAGGACCGGCGGGACGACGGCGCCCGAGCCGTCCGGCCACGAAGCCCATGGCGAGCAGGGCCGCACCGACCACCAGGCTGATTGGTTCCACCGTGCTCGCTCCTCCGCTCCGCAGACCTCCCCGACGGTAACGCCGCGGACGCCCCCGAGGTGCCGCACCGGGGGCGCCGGCCGGTTCCCCCGGGCGAGGGGACGCCTCCCGGTGACGCAGGGCACAGCCCCGGCGTGGAGCCCTTCGCCGTCGGGTCCGCGCGCCCGGACCGGTGGTCACAGGCCGGTCAGAGGTCGGCGCGGATCCGGTGGCACGCCGTTCCGGCGCTGCGCCCGGCGGACGAGCTCGACGGCGAGGTGGAGCTGGCCCCGTGCGGGGCGATCGTGCAGATCTGGGGCTGCCAGCGGTGGGAGCGCATCGGCGCCGGGCGCACCCGCTGCCGGGAGTGCCGCCGGCTGTCCGGGCTCGTCCGGGAGGCCGCCACGCTCAGCCGCGCGGGCCGAGCGCCGCGCGGCCCGGCGCGGCGGGGCTCAGCGCCGGCGGCCGCTGATCGCCGACAGCCCGGTGATCTCCCGGCCGACGATGAGCGCCTGCACGTGGTCGGTGCCCTCGAAGGTGTAGATGGCCTCGATGTCGGCGTGGTGCCGGGCGATGTGGTGCTCGAGCAGGATCCCGTCGCCGCCGAACAGGTCGCGGGCGTCGGCCACGATCGCCCGCGCGGCCGCGCAGCAGTGCCGCTTGGCCAGCGACGCCATAGCCGCGGTCATGCGGCCGGCGTCGGCGAGACCGGACAGCCGCCAGCACATCAGCTGCATGTTCGTGATCTCGGCCAGCATCGTGGCGAGCTTCTCCTGCACGAGCTGGTAGCCGGCGATCGGCTGGCCGAACTGCTCCCGGCCCAGGCAGTGCGCCAGCGCCAGCTCGTAGGAGGCCATCGCCACGCCCAGCGCCCGCCAGGCGACGGTATAGCGGGTGCGGTCGAGGATGGTGGAGACGTCCTTGAACGACCGGCAGTTCTCCAGCTTGTTCTCGGCCGGTACGCGGGCGCCCTCGAGGGTGATCTCGGCCTGCCACACCGCCCGCAGCGCCGTCTTGCCGGTCATGACCCGCGCGGTGAACCCGGGCGTCCCCTTCTCGACGACGTACCCGCCGACGGCGCCCTCCTCGTCGCGCGCCCAGATCAGCACGTAGTCGGCGATCGAGCCGTTGCCGATCCACTTCTTCTGCCCGTCGAGGACGAAGGAGTCGCCGTCGCGGCGGGCGCGGGTCTCCAGCGCGACGGCGTCCGAGCCGTGCCGCGGCTCGGTGAGCCCGAACGCGCCGATCTTCTCCATCCGCGCCATCTCGGGCAGGAACCGCTCGCGCTGCTCCTCCGAGCCCAGCAGCGCGATCGACTGCATCGCCAGGAAGCTGTGCACCCCGTTGAAGGTGCCGATGCTGCCGTCGGCGCGGGCGAGCTCCGCGGCGACGAGACCGGCCGCGACGGCGCTCATGCCGGGGGAGCCGTAGCCCTCGATGGTGCCGCCGGCGATGCCCAGCTCGGCGAAGCCCGGCACCAGCTCGAACGGGAACTCCGCGCGCTCCCAGTAGTCGTTGATCCGGGGGGTGACCTCCTTCGCGCACCAGTCCGCCACCCGGTCGCGGACGTCGATCTCCTCGCGGGTGAGGAGCTCGTCGAGGGCGTAGAAGTCGGTGCGCGCGGTCTCGGTCACGTGCCGACGCTACGCGCGGGCACGGCATGCTGCCGGGCGTGCGGATCGTCGTCGCGACCGACTCCTTCAAGGGCACGCTGACCGCCGCGGAGGCCGCCGACGCGGTCGCCCGCGGGGTCCTGCGGGTGCGCCCGGAGGCCGAGGTGCTGACCCGTCCGGTGGCCGACGGCGGGGAGGGCACGGTGGCCGCCGCGGTGCGCGCCGGCGCCCGGCCCGTGACGACGACGGTCAGCGGTCCCGACGGCCGGCCGGTGCGCGCCACCTTCGCCGTCGACGGGACGACGGCGGTGGTCGAGCTCGCCGCCGCGGCCGGCCTCGGGCTGCTCCCCGCGCCGGCGCCCATGACCGCGACCACCCGCGGGGTGGGGGAGCTGCTGCTGGCCGCCCTCGACGCCGGCGCCCGGCGGATCGTGCTGGGACTGGGCGGCAGCGCCACCACCGACGGCGGCGCCGGCCTGCTGCAGGCGCTCGGCGTGCGACTGCTCGACGCCGACGGCCGCGACGTCCCGCCCGGCGGCGCGGGCCTGGCCGTCCTCGACCGGATCGACGCCGGCGCCCGCGACCCCCGGCTGCGCGGCGTCCCCGTCGAGGTGGCCACCGACGTCGACAACCCGCTCACCGGCCCCGACGGCGCCGCGGCGGTCTACGGGCCGCAGAAGGGGGCGACGCCGGAGCAGGTGGCGGCGCTCGACGCCGCGCTCGCCCGGTTCGCCGCCGTCGTCCGCCGCGACCTGGGGACCGACCTCGAGGGGGAGCCTGCGATGGGCGCGGCCGGCGGCACCGCGGCCGGCGTGGCCGCCGTGCTGACCTGCACGGTGGCGTCGGGCGCGGAGCTGGTCGCCGACCTCGTGGGGCTCGACGCCGCGCTGGCCGGCGCGGACCTCGCCGTCACGGGGGAGGGCAGCCTGGACGCGCAGTCGCTGCGCGGCAAGGCGCCGGCCGTCGTCGCCGCCCGGGCCCGTGCCGCCGGGGTGCCCTGCGTCGCGCTGGCCGGCCGGGTCGCCCTGGGACCGGACCGGCTCGCGGCCGCCGGCCTCACCGCCGCACACGCCCTGACGGAGGCCGCCGGCCTCAGCCGCTGCCTGGCCCAGCCCGCGGCCGTCCTCGAGGAGCTCGCCGCCCGGGTGCTGGGACCTCAGGCGCCCAGCAGCCCCCGCACGTAGGCCGCCTGGCCCACGTGCTGGAGGTCGTCGGAGAGCACGCTGACCAGCCGGACGCCGAGGGTGACCGGCGGGTCCCACCGCTCGTCGACGACGCGGTCGAGGTCGTCGTCGGACAGGCCGCCGAGGTACTCGGCGCTGCGGGCGGCCACCGCGTCGGCGTACTCGAGCAGCAGGTCGGCCGAGGGCACCCGCAGCGACTCCACCTCCAGGCTGCTCATCCCGTAGCCGGTGGCGGTGTCGTCGGCGGGCCGGCCGAAGCGGACGGCGAACCCCTGCGCCGTGTACACCTGCTCGGTGCCGGCCACCTCGGCGAGGTGGTCGTCCTGCACGCGCAGCAGGTGCCAGGCCAGCCAGCCGATCGGGTTGGCGTCGGGGCCCACCCGGGCGGCGAGCTGGCCGGCGGACAGGCCCTCGACGGCGGCGTGCAGCGTCTCGCCGATCTGCGAGTAGGCGTAGGTGAGCAGCTCACGGGTGCGCATGACCGGCCGCTACCCGTCCCGCTCGCGGGGGACTCCTGCGGACCCGGCGCGACGGTAGGTTGCGGTGTCCGCCGCGCCGTCGAGGGAGCCAGAGCGTTGCCGTTCTTCCTGCACCGGCTGCTGCGCTTCGCCCGCATCCGGCTGCCCGGCTGGAAGCTGCCGCTGGCGGTGGCCACGCTGGTGTTCCTCACCAGCTGGGGGCTGATGGCGCTGGCCGAGCCGGGCAGCGAGCTCGTCGCCCCCGGCACCTACTGGTGGTACTTCGTCGTCACCGCCGCCACCGTCGGCTACGGCGACTTCTTCCCCGAGACCGGCCTCGGCCACCTCGTCGGCGCCTACGTCATCGTCGGCGGGATCGTCACCCTGACCCTGCTGTTCACCGAGCTGGCCACCGCCCTGCAGACCGCGCGGGGCAAGCGGCTGAGAGGAGTGGTCGGCCTGGACCTCCGGGACCACGTCGTCGTCCTGGGCTACACGCCGGGGCGCACCGAGCGGATCGTCGCCGAGCTCACCGTCGAGCCGGGCACCCAGGTGGTGCTCGCCGCCCACGACGACGTCGCGAGCAACCCCATGCCCGAGGAGCCGCGGGTGTCCTTCGTCCGCGGCGACCTCACCCACGCCGACGTCATGACCCGCGCCTGCGTCGACCGCGCCCGGACGGCGGTCATCGACGGCCGCGACGACAACGAGACGCTGGCCATCGCGGTCGCCGTCGACCACGCCAACCCGCAGGTGCACATGGTCGCCGCCGTGCGCGACCTCGGCCGGCGCGAGACGCTCCGCTACGTCAACCCCGGCGTGCAGGTCGTGCAGTGGCACATGCCGTTCCTGCTGTCGGAGGAGGCCGCCGACCCGGGGCTGACCCAGGTCTACAACGAGCTGATGACCGCCGGCGGGCACGGCAACACCTACTCGGTGCGGGTGCCGCGCGACCTGCCGCAGCGGACCTTCGGCGAGTGCCAGACGGCGTTCGGCCGGGACCACGGCGCGACCGTGCTCGCGCTGCGCACCGGCGAGGGGCTGCTGGTCAGCCCCGCGTGGGACACCCCGGTGCCGGAGGGCGCGACCCTCTACTACGTGGCGTCGCAGCGGCTGGACGCGTCCCGGCTGGGCCGCTCACCACACGCCGAACGCCGCGGCCACTAGCGCCACCACCCCGGCGAGGGCGGCCAGCACGGCGAGCACGGTCAGCACGACCGGGACGACCACCCAGCGGCGCTTGAACCGGCGGCGCCGCTGCACGGGCGCCGCGCGCCGGGCCGGGGCGGCGCCGGGGACGGGGCCGGCGGCGCGGCAGGGGACGGGGTGGAGGGCGCGGCGGCGGCCGCGGGAGCGGGCCGGGGCGCCCGCCTGCCCTGCCTGCGCTGCTGCTCCCGGGCGTCCCTGCGCTCCTTGCGCTCCTTGCGCCGGTCGGCGAGGTAGCGCGCCTGGTCGCGGGCGTCGCGGGCGACGCCGTGGATGACCGAGGCGAGGGCGCGCAGGTCGTCGAGGTCGAAGCGCTCGACCTGGCCGCCGAGGGTCGGGCGGCTGCCGTCGTCGCGGTCGGAGTCGCTGCCGTCGGCCCGGTCGTCGCCGGGGTCCTGCGCGCGGGGCGTCCACTCCGGTCCCGGCCCGGCGCCCTCGAGCACCGCCCGCAGCGCCGCCCGCGTCCGCGGCACGTCCCAGCGCGCGGCGGCGTCCTTGGTGAGCAGGCCCTCGAGGACCGGGGCCAGCGGGCCGGCGAGCTCGGTCGGCGCGGGGTCCTCGGAGACGACGGCCAGCAGCGTGGCCATCGACTCGGGCCGGTCGAAGGCCAGCCGGCCCTCGACGGCGGTGTACAGCGTGGCGCCGAGGGACCACAGGTCGACGGCGGGCCCGGGCTCCTCGCCGCGGGCCCGCTCGGGCGCCATGTACGACGGTGAGCCGATGATCGCGCCGGACGTGGTGATCGACGGGCCGCCGGTGGCGATCGCGATGCCGAAGTCGGTGAGGTGCGCCGCGCAGTCCCGCCCGACGAGCACGTTGGCCGGCTTGACGTCGCGGTGCACGATCCCGGCGGCGTGCGCGGCCTCCAGCGCGTCGAGCACGTCCAGGCCGATGCGGGCCACCGCGCGCCAGGGCAGCGGGCCCTCGCGCTGCACGATCTCCTGCAGGCTGCGGGACTCGACGTGCTCCATGACCAGCCAGGGCCGGCCGTCCTCCTCGACGACGTCGTAGAGGGTGGTGACGCACGGGTGCACCAGGCGGGCGGCCGCCCGGGCCTCGCGCAGCGTCCGGTTGCGCAGCGCCTCGCGCTCGTCGTCGGTGAGGTGCGCCGGGAAGGTGACCTCCTTGAGCGCCACTGGGCGGCCCAGGACCTGGTCGGTGGCCCGCCAGACGACGCCCATGCCCCCTCGGCCGAGCATCCCGTTCACCGTGTAGCGGCCGGCGACCAACCGCTGTGCACCCGCGTCGGCGGTCATGTCGGGGACGGTACGCCCGGAGCGGGCCGGGCGGCCCGGCTCAGTCACTGCGACCCGGCTCGGGGTCGCTCTCCGCCTCGAGGTGGGCGGCGGTCTCCTCGTCCTCCATCTCCAGGGCGATGTCGCGCGGCTGCGGGAGGTCGGGCTCCGGCGTCGTCATGGCTCCAGCCTGCCCCGGTCGCGTCCGGTCCGCGCCCCGGCGCCGGGCCCGTCCGGGGAGGACGGACCCGGCGCCGCCGGACCGCACCGGGCTCCCCACGCAGGGTCACCCGCGCCGGGTCACCCGCGCAGGGCCGCCCGGGCCACCGGCACCAGCGCGGCGAGCACCAGCGCCTCGCCGAGGACGCTCACGGCCGTGGGGAACTCGCCGCTGGCGAGGACGAAGCCGGCGAGGTAGGCCGGCGCGGCCCAGACCGTCACGTCGGCCCGCGCCCGGACCAGCGCCACCGCGGCCAGCACCGTGCCGACGACCGCCATGAGCACCAGCGGGCCCAGGACGAGGAAGGGCGGCCCCTGCTGCACGGCCGCCCACGTCTCGGCGGCCGCGGGACCGCCCTCGCCGGCCAGGACGCCGGCGATCAGCCGCATGCCGGCGAAGCCGCCGCCGCCGACGCTGCCGGCGGCCAGCAGCGCCGCGGCGATGCCGGACAGCCACGGGGCGCGGCGGCCGCAGGCCAGGGCGACCGTGGCCGCGGCGGCGATCCCGGCGACCATCGCCACCAGGTAGACGACGACCGACAGCGTCTGGGCCGTCGGGTCCTCGGCCAGCCCGGCCAGCCACGGGCCGGCGTCGTCGCGGGGCAGGCCGGCCGACGACAACAGGTACTGGGCGGCGAGGGCGACCGGACCGGCGAGGGCGGCGCCCACGAGGAGCCGGCGGCGCGGGTGGGGTGCGGGGGCGGCCGGCGCGGCGGGTGCGGCCGGGACCTCGGGTGCGGTGGCCTGCGGGGCGACGAGGCCGGTGCCGAGGTGGGTGGTGCTGGACATGTCGGGTTCCTCCTGCGGGGGACCGGCTCCGTCGGCCGGGCACCGGGAACGGTCGCGGCGACGGCGTCCCGGCGGCATCGGCCGCGTGTCCCGACCTGCCGGGGGAGCGTGGTCCCTGGGTCCTGGGACACCTCCACTGCCACCATGTCGCGGTGCCCGCCGCCCGGACCGTCGCCGCCGGTGCCGCGGCCGTCGCCGGGCTGGCCATGGCCGTCGCCGCGCTGGTGCTCGCGCTGACCGGCGTCCCCGACGCCGGGCCCGCGACGGTCGCCTGGGGGCTGGCCGGCGCGGGCGGGTCCGGCGTCCTCGGCGCCGTCGTCGCCGCCGCGCGGCCGCGGCTGCTCGCCGGGTGGCTGATGCTCCTGGTCGGGGTGAGCAGCGGCGGGGTCGCGCTGGCCGCCACGGTCGCCGCCGCGCTGGTGCCCGCGGACCCGGCGTCCGCGGTCGGCGCCGCGGCCTTCTGGCTCTCCACCTGGCTGTGGGTGCCGGCCTACGTGCCGGTCGTCGCGCTGCTGCTGCAGGTGCTGCCGGACGGGCGGCTGCCCGGCCGCGGCTGGACGGCGGCGGCCGGCGTCGGCGCCGCCACGGTGGTCCTGGCCCCGGTCGGCTGGGCGCTGACCCCCTACGACCAGCAGGACCGGCCGGTGGCGGCGCCGTACCGCGACCTGGTCAACCCGGTCGGCGTCGACGGCGCCTTCGCGCTGGCCGGGCTCTCCCTCGTCCTCGTGCTGGCCGGCACCGTCGCGGGCGTGGCCTCGCTGGTGGTGCGGCTGCGGCGCAGCGGCGGGCGGGAGCGCGAGCAGGTCCTGTGGGTCCTGGCCGGCGCGCTGGCCACGGTCCTGCTGCTGGTCCTGGCCTGGTCGGTGCCCGCCGCCGAGACCGCCCTGATCGCCGCGGCGCTGCTGCCGCTGCCCGCGGCGACCGCCTGGGCGCTGGTGCGCACGCGGCTGTGGGACCTCGACCCCGCGCTGGCCCGCACGCTCGTCTACCTGTCGCTGACCCTGCTGGCGCTGGCCCTGCACGGCGTCCTGCTCGTGCTCGCCGGCCGCCTGCTCGGCCGGCTGGGGGAGCAGTCGGACCTGCTGGTCTTCGCCCTCGCCGCGGTGCTCGTCCAGCCCGCGCGCGACGCGCTGCAGCGCGGGGTCAACCGGCTCCTCTACGGCGACGTCGTCGAGCCCGGGGTGGTGGTGGGGGAGCTGGGCCGGCGGGTGGACTCGGCGACGGCGCCGTCCCAGGTCCTGCCCGGCGTGGTCGAGGTCCTCGCGCGCACGCTGCGGCTCCCGTCGGTCGCGCTGCACCTGCCCGGTTCCGAGCCGGTGACGGCCGGGCGCGCCCCCGGCAGCGGCGACGACGTCCGGACGCTGCCGCTGGTGCACCAGGGGCGGACGGTCGGGCGGCTCGACGTCGTCCTGCCCGCCGGCGGGCTCGGCCCGCGGCTGCGGGACCTGCTCGACGAGCTGGTGCGGCAGACCGCGCAGGCGGCGCACGCGGTGCTGCTGGCCGGGGAGCTGCAGCGCTCGCGGGAGTCGATCGTGACCTCGCGCGAGGAGGAGCGGCGGCGGCTGCGCCACGACCTGCACGACGACCTCGGCCCGGTGCTGGCGGCGACGGCGATGCAGCTGGAGGCCGCCGCGGAGCTCGTGCCGGCCGACCCCGCCCGGGCCACCGCGATGCTCGACCGCGCCGCCGGCCACCTGCGCGCCTCGGTGGCCGACGTCCGCCGGATCGTCGACGACCTCCGCCCGGCCGCGCTCGGCGACCTCGGGCTGGCCGGCGCGGTGCGGGCGCACGCGGCCCGGCTGGCCGATGGCGGCGTCGCGGTGACCGTGGACGTCCCCGGGGACCTCGGCGAGCTGCCGGCCGCCGTGGAGGTGGCGGCCCTCCGCATCGTCGGCGAGGCGATGACCAACGTGGCCCGGCACGCCCGCGCCACCCGCGCGCACGTCACGATCACCCACCGCGGGACGGCACTGGAGGTCTGCGTGGAGGACGACGGCATCGGCGTGCGGCCGGGGGCGGCGACCGGCGTGGGGCTGGGCTCGATGCACCAGCGCGCCGCCGAGCTGGGGGGCACGTGCACGGTCAGCAGCGGTCCCGGGACGACGGTGCGCGCCTGCCTGCCGACGGGAGCGGCGTGACCACCGTCCTCGTCGTCGACGACCACCCGGTGTTCCGCGAGGGCCTGGTGGCGCTCGTCGACTCCCTCGGCTGGGCGCGGGTGGTGGCCGAGGCCGCGGACGCCGGGGAGGCGGTGACCGCGGCGCTGGCACACCGGCCCGACGTCGTGCTCATGGACCTGCACCTGCCGGGCGGCAACGGCATCGACGCCACCGCCCGGATCACCGCCGACCTGCCGGACACCGCGGTCCTGGTGCTCACGATGGTGGAGAACGAGGACGCCGTGGCCGCGGCGCTGCGGGCCGGTGCGCGGGGCTACCTGGTCAAGGGCTCCTCGCGGGCGCAGATCGCGCGGGCGCTGGAGGCGGTGGCCGAGGGCGAGACGGTGCTGGGCCGCGGGCTCGGCGCGGCGCTCGCGCGGCTGAGCCCCCGCAGCGACGGGCTCGCCGCCTTCCCGCAGCTCACCGAGCGCGAGCGGGAGGTGCTCGGGCTGCTGGCCACGGGGGCGTCCAACGGCGAGATCGCCGGGCGGCTGTACCTGTCGGAGAAGACGGTGCGCAACGTGGTCTCGGCCGTCTTCGCCAAGCTCGAGGTGGGCAGCCGGGCCGAGGCGGTGGCGCGGGCCCGGGACGCCGGCCTCGGTGGTGCCGCGCCCGGGCTGGGGACCTGAGGCCCGCCTAGACTCCGCGCCCGATGACGCTCACCCGCCTGCTGGTGGCCAACCGCGGCGAGGTCGCCGTCCGCGTGCTGCGGACCGCCGCCGCCCTCGGCCTGTCCACCGTCGCGGTCGCCGCCGAGGACGACGCCGGGAGCCTGCACGCCCGCCGCGCCGACGACGTCGTCCGCCTGCCCGGGAGCGGCCCGGCCGCCTACCTCGACGTCGCGGCCGTCGTGGGTGCCGCGGTGCGCTCGGGTGCCGACGGCCTGCACCCCGGCTGGGGCTTCCTCGCCGAGAGCCCCGACCTCGCCCGCGCCTGCGCGGAGGCGGGCGTCGCGTTCGTCGGCCCCGGCGCCGAGGCGCTCGCGCTGCTCGGTGACAAGACCGCCGCCCGCGCCCGCGCCGCCGCGCTGGGCCTGCCGGTGCTCGTCGCCACCGACAGCGACACCGGCCTCGACGCCGCCGCCGCGTTCCTCGCCGGCCTGGGCGACGGCGGCGCGGTCATGGTCAAGGCGGTCGCCGGGGGCGGCGGGCGGGGCATGCGCCCGGTGCGCGACCCCGCGGACCTGCCCGCGGCGCTCGAGCGCGCCCGCTCGGAGGCGACGGCGGCCTTCGGCAGCGGCGCGGTGTACGTGGAGCGGCTGCTGACCGGCGCCCGGCACGTCGAGGTGCAGGTGGCCGGCGACGGCGCCGCGGTCGTCGCCCTCGGCGACCGCGACTGCTCGCTGCAGCGGCGCCGGCAGAAACTGGTCGAGATCGCTCCGGCGCCCGGGCTCGGCGACGACCTGCGCGCCCGCCTGGCCGCCCACGCCACCGCGCTGTGCGGCTCGCTGCACTACCGCGGGCTCGCCACCGTCGAGTTCCTGGTCCGCCACGACGAGGCGCGCGGCGCCGAGGTGGCCTTCCTCGAGGTGAACCCGCGGCTCCAGGTCGAGCACACCGTGACCGAGGAGGTCACCGGCCTGGACCTGGTCGAGGTCGGCATCCGGCTGGCCGAGGGCGCGACGCTCGGCGACCTCGGACTGGCCTCGCCCCCGCCGTCCCGGGGCGCGGCCGTGCAGGCCCGGGTCAACGCCGAGACGCTGCTGCCCGACGGCACGGTGCACCCCGGCGTGGGACGGCTCGAGCGGTTCGTCCCGCCCACGGGCCGCGGCGTGCGGGTGGACACCGGCGTGGTCGCCGGCGACGAGGTCGGCCCGCGCTACGACTCGCTGCTGGCCAAGGTCGTCGTCACCGACCGCGACCTGCCGCGGGCGCTGGCCGGCTGCCGTCGTGCGCTGGCCGAGCTCGACGTCGCCGGGGTCCCGGTCAACCGCGACCTGCTGGCCGCGCTGCTCGACCTGCCCGGCGTGGCCGACGGGAGGGCGACCACCGACCTCGTCGACGACCGCCTCGCCGACCTGGTGCCGGACGTCCCCGTGCAGTCCGCCGTCGCCGGAGCCGACGGCGCCCTGCCGGTGACCGCGCCGCTGTCGGGCGCGGTGGTGGAGGTGACCGCCGCCGAGGGCGACGCCGTCGCCGCCGGGACGACGCTGCTGGTGCTCGAGGCGATGAAGATGGAGCACGTCGTGCCCGCGCCGGTGGCCGGCGTGCTCACCGGGCTGGCCGTGCGGGTGGGCGACGTCGTGACCGCGGGGACGGTCCTCGGCGGGGTCGTCCCCGGCGACGTCGACGACGCCGCCGCGGGACCGGAGGCGGCCGATCCCGACGCCGTCCGCCCGGAGCTGGCCGAGCTGCAGGAGCGGCGGGCCGCCACCCTCGACGACGCCCGGCCCGAGGCGGTGGCCCGCCGGCGCGACGCCGGGCGGATGACCGCGCGCGAGACGGTGGCCGCGCTGGTCGACCCGGGCACCTTCGTCGAGTACGGCCAGCTCGGCATCGCCGCCCAGCGGGCCCGGCGGTCGCTGGAGGAGCTGGTCACGCGGACCCCGGCCGACGGCATGGTCACCGGCATCGGCGAGGTCGGCGGCGTGCCGTGCGCCGTCCTCGCCTACGACTACACCGTGCTGGCCGGCACCCAGGGGCGCACCAACCACCGCAAGACCGACCGGCTGCTCGAGGTCGCCGCGGAGCGGGAGCTGCCGGTCGTCCTGGTCGCCGAGGGCGGGGGCGGGCGGCCCGGCGACACCGACGGCGGCGGCTTCTCCCGGCTCGACGTCCCGACGTTCACCACGATGGCCCGCCTGGCCGGGCGCGTGCCCACGGTGGCCATCGTCTCGGGGTACTGCTTCGCCGGCAACGCCGCACTCGTCGGCTGCTGCGACGTCGTCGTCGCCACCGAGGACAGCAGCATCGGGATGGGCGGCCCGGCGATGATCGAGGCCGGCGGGCTCGGCGTCGTCGCACCCGGCGACGTCGGCCCGACCGCGGTGCAGGCCGCCAACGGCGTCGTCGACGTCGTGGTCCCCGACGACGCCGCCGCCGTGGCCGCCGCCCGGCAGGCGATCGGGCTGCTCACCGGCCGCGTCGTGGCGGGGCAGGCGGCCGACCAGCGGGCGCTGCGGACGGCGCTGCCGGCCAACCGGGTGCGCAGCTACGACGTGCGGCCCGTGGTCGGCACGCTCGCCGACACCGGCAGCGTGCTGGAGCTGCGGCCGGCGTTCGGCCGCGGCGTCGTCACCGCGCTGGCCCGCCTCGACGGGCGGCCGGTGGGCATCGTGGCCAACGACCCGCGGCACCTCGGCGGCGCCATCGACGGCGAGTCGGCGGACAAGGCCGCGGCGTTCCTGCGGCTCTGCGCGTCGGCCGGGCTGCCGGTGGTCTCGCTGGTCGACACGCCGGGGTTCATGGTCGGCCCGGAGTCCGAGCGGACCGGCACCGTCCGCCGCTTCGGCGGGCTCTACGTGGCCGGGGCCCAGCTGGGCGTGCCGCTGCTGGCGGTGGTGCTGCGCAAGGCCTACGGGCTGGGCGCGATGGCCATGCTCGGCGGCGACCTGCGCGTCCCGCTGCTCACCCTCGCCTGGCCCACCGGCGAGTTCGGGCCGATGAGCCTGGAGGGCGCGACCCGGCTCGGGCACCGGCGCGAGCTGGAGGCGCTGCCGCCCGAGGCCCGCGAGGCCCGCTACGCCGAGCTGGTGGCGGAGTCCTACGCGCAGGGGCGGGCGCTCAACGTCGCCTCGGCCTTCGAGGTGGACGACGTCGTCGACCCGGCCGACACCCGGGAGGTGCTGGTCCGCGCGCTGGCCGGACTGGCCGGACCGTCCTAGCGTCCGGCCGTGCCGAGCCACCGCCTGACCACCGGCGACGGCGCCGTCCTGCGGGAGTGGGACGCCGCCGACGCGACCGCCGCCGAGTCCGAGGCCGTCGACGTCGTCAGCCGCCACCGCGCGGACGACCCGCCGGGTGCCGGTGAGTACGTCCTCCGCGACGAGGCCGGCGGCGACGTCGCGCGGTGGGGCCCGATCGCCCCCTGAGCTCAGTCCTCGCCGAGGCGGCGCTGCAGCACCTCGTGCTCGCGGCGGAGCACCACCTGGGTGACCAGGTCGCGGACGGCTCCCTCGGCCTGGCGGCCGATGAAGGGCGCGTCGACCCTGGCGTCGCCGGTCACCGTGGCGCGGGTGCCGCCGCCGGAGGCCGGGGTCAGCCGCCGCTCGCAGGTGACGAGGGCCTGGCGGCCCATGATCTCGGCGCGCAGGTCGAGCGCGCCGCGGTAACCACCGTCGCCGTCGGAGGTCCAGGTGGTGCGCTCGGTGACCGGCACGGTGCCGCCGACGAAGCGGGCGAACACCGGCGGGATGCCCGTCGTCGGTGCCGTCAGCCGCACCACCGTCGTGGTCCCCGGCCCCTCGGTGCGGCTGGACACCTCCTGCACCTGCGCCTCCAGGGCCGAGGCGACCTCGCGCAGGAAGGCCTCGTCGGTGAGGGCGGCGAGCACACGGTCGGGGGTGGCGGCGTAGCTGGTGGTGGCGTCGATGGGCACGCCCCATCCTCGTGCGGCCACGGGCGGGGCGCCCACCGGGGTCACCGGGACGGGCGAGGGCACTGGGGCCGCTGGGCCGGACCCGCGCCCGCGACCTCCGCGGCGGGCCGGTCCGAGCGACCTAGCGTCCGTCACACCGCGCCGGCCGATCGGGGACCGGCGCACCGATCGAGGAGACGACGCGTGCGCCGCAGCACCGCCGTCGCCGGGGCCCTGGCCGCCGGCGTCACCATCCTGTTCACCGGCCCGGCCGCCCAGGCCGCCGCAACCGACGTGATCCACCCCAGCGACTTCCTGGCGGCTCCCTACAGCGACACCCGCGCCACGGGTCACTTCGAGGTGGCCGGCACCGGCCTGCACATCTGGACCGAGGGCGCGACCCGCACGGACAAGGTCGCCGAGTACGTCGCCACGGACACCCCGCTGGCCCGGGTCGGTGAGCCGACCCTCGACTACACCGCCACCACCGGTGGCGCTCCGGGATTCCAGCTGGTCGTCGACTTCGATGCCAACGGCACCCCGGACGGGATCCTCGTCGGTGAGCGCGCCTACAACGGCGACTGGTGGCTCAACAACGAGGCCGCCCAGTTCGTGAAGGACGGCGCTCCTTCACACGAGGGCGGGTCCGGTAGCACCGACCACGGCACGCTCGACCAGTGGCGAGCGGCGTTCCCGACAGCGCGGGTCGACGCGTTCGGCTTCTCGCTCGGTTCGGGCGTCAAGGGCGACGGCGTGATCAACGCGATCCACTTCGCCGGCACCCGGTACACGTTCGCGCGGGACGTCGAGCTGACCGGCAAGCAGCAGTGCAAGAACGGTGGCTGGGCCACCAGCACCCTGCCGGTCTTCCGCAACCAGGGTGAGTGCGTGAGCAGCTTCGCCAAGGCCGCCGAGCGCTGACGCCACGTCGATGACGGAGGCCCCCACCCGAGTCCGGGTGGGGGCCTCCGTGCGTCGGGGTCAGGCCGCGGGCGCGGCCTCCTCGGGAGCCGTGCACGCCTCGACGGCCGCCTCGGCGGACTCCGTCGCCGCGGGGTCGGCCGGGGTGGTCGCCGCCGGGTCCGCGACCGCGGTGCCGTCGGCCGCCGCCGCGTCGGCGGGGTCCTCGCACGCCGGGGCGACCGGTGTCACCTGCTCGGTGACGGGCTCCTCCGCCGGTGCCTGGTCGGCGACGGGCGTCTCCGCCGGAGATCCCTCCGCCGGTGGCTGTTCTGCCGGGGGCTGCTCGGCGGGCGGTTCCTCGACCGGCGGCTGCTCGGCGGGGGCTGCTCGGCGGGGGCTGCTCGGCGGGGGCTGCTCGGCGGGGGCTGCTCGGCGGGGGCTGCTCGGCGGGCGGTTCCTCGGCGGGCGGTTCCTCGGCGGGCGGTTCCTCGACCGGCGGTTCCTCGACCGGGGCGAGGGGCGCCGCGTCCGCCGGCGCGGCCGGCTGCTCGGTGGGCGGCGTCTCGGTGGGCGGCGTCTCGGCGGGCGGCTGCTCGGCGGGCGGCTGCTCGGCGGGCGGCTCAGGGGCCGGGGCCTCAGGGGCCGGGGCCTCGGGTGCCGGGGCCTCGGGTGCCGGGGCCTCGGGTGCCGGAGCCTCCGGAGCAGGCGCGGCGGGGACCGGGTCGGCGGGGACGGGCGCCGGAGGGGGGACGTCGGGCGCGACCGGCCCGCCCGCGGACCCACCCGAGGAGAACGAGTTCCCGAGCGAGGACGTGTCGAACGAGAACCGCTCCAGCAGGTCGCCCGGCGAGGCGCCGGCGTCCGGCAGCGGCCGCGACGCGGACGCCGGCACCCAGCCGTCCTCGAAGCCGGGGGCCGTCACGCCGATGCTCGGCAGCACCAGCGGTCCGGCGTCGTCCGCGGTCTCGCCCACCCGGGCCTCCGTGTGCGCCGCCTCCCCGGCCGCCGACGCGCTGCCCGTCCCCGCAGCGCCGGTGACCGGCGGGCCCGAGACGGCGGCCACCGCGGCCGCCATCCCGAGTGCGCACGCGCTCGCGCCGAGGCCCGGGACGAACCGGGCGGACCGGACACCGCGTCGTCTTCTGTCCATGTGCGCTCCCCCTGAGCTGTCGGAAGGCCCGCCCATGGTGTCCCGGACGGTTCCGTACGTCCATGGCCGACGGCGTGGCACCCGCAGGCGCTGCGCGTGTCGCGCGTGCGCCCCGCCGGAGGCCGGCGTGGACACTCCCAGCGGGAGGCGGAACCGATCCGATCACGAACTCCCGGCCGCCGCAGCGGGACGGGGGCAGCGGCGGTCGCGCCGCACGATCTCCGTGCTCGGCACCGCGGCGAAGGCCGTCCAATCCGCGTGGGGGAGCAGGGCCGGCCCGGCGGTGCGGTCGATCCGCGCGGACCGCCGGGCGAGGTCGGCGCTCGAGACGGCGAGCAGCACCGCCTCCGCCGCCGCGAGCGCGGGCCGGTGGCGCGGAGGAACGCCCACGGCCGTCCCGCGTCCAGGAGGAGGTCGACCGGGAACGCAACCAGCTCCGCCGTCCGGCCCCGCCCGCCGCGGTGCCCCGGTGCCGGCCGTGGCCAGCGGCACGTACAGCGCCGTCCCGTGATCCCGGAGGCCGGGCCGGGCGGCTGCCCGCGCGGCTCGTCCAGGCGCCGGCACCAGCCCGGGCCGACGTCGGTGCCCGCCGTGCCCACCAGCGCGGTGAGCACGACGGGCACGGTGGAGGTGACCAGGGGACCGGGCCCCGACGGCCCCGAGCACGGCCCGCTCAGGCCGGCACGGCCTCCCGCTCGGCGGGACCGGCGCCGCGGGCCGGGAGCGGCGGGCCGTCGCGGCGCCGGCGCCCGTCAGCGCCAGGCCGGCCAGGCACCAGACGGTCAGGACCAGCAGCGCGGGGCCGGCCCCGGCGCCGTCGAACCACGAGGTGGAACGCAGCAGCGTGCCGGTCGCGCCCGGCGGCAGCCACTGGCCCACCGCACCCCAGGCGCCGGGCAGCAGCTCCGGCGCGCCGGCCAGCCCGGACAGCGGGTTGCCCAGCAGCACGGTCGTCGCCGCGCCCAGCGCCAGCCCGGGCGTGCCCAGCAGGTCGTGCAGGCCCAGCAGGACCAGCGCGGTCGCCGCGACGCCCAGGGCCACCACGCCCGTCGTCGTCCACCACGAGCCCTCGACCGAGCCGAGCCAGCTGCCCAGGACGGTCGCGGTCACCATGCCGCCGGCCACCGCCGCGGCGAGCGCCGTGGCGATCCGCCGTCCGCGGCCGCGCACCAGGCGCGAGGCGAGCGCGGCGGTCACGATGCCGCCGAGCGCGAGGGGCAGGGCGGCGGCGGCCAGGCCGGCGCCGCGCGGGTCCGCCTCCGGGGCGGGGACGACGTCCTCGACCGGGACGGGGGTGCCGGTGGCCGCGCCGAGCCCGGTCGCGACCTGGCGCAGCGCGGTGGCGACGGTGGGCGAGGCGGCCGAGGCGACCAGCAGCCGCGGGCCGGCGGCGTCGACCACGACCGCGCCGTAGACCTCGCGGTCCTCGATCGCCGAGCGGGCCGCCGCCTCGTCGTCGACCGGCCGGACGTCGAAGGCACCCGGGGAGGCGGCCTCGAGGCCGGCGGTCACCGGGGCGGCGGCGGGCGCCGGCCCCGCGACGGCGAGCGGGAGGTCGTGCGGCGCCGAGCGGACGGCGAACCAGGCGAAGGCCGTGAGGACCACGGTGAGCAGGACGGCGACCGCGACGGGAACGGTCAGGAGCGCGCGGGCGGGGGGAGGAGACGCGGGCTGCGGGGAGGCGGACATCGGACCACTCCAGTAAAACGAAGGACCGTTCGCTTACCGCGCCGAGTGTGGACCCACCGCGGCACGGCGTCAAGAACGGTCGTTCGCTTTACAGTGGACGCGTGCCCCGCGTACCCGAGTCCCACCTCACCGCCCGCCGCGACCAGATCCTCGACGCCGCCACCGCGCGCTTCGCCGCCAACGGCTTCCAGGCGACCGGCATGGCCGACGTCATCGCGGCGTCCGGGCTCTCGGCGGGCGCGGTCTACCGGTACTTCCGCAGCAAGGACGAGCTGATCGCGGCGATCGTCGAGCGGGTCCTGGGCGAGGCGGCGGCGCGCTTCGACGTGCTGCTGCGGCAGGAGCCGGTGCCGGACCCCGCCGGGGCCGTCGCGACCGCCGTCCGGATGGTCGCCGACGTCGCCGGGCGCGGGTCGGTCGACCTGACCCGGGTCGCCGTCCAGGCGTGGGGCGAGGCGCTGCGCAACCCCGAGGTGCACGCCGTCGTCGACCGGGCCTACCGCACCATCCGCGGGTTCTTCGTCGAGGTCGTGCGACGCGGGCAGCGGGCCGGGACCCTCCCGGCCGACGCCGACCCCCACCACCTCGGGGCCACGATGCTGTCCGCGGTCCTCGGCTTCCTCCTCCAGCGGCTGCTGCTGGGCGACCTCGACCCGGCCGCCTACACCGAGGCGCTGCGGGTCTCCTGGGTCGGCGCCCCGGGCTCGGTCGCCCCGGGCTCGGTCGCCCTGGGCTCCGACGGGTAGGAGCGGGGGAGCCGGCTGCCGAACAGCACCCCGGCCACCACCAGGACGCCGCAGGCCAGCTCGAGCGCAGGCGTCCGCTCCCCGAGGAACAGCCAGGACGCACCCGTCCCGACGACGGGGACCAGCATCGAGAACGGCGCCACGGTGCCCGAGGGGTGGCGGCTCATCAGCGCCGTCCAGATGCCCGAGCCGAGCAGGGTGGCGACGACGACGGTGAACAGCAGGCCGGCCAGCGCGAGGACGCCCTGCCGGGTGCCCAGTGTGGTCAGCGACGTCACGATGCGGGCGGGCCCCTCCGTGGCGAGCGAGAGCGCCAGCATCGGCAGCGGCGGCACGACGGTCATCCAGAGCATCAGCCGGAACGGCCGGGGCGGGCGCGCCTGCCGGTTGCACAGGTTGCCCAGCGCCCAGCCGAGTCCGCCGCACAGCGTCAGGAGGACCGGCAGCAGCGTGGCGCCGCCGTCCAGGCCGGCCCGGTGGACGGCGATGCCGGCCAGGCCGACGACCGCGAGCCCGACCCCCGCCGCCTGCCGCCCGGTCAGCCGCTCGCGCAGCAGCAGCCCGGCGAGGACGACGGTGAACGGCGCCGAGGACTGCAGGACCAGCGAGGCCAGCCCGGTCGGCATGCCGGTGTCCATCGCGACGTAGAGGAAGACGAACTGCAGGACGCCGAAGCCGGCGCCGTAGCCGAGCACCCACCGCCACGGGACGCCCGGGCGCGGCACGAGCAGGACCGTCGGGACGGCGATCACCGCGAAGCGCAGCGCCACGAGGAAGAAGGGCGGGAACTGCTCGAGCGACAGGTGGATCGCCAGGAAGTTCAAGCCCCAGACGACGGCCACGAGGAGAGCGAGGAGGCGGTCGCGGGTCGGCACGACGTCGAGCCTCCCCGCGCCGACGCGTCAGCACCAGCGAACAGATCTGTACTGACGATGTAGCGTCGCTGCATGGACGTGCGGGCGCTGGAGACGCTGCGGACCGTGCGCAGCCAGGGCGGTGTGGGCGCCGCGGCGGCCGTCCTGCACCTGACACCGTCGGCGGTGTCCCAGCAGCTGGCGTCGCTGGCGCGGGAGGCCGGCGTGCCGCTCACCGAGCGGGTCGGCCGCGGCCTGCGGCTCACCGCCGCCGGCGACGCGCTGGCCGACGCGGCGGTCGACGTGGCGGTCGCCGTCGAGCGGGCCCGGGCGGCCTGCGCGGCCTTCCTGGAGCGCCCGGAGGGGACGGTGCGCGTCTCGGCGTTCCAGAGCGGCGCGCGACTGCTGCTGCCCCCGCTGCTCACCCGGGTGGCCACCCTCGGCGGGATCACCGTCGAGTGCTCGGACGAGGACGTGGCGCTCGACGACTTCCCCGCGCTCACCGACCGGGTCGACGTCGTCGTCGCCCACCGGCCCGACGGCGCGCAGTGGCCCGCGCCGGGGCTGCGCGTCGTCCCGTTGCTGCGCGAGCCCCTCGACGTCGCCGTGCCGAGGGACCACCCGCTGGCCGGCCGCGACCGGGTGTCGCCCGGCGACCTCGACGACGAGGACTGGATCGCCGTGCGCGAGGGCTTCCCCGTGGCCGACGTGCTCGGCGCCGTGGCGACGGCGTCCGGGACCGCGCCGCGGATCGTGCACCGCATCAACGACTTCTCCGTCGCCGAGGCGCTCGTCGCCGCCGGTCACGGCGTCTCGCTGCTGCCCCGCTTCACCGGTGGCGGCCACCCCGGCGTCCGGCTGCTGCCGCTCGGGGGTGTGCGCGCGGGGCGGACGGTCGACGCGCTGCTGCGGCCGGACACCGCCGAGCGGCTCGTCGTCCGCCGCGTGCTCGACGCGCTGGTCGCCGTCTCCGCGGAGGCATCGGCTGCCCCGCGCTGAGGTCGAGCCGGGCGGACGTGTCAGCGATCCAGGTCGATCGCCTGCCGTGCCTCGACGGCGAACACCCGCCGAGCCTCGATCACGGCGTCCTCCAGGGACTCCCGCTGCGCCTTCCCCCGGTTGCCTCGAGGCGTCTCCCGGATGTAGCTGTCGACCGCGTCGCTGTAGGCAGCAGCGGCGCTGTACAGCCGCCCGGCTTCGTCGCTGACCTGTCGAGGCCCCGCGATCTGGGCCTCTGCGAGACGACTGTTCAGCTGGCGCCAGCCCAGCAGGTAGCGCTCCTCCGCCTGTCGACGGACGTCGCCGTCCTGCCCGGCGCCGATCACCGCGGTGACATCCCGGGCGTGCTCCTGGAACTCGTCCGCACTGTTCAGGAAGCGCAGGTACGCCTGACGCCGGAGGTCGGCCCGCTGTTGCTGCACCTGGATCTCCTGGCGCCGACGTCCCACCCGCGAGCTGTGCCACTGCCCGAACACGTGATCAGTCCGCCGACCACGGTCCCCAGGAATCCGAACACGGCCGTCGCCGTTCCCCCACCCACGGCAGGGACATCGGCACGGGGCGTCGTCCTGTGAAGGCGTGGACGGGAGGACTCCCAGCGATCTCACGATCGCCGTCGCGGTCGAGTTCTCCCGTCCAGCGGTGTCAGGGCTTCCAGCGGTGCAGGCCGGTGAGCCGGCGGACGGCGGCCGACGAGACCCGGTAGGGGAGCTTGCCGAGCCCCGCGGCGATGCGGGCGTCCGGCCCCACCTGCACGCGGAACGCCGGGCGGCGTGCCGTCAGCGCGCGGGCCACCGCGCGGGCCACCTCGCGCGGGTCGCGCGAGCGGGGGAGGTGCTCCTCCTCGAGGAAGCGCTCCACCGTCCGCAGCAGCCCGGCGTAGGGGCTGCCCGGCGGGGTGGTGCGCGGCGTCGTCGTCCAGATGGCGGTGTCGTAGTTGCCCGGCTCGACCAGGACCACCCCGACGCCGAAGGGCTCCACCTCGTAGGCCAGCGACTCCGCCCAGCCCTCGAGCGCCCACTTCGAGGCGCAGTACAGCGACAGGCCGGGGTTGCCGTAGCGCGCGGAGTCGCTGGAGACGAGGACCAGCCGGCCGGACCGCTGCTCCCGCAGGACCGGCAGCACGAGCTGGGTCAGCCGCATCGCGCCGAACAGGTTGGTGTCCAGGACGCGGCGCCACTCCTCCTCGTCGGTCTCCTCGAACGCGCCGCCGCTGGCGGTGCCGGCGTTGCTGACGAGGGCGTCCAGCCGCCCGCCGGTCAGCTCGAGCGCCTCCTTGACGCCACGCTGCGCCGACTCGGCGTCGGTCACGTCCAGCTGGACGACGTCGAGGGGGTCGAGGCCGGCCTCGCGCGTGCGCGCGTCGAGGGCGGCGCGCCGGGCGGGGTCGCGCATCGAGGCGACGACCTGCCAGCCGCGGCCGGCGAGCTCGACGGCGGTCTCCAGGCCCAGACCCGAGGAACAGCCGGTGATCAGCACGGTCCGCTGCTCGTTGTCCACGGCAACCACATCGGCAGGCCGGGAGCCGGACCGGACGGAGGAGGCGGCGGGGGGAGCACCTCTCCCGCCACCTCAACGTATAGCGCGGCCCGGGGCTTGCGGCAAGACCCGGGTCGGGGCTCACACTCGCCCGCCGTGAGCCCCCTGAGCACCAGCGTGTTCGACCTCCCCGACGACCTCGCCGCCAAGGCCGACCCGGCCCTGGTCGCCCGCGACGAGCAGCACTTCGCCGCCGTGGCCGAGAGCCTCCAGCGCTCGATCGCCGAGCTGTCCGACCGCCTCGACGCCGAGCGCCGGTCGCCCGGCGGCACCGGCCAGGCCGCCCTGGACCGCGACCTCGAGGTGCACCGCCTGACCGCGCGGCTGCGCGCGCTGCGCCGCTTCGGTCTGGACCTGTGCCTCGGCCGCATCGTCGGCGCGGACGGCGGCGAGCCGGTGTACGTCGGCCGGTTCGGCCTCACCGACGACGCGGGTCGGCGGCTGCTCGTCGACTGGCGCTCGCCCGCGGCCGAGCCGTTCTTCGCCGCCACCCACGCCGACCCGATGGGCCTGGCCAGCCGCCGCCGGTACCGCTGGACCCGCGGCCGGGTCACCGACTACTGGGACGAGGTGTTCACCCCCGACGCGCTGGAGGGACACGCCGCGCTCGACGACCAGTCGGCGTTCATCGCCAGCCTGGGCGGCAACCGCTCGGCCCGGATGCGCGACGTCCTCGGCACCATCCAGGCCGACCAGAACGCGATCATCCGCGCGGGGTCGGCCGGCGCCCTCGTCGTCGACGGCGGGCCGGGGACCGGCAAGACCGTCGTCGCCCTGCACCGGACGGCCTACCTCCTCCACGCCGACTCCCGGCTGGGCCACCGGCGCGGCGGGGTGCTGTTCGTCGGCCCGCACGAGCCCTACCTGGCCTACGTGTCCGACGTCCTCCCCAGCCTCGGCGTGGAGGGCGTGCGGACCTGCACGCTGCGCGACCTCGTGCCCGAGGGGACCGCGGCGGCGGCCGAGACCGATCCGGACGTCGCCCGCCTGAAGGCCTCCGTGGACATGGTGCGCGCCATCGAGGCGGCCGTCGCCTTCTCCGAGGAGCCGCCGACGACCGGCACGACCGTGGAGACGCCGTGGACCGACGTCCGGCTGAGCCCCGACGACTGGGCCGAGGCGTTCGAGGCGCGCGAGCCCGGGACCCCGCACAACGAGGCGCAGGAGCAGGTCTGGGAGCAGCTCCTGACGATCCTGGTCGACGCCCACGACGACGACGTCGAGCCCGAGCTGGTCCGCACCGCGCTGCGGCGGGACCGGCAGCTGCGGGCGACGTTCACCCGAGCGTGGCCGCTGCTGGAGGCGGCCGACGTCGTCGCGGACCTGTGGTCGGTCCCCGCCTACCTGCGGCGGTGCGCCCCGTGGCTGGGCGCCGAGGACGTCCGGAGGCTGCAGCGGCCCGACCCCCGCGCGTGGACGCTGTCGGACCTGCCGCTGCTCGACGCGGCGCGGCAGCGGGTCGGCGACCCGGGGGTGGCCCGGCGCCGGCGGCAGGCCGCGGCCACCGTCGCCGCGGAGCGCGAGCGCATGGCCGGCGTCATCGACGAGCTGATCGCGGCCGACGACTCCGAGCTGCTGCTCATGACCAGCCTGCGCCACCAGGACCTGCGCGACGCGCTGGTCGACCAGGCGGCGCTGCCCACCGCCGACCCGGACGAGCTCGCCGGGCCGTTCGCGCACGTCGTCGTCGACGAGGCGCAGGAGCTGACCGACGCGGAGTGGCAGATGCTGCTGCTGCGCTGCCCCTCGCGCAGCTTCACGATCGTCGGGGACCGCGCCCAGGCGCGGCACGGTTTCGCCGAGTCGTGGCAGGAGCGGCTGGAGCGGATCGGCCTCGGCGGGGCCACCGTGGCCTCCCTGACCATCAACTACCGGACGCCGGCGGAGGTCATGGCGGAGGCCGAGCCGGTCATCCGGGCCGCGCTGCCCGACGCCAACGTGCCGACGTCGATCCGCAGCACCGGGCTGCCCGTCGTGCACGGGCGCGCCTCGGACCTGTGGTCGGTGCTCGACGGCTGGCTCGCCGCGCACGCCGAGGGGATCGCCTGCGTGATCGGTGACCCGACGTTCCGCGCGACGCCGCGCGTGCGGTCACTGACGCCGGTGCTGTCCAAGGGGCTGGAGTTCGACCTGGTCGTGCTCGTCGATCCCGACCACCTCGGCGGGGGCATCGAGGGAGCGGTCGACCGCTACGTCGCCATGACCCGCGCGACCTCGCAGCTCGTCGTCCTCACGAGTTCCTGACGTCGGGTGACGATCGCCGCGGTGGACCGTCCGGGCCGGTCGCTCAGCGCCACGGGACGGGAGGGCCGGCGGGTCCGGGTGGCGGCCGGTGCCGCGGGCCCGGCTCGATCGCACGACCGGACACCGGCGCCTCCGCCTCCCACCGGGTGAGAGGACAGCGTGTGGGGTCCGTGGATGCCGGAGGAGCAGGCGGTGTGCTCAGCGGACCGCCTCGTCGCACGGTCTGAGGTGCCTGCGGCCGCCACGACCCCCTCGGGTGACGTCGCGACCGGAGCGTCGGATCCGGCCGTGGGGCGCGCGGCCGCGGCCGGCGGCGACGGTGAGGACGGCGGCGCTGACGACGATCGCCAGGGGGGCGAGGACGGCGACGGCGACGGCTGCGGCGGTGAGAGCGGTGTGGATCACGGGTCGGCCTCGTTCCCGTCGGCGTGGTCTCGGGAGTGCTCGTCCACGTCGTCATCGGCGGGCTCGGCCGTGTCCTGGAGCCGGACGAGCCTCCGGGTGCCCAGGGCCCTCGCGAGGTGGACCCACGCCCGTGACGAGAAGCGACTCGGCCGCGCGCGCGTTCCTTGCAGGAAGGGCAAGGTCCCGCCATATTGGTAAGTCGACCAACCAGGAGGATCCGCGTGCTGGCCAGGCGGGAGGCGATCGTGGCTGCAGCGCTCGACGTCATCCAGGAGGAGGGGCTCAGCGGCTTCACCCAGCCGCGGGTCGCCCGGCGGGCCGGGCTGCGCCAGAGCCATCTCACGTACTACTTCCCCACGCGGGCCGACCTGCTGCTCGCTGTTGCCGACGAGGCCGTGCGCCGACGGATCGAGGCCCTGCGTACGGCGGTGTCGGCCGAGGACCCGGCGGCGAAGGTGGCCGGGCTCGTCGAGGTGCTCGTCGACCCCCGTCAGACACGGATCCTGACGGCACTGACACAGAGCGCCGACGCCGACCCCGGAGTACGCCGTGCGTTCGCGGCGCTGGGCGCCGGGATCGCTCCACTCGGCGCCGAGCTGATCAGCTCCTTCGGTGCCGAGCCGACCGAGGCCTCACTCGCCCTGCTGCAGGCGACCTCCACCGGCATCGCGGTCCTCGCCCTGGCCACCGGCGCAGAGGCGTTCCGCGGCCGCGCCGAGCACGTCCTCACCCAGTTGCTCACCGGCCTGCGCACCGAACAGGACTGCACCTGAACCCACCGCACCCACCGCAGCACCGACCCAGGAGAGGCACCGGCATGAGCACGCACATCCCCCTCAGGGGCTCGACCGCCGGCCGGCAGTACGCCGGGTGGGAACCACGCGCCGTTGCCATGGAAGGGCTCGGGAACCGCGTGCTGGCCGACCAGCGCGTCCCGGTCGCCGGAGGCGCCGAGCTGCACGCCGACGTCTACGTCCCCCGAGCGCCGGGCCGTCATCCGGCTGTCGTCTCCTTCGGCGGCTACGCCACCGAGAAGGCCACGGCGGGCATCCCGGCCGGCTCGAACGAGATCGGCTCACCGCCGGTGTTCACCGACCGCGGCTACTGCCCCGTCGTCGTCGAGCGCCGGGGGATGGGCCGCTCGACCGGCGAGCAGGTGATGTTCTTCGATCCGCAGGACGTCGACGACCACGAGGCGGTCATCGCCTGGGCGGCCGAGCAGCCGTGGTGCAACGGGGAGGTCGTCCTCTTCGGCACCTCCTACTACGCCGTGTCCCAGCTCAGCGTCGCCGCGCGGAAGCCGCCGGCGCTCAGGGCGCTGTTCTGCAACGAGGTGTCGACCGACCTGTGGCGCCACCTGGTCCACTTCGCCGGCGTACCCGCCTGGTTCTTCGTCGCCATCTGGATGGGGGCGAACTACGCCCAGGAGGACTACGACGAGCGCTTGTCACCGGACCGTCGTGCGCTCCTCAGCCAGGTCACCAACGGGCCGCTGCACCCGCTGGTGGAGCGGCTGGTCCACCGCCGGGTGTCGGGGATGTTCGAGTCCTTCGAGACCGCCACGCCCGTGGAGTTCATGCGCCGCATCTACGCGGCCTGGATGTTCGACGAGAAGACACGCGCGCAGGCGACGATCCCCGAGGGTCCGACCGCCACGCTCGGCGACGTCGAGGTGCCCTTCACGGTCGTGCAGAACCTCGGGTACTTCAACCTCCACCAGTTCGGCTGCTACGACCTGGTCGCCAACGCGGGAACACCTGCTGGGTCCCGGTGGCTCATCCTCGCCCCGCCCGCCTACGACCTGCCGGTCTACTCGTGGCAGGGCGAGGCGCTGGCCTTCTTCGACCACGTCCTGCGCGGTACCGACAACGGCTACGCCGAGCAGCCGCACGTGCGCTACTGGGTCGAGGGCGCCGAACGCTTCGACGCCGCCACCGCCTTCCCGCCCGCCGGCGGGGAGGTCCGGCGTCTGCACCTCGGACCCCCGGACGGGGACGCCGTCACCCACCGGCTGAGCCGGGAGGCGACGGCTGGGGGTTCCGGGTCCTGGGTCGCCGTCCCCCTGGGGCTGCCGCAGCTCGGCGGCCTGGACGAGGTGGCCGACCAGGTCCTCGCCTTCGACCTGCCGGTCGAGGAGGACACCCGGCTCGCCGGTCCGGTCACCGCCCGACTCACCTACAGCTGCAACGAGATCGACTCCTACGTCGTGGCCCGACTGTCCCGTCTCGACGCCGCAGGCGGGTGCCACCAGCTCTCCCTCGGCGCCATCCGTCCCGTGTCCCGCACCGAGGAGGAAGGACGCAGCACGCCACTGGAGATCGCCATCGACGCCGGCCGCCGCGAACCCCTCGTCCCGGACGAGCCGGTCGTCCTGCGCTTCAGCCTCACGCCCGGGCCGACGCTGCTGCGCCGCGGGGACACCCTGCGGCTGGAGCTCGCCAGCCGGGTCGATCTGCTGCGCGCAGACCCGAGCGAGGGCTACGCGCAGTTCGACATGCCCGTGCCGCCCTACCCCTGCCGCAACACCGTGCACTTCGGTGGTGACAGCTGGATCGAGGTCACCGAGGTACCGCTCCCGGCGCCCTGATCCGGCGGCCGGTGGAGGACACGTGGCCGTGCCCAGGCGGCTTCGTCGACGTGCCTCGGCAGCACGAGCGGGGCCGGCTGCCCTGCGTGGGCATCCGGTCCGTCATCCCGCGCCGGTCGTGTCGACGACCCTGGCTCGTGACGAGACCGGCGGACGGTCGTGCAGCCGTCAGGAGCGCTCCGGATCGACGGCGCCTGGCGGTCCGCACACCACCGGCCGGATGCGCCGCGACGGGGACGACGGGCGCGCGACCGGGGATCCCGCTTGTCCGGACTCACGCCGCACCGGCAGGCTGCTGCCGTGCAGGTCCCGCTGACCGCCGAGGACCGGGCGATCCTCGCGCTGGAGGGTCCCCAGCTGGTCGGCCACACCGCCACGGTGGTGCACCTGCCGGGAGGTGCACCGGACCTGCGGCTGCTCCGCGACGCGGTCGCCCGGCGGCTGCCGGCCGCGCCCCGGCTGACCTGGCGGCTGGGCGGGACGTCCGAGGAGCCGGTGTGGCGCCCGGACGAGGTGGACGTCGCGGCGCACGTCCGGGCCGTCGGCGCGGTCGGCCCGCTCGACGCGGCCGGCTTCCGCACCGAGTTGGTCCGGCTCTTCGAGGAGCACCTCGACCGCAGCCTGCCGCTGTGGCGGATGGACGTGATCAGCCGAGTGGCGGGGCAGGGTGCGTACCTCGTGTGGCGGGTGCACCACGCGCTGGCCGACGGCGGAACGGTCATGCGTCTCGCCGAGGACGTGCTGTGGGACCCGGCGCCGGCCGCGGGAGGCGCCGGGGAGCGCCGCTCCGGAACCGCCGGCCCCGGGACGTCCGGAGCCGGTCAGGCATGTTCCTCGCTCGCCGGCGTGCTGACCGGCGGGCTCCTCCCCGGACTGCGGCGCTCTCCGTTCGACGCGCGGGTCGGCCGCGAGCGGGACGTGGCCCTCGCCGTGACACCGGTGGCGGCCCTGCGCGAGGCCGCGCGCAGGCTGGCCGGGGCGACGCTCAACGACGCCGTTCTCGCCGTGGTGGCAGGTGCGCTGCGCCGGTGGCTGGAGCACAGGCACGGGTCGATCCACGGGTTGACGGTCAAGGTGCCGGTGACCCTGCACCACGACGGCGACGAGGTCGGCAACCGCGACTCGTACTTCCGGGTGGACCTGCCGGTGGACGAGGCGGACCCCGTGACGCGGCTGCTCGCCGTCCGCCGGGAGACCGCGCAGCGCAAGGCCCGCCACGATGCCCAGCAACTGGACGAGCTCATGGACGGGCTGGCGCGACTCTCGCCCCGCCTGGCCGGTTGGTCGCAGCGGCTGCAGCGCAGCGGACGCTCGTTCGCGCTCAACGTGTCCAACGTCCGGGGACCCGACCGGGCGGTCACCGTGCTCGACGCGCCTGTCGGCGCTGTCCAGCCACTCGTGGAGGTCGCGCAGCACCACGCGCTGCGGGTGGGGGTGCTGTCGGTCGCCGACCGGTTGGGGTTCGGGCTGGTCGCCGACCCCTCGGTGGTCGGGGACCTCGACTTGCTCGCCGCCGCGGTGGAGCAGGCGGCGGCCGAGCTGCTGCACACCGACCGGAACGGGACCGCGGGCACCTCTGCCGGGTGAGCACCTGTGGGTCGCGTGAGGGCTGTGCACGGGCACGGGGACGACCAGGCGGTCACGGAGCGTGTCGTGGGTGCCGTGTGGGCGCCGGCCGAGACCCGCGATCTCGACAGACGACAGCCACCGCGCTGACCCGGATGCCACGCGTGGGGCGGGTGGGGCTCGAACCCACGACCCAGGGATGATGAGCACTTCCGGCCTCAACGCTGTGCTGACCAGCGGACATGCGCGTCGAAGTCGAGCGCAGGAGGGCGAGTCCCCGGCTGTCGTGGCTGCGGCCGACGTCGAGGGGCGTTCCTACGTCACGGTCTCGGCACCGCCTCCGACAGCTGCTCCTCCGGCACCAGGGCCGCACCGCGGAGGCGATCGAGCGCGGCCGCGATGACGGTGGAGTCCACCTGCACCGGTGGATCGACCACGGCGCCCTCCTCGCGAGGTGGGATGTCCGCGCGGTGTGTCTTCGCGTCCCCGCAGCCCAGGGCCGGCCGTGCGTTTGCGGTGAGCGCCGGCCGGCCCATCGCGACCGCGCAGTCGCCTGGCCGTCCGTCCCTCCGTCACTGCTCGGAGCCGGCCTGCCGGACCCCGCCCGGGTCCGACCGCTCCGGCTCCTGACGGCGCATCGGCGGCGTCGGGCGTGTCTTGCGAGCTCTCGGCCCTGCGGGCACATTCTGCTGGTGAGCTTCGCGCCCCGGGGACGCGTCGTGACGGCGGCCACGGAGGCCAGGCCGCGGCGCCGGCAACCCGTGCACCCAGCATGTCGCTGGTCTGCATCGACCCGGGCCCCGGTCCCTCGTGCGCGCCGACGGCTGCGCCCCGTCGTCGGTCGCGGCGTGGTCGTGCGCAGGGGGTGGCGTGCAGGAGTCTGAGCTCCCCATCGAGGCAGGCGTCGGCAGCGACCGTGTCCGGTCGGCCGCCCTGCACCAGCTGCCCTGGTACGCCATCGTCTACGAGGGCCCCGAACACCGGGTTGCCGCTCTCAACGCCGAGTTCCTCCGGGTCCTGGGCGGCTTCGACCCGGTCGGCATGCGCGCCGCCGACTTCCTCGTCGGCATCGCGGGGCAGGGGGTCATCGAGATCTTCGACCGCGCCTACGCCGGCGAGCGGGCGATGCTCGACCGGATCCGCCTGGCCGTGGTGACGCCGCACGGGCACGAGGAGGAGATCGTCCTCGACTTCGAGGTCGGCCCCTTCCGGGACCGGCACGGCGAGATCGTCGGGGTCCTCGGCGTCGGCCGCGACATCACCGCCGCCGTCCGTCGCGAGGAGGCCGACGCCGCGGCCGCGGCCGAGCTGAGCCGGCGCTACCGGCGGGCCACCGACGTCATCGACGAGGTGCAGCGCGCGCTGCTGCCGGCGCGACTGCCGGTGCTGCCGGCCCTCGATGTCGCCGCCAGTTACACCGTCGGCGGCGCCGAGCAGGCGGCCGGCGGGGACTGGTTCGACGTCCTCCCGCTCGACGACCGGACCGTCGCCGCCGTGGTCGGCGACGTCGTCGGCCACGGCGTGGCCGCCTCGGCGGTGATGGCTCAGCTGCGGGCGGTCGCCCTCGAGCGCCTGCACGCCGGCGCCGGGGTCGCCGAGGTCGTCGCCGCCCTCGACCGCTTCACCCAGGTCGTGCCCGGCGGCGCCGGCAGCACCGTCTGCGTCGTCACCCTCGACCTGCCCAGCGGCGAGCTCCGCTACTGCAGTGCCGGCCACCCGCCGCCGCTGCTCGCCGGCGGCACCGGCGGCAGCGCCTACCTGGAGCCCAGCGGGCAGGGCCCCCTCGGCGAGGCCGGGGACCGACGCGTCCTCACCGCGCGGCTGGACGACGGCGTGCTCCTGCTCTACAGCGACGGGATCGTCGAGCGCCCAGGCGTGCCGGCCACCCGCGGCGTCGTCGAGCTCCTCCGGACCGCCACCGCGGCCGTCGCCGACGAGCTGCTGCCCGCCTTCAGCCCACCGTCAGCGGTCGACCGGGTCACCGTGCAGGTGCTCGAGCGCCTCACGAGGGAGACCGGCGCCACCGACGACGTCACCCTCCTCGCTCTGCAGCGCGTCCCGGCGCTGGAGCCGTTCCGCCTCGAGCGCGTCGTCGGGCCGGGCGACGTCGCCGGCGTCCGCGCATCGCTGCGCGCCTGGTTCCGGCCGGGCCAGGTCGACGAGCGGGCGCTGTCCGAGCTCGACCAGATCCTCACCGAGCTGGTCGAGAACACCGTCGAGCACGCCTACGGCGGCACGGGTGGCCCGGTGACGGTGTGCGCCGACCTCGCCCCCAGCGGCGACCTCACGCTCACGGTCGGCGACCGCGGGCCGTGGCGCCCGCCGGCCCGGTCGGTCCAGGGCCGCGGCATCGGGCTGGCGGCCGTCCGGCAGATGTCCACCGCCGTGTCGATCGACCACGAGCACGGCACCGAGGTCACCGTCCACCACCGCCCGTGGAAACCGTCCCGCACCAGTGTCCCGCGGGCCCCGGCGACCCCGCCCGGCCTCGCCGACGTCTACTTCGAGGAGCACGGCGACCGCAACGTGCTGCGGGTGCGGGGACCCATCGACGCGGCGATGCTCGAGGAGCTCCAGTCGCACCTGGCCCTGGGCACGACACCGGGCGCGCCGGACCTCGCCATCGACCTCGACGACGTCACGGTCCTCGCCAGCAGCGCGATCAGCGCCCTCCGGGTCGGTCTGCAGCACGCACGCCGGGCCGGGGTGAGCGCGCGCGTGCGCTGCCGCCCCGGCAGCGTCGCCCAGCAGGTCCTCGCCCTGGCCGGGATCCCGACCGACGCCGGCCACTGACCACGCCCCGGCCCGAGTGCGGTGGCCGCCGGCCGCCCCGGACCTCCGACCGGCCTGCGGTGGCACGGGCGCCGCGGGTCACAGGCGGTCCCCCAGAGCCGCACGGTGGAAGGCGGCGCGGGCCCGCTCGTCCGCGGCGCTCGCTGCCTAGCGGCCGACCATCTCCCGGGAGCGCCAGCCGGCGAGCCGCATGAGGTCCTGCTCCTGACCGCCGCTCGCCAGCCAGGTGTGGGCGTAGGTGTGCCGGAACCAGTGCGGGTGCACGTTCTCGACGTGTCCCTCGGCAGGTGGCCAGCAGGGCGCCCAGCTCGTCGTCGGTGAAGACGTCGACCGGTTGCTCGGGCACGGCAGGCGGACGCATGCGCTCCATGGGGGAGTGCGGGATCTCGCCGTCCTCCACCGGCCAGCGGAAGAGCTGCTGCATCGACCGGTAGTGCTCGGCGACCGTCGCCGGGCTCACCCGGTCGGCGAGGGCGGCGAGGAAGGACTCGAGGTGCTCGCGGGAGATCCCGCTCGCTGTCGTCGGCATCCCGGCCCCGCGCAGCCAGGCCGCCAGGTTGTCGCCGACCGTGAGGTAGCTGGCGACGGTCGACGGGGCGACGTTGCGCGCGCAGGTGCGTGAGCCAGTCGGGCAGCAGCACCGCCAGGTCGTCGACCGGAGCTGCTCCTCGGAGCTGCGTCATGCCCCACAGCGTGGGCCCAGTCCCCGGCTGTTGTAACGCTGTGCGGGACTGAGTACTCGCCTATCGGCTGGTGGTGGGGCGGGTGGGGCTCGAACCCACGACCCAGGGATTATGAGTCCCATGCTCTGACCGGCTGAGCTACCGCCCCGCAACGGCGTCAGCCTGCCAGACGTCGCGCGCGGGGCCGCCGGTACGTCCACCCACCCCGCACCCTCCTGACGTCGGCCGCCACGTCCTCACGGACCGCGGTGTCGGAGAGGCCCCCGACCAGCGGGGCCCCGGTGCCGACGGCGCCCCTGAGGACGGGGCACCCCGCCCTCGCGGGCGGGCCGTCCGCCCTCAGCGCGGGCCGCGGTCCCCGTCGACGCCGTCCAGGCCACCCGGGTCGGGGCCGCGGAAGTCGCCGGGACCACCGTCGACCAGGCCGTGCGCGATCAGCGAGAGCACCGTCAGGAGCAGGACCAGCGCGACGATCACGGCCAGCGCGAGACGCCAGGCCGCCGGGCCGCCGTGCCGGGCCGCGGCCACGCTCGCGCGCAGCTGCTGCCAGGCCGACGCGCCGAGCTGCCGCCATCCGGGCGGGGCGGGAACGGGCGGAACGGCGACCGCCGGCGGCAGGTCGGCGGTCAGCGGCACCAGGTCGCGCACGTGCACGGCGGCGAACGCGGCCGCCATCCGGTCGCTGCCCTCGTCCGGGGTGAGCAGCCCGCGGGAGACGGCGTCCTGCAGCCGGTGCACCGTGGCCAGCCGGTCGTCATCGGAGGCGCGCAGCGGCGGAGGGACCGCCTGGGCCCCCTGCGGTGCCGTCGTCCGTCCTGCCATCGGCCCTGCGTCCACGTCGTTCCTCTCCACGAGCCGGTCCGGCGCGCCAGGGTGCCTGCGGTACCTGTGACGGACCTGTGAGCGCGGACACGCCCGCGACGTGCCACGTGCGAGGGAGTGGCATGCGGTGCCGATCCCTGTACGGACCGTGAGAACCGCTGGTCGAGGACGTTGAACGCGCAAGCAGGCGCGCCGTGACCGTGACCTCCCCGTGACCTCACCCGTCCCATCCGTAGTACGTTCGCCCGCGGTCCTGCCGGGCCTCAGCCCCTCGATCCACCGAGGGCCCCGGCGAGATCCCGCCTGACCGCTCCGGCCTCCGCCGGAGACGGGGACCGCACGTGGGGGTCCCCGGCACGGTCGCGCCCGCGGACTGCTGACGCGGGCACGGTGCCCCTCCCGACGGGCGGGCGCCGACCCGGCAGGCGGATGCGAGGAAACGGAGATCCGCCGTCTTGGCGACCCTGCACCACCGGACCGCCCATCCCGCCTCCTCCCGTCGGCTGCGCCGCGCCGTGCTCGCCGCCGGCGCCGCCGCCCTCCTGCTGGCCGCACCGGTGCCGGCGCTGGCCGCCCCCGCCGACGACGTCGCCGCGGCACAGGCCGCCGAGCAGGAGCTCGTGGCCGAGGTGGGCCGCATCCAGGGCGAGGTCACCGCCGCCGAGGAGCAGCTGCAGCGGATGACCGTCGAGGCCGAGGCCGCCGCGGACGCCGCGCTCGTCGCCCAGGCCGAGCTGGCCTCCGCGCAGGCCGCCGCCGCCGTGGCCGCCGCCGAGCTGCAGGCCGCGCGCGACGCCGTCGCGGAGGCCCAGGACGAGGTCGTCGAGCTCGGCCGCGAGGCGTACATGGGCGGCAGCGTCGACGTGGGCGGCGCCGCCTCCGTGCTGCTCGACAGCGAGGGCCCGCGCGAGGTGCTCGAGCGCGCCGCCACCCTCGACCTGCTCGGCACCCAGCGCGCCGAGACCCTGCAGGAGTACGAGCTGCTCGAGACGCAGGAGGAGGAGGCCGACGCCGCCGCGCGGGCCGCCGTCGCCGAGCGCGACGTCGCCGCGGCCGCCGCCGTGGAGGCCCAGGCCGCCGCCGACGCCCGCCTCGCGGACGCGCAGGCCGACTACGACGCGCTCGCCGCCGACAAGGCCCGCCTCGACGAGCGGCTGCGCGCCGCGGAGGTCGAGCTGCTGCGGTTGCGCGGCATCGCCGACGCCGAGGCCGCGTGGCAGGCGCAGCAGGAGGCCGAGCAGGCCGCCGCGGTCAACGTCCGGTCGACCGGTGGCGGTGGCATCGCCCCGACCACCGGCCGGGTCACCAGCTGCTACGGCGCCCGCTGGGGCACCATGCACTACGGCGTCGACATCGCCGCGCCGATCGGCACCCCGGTCTTCGCCCCCTCCGGCGGCGTCGTCCTGCAGGCCGGCCCGGCCAGCGGGTTCGGCCAGGCCGTCTACGTGCAGCACGACGACGGCTCGATCACCCTCTACGGCCACGTGAACCGGTTCTTCGTGTCCGCCGGCCAGGTGGTCAGCGCCGGCCAGCAGATCGCCGAGGTCGGCAACAAGGGCCAGTCGACCGGCCCGCACCTGCACTTCGAGGTGCACGAGGGCGGTCTCTACGCCAGCCGCGTCAACCCGATGCCGTGGCTCGAGGCCCACGGCATCTCCCTCGGGGGCAGCTGCTAGCGCCGTCCGCGGAACCGGCCGAGCAGGTCGCCGGCACCCCCGACGGTCCGTGCCGCCAGCGCCAGGATCGGACCGCCCGGGATGCCCGGCGCCGACTCGACGATCGGCGCCAGCCGCATCAGCTCCGGCAGGTCGCGCACGCGCAGCCGCCGGCGCACCAGGGCCGCGGCGGGGTTGGCCCGTCCCGACGCCGCCTCCAGCAGCACGTCGGCCGCCGCCTCGACGACGGCGCCGCGCGGCCGCTCGCCCGACAGCCGGCGCACCGTCCACCCGGGAGGGTCGGCGGCGAAGGCCCAGCCGCCGTCCGGGGTGACCAGGGCGGCGCCGCCGGCGATGCCGGAGGAGGCGGCCAGCGCGCCGGTCACGTCGGCGAGCGCCGCCAGCCCGGCGTCCAGCACCGACGGCGGGGGAGGGGTCGCTCCCAGCGGCACCAGGTCCAGGCCGTGGACGGCGAGCTCGTAGGCCTGGCCCAGCACCACCGACAGCATCGGCAGCCGGCCGACCGTGGAGGAGGCAGGCGCGGTGTCGAGCTCCGCCGGCTCGTCGGCCAGGTAGCGGACGGTGGCCTCTCGGTTGCGGCGCAGCGCGGCCAGGACCTCCTCGCGCGAGGCGTCGCGGTGGGCGGCGGTCACCCGGGCGTTGGTCGCGTCGACGTCCGGTGGCGCCCCGGTGCCGCCCGACCGAGCCGAGGCGGCCAGGTCGGCCAGCGCGGCGTGGTCGGGCCAGGCGCCCAGGTGCACGCAGATCTCGTGGGCCCGCCAGCCGGGTAGCCGGGTCGGCCGGTCGAGGTCGACGGCCGCGGCCTGCTCGAGGAAGGCGTCCCAGGCGCCGAGCACCATCGGCCCCACCACGTCCCGGCCGGCGCCGGCCATCCCGCGCCGCGCCGTGTCGTCGTCCTGTCCCATACCGGGCCCCTACCCACCCCGTCGGGGGATCGCCCCGAGATCCGGATCGAGAGCGGAACGGATCCGGCCGATGCTCCGGCCGTGGACGACGCAGCAGCGACAGGACCGGCCCCGGTCCGGCGTCTGCGTCGACGTCCCGCGCCGGCCTGGCTCGGCGCCGGCCTGTACCGGCCCCTGGCCGAGGACGACGAGCGCGCGCGGTTCTGGGTGCGGCACGTGCACACCGGCGTGCTGCTCAGCGAGATCGCCGGTCTCGCCTGCCTGGTCTACACGGCGACCACCGCCACACCCGGCCACGCGCACCCGGTGCTCCTGACGCTGGCCGCCGCCGTCGTCGTCGTCACGCCCCTGCTGCTCCTGCTGCCCCTCGACCGGATCGTCCGCGACCTGCGCGGGCCGCTGCTGTTCTACGGCTGGACGGCCACCACCACGGCGATCGTGGCCACGGCGTCGGCCTTCGACGGCGGGGCCGCCAGCCCGCTGCCGGTGCTGTTCTTCCTCGTCCTCGTCTACATGGCGGTGGCCTTCCCGCCGGCCGGCGTGGTCCTCGCCGGCGGGCTGATGACCGCCGTCCACACGGCGCTCGTCGCCGGCCCGCTGGACCCGCAGTCGCTGCTGGTGACCACGGTGCTGGCGACGACGACGCTCATCTGCACGATGACCTCGGCCAACCAGTGGGCCGCCCACGACCGCCAGGTGCTGCTCCTGCGGACCCAGGAGGCGCTGGCCACCACCGACCCGCTCACCGGCGTCCCCAACCGCCGCGTCTTCCTCGACCGCGTCGGCCGGGCGGTGAGCTGCGCCGGGCGGGGTGAGCGGGCCGTCGTCTGCATCGTCGACCTCGACGGGTTCAAGGCGGTCAACGACGGGCAGGGCCACGCTGCCGGTGACACCGTCCTGCGGGCGGTGGCCGCCGCCCTGGGCCGGGTGGTCCGCGAGACCGACACCGTCGCCCGCCTCGGCGGGGACGAGTTCGCCGTCGTGGCCGGCTCGCTCCTGCCCGCCGACGACGCCGTGCTGGCCGAGCGGCTGCGCGCCGCCGTCGCCGAGGTGGGCGCCGGCTGCGGCGTCACCGCCAGCGTCGGGCGCGCCCTCGTGCGCCCTGGCGACGACGTCGCGGGCGTGCTGCACCGGGCCGACGCGGCCATGTACCGGGCCAAGGCCGCAGGTGGGGACCGCGTGGCCGATCTCGCAGGGTGACGGGTCGCTCCGCGCGCCACTCACCGAGCGTCACCGGGGACCGGAAGAGTTCCGCATGCGACACCTCTGGTGACAACGGCCCGTGATCGCGTCGCCCGTGTACCGTCAGGCCGTCCGGACCCGGGTTGGACGCCTGTCGCGTGGTCGTGCTATGGCCGCTGACCAGCACTTCCGTGACCGCTGGGACGGATGGGGTCACTTCCGGCACAGTCGCCGCATCCGCACTGGCGCGACCGGTGCCTCATCGTGCACACTGTCCCCGGGACCCCTGGTCCGACGCCGCCGAACACAGCCTGTCACCGAACCGATCGTCCGTTGGGGAAGACGAGACCGATCGAGTCGATGGAGGTGCCTCGTGCAGCGACGGTCTACCCAGGGTGTCGTCTTCGTGCACTCCTGCCCGAAGGCGCTCTGCCAGCACGTCGAGTGGGCGCTCGAGCGCGTCATCGGCGCGCCGGTCTCCCTGTCGTGGGCCGACCAGCCCGCGGCGCACGGTGCCTACCGTGCCGAGGTCGCCTGGACCGGTTCCCCCGGGACGGGCGCCAAGCTGGTCGCCGCGCTCCGCGCGTGGCCGATGCTGCGCTTCGAGGTCACCGAGGAGGCCAGCCACGGCAACGACGGCGAGCGCATGTCCTACGTGCCCGGGCACGGCGTCTTCCGCGCCCCCACGAGCGCCAACGGCGACATCGTGGTGACCGAGCAGCAGCTGCGCACCCTCGCGGCGACCGCCACGTCGGTCGAGGCGTTCCGCCACGGGGTCGACCAGCTCCTCGGCGCGGCCTGGGACGCCGACCTCGAGGTCTACCGGTACGCCGGCGACGGCAGCCAGACGACCTGGCTGCACCAGGTCGTCTGAGACCGGCCCCCGGAGAACCCGCAGGTCACGATCAGGGCACGACGACGTGAGACACCCCGTGTCGAGGTCGTAGGCTCCAGTCCAGGTCGTCCGGACGCCGTCGGGGAAGCGGCGTCCGGGCGACCTCAGCACGAGAGGCCCGTTCCCTCCGGGGAACGGGCCTCTCGGCGTCCGGACGACCTCCGCTGAGCGGCCGGCTCCGCTGCAGGGTCCCGCCGCGAGCTCGCGAGGGGCGGGGGCAGCGGGGTCCTCCGACTACAGCGGGATGTTGCCGTGCGCGCCGCGGCCGGCGGGCGCGGCGGCCAGGGCGGCCACGAGCCGGCCCCGGGTGCGGGTGGGCTCGACGACCTCGTCGACGACGCCGATCTCCAGCGCCCGGTTCACCCCGCCGGCGATGCGCTCGTGCTCGGCGGCCAGCGAGGCGTGCAGGGCCTCCCGCTCCCCGGGCGGCACGGCGGCCAGCTTCTTGCGGTGCAGGATCCCCACCGCCGCCTTGGCGCCCATGACGGCCACCTCCGCGCCCGGCCAGGCGAAGACCGCGGTGGCGCCCAGCGATCGGGAGTTCATGGCGATGTAGGCCCCGCCGTAGGACTTGCGGGTCACCAGCGTCACCCGCGGCACGACCGCCTCGGCGAAGGCGTGCAGCAGCTTGGCGCCGCGCCGCACGACGCCGTCCCACTCCTGCCCGACGCCGGGCAGGTAGCCGGGGACGTCGACCAGCACCACCAGCGGGACGCCGAACGCGTCGCACATCCGCACGAAACGGGCGGCCTTCTCCGCCGACGCCGAGTCCAGGCAGCCCCCCAGGCGCAGCGGGTTGTTGGCGATGACGCCGACGGTGCGCCCGTTGAGCCGGCCCAGCGTGGTGACGACGTTGGGCGCCCAGCGCGGGTGCAGCTCCAGCCCCGGCCCGTCGAGGACGGCCGTCACCAGCGGCTTGACGTCGTAGGCGCGCTGCGGCTGCTCGGGCAGCAGGGCGCGCAGGTCGACGTCGGGCGTCCCGGACGCCGGCGCGAACTGTCCCTGCGCGGCGAGCAGGTCGACCGCCTGGCGCGCCGTCTCCAGCGCCGCGGCCTCGGTGTCGGTGACCACGTGCACGACGCCGCTGCGCCGGCCGTGGGTGTCCGGACCGCCGAGGCGCTCCATGTCGACGTCCTCGCCGGTGACCGAGCGGACGACGTCGGGACCGGTGACGAACACCCGCCCGGCCGGTCCCATGATCACCAGGTCGGTGAGCGCGGGCCCGTAGGCGGCGCCGCCGGCGGCCGGGCCGAGGACCACCGAGATCTGCGGGACCCGGCCCGAGGCGCGCACCATCGCGGCGAACACCTCGCCGACGGCGTGCAGCGCGGTCACGCCCTCGGCCAGGCGCGCGCCGCCGGAGTGCCAGATGCCCACGACCGGCACCCGCTCGCGCAGCGCGGTGTCGATGGCGTCGACGATGTGCCGGCAGCCGTCGATGCCCATCGCGCCGCCCATGACGGTCGCGTCGGTGCAGAAGGCGACCGCGGGGGTGCCCGACACCGTCCCGCGCGCGGCCATGACCCCGGAGGTGTCGCGGGGGACGAGCAGCGTCGTGGACCCGGGGTCGAAGAACCGCTGCAGGCGGTCCTCGGGGTCGCGCGGGTCGGGACTGGGCAGGGTCGGGACGGCGTGGACTGTGGTCACCGGACCTCCAGGGGCGGGCCAGGGTGCGGGGCCGGCCCGGAGGGCCGGGCGGGGTCCTTCATCAGGCGGTCGTGAAGACCAGCGCGATGTTGTGGCCGCCGAAGCCGAAGGAGTCGTTGACCGCTGCGGACAGCGACGCCTTCCGCGGCTCGCGGCGGACGATGTCGAGGGCCTGCACGGCCGGGTCGTCGTCGGGGTCCTCGAGGTTGGCGGTGGCGGGCACGACCTGCTCGCGCAGGGCGAGGATCGTGAACACCGACTCCAGCGCGCCCGCGGCGCCGAGCAGGTGGCCGGTCTGGCTCTTGGTGGCCGAGACCAGCGCGTGCTCGCCGACGGCGCTGCGGATGGCCGCGGCCTCGGCGGTGTCGCCGACGGGCGTCGAGGTGGCGTGCGCGTTGACGTGGCCGATGTCGGTGGGGGACAGGCCGGCGTCGCGGAGCGCGGCGCCGATGGCGCGGGCCGCGCCCTCGCCCTCCGGGTGGGGGGCGACGAGGTCGTAGCCGTCGGCGGTGGCGCCGGCGCCGGCCAGCCGGGCGTGCACGCGGGCGCCGCGGGCGGCGGCCGAGCCGGCCCGCTCGAGGACCAGCGCGGCCGCGCCCTCGCCGAGGACGAAGCCGTCGCGGCCCTTGTCGAACGGCCGCGAGGCGCGCTCGGGCTCGTCGTTGCGGGTGCTCATCGCCCGCATCGCGGCGAAGCCGGCCATGGGCAGCGGGTGCACGCAGGCCTCGGTGCCGCCGACCAGGACGACGTCGGCGCGGTCGAAGCGCAGCAGGTCCAGGCCCCAGCGGATGGCCTCGGCGCCGGAGGCGCAGGCGCTCACCGGGGCGTGCACGCCGCCGCGGGCGCCGACCGCGAGACCGACGGCCGCGGCCGGGCCGTTGGGCATGAGCATCGGGATGGTGAAGGGGGAGACCCGCTTGGGCCCCTTGTCCTCCAGGACGTCGTCCTGGCCGAGCAGGGTCAGCGCCCCGCCGATGCCGGTGCCGAAGACGACGGCGATGCGCTCGGGCGCGACGCCGGAGTCCGCGGCGCCGGACTCCGCCCAGGCCTGCTCGGCGGCGATGACCGCGACCTGCTGGCTGCGGTCGAGCCGCCGGGCGCGGACCCGGTCGATCTGCGTGGCCGGGTCGCTGGCCAGCGCGGCGACGAGCTGGGCGGGGAACTCCTTCGCCCAGTCGTCGGTGAGCCGGCTGATCCCCGACCGCCCGGCCAGCAGGGCCTCCCAGGTGCTCGCGACGTCGCCGCCGAGCGGCGTGGTGGCACCGAGACCGGTGACGACGACGTCGCGGTCGGACGTGCTCATGACGTGTTCCTCCTGGGATGGGGCGGCCGGGGGCCGGGGAGAGCGGGGCTGGTCAGCCCTGGTTCTTCTGGATGAAGCTGATGGCGTCGCCGACGGTCTTGATGTTGCCGAGCTCGTCGTCGGGGATGGCCACGCCGAACTTGTCCTCGACGGCCGTGGCGATCTCGACCATCGACAGCGAGTCGACGTCGAGGTCCTCGGTGAACGACTTCTCCGGGGTGGCGTCGGCGGGGGCGACCCCGGCGACCTCCTCCAGGATCTCGGCCAGACCTGCCTGGATGTCCTCGCTCACGCGGGGGTCCTCTCTCTCTGTGGGGACGGGCGGTGCCCGCCGTCGGGCCCGGGGGATCCGGGGGCTGGGGTGCCGGTCAGGGCAGGACGAGCACCTGGCCGGCGAAGGTGAGGCCGGCGCCGTAGCCGAGGACCAGGGTGAGGTCCCCGCTCTTCGCCTCGCCGGACTCCATGAGCGCGGTCAGCGCCAGCGGGATCGAGGCGGCCGAGGTGTTCCCGGACTGCACGACGTCGCGGGCGACGACGGTCTCCTTGCCGAAGCCCAGCCGCTTGGTCATCGACTCGACGATGCGCAGGTTGGCCTGGTGCGGGGCGAACACGTCGATGTCCTCGGGGCCGACGCCCGCGGCCTCCATGGCCTGGATCAGCGTGTCGGTCAGCCGGGTCGTGGCCCAGCGGTACACGGCCTGGCCGGCCATCGAGATGCCGTTGCTGCCGGCGACGATCTCGATCGCGGAGAACTGGTCGCCGTCGCTGCCCCACGCCACGGGTCCGATGCCCGGCTCGTCGGACGCGCCGACCACGGCCGCCCCCGCGCCGTCGGCGAAGATCACCGCGGTGGAGCGGTCGGTCTGGTCGACGACGTCGGTGAGCCGCTCGACGCCGACCACCAGCGCGTTGCGGGCCGAGCCCACGCGGATGGCCGCGGAGGCCATCTCCAGCGCGTAGCAGAAGCCGGCGCACCCGGCGTTGAGGTCGAAGGCGCCCGGGCGCGGGATGCCGAGGCGGTGGGCCACCTGCGGGCCGATGCCCGGGATGGGCTCCTTGAGGCTGGCGCTGGCCAGGATGACCAGGTCGACCTCGTCGGGGGACAGGCCGCTGGCGGCCAGCGCCTTGCCGCCGGCGGCGACGGCCATCTCCTGCAGCGTCTCGTCCTCCGACGCCCAGCGGCGCTCGGCGATGCCGACGCGCGTCTGGATCCACTCGTCGTTGGTGTCCATCACCTGGGCGAGGTCGTCGTTGGTGACCCGCCGTCGCGGGCGGTAGGCGCCCAGGCCGAGGATGCGCGCCCCCGGGGCGCCCTCGGGCAGTCGGATGCTCACGCGGGGACCTCCGGGTAGAGACGGGCGAGGGGGTCGCCGGCGTCGACCAGGTCGCCGTCGTGCACCAGCCACTCGGCGAGGACGCCGTCGTACCCGGCGGAGACGTTGACCTCCTCGCGGCGGCTGCGCACGCAGCCGAGCGGGGTGCCGGCGGGCAGGTGGGTGCCCTCGGGGACGTCGGCGGGGCTGACCGTGCCACGGACGGGGGAGACGACGACGCGCCAGTCGGGCTGGTGCTCGGCCTCGGGCCGGCCGCGGGCGGCGTCGATGAGGGCGCGGGCGCGGTCGAGGTCGCCGGGGCCGGCCAGGGCCAGCACCTCGACCGTGTCCCCGTTCGAGGTGGCGCCCTTCCACTCGCGCTTGGCGAGGCCGGCGAGCGCACCGGCCGGCGGCAGCTCGATGGCCGCGGTGACGCCGAGCTCGCGCAGCGTGGCCAGGCAGGCGTCGAAGCGGACCGGGCTGGTGACCTGGCTGACGAGGCGGGAGAGCACCTCGGCGCCGGTGGACACCGCGGCGCCGTCGGCGTTGGACAGCAGCAGGCGGCTCGGGTCGGCCGGGCGCACGCCGCCGACGAGGCCCTCGAGCTCCTCGCGGGCCGGGCCCATGTAGGAGGTGTGGAACGCGCCGGCCACCGACAGGGGCACCACCCGCGCCTTGGCAGGCGGCTCGGCCCTGAGCGCGGCCAGCCCCTCCAGCGGGCCGGCGACGACGACCTGGCCGCCGCCGTTGAGGTTGGCCGCGGTCAGCCCGTGCCGCTCCAGGGCCGCGGACAGCTCGTCGGGGTCGGCGCCGAGGACGGCCGACATGCCGGTCGGGGTGAGGCCGCAGGCGCGGGCCATCGCCCGGCCGCGGACGGCGGTCAGCGCGATCGCCGCCTCGACCGACAGGACGCCGGCCAGCGCGGCCGCGGTGAGCTCCCCGACGCTGTGGCCGGCGATGACGACCTCGCGGCCGGTGTGCGGCGAGTGCGCGACCGGGCCGGGCAGGCCGCCGAGCTCGCGGGCCACGAAGAGGCTCATCGCGACGACCAGCGGCTGCGTGACGGCGGTGTCGCGGATGGCATCCGCGTCGCCGGTCGTGCCGAGGGTCAGCAGGTCGGCGTCGGCGATCGCCCCGGCCCAGTGGAAGAAGGACTCGGCACCGGGGAGCTCCAACCAGGGGGTGAGCATCCCGGGCTTCTGCGCACCCTGCCCGGGTGCGAGGACGGCCAGCACCTCCTCACCGTCTCATTGCTGCCCGGGTCCCGCGCGCTCGTCCGGAACGAAAGGACGGCACATCCCTTTGGAGGATCCCCACAAACGGCGGCCGCGGACGGGCCGTCGCGGACCCGTTCCGTGGTGGACAACACACGGAGCGGGGTCCCCCTAGTGCCAGAGGGAGCGGTCGCCGTCGAGGTCGGCCAGCGCCAGCGCGACCTGCAGGGTCCAGGCGCCGCGGGGGTCGGTCACCGCCAGGCCGGTCAGCTCCGCGGCCCGCTTGAGCCGGTACCGCACCGTGTTGGGGTGGACGAACAGCGCCCGCGCGCTGGCCTCCAGGTTGCCGCCGGCGGTGAGCACCGCGCGCACCGTCTCGAGCACCTCGCCCCCGGCGGTGCGCAGCGGCAGCACGGCCCGCCCGGTGAGCGCGGCACGGGCCAGCGGGTCGCCGTCGAGGGCCCGCTCGGGCAGCAGCGCGTCGGCGGACACCGGGCGCGGGGCGCCGGGCCAGGCGCGCGCGGCCCGCAGGCCGGCCAGCGCCGCGGCGGCCGACCCGCCGGCCGCGCTGAGCCGGTCGACGACGGGACCGAGGACGACCGGTCCCGGACCGAACTCCTCGGCCACCCGCTCGGCCGCCGTCGGCACGTCCTCCCCGCCGCCCAGCACGACCACCAGCTGCTCGGCGTGCACGCCGACGAGGACCTCGCAGCGCTGCGAGCGGGCGGCGCGGCGGACGCCGGTGTGCGCGTCGCCGTCGGCGGGTGCGGCCCCGACCAGCACGGCCACCGGGCCGGTGCCGTCCCAGCCGAGCGCGGCGGCGCGGCCGGGCAGCTCCTCGGAGCGCTCGCCGCGGACGAGCGCGTCGACGACGAGGGCCTCCAGCCGGGCGTCCCAGGCGCCGCGGTTCTCGGCGAAGCTGGCGTAGACGTGCGCGGTGGCGAAGGCGACCTCGCGGCTGTACTGCAGCACCGCCATCCGCAGGGTGTCGGCGTCGCCGGGCTCGGCCACCGACTCGACGTGGTCCTCCATCACCTCGACGGTGAGCTTGACCAGGTCGACGGTCTGCTTGAGCGGCACGGCTCGGACCAGGTCGCGCGGGGCGGCGCCGAACACCTCGCCGGTCAGCCGGGGCGGGCGGCCGGGCGCCCGGCACCACTCGACGAGCGAGGCGATGCCGGCCTGGGCCACGAGCATCACCCACGAGCGCTGGTCGGCCGGCATGGTGCGGAACCACGGCAGGTCCTCGTCCATGCGGGCGACGGCGCGGGTGGCGATGGCCCCGGACGCGCGCTCGAGCCGCCGCAGCGTCGCCGCCGTCGGCGGGTGGTCGATCACCCGGTGGGCCACCGGGTCAGCGTGTCACGGTCCGGCGCGTCGGGGAGAGTGGGGGAGTGAGCGCCCCGACCACCCCGCGGTCCCGGCTGCGCCGCCGGGTGCTCGCCGCCGCGGGCGCCGGCGTCGCCGTCCTGGCCGTCCTCGGCACCGGGGTGGCGGCCCGCTTCGGCCCGCAGGTGCGCCTCGACGACGCGGTGAGCCGCGCGCTCTATGCCGGCGACGACCGCTCGGCCCTGCGCGGCGGCCTGCTCGAGGTCCTCACCACGCCGGGCGTCACCTGGTTCCGGGTGCTCGTGTTCCTGCCCGTGCTCGTCTGGCTGGTGCGCCGCCGCGCCTGGCGCACGGTGGTGTGGGTCGTCGTCGCGATCACCGCCGTCGGGCCGATCACCACGACGATCAAGGAGCTGGTCGGCCGCGCCCGGCCGGCGTTCGAGAACGGCGGCCTGGTGTACGAGGGGCTCAGCTACCCGAGCGGTCACTCCTCGGGCATCGCCACGCTGGTCACCGTCGGGCTGGTGCTCGCCTGGCCGCGGCTGCGCCCCTCCGGCGCCGGGTCGCCGTCGCCGCCGGGGTCGCGCTGGCCGTCCTGGTCGCGCTGACCCGCATGTGGCTGGGCGTGCACTACCTGTCCGACGTCGTCGGCGGGCTGTGTCTCGGGACGGCGTGGTCGCTGCTCGCGGCACTGGTGGCCGGCGCCTTCCCCGGCGGCCCCGCGGCGCTGCCGGAGCGGGAGGCCGCGCCGTGACCGGGGTGGAGGGCGCCACGCTGCTCGAGCCGGGCGACGGCTCGCTGGGGCCGCTGCTGCGGGTCACCGACGACCGGTTGCCGCCCGGTGCCGGCTACGGCGTGCACGCCCACCGCGCGGTCGACGTCGTCGCCGTGGTCCTGGCCGGGTCGGTGACGCACCGCTGGGGCGGGGGAGCGGTGATCGGCACCGGCGACGTCGGCCTGCTGCGGGCCGGGACGGGGCTCGAGCACGACGAGGTCGCCGGCCCCGACGGCGCGCGGGTCCTGCAGTCCCACCTCCGCCCGGCCGGGGCGGTCGCCGCGCCGGCGCACGAGGTGCTGCGCGCCCCGCGCGGCTGGGTCGACCTCGGCCGTCCCGACGCCCGGCTGTGGCTGGGCGAGGACGGCGGCGACGTCCCCGACGGCGTCGTGCTGCGCCCCGGCGGCGGGGTCGTCGTCGTGTGGTGGGTCGATCCCGCCCGTCCCGACTGGGCCGGCTGACCGGGAGCCTCCGACGAGGAGGCTCCCGGCCGTCCGGTCAGGGGGTGCAGATCCCCGGCGGGAAGCTCGTCGCGCAGGTGTTGTCCTCGAAGTCGACGGCGCCGACGTCGCCGAGGAACGGGCTGAGCTGCGGCGAGCTCAGCAGGACGTCGACGGGGACGTTGCCGGTGATCGTGTTCTCCTCGACGACGATGCCCTCCGCCGGGCCCGGGTCGATGCCGTCGGGGTTGTTGAACGGCGGCAGGGTGACCAGGACGAGCCCCCCGGCGGGGAACTGCAGCGTCGCGGGGTCGACCGAGGGCACGTTGTCGTGGACGTCGTTGTGCCGGACGCTGACGGAGTCGGCGTTCACGATCCCGATCCCGGTGCCCGACACCCGCAGCGACGCCTCGACCTCGCCCACGCCGGCGAGGCAGAAGCGGTCGTTGCCGGTCACCTCGTTCCACCTCAGCTGCCAGTCCCCGCCCGCGACCTGCCGGGAGTCGTCGGGGATCTCGGTGGCGGCGTCGTCGAAGACGAGGATCCCGACGCAGTTGCCGGCCACGTAGTTGTGGCGGATGGCCCCGCTGCGGGACTCGCGGGCGAAGACGCCGATGTTGTAGCCCTGCACGTCGTTGGCGACGACGTCGGCGTAGGACGCGTCGGAGTCGGTGATCCCGATGCCGGCCGTGCCGCTGTTGGGCGCCTCGGCGGTGCCGCGGTCGGTCCCCTCGAGGATGTTCCGGCTGATCCGGGTGTGCGTCGAGGCCGCGGCCAGGATGCCGAAGCGCTCGTGCCCGTGCGCCCGGGTCTTCGTCACCCGGAAGCCGTCGGCGCCCCACGCGGCGATGCCGTTGGCCGGGTGGTCGTGCGTCGACAGGTTCCGCACCCGCACCGGTCCGTCGGGGTCGAGGAAGAACAGGCCGGAGACGTCGTCGGCCAGCGTGTCCGGGTCCGACTCGGGGTCGGCCGCGTTCTGCGCCTGCCAGCACTCCGTCGGGTCCACGTCCGGCAGCTGGTCGGGGGTGCTCCACTCGGGCCAGGTGATCCGCGTCCCGTCGTCGCCGCGGCCGGCCCCGACGACGGTCAGGCCCTTGCCGACGACGCAGACCGCCTCCTCGTAGGTGCCCGCCTCGATCCTGATGGTGTCGCCCGACCGGGCCTGGTCGACGGCGGCCTGGATCGACTCGCCGGGGTGCACCACCCAGGTGTGCCCTCCCGTCGCCGCGGCGACGCCGGTGGGCAGGGCGGTGAAGACGAGGGCCGCGGACGCGGTGATCGTCAGCCCGCGGGACAGGCGGGGCGATCGCAGGCGTCCTGCCGTGCTGCCGTGCTGCATGTGTCCTCCCGGTTGTGCGCGCGCCGGGGACCCGGCACGTGCGCCCACGATGGGGAGGATGTGACGGAAGGGTCCGCTGACACGACGGGAGGCGCGAGACCTCATACCCGGGTCGCGGTCGGTCCTCCTCCCTCCGGCGCGGGCCGGGGTCCCTCCCGCGGTCGCCCTAGGCCGAGGCGCGCACCACCAGGCGGGTGGGGCAGACCCGGGCCTGCACCCCGGTGTCGCCCTCGACCTGGCGCAGCAGCAGGTCGGTCATGTGGCGGGTCATCTCGTCCAGCGGCTGGGCCACCGTGGTGAGCGGCGGGTCGCTCGTGGCGGCCACCGCGGCGTCGTCGAACCCGACGACCGCGACGTCGCCGGGCACCGAGCGGCCCGACTCCCGCAGCACGCGCAGCGCCCCGACCGCCATCGGGTCGGAGGCCACGAACACCGCGTCGAGGTCGGGCGCCCGCTCGAGCAGGAGGGCCATCGCCCGGGCGCCGCCGGCCTCGGTGAAGTCGCCCGCCGCGACCAGGTCGGCGTCCGGCGCGACGCCGGCCGCCTCGAGCGCCGCGATATACCCGGCGTGCCGGTCGATCCCGGCGATCATGTCCTGCGGGCCGCTCACCGCGGCGATCCGCCGCCGCCCGGACGCCAGGAGGTGCTCGGTCGCCTCGCGGGCCCCGCCGGCGTTGTCGGCGTCGACGTAGCAGACCGGGCGACCGTCGAGCGGCCGGCCGGAGAGCACGAGCGGGACCTGCGCCTCGGCGAGGACGGCGGGGAGCGTGTCCTGGCTGTGCAGCGACATCAGGATGACGCCGTCCACGTGCCCCTGGCGGACGTAGCGGGCGACCTTCTCCTGCTCGCGTTCCCCGCGGGCGGCCAGCAGCACCAGGTTCATCTCCGTGTCGGCCAGCGCGGCCGAGAGCTCCCGGACGACGCGGGCGAAGAACGGGTCGCTGAAGACCTGGGTGTCCGACTCCGACAGGACCAGCGCGATGGTGTCGGTGCGCCGGGTGACCAGGCTGCGGGCCGCAGGGTTGGGCACGTAGCGCAGCCGCGCGACGGCCTCCTCGACGGCGCGACGGGCCTCCGGGCGCACCTTCGGCGAGCCGTTGACCACGCGGGACACCGTCGCCCGGGACACCCCGGCGAGCTGGGCGACCTCGTCGAGCGTGGGGGACGGGCCGCGTCCGGCGAGCGTCGTCACGGGGCCTCCTGGGATCGCGGTCGGGGTCCATGGTGCACGGTCCGGGCCGCCGCGCGACTCGTCGGAACTCGTACTTGACAGGTGACTGTGGTGCCCATCACTCTCCTCCCAACCGGTCGTGAGAGCGCTTTCACGTCGGACACCGTAGCCCGGACGAGGTCGTTCGGGAACCGATCCAGGAGGACCGATGACCGTTCCCCCGAGACGCAGGGCGGCACTGGGCGCCGCGCTCGTCGCCTCGCTCCTGGCCGCCGGCTGCGGGGGCTCCGGCTCCGCCGACGACGGCACCGTCACGCTCGACGTGGGTCTGTTCGGGACCTTCGGGTTCGAGCAGGCCGGGCTCTACGACGAGTACATGCGGCTGCACCCCGAGATCCGCATCGAGGAGACGTCGGTCGAGCGGTCGGCCGACTACTACCGGGCCCTGCAGACCCGGCTGGCGGCCGGGTCCGGCCTCGCCGACGTCCAGGGCATCGAGATCGGCTTCGTCGCCGACGTCGTCCAGAACCACGCCGACGCGTTCGTGGACTTCGCGGCGGAGGGCAACGCCGACGAGCTCCTCGGCCACTACTACGACTGGAAGGTCGAGGAGGCCACCACCTCCGACGGCCGGGTCATCGGCCTGGGCACCGACGCCGGCCCGGAGGCCATGTGCTTCCGGCGCGACCTGTTCGAGCAGGCGGGCCTGCCCACCGACCGCGCCCAGCTCGCGCAGCTGTGGTCCACCTGGGAGGGCTACCTCGAGGTCGGCCGGCAGTACGAGGCCTCGCCGACGAAGCCGGAGGGCACCTCGTTCGTGGACAGCCCGGCCAGCGTGTTCTCGGCCGCCGTCTACCAGGGCGAGACCGCCTACGACGACGCGGACGGCAACCCGATCCCCGAGTCCAGCGACGGCGTGGCCACGGCGTGGCAGAACGCCAGCGTCGCGGCCGCCGAGGACATGACGGCCAACCTCATCCAGTTCGGCGACGAGTGGAACGCCGCGTTCGCCAGCGGTGCCTTCGCCACCATCTCCTGCCCGGCCTGGATGCTCGGCTACATCAGCGAACAGGCCGGCGAGGACGCCTCCGGCGCCTGGGACGTCGCGCCGCTGCCCGGCGGTGCCGGCAACTGGGGCGGCTCGTGGCTCGGCGTGACCGAGTCCAGCGAGCACAAGGAGGAGGCCATCGCCCTCGTCCAGTGGCTGACCGCGCCCGAGCAGCAGATCAGGATGTTCACCGAGGAGGCGCACTTCCCCTCCAGCCAGGAGGCGGCCGAGGACCCGCAGGTGGCCGACGCCGTCAACGAGTACTTCAGCGGCGCGCCGGTCGGGCAGATCTTCGGGGACTCCGCCGCGGCGCTGCGGTTCACGCCGATCGGCCCCTACGACACGCAGATCCAGGAGGCGTTCACCAACGCCCTGAGCACGGTCGCCCAGGGGACCGCTCCGGACGACGCCTTCCAGGCGGCCCTCGCCGAGATCGAGCAGATCACCGGAGGCTGACAGACCCCGGCCGGTGCCCGAGCGCGTCCACCCGCCCGGGCACCGGCCGGTTCCACCCCGTCCGAGGGACCGAGCCCGAGAACCCCCTGGAAGGCCCCGCATGACCATCGCCAGCGACGACCCCCGGGTCGCGGCGGCCGCCGCACCACCGCCGCCCGCCCCGCCGCCCGCAACGGCCGGCCGCCGGCGGCGGTCCCGGCTCACCCGCAACCGCTGGGGCTACGCCTACGTCGCCCCGTTCTTCGTCCTCTTCGCCGCCTTCAGCCTCTACCCGTTCCTCTACACCGCCTACATCTCGCTGCACGACGTGCGGCTCTCCGACCTCGACGGCGCGACCTTCGTCGGCTTCGGCAACTACACCGAGCTGCTGCAGAACGAGTTCTTCTGGAACGCCGCGCGCAACACCCTCACCATCGGCATCCTCTCCACGGTGCCCCAGCTGGCCATCGCCCTGGGCCTGGCCCACCTGCTGAACTACCGGCTCCGCGGCCGCACCTTCTTCCGCGTCGCGATGCTCATGCCCTACGCGACCAGCATCGCCGCCGCCACGCTCGTCTTCGCCCAGCTGTTCGGCCACGACTACGGGCTGATCAACACGCTGCTGGAGGCCGTCGGCTTCGACCGGGTCGACTGGGAGAGCGGCACCTGGACCAGCCAGATCGCCATCTCGGTGATCGTCACCTGGCGCTGGACCGGCTACAACGCGCTCATCTACCTGGCCGCCATGCAGGCCATCCCGAACGACCTCTACGAGGCCGCGACCCTCGACGGCGCCAGCCGCTGGCAGCAGTTCCTGCACGTGACCGTGCCGGCGCTCAAGCCCACGATCCTGTTCACGGTCGTGGTCTCGACCATCGGCGCGGTGCAGCTGTTCGGCGAGCCGCTGCTGTTCAGCGGCAACGGCATGACCAGCGGCGGCGTCTCGAACCAGTACCAGACGCTGGGCCTGCTGATGTACGACCAGGGCTGGACGAACTTCCGCCTCGGCCAGGCCGCCGCGACCGCCTGGACCATGTTCCTGATCATCCTCGTCGTCGTCGGGGTCTACGGGTTGATCGCCCGCCGGCGCGCCCGGGCCGAGCGGTAGGAGCCGGTCATGACCACCCTCACCCCCGCGCCCGAGCAGGCCCCGCCCGCGCCGGCCTCCGCCTCTGCACCGCGCCGCCGCGGCCGCCGGGCCCGGAAGGTCACCTCCGCCGGGCCGCTGACCCACGTGCTGCTCGGGCTGACCGCCCTGCTGTCGGTCTTCCCCCTGTACTGGACGGCGGTCGCGGCGTCGAAGACGAACGCCGAGCTCGCCGGCACCCCGCCGCCGTTCCTCCCCGACGCCGACCTCTTCACCAACATCGGCCGGGCGATGGAGGAGGCGCCGATCGGGCTGGCGATCGCCAACTCGGTGATCGTCGCCGGCTGCATCACCGTGGGCACCGTGCTGTGCAGCACGCTGGCCGGGTTCGCCTTCGCCAAGCTGCGGTTCCGCGGCAACAAGACGCTGCTGGGCCTCGTCGTCGGCACGATGATGGTGCCCACCCAGCTGGCGATCATCCCGCTGTTCATCCTCATCGCGCAGCTGCAGTGGGTCGACCACCTGCAGGCGGTCGTGCTGCCCACGCTGGTCAGCGCGTTCGGCGTCTTCTTCATGCGGCAGTTCCTGTCGCAGGCGCTGCCCGACGAGCTGCTCGAGGCCGCCCGGGTGGACGGCGCCTCGACGCTCCGGACCTTCTGGTCCGTGGTCGTCCCGGTCGCCCGGCCGGCGATGGCGGTGCTGGCGATGCTCACGTTCCTCACCGCCTGGAACGACTTCTTCTGGCCGATCATCGCGCTGACCACGGAGAACCCGACCGTGCAGGTGGCCCTGGCCGGTCTGGGCGGCGGCTACGTCCCCGACACCGCGGTGATCATGGCCGGCACGCTCGTCGGCACCCTCCCGGTGCTCGTCGTCTTCGTCGTCCTCGGCAAGCAGATCGTCGGCGGCATCATGCAGGGCGCGGTGAAGGGATGAGGCGCCCGAGCACCCCCACCCCCAGCTCCCCGAGAGGCGCCTGACCCATGGCCACCGTCACCTTCGACGCCGCGACCCGCATCTACCCGAAGTCCGACCGGCCGGCGGTCGACACCCTCGACCTGGAGATCGGCGACGGCGAGTTCCTCGTGCTCGTCGGCCCGTCCGGCTGCGGCAAGTCCACCTCGCTGCGCATGCTCGCCGGCCTCGAGGAGATCGACGCCGGCAGCATCCGGATCGGCGACCGCGACGTCACCGAGGCGCCGCCCAAGGACCGCGACATCGCGATGGTCTTCCAGAACTACGCGCTCTACCCGCACATGACCGTCGAGCAGAACATGGGCTTCGCGCTGAGGATCGCCGGCGTCGCCAAGGACGAGATCGGCCGCCGGGTGGCCGAGGCGGCGAGGATCCTCGACCTCGAGGACTACCTGGGCCGCCGGCCCAAGGCGCTGTCGGGCGGCCAGCGGCAGCGGGTGGCCATGGGCCGCGCCATCGTGCGCAACCCGCAGGTCTTCCTCATGGACGAGCCGCTGTCCAACCTCGACGCGAAGCTGCGGGTGCAGACCCGCACCCAGATCGCGGCGCTGCAGCGGCGGCTGGCCGTCACCACCGTCTACGTCACCCACGACCAGGTCGAGGCGATGACGATGGGCGACCGGGTGGCGGTGCTCAAGGACGGCGTCCTGCAGCAGTGCGACACCCCCGGCGCCCTCTACGACCGGCCGGCCAACACCTTCGTCGCCGGCTTCATCGGCTCCCCGGCGATGAACGTCGTCACCGGACCGGCCGTCGACGGCGGCGTCCGGCTCGCCGGCGCGGTGCTGCCGGTGCCGCGCGAGAAGCTGGCCCGCGCCTCGGCCGGCACGGGGAGGGTCACCGTCGGCTTCCGCCCCGAGTCGCTGGAGACCGCGCCCCCCGGCGAGGGCGTGCCGGTCGTGGTCAACGTCGTCGAGCAGCTCGGCTCGGACGCCTTCCTCTACGCCACCCTCGGCGCCGACGACGACGGCGACGTCCTGCACACCGCCGACGTCGTCGTGCGGACCGACCCCCGCTCGGCCGCCGCGGTGGGGCAGACGGTGCACCTGCGGGTGCGCGAGGACGGCCTGCACGTCTTCGACCCGGCCACGCAGCGGCGCGTCGACTGACGAAGGACCCCGCTGCCCCCCACCACTCGCACGCTCGCGGTGGGCCCCGGCAGCGGGCCACCTCGGGCCCACCCCCGACCTCTCCCTGCCGCCTGACCTCCCCCTGCCCGTGCTCCCTCCTGCCCTGAGGAGAACCCCTGCCGTGACCAGCACCGACATCCGCGAGGACGCCCTCGCCGGCCTCACCTTCCCGCCCGGCTTCGTCTTCGGCGCCGCGACCGCCGCCTACCAGATCGAGGGCGCCGTCACCGAGGACGGCCGCGGCCCCTCGATCTGGGACACCTACAGCCACACGCCCGGCCGCACGTACCAGGGCCACACCGGCGACGTCGCCGTCGACCACTACCACCGCTACCGCGACGACGTCGCGCTCATGGCCGGTCTCGGGCTCTCGGCCTACCGGTTCTCCGTCGCCTGGCCGCGGGTGGTGCCCGAGGGCGGCGGCCGGGTCGAGCAGCGCGGGCTGGACTTCTACCGGCGGCTGGTCGACGAGCTGCTCGCCGTCGGGGTCGCGCCCTGGCTGACGCTCTACCACTGGGACCTCCCGCAGGCGCTGCAGGACCGCGGCGGCTGGGCCGACCGCGACACCGCCGAGCGGTTCGCCGAGTACGCGTCCGTCGTCGTCGACGCGCTCGGCGACCGGGTGACGCACTGGTCGACGCTGAACGAGCCGATGTGCAGCGCGCTGCTCGGCCACGTGTCCGGAGCGCACGCGCCGGGACTGCAGGACCCCGTCGCCGGGGCCCGCGCCACCCACCACCTGCTGCTCGGCCACGGCCTGGCGGCGGCCCGGCTGCGGGAGGCCGGGGTCTCCTCGCTGGGCATCACGCTGAACTTCACGCCGATGAGCCCGGCCAGCCAGGACCCGGCCGACGTCGACGCCGCCCGCCGCCTCGACGGCCAGCAGAACCGGATGTTCCTCGAGCCGGTCGTGCACGGCGCCTACCCGGCCGACGTCGTCGCCGACCTCGAGGCCGCCGGCGCCCCGCTGCCCGTCCGCGACGGCGACCTCGAGACGATCGCCGCGCCGCTGGACTGGCTGGGCGTGAACTACTACTTCGAGCAGACCGTGCGCGCCGGCGCCCGGCCGGCCGGCAAGCCGCCGACGTCGTTCATCGGCGGCGGGGACGTCGTCGAGCTCGACCCCGAGGGGCCGACGACCACGATGGGCTGGGGCATCAGCCCCGAGGCGTTCACCGACCTGCTGCTGTGGATCGGCGGGCAGGCACCGGGCCTGCCGCTCGTCGTCACGGAGAACGGCTCCGCCTGGGACGACGAGGTCGACGCCGAGGGCGCGGTGCACGACCCCGAGCGGGTCGACTTCCTGGTCCGCCACCTCGCGGCGGTGGCGACGGCGATGGAGCGCGGCGCCGACGTGCGCGGCTACTTCGCCTGGTCCCTGCTGGACAACTACGAGTGGGCCCGCGGGTACGCCCAGCGCTTCGGGCTGGTGCACGTGGACTACGAGACCCAGCGGCGCACCGTGAAGGACAGCGGCCTGGCCTACGCCGAGCTGCTGCGCCGCCACCGCGACGGCGCCTGAGCGGAGGCCGTGCTCGACGAGGAGACCCGCCGTCGGGTCCTGTGCTCCCTGCTGGTCGGTCAGCGGCACTCGTGGGACCAGGGCCTGACGGCGGCGGTCCTCGACGCCGCGGGCGAGGCGGACGCGCTGCGGGCGCTCGTCGACGACGCCGTAGCCCGGCAGCTGCCCGACGGCCGGCTGGCCGAGCTCGATCCCGCGTGCAGCGTCAACGGCGGCGTCGTCGGCGAGTTCGTGGACCTGGTGGCGCGCCGGACGGGCGACGCGGCGCTGTCCGCCGCCGCCGGCCGCCAGCGGGACTGGCTGCTGCGGCACGCGCCCCGCGCCGCCGACGGCACCCTGTTCCACCTGGTCGGCTCGCGGGAGGTCTGGGCCGACACCGTGTTCATGGTGGTGCCGCCGCTGGCCGCAGCCGGGCACGCGGACGCCGCGCTCGCCCAGCTGGACGGGCACCGCTCCCGGCTGCGGCGGCCCGACGGCCTGTGGCGCGCCCGGTGGGACGACGCGGCCGGCCGGCCCGCCGACGCCCGCGCCTGGGGCACCGGCAACGGCTGGGTGGCCGCCGGGCTGGCGCGGACGGTGGGCCGGCTGCCGACCGCGCGGGGCGCCGCCGTGGCGGAGGAGGTCCGCGCACTCCTCGACGCCTGCCTGGCGCACCGGCGGCCCGACGGCACCCTCGGCGACGTGCTCGACGACGAGGCGTCGCGGCCCGATCCCGCGGTGGCCGCGATGCTGTCCTACACGGCGTCGAGCGGCGCCGCCGAGGGCTGGCTGCCGGGGGAGTACGGGGCGGTCGGCCGGTCGCTGCTCGCCACCGCCGCCGCGAGCCTCGACCCCCTCGGGCGGGTCGCCGGCGTCCCGGCCGCGCCCCGGTTCGACCGGCCGGGGCGCTCACCCGAGGCCCAGGCCCTCCTGCTGCTCGCCGACGCGGCGGCGCTCAGACCAGGGCGGCGACGTCGGCCGCGCAGCCCCAGGAGAGGGTGACCCCGGCACCGCCGTGCCCGTAGCAGGCGACGACGGGCCGGCCGCCGACCGCCAGCCGTTCCAGCCGGACGGTGGGCCGGGCCGGCCGCAGCCCGACCGCCCGTGACAGCACCGGTTGCCCCCGCAGCGCCGGCACCAGGGCGCACGCCCGCTCCAGGATCGCGGCCTCCACCCGCGGATCGGGGTCCCGGCCCGTGGCCCCCTCCACCGCCGTCCCGCCGCAGACGACGTCCCGCCCGCGGGGCACGACGTAGGTCAGCCCGGCCGGGCCGTCCTCGTCCAGCACCCACTCGGTCAGCCCCGGATCGGCCAGGCGCACCACCTGGCCCTGCACGGGCACGCCGGTGCCGTCACCGAGCAGCGGCCCGGACGCGAGCCCGCGGCCACCACGACGACCTCGCCGGGGACGTCGTCCAGCGCGTCCACCCGGCCGGGCACGGTGGTCACCCCGGCCGCGGCGCACGCGGCGGCCAGCCAGGGCAGGTACTCGCCGGTGTCGACCACCGGCAGCGTGCAGCGGGTGCCGGCGGGGACGCCCGGCGGGAGCTCCTCCGGCGCAGCCGGACGGACCCCGGGCACCCCGGCGTCCACCACGGGTCGGGGTCGGGGGTCCGGTGCACGTACGTGCCCGGGCGGAGCCGCACGCCGGTCGCCGGGTCGGCGGCGAGCCGGGTGAGGACCGCGAGCGAGGTGGCGCCCCACCGGAGGACGGCGTCCACGGGTGCCGCCCGGTACGGGAACCAGATGGCGGCGGCCACCGCGGAGGTGGTCGCCGCCCACGGGTCGGCGGTGTGCAGCCGGACCCGGTGCCCGGCCCGCGCGAGCTCCAGCGCGCAGGTCAGGCCGACCACCCCGCCGCCGACGACGGCCACGGAGTGGCCGTCGTCGGCGGCCCCGTGCAGGGCCCCGCCGCGAGCTCGCGAGTGGTGGGGGGCAAGGGGTCCTTCGTCAGGTGGCCGGGCTCGGGTCGGTCCGCTCCTCGGCCGGGGCGGCCTGCACGTCGCGGATCCGGTACCTCTCCACGGCCTCGCGGACCGTCGAGCGGTCGATCTGCCCGCGGTCAGCCAGCGCCCCCAGCGTCCGCACCACGATCGACTCGGCGTCGACGTGGAAGTGTCGGCGCAGCGCCGGGCGGGTGTCGGACAGGCCGAACCCGTCGGTGCCGAGCGTCGCCATGCCGCCCGGCACGTACGGGGCGATGAGGTCGGGCACCGCCCGCATCCAGTCCGACACCGCCACGACCGGACCCTCGGCGTCCTGCAGCCGCCGGGTCACGTAGGGCACCTGCGGGTCCTCCTCGGGGTGCAGGAAGTTGTGCTCGCTGACCTCGTCGGCCTGCCGCCGCAGCTCGTTCCAGGACGTCACCGACCACACGTCGGCCGACACGCCCCAGTCCTCGCGCAGCAGCTCCTGCGCCCGCAGCGCCCACGGCACCGCGACGCCCGACGCCAGCACCTGCGCCCGGTGGCCCTCACCGGAGCCGGGGGCGTACAGGTACATGCCGGCGAGCAGGCCCTGCACGTCCAGGTCCTCGGGCTCGGCCGGCTGCTGGAACGGCTCGTTGTAGACCGTCAGGTAGTACATGACGTCGGGGCTGCGGTACCCGCCCAGCGGGGCGCCCGGGTCCTCGCCGTACATGCGGGCCAGCGCGTCCTTGACGATGTGGCCGACCTCGTAGGAGAAGGCCGGGTCGTAGGACACGACGGCGGGGTTGGTCTGCGCGAGCAGCAGCGAGTGGCCGTCCTCGTGCTGCAGGCCCTCGCCGTTGAGCGTCGTGCGGCCGGCGGTGGCGCCGAGGACGAAGCCGCGGGTCATCTGGTCGGCGGCGGCCCAGAACGAGTCGCCGGTCCGCTGGAACCCGAACATCGAGTAGAAGATGTAGATCGGGATCATCGGCTCGCCGTGCGTGGCGTACGACGTGCCGACCGCGGTGAACGACGCCGTCGACCCGGCCTCGTTGATGCCCTCGTGCAGGATCACGCCCTGCTCGGACTCCTTGTAGGCGAGCATCAGCTCGCGGTCGACCGAGGTGTAGCGCTGGCCGGCCGGGTTGTAGATCTTCTGCGACGGGAAGAGGCTGTCCATCCCGAAGGTGCGGGCCTCGTCCGGGATGATCGGCACGAAGCGCGGGCCGAGCTCCTTGTCCTTGAGCAGCTCCTTGAGCAGGCGGACGAACGCCATCGTCGTCGCCACCTCCTGCTTGCCGGAGCCGCGGCGCAGGACGTCGAGGGCCTTGTCGTCGGGCGCCTTGAGCGTCTTGAACTCCGAGCGCCGCCGCGGCACCGCCCCGCCCAGCGCGCGCCGCCGCTCCACCATGTACTGCATCTCGTCGGAGTCCGGCGCGGGCTTGTAGTAGGGCGGCAGCGTCTTGTCGAGCTGCTCGTCGGGGATGGGCAGGTAGAGCCGGTCGCGGAAGGCGGCGAGGTCCTCGGCGGTCAGCTTCTTCATCTGGTGGGTGGAGTTGCGGCCCTCGAAGTGGCTGCCCAGCGTCCAGCCCTTGATCGTCTTGGCGAGGATGACCGTGGGCTGGCCCTTGTGCTCCACGGCCGCCTTGAACGCCGCGTAGACCTTGCGGTAGTCGTGCCCGCCGCGGGAGAGGTCCCAGACCTCCTTGTCGCTCATGCCCTCGACGAGCTTGCGCGTGCGCGGGTCACGGCCGAAGAAGTGCTCGCGGACGAACGCGCCGTCCTCGGCCTTGTAGGTCTGGTAGTCGCCGTCGGGCGTCTGGTTCATGAGGTTGACCAGGGCGCCGTCGCGGTCGGCGGCCAGCAGCGGGTCCCACTCGCGGCCCCAGATCACCTTGATGACGTTCCAGCCGGCGCCGCGGAAGAACGACTCCAGCTCCTGGATGACCTTGCCGTTGCCGCGGACCGGGCCGTCGAGCCGCTGCAGGTTGCAGTTGACGACGAAGGTGAGGTTGTCGAGCTCCTCGCGGGCGGCCAGGCCGATGAGGCCCAGCGACTCCGGCTCGTCCATCTCGCCGTCGCCGAGGAACGCCCACACGTGCTGGTCGGAGGTGTCCTTGACGCCGCGGGAGTGCAGGTAGCGGTTGAACCGCGCCTGGTAGATCGCGTTCATCGGGCCGAGGCCCATGGAGACGGTGGGGAACTCCCAGAAGTCCGGCATCAGCCGCGGGTGCGGGTAGCTCGACAGCCCGCCGCCCGGGTGGCTGACCTCCTGCCGGAAGCCGTCGAGCTGCTGCTCGGTGAGCCGGCCCTCGAGGTAGGCGCGGGCGTAGATGCCGGGGGAGGCGTGGCCCTGGAACCAGATCTGGTCGCCGCCGCCGGGATGGTCCTTGCCGCGGAAGAAGTGGTTGAAGCCGACCTCGTAGAGGCTGGCGGAGGAGGCGTAGGAGGAGATGTGCCCGCCGACGCCGATGCCCGGCCGCTGCGCGCGGTGCACCATGATCGCGGCGTTCCACCGGATGTAGGCGCGGATGCGCCGCTCGGTCTCCTCGTCGCCGGGGAAGTACGGCTCGCGCTCGGGCGGGATCGTGTTGATGTAGTCGGTGCTGCGGAGGGCCGGTACGCCCACCTGCTGCTCGCGGCTGCGCTGCAGCAGCTTGAGCATGAGGTAGCGGGCCCGCCCGCGGCCTGCGTGCTCGACGACGCTGTCGAGGGACTCGACCCACTCCTGGGTCTCGTCGGGATCGGTGTCGACCAGTTGGCTGGGGAGTCCGTCGGTGATGACCGCGCGGGGCTGGCCGGCGTCGCGGGTGGGGTCGCCACCCTGCTGCGGAGCGCTCATGGGTCCATCGTCGCGCGCCGGGATGGCCCGCGTCACGCCAGACCTCCCGGCCAGCGGTGGGAAGGGCCCGTCGGGCGCGTCGTCGACGAGCGCTTGCGCGTGACCAGGCATGCCCTACGCTCCTGCCCACGCGTACCGACGCCGTCGGGACCGCGCTCCCGGGCACGAGAGGGGTGACATGACCAGGCAGCGGGTGGACTCCCCGCCGGTCGTGTCCGCCGTCGGCCCCCACGACTCCCACGCGCCCGTCAGGCGCCTCGTGCCCGCCGGTGGGACGCCGGCGGCCGGCCACACCTCGGAGGAACAGCAGGGATGAGCGTCGACTCGGGCAGCGCCGGCATGGCGGCCCGGCTGGGCATCAAGCCGGGCATGGTCGTGCAGGAGCTCGGCTGGGACGAGGACGCCGACGAGGACCTGCGCGACTCGATCGTCGACCTCTCGGGCAGCGAGATGGTCGACGAGGACACCGACGAGGTCGCCGACGTCGTCCTCCTCTGGTGGCGTGAGGACGACGGCGACCTCGTCGACGCGCTCGTCGACGCGATCGCCTCCCTCGCCGACGACGGCGTCGTGTGGCTGCTGGTGCCCAAGTCCGGGCGCCCGGGCCACGTCGAGCCCGGCGACGTCACCGAGGCGGCCCCCACCGCGGGGCTCGCCCAGACCAGCAGCATCTCCGCGGCCAAGGACTGGTCGGGGATCCGGCTTGTCACCCCCAAGACGGCGCGCACGCGCCGCTGACGCCGTCCCGCTGACGGGCCGCCCTGGCCCGTGCGGCACGATCGGCGCATGAGCCTCTCCGTCGGTGACGTCGCGCCCGACTTCAGCCTGCCCGACCAGGACCGCCAGGTCGTCTCCCTCGCCGACCTGCGGGGGACGCCGGTGCTCGTCGTCTTCTACCCGTTCGCGTTCTCCGGCATCTGCACCGGCGAGCTGTGCCAGCTGCGTGACGAGCTGACCACCTACACCGACGCCGGCGTGGAGGTGGTCGCCATCAGCACCGACCCGGTCTTCAGCCTCAAGGCGTTCAAGGCGCAGGAGGGCTTCGACTTCCCGCTGCTGAGCGACTTCTGGCCGCACGGCGCGACCGCCCAGGCCTACGGGGTGTTCAACGACAAGGCCGGCATGGCCGTGCGCGGCACCTTCCTCGTCGACGCCGAGGGGAAGATCGCGTTCGCCGAGGTCAACCAGCCCGGTGACGCGCGCGAGCAGTCCGGCTGGAAGGACGCCGTCGCGAAGATCGCGGCGTAGTCCCCGGACCGCCGCCCGGGGTCCCTACCCTGGGCGGGCGGGGCGCGTAGCTCAGCGGGAGAGCTCTCGCCTTACAAGCGAGCGGTCGCAGGTTCGATCCCTGCCGCGCCCACCATGAGCCCCTGAGCTGGAGATATCTCCGGGTCAGGGGCTCACTGCTCAATGCACAGCGTTCAGCGACCGCGTAACATCTGCATACGGGGCACCAGGGACACCGCAACCGGAGGCTCCGATGGCCGCCACCGTCACCCCGCTCTCCCCCCGACCGACCGCCTGGGACAGCTACCGGCATGACTGGGCGGTCGCCCTGCGCGCTCAGGGCAAGAGCGCCAACACGTCGCGGCTCTATCTCGGCGCGCTCAACAAGCTGGCTGCCTGGTGCCGCGAGCACGACGGTCCCGACAACCCGACCAAGGTCACCCGCCGGGACTTGAACGCCTTCCTCGCCGACCGGCACGACCACGCCAAGCCCGCCACCGTGTCGGTCGAGTACCGGGCGTTGCAACAGCTCTACCGCTGGCTCCGCGAGGAGGACGAGGTCGACCGCAACCCGATGGATGGGATGCGCGCGCCCACGGTTCCGGAGCAGCCGGTAGCGGTGCTCAGCCTGGACCAGATCAGGGCCCTGCTCGCCACCGCCGCGGGCAAGGCCCTGGTCGACCGCCGCGACGCGGCCATGATCCGGTTGTTCTTCGACACTGGCTGCCGCCGCGCCGAGGTCGCCGGGCTCGCCCTGGCCGACGTCGACCTCGAGCAGCAGACGATCACCGTCACCGGCAAGGGCTCCCGAGTGCGGGTCGTCCCCTTCGACGCGAAGACCGCGCAGGCTCTCAGCCGCTACCGGCGGCTGCGCGACCGGGACCGCTGGGGTGGAGCGCACATCGGGCCCACCGCGCCGCTCTGGATCGCCGAGAAGGGCCGGGGGCCGCTTAGCGCAGACGGCGTCCGGCAGATGCTCGAGCGCCGCGGGCGCGAGGCTGGCGTGCCGGTGCACGCCCACCTCTTCAGGCACGCCCACGCCCACCACTGGCTCAACGCCGGGGGCGGCGAGTCGGACTTGATGCGGAAGGCCGGCTGGCGCTCGGCGCAGATGCTCCGCCGGTACGCCGCCAGCACCGCCGACGAGCGGGCCCGTGAGGCGTCTCGGCGGCTCGCCCTAGGGGACCGGCTGTGACCGACCCGGTCGCCGGCTGGCTGGGCATCTCCGGCCTGCCCCAACCGCAGTGGGCGCGCGATGTCGACCAGCTGGTGACCAGCGCCACCACCGCCGCCACCTGGCTGGCCGAGCTGCCCCCAGACGTGCGCTCCCGACTGCTCATGTCCACCGTCCGCTGCGACGGCGGCAAGACGCTGCTGCGGCTCTACCGGATCCCCACCTCGTCGAAGTTCGTCCGTGGCCGGCAGCTGTTCCGCCGCCGGTTCCTGGCCGTGCCCACGAGTCGAGCCACCTGGAACGACGGGCGTCCGTCCCCGCCGATGTGGGTGATCACCTTGCGCGACTCCTGGGTGCTGCGCTGCCGCTGCCACCGCCCCGCGGTGACCGTCACCGCAGCCGAGCTCACCGGCGACCGGCCGATGCCCGGCGCCCACGTTGTACTGTCGGTACCGCAGCGGCGTTGATCCGCCGCCGCTAGTGGCCGGTCGGGCACTTCCCGCATCCCCGGAGATCGGCGCCGGGACTCCCCTTACGGAGTCCTGCCGTGCCCGCGCGCCGTCCCGAAGACCGTTCCGTCATCGCCTCCATCGCCGCCCATTCCTCATGGGCGAACACCGCCGACCCGGCCGCACGCACCGCCAACGCCCGCCGCGCGTTCCGCGACCGGTTCGAGCGGGAGGCCGACCCTGACGGGGTCCTGCCGCCCGCCGAACGGGCTCGCCGCGCCGAGCACCTGCGCAAGGCCCACTTCAAGCGCCTTGCGCTCAAGTCGGCTCAGGTGCGCCGCCAAACCCCGGCGTCCGGAGGCGGGGCGTGACCAACTGGAAGGGGTCGCCCCCAGGAAGGACCGGCCCAGAACATGCGGGAGGCAGGTCGCCCGGCAGCGCCTGCCTCCCGTGTAACCCGTTCCCTGTAAGGCACGTTGTCTTGGCTGCCGCCGTGGTGCGCCGAGCCGACAGCCCGGGGGTGACCCCGTGACGTGGAGCAAGTTGTCGGACGACTTTCCCGACGACTGCGACTGCCTCTCCGACGCCGCGTTCCGGCTGCACGTCGAAGGGCTCTGTTGGTCGAACCGGAAACTGCTGGACTGCCGCATCCCGAGGGATCACCTGCGCCGGTTCGCCACCCACCCAGAGGCCCTGCCCGAGCTGGTGGCCGTCGGCTGGTGGACCGAGGACGGCGACGAGCTGGCGATCCGGCACCACGCTGGCTACCAGCGGACCCGCGAGCAGGTGCTCGCCCAGCAGGCGGCAAACGCCGCGAACGGCAAGAAGGGCGGTCGGCCCCGGAAAGGCACCGGCTCGCCACGTGAGCTGTCGGAAATCCACCCGCTAACCCGGTCGGCTAGCGAGTCGAGAAGCGAAAGGGACGGGACGGGTTCGGGTCAGGAGGCACTTACGGGACCACTTGCGGAAGACGCGCACGCGCGTGAGGACGACGAGCGGGCTGCCGCGCTGCGAGCGGTGCGCGCACGCATCGCCGAACGGGAACGGCAGCGGCAGGCCACCCCATGACCTGCCACTTGTCCCGTCCCTGGCGTTGCCGGGTGCTGCTTCGGCTCTCGCTGCCCGGTGAGCCCAAGCCCGAAGTCGAGGACGTCGTCGTCGATCTCGCCGACTCCCTCGACACCCATGCGCCGATCCCGCATCGACCTGGAGAACTGACCCAATGAGGCAGCGCCGCACGTCGAAGAGGGCGGATGTCCCGGCCGCCTGTCTCACGACACCGCCCGCCCTCCCCAGCCGGTCGGCCCGGACCCAGGAGCATGGTCAGCAACGATCCGGCCCGGTGATCGCCGGCGCGACCCTCGCGCAAGACGGCCGCCTCGACCGTCGACAACCTGCGACCAGTCAACGACGCGCACGCACCCGTCGGTGGCCAGCCGTCGCCGTCCTGCGGGCTCAGCGCCACGCGCCGTTCGGTGGCCAGCTCAGTGGTGTCGCCGGCTTAGCGCGACGGGTCATCCGTGAGTCGCGCAACCGGGCGCCGAAGCGACCCACCTGGCGCCAGCCCCACCCCGAGCCGGTCGCGTCGCCATCCTGCCGCCCGTCGCTGCGTATCCGCTGCCGTCCACCGTGCCGCCCGTGGCCCGAGCCCTCGCCGACCGTGCTCGCCAACCGTCGCGCCGACGTCATGCCGACGCGTGCCGACCGTCTGCTCGTCCTCGTGCCCGACCCCCCGACCGATACCGACCGAAGCGGCCGGCCGAGGTCCGCCCGCCGATCCGCTCGACCCGCCGACGCCCGCGCTCGGGGCCGACCCGTCCCACCGCGGACGGCGGCAGAGAACCGCGACCGGCACGCGCAGCGGAGCGGAGCCCATGCACCCAAGTCCGCGCCTGGCCACCGCGATCAGCGAGAGGCGACACGTGCCCGTGCCACACCCTGCCCGAGCCCGACCACCGCGGCCCGGCGACGGCAGGTGGGACACGTTCCACCTGCCGGGCCGTGTCACCAAGGGCAGGGGGGGACGTGACGGACGTGCCGATGAAAGGGACTTCCGCCCCGTCGGAAAGCGGAGATCTCCCCCCAGCCGAAAATCGCGCCGGGTTCCGACGCACAACAGGAGAACCCCTATGACAACTCGAGCCCCTGCTGGCCTGGGATCGTCCGGTCGCCATCTCTGGACCGACATGACGACCCGCTACTCCCTCGACCCCGCACGGTTGTTGCTGCTCAGGGAGGCAGCCCGCACCGCTGACATGTGCGATCGGCTCAATGAGCTAGCCGAGGACGCCAACTCGCTCGAACTGCGGCGCTTGGCCGCCGAGGTTCGCGCGCAGCGCGTTGCCCTAACCCGCTTGATCGCTGCAGTGGCACCGGAAGGGGCCGTGAAGGCAGCCGAACCGGCCGGAATGAGCAGGCTCGCTCAGCTTCGCGCACAGCACCAGCACCGCCGGCGCCCAGAGGACGCGGGGTGACCGTCCCTGATTCGCCGGCCTCGAGTGCTGCTTGTGGACCGCCGGGCGTACCTGACTGCGCCTCATGCAGTATCGATGAGTCGCAACGCTGATGGACGCGGACGTCTGCGCCACTCGGAGGTCGAACGTATGGAGTACGGGAGCTACCTGCAGGAGCTCGGCCAGGCCGCGGAGGCGACCGCCGGCAAGGTGGTCTCACTCGCCGGCGGCTACTTCGGAATCCAGCTACTCACGGACGGCGCCAACGTGGTGCTTGCTCTAGACCTCGACGGCGACCAGGGCTGGGTGACCAGGGCTGGGTGACCTGGGTTGAGGACGCTGACGGCGAGCGCTGCTGTGCCGCGGCCGAGGAAGTCATCGGTCGCTGCCCCCGGTATGAGCTGCGCGGCCGCGCCCTTGAGGCGATCGCCCAACACGTCCACGTCTGAATCGCGGAGCTGATAGGCCCCGATTGCATGGAACGCGGCGACGGGCTGAAGGTGACCGTTGCGTCGCCCCCTCCTCAGGCGCGCGCCGGAAGGATGACCCACTCCACGGAGTGATGCGGTCCGTGTCGGTTCTGGAGGAATCGCCGTCCGTCTGTCACCGTGCTGCCGTGCCGCGGTCCTACCAGCTCGAAGACAACGAACGCGCCATGCGCCAGGCGCTGAACCTCGTCCGTCGAGAGGACCTGCGCAGAGGGGGCGAAGAGGACGGCCATCTCGACATCGCTGGGGTGAAGGAGCCGCTTCTCTTTGAGCTGAAGTCGGGCGTCCAAGGAGAAGCCTTCAGTACCGGACGCGACACCAGCGCGGCTCGGCTGACGCAGTGGTCGACCAGGCACTGGGCCTTCGGCGCGTTCGAGCCGGGCCACCCCGAACCGCGAGGACTTTGGTACGGGTCGCCCACCATGATGCGCGAGTGGCTCGACAGGGAGTTGAAGTACATCGGACCTGACCTTGCCCTAGCGGCTCGGGTTCCCGATCTCATCAAGGCGAACCCCGCGCTGGTCGAGGTCCTCATGCGCGCAGCCATGGAGCAGGAGGAGGGGGAGCAGGGCCCCCCTTATAGCTACAAGCAGATGAAGGCACTAATGAAGGCGGAGTGGCAGGCCAAGCCGAAGCTGGGCCTCAAGAGTCGCTACCGGGAACGCGCGTGCAATGCAGACTCGGCGAAGCGCAACTCAGCGTTGACTTATGACATAGACGGGGTCGCGGAGGCGATCGGGGACCGCATCAGCTACCTCATGGCTCGGGGCGTCACCACTAACAACAGGCATGTTCCCTGGAAGTACGTCATCGACAATTGTGTGGAGCTGGACCTGCGGAACCCGGCCGCGAGTTTGCGTGCAGCGGTCGGGGCTGGCCTAGCTGAGACGCGTACGGAGCGGCGTGTCGTTCCGAAACGAAGGCGATCTGCTGGAACGGTCGCGTCGTGACGACTCCCTTCAACCAGGACGATCTGCGCGAGCGGGCCATGGTCAGCGTGCTGAACCTTGAGCAGCGCTCTGACCGTGGTCGCCAGGACGAGGACGCCCACCTCGACATTGACTGGCATGGCCGTCGGCTGCGTCTGCTGTTCGAGCTCAAGTCCGCGGCCGTGGACGGTGACTTCGGCACTGGCCGCGACACCGGCATCGGGCAGCTGCGGCGCTGGGCCAACATGCATTTCGTCTTCGGCTGGTTCGCGCCGCGAGACAACGTCCCGAAGCGGCTCTGGTACGGCTCGCCGGCGATGATGCGCGAGTGGAATCGGCAGGAGCAGGCCTACCTAGCGCCTGATCTGGCGCTCACCAGTCTGCTCCCTGACCTGGCTGACAAGGACATCCTCAATCAGCTCCTGGGACACAAGGACGTCTACACCTACGACGACCTTCATGCTCTGATGAAGGACCACTGGAACGCCAAGTCGGCCCTAGGCTTGCCGAATCGCTACATCACCAACGCCGATGTCCGTCGGGCGGCTAAGCCTGCCGACTGCCTGTACAGCCCAGAAGTCGCGATGCAGGCGGTCCGCGACCGCGCGCATTACCTGCTCGCTCGCGGCAGCACGGTCAACAACCGCAAGATCAGCCGTCTGTACGTCATGAGCCGCTGCCAGGAGATCACCGGTCCTCAGTGGGCGCTCAACTTGCACCGCGCCGTCATGGCCGCGTTGGAGGCTGAGCCGCCTCGGCGCTGACGTCAGGTGGGCGACGCGACCCAACGCGTCCCGGAAGTTGTCACCGGGTCCGCCTACGATCCGTTTCCGTGTCGAGCAGCGAATCCATGGCCTGGGAAGACGATGGGTTGGAGCTCCTGCCTGAGGCGGTCGTCCCGAGCCGGATCCCCTCGACGCACCCGCTGCACCAGCCTTGGCAGCTCACCGCGCGGGAGCGCGAGCGGTACCGGCTCATGGCCCAGCGCAGCCGTGAGCAGTCTCGGCGGGCAGCGGCGGGAGAGCTGGACCCGCTGCACGAGGTCAACATCCCCTCCCTTGACACCCGTGACCTGATGCCGCGTCAGGAGCCGAACGGTCTGCGGGCGCTCAGCCTGTACTCCGGCGGCGGGGGTCTCGACGTGTCGTTCGAGCGGGCCGGCTTCGAGCACGTCGCCAGCTACGAGATCCTTGATCACGCGGCCGAGACGCTCTCGCGGAACCGGCCCGAGTGGGAGGTGCACGGCGGCGGCGACGGCGACGTGCACGGCGTGAAGTGGAAGGACTGGCGCGGCAGGGTTGATGTCATGCACGGAGGCCCGCCGTGCCAGCCATTCAGCAATGCCGGCCGGCAACAGGGACACCTCGACCCCCGCGACTGCTGGCCCGCGACGGTCAACGCCATCCGGGCCATCCAGCCGGTTGCCTTCGTCGCCGAGAACGTGCCCGCGCTGGCCAGCGCCAAGTTCGCCGACTACGTCCGCGACGTAATCGTTGAGCCACTCGAGCGTTCCCGGCCCCGGTACTATGTGCACCGGATCCTGCTCGAGGCCAAGGACTTCGGCGTGCCCCAGGTGCGCAAGCGGGTCGTCTTCGTCGGCTTTCGCTCCAAGAAGGCCTATGACGCCTTCCGCAACCCCACGCCGACCCACGCCTGGAACGATCCTGGCAGCGACCTTCCGGCCACCATGGGTGTGCGGGCGGCGCTCGGTCTGCCCCAGGTCGAAGAGCACCCTGACGGCCTGGCACCAACGATCCGAAGCGGGCTGACCGGCCCACGGCACACCACGAGCATCTGCAATTCGACCAGCGCCGCCAGGTCTTGGGCAGCCCTCGGGCTGTGGCCTAACGGCGTCGCGGCGACTCGCCAGGCGGCCAGCGCGTTCCCGACCGACACAGGGGCCTTCCGCCTCAGCGTGGCCGACGTCGCACTCATCCAGGGCTTCCCGCCCACCTGGACCTGGCCGAGCGCGGTCTACCAGGCCGTCGGTCAGATCGGCAACGCGGTCCCCCCGCCACTGGGCTGGGCCGTCGCCAAGGCCGTCACCAAGGCGCTGTCGAAGGCCTGAGATCTGCGGGTGGGGGAAGGATGCCGGTCGTGCCCCCCAAGCCTGTCACCGCGTCCTGGGCGTCTTCGGAGGCCGCACGCCGCACGATGGTCGCCAACCGCGGGCGCGACACCGGGCTCGAGCTGGCCGTCCGCTCGCTGGTGCACGCCCGTGGCCTTCGCTACTACGTCGACCGCCGACCTCTAAAGGGACTGCGCAGGACAGCGGACCTGCTGTTCCCGCGGCGACGGATTGCGGTGTTCCTCGACGGCTGCTTCTGGCACCGGTGCCCGGAGCACTTCCAAATGCCGGCGGCCAACAGGGCCTACTGGGGGCCCAAGATTGATCGCAACGTCGAGCGTGACCGCGAGACCAACCGGCAGCTGTTCGACGCCGGCTGGCAAGTCCTGCGCTTCTGGGAGCACGAGACACCGACGGCTATTGCGGACCAAATCGAACTGACTGTGCGCCAAGCGACGTCACCGACCCCAGGGTCCTGACACCTGTGGCTTTGCCTAGTCGTCTTACGGTGTTGGTGCCGGTGAAGTCCCACACCCCCATGGGTTCCGACTTCCGGACGCCCTTGCTCAGCAGTAGTCGAGCGAGGCAACGACCTCGGGCCCCGGTGTGGATGTCGACCACACCGGGGCCCGAGGCCTCTTCCCGGCCAAGGCGTCGGTGCTCTGCGCCCGTCGGTCAGTCGACTATGTCGATGACGTCGTGGGGTTGAGGTGACCGCGACTCCGGCCGGAGCTCCTGCCGCAGCTTCTCGGCGCCACGCCTGATGCGCTCCAGCTGCTCGACCCACCGGTCCTTGTAGCCGTCGGGGATCTGGCCGACGAAGTCCTGCAGCTCGATGAGGTGGGTGTACATCCTGCCCAGGGCCTTCGCGGCCTGCATCGCCCTCTCGCCCGCTCCGGGGAGCCGCGAGGCCATCTCCATGGCCTTGGCATGGTCGGCAAGGACGCGCTCGTGTTCCCGGGCTTCGGCGAGAGCTTCGTCCTCGCGCGCGCGAGCAAGCTGTCGTACTGCTGCCGTGCGCTTCTTGGTGCGGTCCATCGCGGCGGCGCGCACGGCGGGGTCCTTGAGCAGCTTCTCCACCTTGCCCACGTCGCGCAGGATCCGGCCGGACAGTCCCTCGTCGAGACCTTCCCCCAGTACGAGGGCGACCCGGTTCGGGTGAGAGGCGTACTTCGAGTGCTTTGAGTGGCTGACACCTTCAATGCGCATGTCCGGCGGCCACGCCACGGCCGTCCGGTGCAGGTCCTTGAGCAGGTTGATCGGGTGGCCTATGTCGTGGGCGAAGGCGGCGAGGCGCCGCTGGGCTTCGGACCGGCCGGCGCGGTCCTTACCCGGGGGGACAGCCTCGAGGCAGATGTCGCCGAGCGCCCAGCGGTCGAGACGGTCCGCCTGACCCAAGCGGACCGCCTCGGCCACCAGGGTCTCCCAGTCGCGGGAGCCCACCGTCAGCGCTTCGAGGCGCCCGAGGTCAGAGCCTTGGAATCCTCGGTCGACGACCCGGTGATCACCGCGAAGTTGGGGCTCGCCACCTGCATCAGGTCCGTCACCGCGCTGGTGACGCTCATGCCGAGCTCCTGCCGCATCCGTGCGCTGATGCCGTCGAAGGCCATGCCGACCATGAGACAGTCGGCGCGCACACTGCCGCTCACCCGCACGAGCTGGTCGCCGCGCGGCCGCACGAAGAACTCCATGATGAGCTCGTGGTCGTCGGTGGCGACCTTCAGCGGCCCCGGCTCACCCTCACGGCCCAGTTTGGCCTCGACGAGCAGCAGCCCCTTGGGCACGAGCAGCTTCTGCACAGCGCCGCTGGAGGAGGTGCGGCACATCGTGCCCCACAGGAGGTTGCCGACGCTGGCGAGCGTCTGCTGTCGCTCGTCGAGGTCCGGGTGCTCCTTGCGATTCTTCTTCCAGAGCTCGAACTCCTCATCGGTGAGTTCGATGCCCTCACGGAAGTGGGGCAGCACCTCGTCGACGAGCTGGTTCTTCGACAGACCCTGGTGCTTCACCGCGGTGAATCGGTCGAACGACTCGGCGTCCGAGGCCCGCACCGGCTTGCGCATGAAAATCTTCGCCAGGGTGCCGGCCAGAGCGGTGTTGTTGAGGGCTTCGTGGTCCTCGTCGTAGTAGCCCTGCTCGGCGAGAGCCTGCTTGGCGTCGTCACTGTCGCGCCACGTGGACATGTTCTCTCCATCCCTCTCACGGGTCGGCCCCCCGTTGGGGCGTCGCCGGTCAGAGGATTCGGACCATAGTGTGCTGTCGATTACAGGCGCAACCGGAGCCCGCGTTGATCGCCACGACCGACGTCGCCGGGCCTCGTCGCCCCTGCCGAGGGCGAGATGACCTCCGCCTGACGGTTTCAGGCCGACAGTCAGGTGGTGCAGCCAGGGCGATGAGCCCGCGGATCACTCCAGCTCAAGCTGCCGTCGGAGGCGCGCCGCCTCGACCTCGGTGTGCCGCAGCCTGCGCTCCAACTCTGCCCGCGATGGCTTGGACTGGGCCGTCGTCCGCTTCCTGGGGCGCTCGCGGGGGATAAGCCAGCCGATCGGGTCGTAGGCCACGACGCTGCGGTGCATCCAGCAGTCGGTGCAGTTCCAGTCCTGGCGTGGGGACGGCAGTCCCTGCTCCAACCAGGTTTGCCAGTCCGGGTCGCCGGCCAGTTCCCTGTCCGCGCGGAGCTCGGCGACGCGCTTGGGGGTGGCATAGGACGGGCCCTCTGTCGGGTCGAAGTCCGCAGCGGTCGAGTGCTGTTCGACCGTGTGCCCGCACTCCAGCACGATGGTCCAGAGGGCCAGGTGCTCATGGCGCCGGGACGCGGGCGTGCTGATGCCGTACTCCTCGCGCCAGTACTCCTCGTACAGGTCGGTGCGACAGACCTCGGCTCGGTCGCGCCACTCCACGATCCGGCGTCGGCTGGGGTGATCGTGTGAGGACTTCCTGCAGCGGTGCGTCGAGCCCTCCAGCTTGGCCGGGTCGTCGCCCCGGGTGAGTGTCTCGGTGATGCAGCCGCAGTCCAGCCCGATCTTCCACCGGAACAACGTCTCCGGGGCGGCGCAGTATGCCGCCTCCAGGTTAGGGGTCGGCTGATCCTCCGGGACCTGCCAGTGCTCCCGGATCCGCTGGCGGACCTTGGCGTTGTGCTGCTCAACCTCGGCCAGCACCTCGCGCTGTGGGCGGACACGACCGGGCAGGGCCTTCTCGGGCAGTCGAGGTGGTCGCGGCCGCCAGCCCTCCCGCGGCGGCCCGAGGCGCTTGGCGGCGACGATGGTCATGTCCTGCTCGCACTCAGGGCATCTGTGGCTGCTGGGCTCGCGATGGTCGCGGTGCGCCGTCCACTCGGCGACGTGGCCGCAGTACAGGCGGCAACGCCAGACGACGAGTTCGCTCGGGTCGCGGTCGCGGGTGGCGTAGAGCAGGCCGTAGACGTCGTTCGCCACTTCCCAGCTTATGGGCGGTGCGGCGGCAACCTTGTCCTTGGACGCTGCCCTTATCTCCTCCAGTGTGCGCTGCCGCTGGTGGTCGGCGCGGGTCAGCTCCACCGAGGCGTCCGGGTCGCGGTCGGTCGGGTTCTTGTTGGTGGTGGCCATCGACCCCTCTCCTCCGTGGTGCTGTGGCGAGGCGGCCCATCCAACACCTTCGGCGGTCTCCGCTGCCTCACGGCTACATGCGAGCGGCTGGCCGCGATTGGCTCAGCCCGTGGCAGCGCAAGGACCCAGCTGGCGGTCAGCCGGTCGCCGGGTGCGTCGGCCGTCGACGCCAGGGGCCGACATCGGGCTGGCGTGCTCCCCGGACAAGGCCGGGCATGGCTCCACGTGCGAGTTGGGCTGCAGGGAAGGCCCGACTGCCCGGTGAACCTCTCTTGGCCGTCCAGGTTGCGGGTCGCCCCTCTTCGTGCTCGACGGCGGCGACCGCCCCGTGGAAGCAGGCGGTCCGGGCCGCCATCGAGGCCGAGCACGTCGAGCCGACCATCGGCCGCTTTGCGGTAAGCATCGGGTTCCGTACGCCGGTGCCCCGCAACAGCAACGAGGCTTGGGACCTGGACAACCTCGTCAAGGCCACCCTGGACGCCATGGAGGGAGTCTTCGGGCACCGTCCCTGGGCGGGTCCGCCCCAGCCGGCCGACGACCGGGTGGACTACCTGGTGGCCAGCAAGCGCACTGTGGCGGAGGGCGAGGAGCCGGGAGTGACGATCACCGTCCACATCGCCCGCTAGGCCGTCACCGAGCAGGGGTTCGCGGGTCGCCATGCGTCCGGGCGACCCGGCTACGTCCCGTGGGCGTTCGCCTTAAACCAAGTCGGCGCCGCGTCAGCACCAACCGCCATGGTCATCTTCATGAACGCGGAAGTATGGGAAGGGCTGGCCGGCACTCAGCGGGTCGGCAGAAGGCCCAAGGTGGGGCAGAAGGTGCAGCGCCGCCGACCACGGCGCAATCCGCAACCAAACCGACTCTTCCGGCACGGGCTATATTAGCGCTTCCAGGGGCGCTGAACTCAGTACCCGTCGTGGTGGAACTCACCTACCATCACCTCCCGAACATCCGGCCACCCGTGGCACGGGGGAGTGGTGGTTGTTATAGTGCGACTGGTCAAGCGTGTACTAGTCGGCCTTCTGGCCTTGCTAGTTGTCTGGGGTGGACTCGCGGCCTGGCAGTTCCACGAGATGGCTGGCGCTGAGCCAGGGGCACTCGTCACTGCGGCCGACGAGTCGAACGGGCCATCTAAGTGCTATGTCGGGTGGCAGCCGTCGGAGGGGTCGATCGTTTTCGAGACGATCCGGCCCGGCGATCCAGGAACGGCTCATACACGCATGACCATCCGGGCTAAATGGCGAGCTGAGGATCTCACATTCGACTCGTGCCGCGACCGAGTTGCCTTCGAGTTCGAGACTGCTTTGAAACTTTCAACGACAGGACTGGCTCGGAACTTCAGCATTGAGTCGACCGATCTGCCGGGCGCGTATGTCGACAGTTCAAGGGCGTGGGACAGGCGCGACCTGACGGTGGGTATCGACGACGTGACCCGGCTGATGCCGGACCAGTGGTACACGCTCAAAGTGCGCATCCCCGGCTCGTTGTCGGACAGCGAGCGCATGAGCTTGGCTGCTTCCCGCGGTTACCTATGGGCACCCTGCTTCCTACCCCCTTTCGACTCTGCTCACTGCGTTGCGGGATGGGAGCAGAGCGAGGAGTACGGCACGTCGCAGCGAATAGACCTTGTCCCGAACGGCACTCCTGTATCAGTGGGCGTTCCCATAACGTGGTCCTTCCCCCCTCGTAACACGCTGCTGGGCAAGATCTTGCGTGATCCCGCTACGGGCACTGCATGGCTAATAGATGGTCAATACGACCGGCACTGGATCCCCGATGGGGGAACATATGAATGTTTGACCGGGTCGGGCGTGCAAGTGGTGGAGTCGTTTGGCTCTCCCCCCATGGCCATCAGCGATATCCTCGCCCGTTCCTTCGACGCTGGTCCCGATGCGACCTGCGGGGCGTCGGCTCCCACGTCGTCGGCTCCCACGTCGTCGGCTCCCACGTCGTCGGCTCCCACGTCGTCGGCTCCCACGTCGTCGGCTCCCACGTCGTCGGCTCCCACGTCGTCGGCTCCACGTCGTCGGCTCCCACGTCGTCGGCTCCACGTCGGCTCCCACGTCGTCGGCTCCCACGTCGTCGGCTCCCACGTCGTCGGCCCACGTCGTCGGCTCCCACGTCGTCGGCTCCCACGTCCCCCCACCGGCCACGCCCGCTCCAGGCGTGTGCCAGCGAGAAGTGACCTATGGCGCATTGACGCTTCCTGTTGTCACGCAGAGCTGGGTGACGGCCCCCCTTGGTGAATCCGTGAGGGTTACGCTGACTGGAGGACCGTCGATTCAAGAAACCTCCGTCGAGCTGCTTGACGGCGCCTGCAATGTGCACTTCATTCTTCGAATCTCTGCCGGACAAACTCAAGAAGTGTCAGCCCTCGCCGGGCAAATCCTGATCATTGGAGGCAGCGGTTACTTCCCTGCGGACAAGGGAGGGCAGGCAAGTATCGGGAGCTGAGTCATGCCAGCGACCATGGCCACCTTCGCCGACAACGAAGCCTGGCGTATCCTGCGCGGCATCGAGGCTCAGCCTCTTTGAGAGGCTGAGCGTGGCGCAGCACCCCCGTTGAGAGCTTGCGGCCTGCTGCCTGCCGTTGCCGCTGCGACGGAGCTCGCAAGCGGCTTGGTTGTACGAGCCCCCCGAGTTCAGCTCGCCAAGACAAGGAGGACGCGTGTCCCGGTGGGTTCCACTGTCCGTGCGGCGGGGACTGGCGGAGCCCGACGGACCCTACGAAGGCGTCCCTGATCACCTGCGGACTCGGCTGCTCGAATGGGTCGAGGAGACGCTCCACCCCCGCTTTGCCGGCGCCGAGGAGAAGGTGGCCTCGCTCGTTGCTTTGCAGCTGCGGATTCCGGCACCAGAGCGCTCGACAAGACTCGGTGCGGTGCTCAACGCCTGCCGCGACGACGAGGACGCGTTCCTCGACGTGCTGGACCTAGCGCTTGCCTTCACTCAGGGTCGAACGGCTGAGGACCTGGAGCTCCAACTGCTCGTTGGCGGGTCGGTCTGGACTGTGGCTGCGGATCATCGGTCGCTTGTCCGGCGCGTCAGCGAGGGGGAGCAGGAGGCCTACGACCGTGCCCAATCTCCGGCAGACGAGGTCTCCGATGAGCTGCGGACGGCCTGGGCGGCTGTCTATGGACGCAACCCCGACCCCTCGGATGCATGGGACCACGCCATCAAGGCGGTCGAGCTGTCGTTGTGGCCGATTGTGACACCGGACGACGCCAAGGCCACGCTGGGGAAGATCATCGAGCGGCTCGGGAGGAAGCCTGACAAGTTCTTCTTCCGGCTGGCGACCTCGAGCACCAAGGCCAGCAACATCGAGGCGGTGGTCCAGCTGCTCCGACTGCTCTGGCCGAACCCCGATCGGCATGGCACCGGAGAGCGACGCGCTCCTACGCTCCAGGAGGCGCAGAACATCGTGCAGTTGGCTGTCCTGCTGGTCGGGTGGGTGCGATCGGACGCACTGACAGAGGCGTGGCATGGGGCCGGCTCGCAGTGACCGCGTAACTTGCGCAGGAACGCTCGGGAACGAGCTGCAAAGTCCCAGGCCAGCACAGCGCTCAGGCGCTCACTGCTTACAAGCGAGCGGTCGCCGGTTCGATCCCGGCCGCGCCCACCCCAGACCTCGCCGACGTCGAGTGGTCACCTGTGGTGGTCACCGACGGGCGGGGACCTCTACAGGTGACCACTCGGTGCCCCGACGGGCGCGCGTCGTCGACCCGCGGCCGTCTCGGCGTGGTCGAGACGGCCGCAGGCCGACGAGCGGCGGGTGCCGCCGGGCTCAGGCGGCCGCGGCGGGGCGGAAGTCGTGCCGGGGGACGTCGGCGCGCGGGAACGCCGGGCGCAGCGCCAGCGGGGCGCGGAACGGCCGCCAGGTGCCCTCGGGCTGCGCGAGCCGGTCGGCGACCGCGTAGATGACCGCCGGGTGGTGGCCCATGCCCAGGTGGCTGGCGTGGACGGCGATGTTCTCCGCCTGCGGCCCCAGCCGGTCCAGGCAGGCCTGCCAGGCGACGATGCCGTCGTAGTGGGAGTAGATCGACGTCGCCGGCATCGCCAGCGGCTCGCACTCGCTCTCCAGCGGCAGCGTGCGCTTCTCCACGTGCAGGTGCGAGTACCGCTCGAACACCTTGTGCGCCCGGGACTGGTTGTCCGCCTGCAGGCCGAACGGGCTGCCGAGGGTGATGACCTGGCGTACCGAGTCGGGCGCCTTGCGGGCGAGGTCGCGGGCGAAGATGCCGCCCAGGCTCTGCCCGATGAGGCTGATCGGCCGGCCGTAGCGGTCGCTGAGGTCCTCGATCCGCTGGGCCATGCCCTCCACGCACTCGGCGGTCGGGCCGATGTTGCGGCCCAGTCGCCACCCGTGCACGCGGTACCCGAGCCGCCGCAGCACGCGGCGCAGCGTCACCGTGGACATGTCGTCGGCCATCAGACCGGGCAGCACCAGCACCGGGTGCCCGTCACCGGCCGGCAGGCGGGGCAGCAGCGGCCGGGCTGCGAGGTACAGGCCGTAGTCCGCGAACGCCCTGCCCACCTCGGTCACGTACAGGGGCAGGCCCGGCCCCTCGAACTGCTGTCGTGCCACGTCGTCCTCCTCGCTGGCGGTCCGGGGCCCCTTGTTCGACCCGTGACCACTGACCCGTCGGTACCACCCTGGGGCTCCGGTCACACCTGACTGTGGCGGCTCGCGGAGAGGAGCGTGATGCGGGCCACAGTCGTCGCAGCCGCCCCAGGGGTACGTCGAGCGCTCTCCCGGGGGCCGTGGAACCGTACGGACGGCGGCGCGACGGGCGTGCGGCCGGCAGGAGGGACCGCGGGTGGACGAGGCGCAGGCGCCGGGGACGAGCCGGACGATCGACCTGGGGGGACCGGTGCACGTCGTCGACTACGGCGGTGCCGACGGCGGCCGGGCGGTCGTCCTGGTGCACGGCCTCGGCGGGTCGCACGGCAACTGGGACCTGTTCGCGCCGCTGCTGACGCCGACGTGCCGGGTGTGGGCGCTGGACCTGCCCGGGTTCGGCCGCAGCGAGCCGGGGGACCGCCGGGCCACCGTGCCGGCCAACGTCGAGGTGCTGCAGCGCTTCCTGCGCGAGGTCGTGGGCGGGCCGGTGGTCCTGGTCGGCAACTCGATGGGCGGGATGATCTCGCTGTTCACCGCCGCGGCCTCGCCCGACCTGGTGCACGGCCTGGTGCTCCTGGACCCCGCGCTGCCCGGTGGGCGCCGCCGGCTGGACCCGCTCGTGGCGGCCACGTTCGCGCTCTACGCGCTGCCCGGGCTGGGGGAGCGGTTCCTCGCGCTGCGGCGCGCGCGCTCGACGCCGCTGACCCGCGTGCGGGCGATGCTGCGGCTCGTCGGCGTCGACCCCGACGAGCTGCCGGCCCCGGTGGTCGACCGCGCGGTCACCCTCCTCGAGCAGCGCGAGGACGTCGCCGGGATGGACCGCGCGTTCCTCACGGCCGCGCGCTCGCTGCTGCGGATCCTGGTCGACCCACGGCGCTACCGGTCGGCGATGGACCGGGTGGCCGCGCCGGTGCTCCTGGTGCAGGGCGACCGCGACCGGCTGGTCCCGGTCGCCGCCGCCCGCGAGGTGGCGCAGGCGCACCCCGGCTGGCGCTACGAGGAGCTGGCGGCGGTCGGGCACGTGCCGCAGCTGCAGGTGCCCGACCGCCTGGCCGACCTGGTGCTCTCCTGGATGGCCGAGAGGGTCAGCGGGTCCGCAGTTCGGTCTTGAGGACCTTGCCGCTGGGCCCCTTGGGGAGCTCGTCGATCACCACGACGTCCCGCGGGTACTTGTAGGCCGCCAGCCGCTCCTTGCAGAACCCGATGACCTCGGCCGGCTCGGCCGAGGCGCCGGGGCGCAGGCTGACGTAGGCGACGACCTCCTCGCCGAGGCGCTCGTCGGGCCGGCCGATGACGGCGGCCTCGAGCACCGCCGGGTGGGCGTGCAGGACCTCCTCGATCTCGCGCGGGTAGACGTTGAAGCCGCCGCGGATGACCAGGTCCTTCTTCCGGTCGACGATGTAGAAGAAGCCGTCCTCGTCCTGGTAGCCGAGGTCGCCGGTGTGGAACCAGCCGCCCTTCATCGCCTCGGCGGTGGCCTCGGGCCGGCCGAGGTAGCCCTTCATGAGGTTGTGCCCGCGCAGCACGATCTCGCCGACGTTGTCCGCGCCCCTCGGCAGCTCGTTGTCGTCGGTGTCGACCACGCGCACCTCGCAGCCCCACAGGCGCTTGCCGATCGACATGACCCGGCGCTCCTCGGCGCTGCGGTTGAACGTGGCCACCGCGCAGGTCTCCGACAGCCCGTAGCCCTCGAGCACCGTCGCGTCGTAGGCGGCCTCGAAGCCCTTGATGACCTCGCCGGGGATCGACGCGCCGCCGGACACGCAGATCCGCAGCGCGGAGACGTCGCGGCCGGTGAGGTCGGCGTGCATGAGCGCCACGAACATCGTGGGGACGCCGCAGAAGACCGTGACCCGGTGCTGCTCCATCGCGTCGAGGACCGCGCCGACCTCGAAGCGCGGCACCAGCACCAGCGTGGCCCCCGCGCGGACGGCGCAGTTCATCACGCTGGACAGGCCGAAGACGTGGAAGAGCGGCAGCACCGCCATGGCGACGTCGTCGTCCTGGTACTGGAAGGTCTCGGCCGCGACGGAGGCCGCCATGTAGGCCTGGAAGTGGGTGAGCTCGGCGCCCTTGGGCTTGCCGGTCGTGCCGCTGGTGTAGATGACCACCGCGGTGTCCTCCGACGACATCTGCTCGACGTCGGAGGGGTCGGCGCCCTGCCCGGCGGCGAGCAGCGCGTCGAACGGCGTCGTGTCCGGCGGGGCCTCCGGCCCGCCGGGCGAGGGCACCACGTACACCCGCACGTCGCCGGCGGAGGCGGCGCCCTTGACCGCCTCCTCGGCGAAGGCGTCGAAGGTGATCAGGACGCGCGCCCCGCTGTCGGACAGGTGGTAGCTCACCTCGGGTGCCTTGAGCAGCGGGTTGAGCGGCACGAGCGTCATGCCCGCCTTGAGCGCGCCGAAGTAGGCGAGCACGAACTGCGGCACGTTGGGCAGCTGCAGGGCCACGCTGTCGCCGCGCTGCAGCCCCGCCTCCCGCAGGCCGGCCGCGACCTGCCCCGACAGCTGGTCCACCTGCCCGTAGGTCAGCGTGAGCGGGCCGAGGCGCAGCATCGGCTTGTCCGGCTGCGCGGAGGCGGACTCCCGCAGGATCGTGGCGAGGTTGAACATGGCCGCTCCCTGGGCTGTGACGCTGGTTACAACCCGGTGCAGTACCGCGCCAGCGAGCGGCTACACCTCAGCGGCGGCCGAGTGCGACCACCTCGTCCAGTCCCTCCTGCAGGTCGGCGACCAGGCCCGACGGGTCGGTCACCGCGGCGGAGTCCAGGTTGACGCCGATGCAGCACAGGTCCTCGTGCGAGAGCAGCGTGACCATCGCGGCGCAGCCCGGCAGCGGCCCGAAGGGGAACATCCGCAGGATCCGCGAGCCGGCGATCCACACCGGGTGCGTCACGCCGGGCATGTTGCTCACCTGGACGTCGTTCGCGCCCGTCAGCCGGCCCGAGACCGCCCCGACGACGGGGGCGGGGATCCAGTGCAGCGCGGGGCCGAGCAGGTCGTCGGTGACGCCGCTGGTGCTGGTCTCGCGCGCCGACAGCACGAACTCGCGGATCGTGGAGATCCGCGCGGCCGGGTCGGCCTCGTCCAGCGGCGCGGTGAACCGGGCACCGGTGAAGCGGTTGCCGCCCTGGGCGTCGTCGCGGGCGCGCAGGCTGATCGGGATGCCGATGGTCATCGTCCCCAGCGGCGCGCCGGAGCGCTCGTGGTAGCGCCGGAAGCCCCCGAGCACCGCGGCGAGGAACCCGTCGTTCAGGCTCCCGCCGGCCGCCCTGGACCCCGCCTTGAGGTCGGCGAGGGGCACCTCGAGCACCTCGAAGCGCCAGTCCCCGCCGCGCGGGGTCAGCAGCGGCGAGCTGCCGCGCGGCGGCGCCAGGGTCTTCGTCGCCGAGCGGGCGGCGTCGAGCGCCTGCGCGGCCACCTCGCGCGGGTGGCGCAGCGTGCCCAGCGCCTCGACGCCGCGCCGCAGCGCCGCCAGCGGCACCGACCGCGCCGTCCCCACGAGCTGCTCGGTGAGGGCCCCGACGCGGGAGACGTCCCCGGGGACGGGCGCCGGCGGCTCGGGACGGGCGGGATCGGTCTCGGGACCGCGGCGGTGCAGCAGGCCCATGAGCTGGACGGCACCGAGCCCGTCGGTGGTGCTGTGGTGGGTCTTGACGACGTAGCCGGCGCGCCCCTCGGCCAGGCCCTCGACCAGCATGACCTCCCACAGCGGCCGGTCGCGGTCCAGCAGCCCGGAGGAGAACTCCCCGACGACGTCGAGCAGCTGGCGCATCGACCCCGGCTCCTCCAGCCGGACGCGGTGCACGTGCCGGTCCAGGTCGAGGTCCTCGACGGTCACCCAGCGCGGCGCGCCGACCCCGAGCGCGGGCTCGACCACCCGCTGGCGCATGCGCGGGACCATCCGGGAGGCCCACTCGTGCGCGCCGCGGAAGCGGTCCCAGTCGGGCGCGGTCTCCAGGACCTCCAGCAGCGTGACGTTGGCGCGCAGCCGCGGGTCGGCGGCCTCGGCGCGCCACATCGCCGTCTCGATGGGGTTCATCTCCGGCGAGGTGCCCCAGTCCAGCGGCGCGGCGGGGACCGCGGGTGCGGGGGCGCCGTCGTCGACGGTGGGGGACTCGGCGACGACCGGGCGCCGGGTGCGGCCCGACCAGTTCGCGAGCGTGGCGAGGTAGGAGTCGCGGACCTCGGTCACGTGCCGGTCGATGTCCTCGGCCACCCAGTCCGTCGTCGGCACCGGCGGCAGCACCCGCACCTGGACGGTGCCGGGCGTGACCACCGTGGCGCCGCGCCACATCAGCTCGCCGGCGTTGCGGATGACCACCGGGACGATCGGCACGCCGGCCTGCATCGCGACGTGGAAGGCGCCCTTCTTGAACGGGCCGAGGGTCGGGGTGGCCGAGCGGGTGCCCTCGGGGGCGATGACCAGCGAGATGCCCTCCTGCAGCCGCTGGACGGCCGGCTCGAGGGCGCGGCGCGCCTGCGCGGGGTCGCTGCGGTCGACGAAGGCGACGTCGGCCAGCCGGAACGCCAGCCCGAAGCCCGGCGTCCTCGCCAGCTCCTTCTTGGCCACGCCGGTGAACCCGCCGCGGAGCAGCTTGGCGAGGATGAGGACGTCGAGCTGGCTCTGGTGGTTGAACAGGAAGACCGCCGGCCGGGTGGCCAGGTGCTCGGCGCCCTGGACGTCGATCCGGACGCCGGCGAGGGCGCTGCCGAGCTCACCGGCGAGGGTGAGGCCGAGGTCGACCGCCTCCCGCCGCGAGCCGCCCAGCGCGCCGACGGCCAGGCCGGTGGTGAACCCGCCGAGCATGCCGCCGATCCCGGCGACGGTGCGCGCGAGGTCGGCCGGCCCGGTGCGGCCGCGCCGGCGGAAGCGCGCGACCGGCCACGAGTAGTGCCGGGCCGCGGCGGTGAGCCCCCGGCCCGGGTTGAGCGCCCGGGCGCGGCCCACGGTGCGCAGGAAGGGGACGTCCTCGTCGCCGTTGGAGTAGGCGTAGCTCTGCAGCAGGTCGATGCCGTGCTCCTCGGCGAAGGCCCGCACGGCCGCGGCCTTGCCCGCCCGCCACAGCAGCGGGCCGCCGGGGCGCCCGGTGCAGACGCCGTCGACCATCTCCACGGGGGAGACCAGCACGTGCTCCACGCCGAGGGCGCGGGCGGCCGGCTCCACCTGGAAGCGGGTGGCGGAGGAGGCCAGGACGACGGTGTGCCCGGCCTGCAGGTGGGCCGTGACCAGCCGCCACGCCTCGGGGTACAGCGAGCCGGCGATGCCCTGGACGAACAACCGCTCGCCGAGCTCGGCCAGCTCGTCCTCGCTGCGGCCGGCCCAGGCGCGCATGCCCGAGACGGTGAACCGCTCGAAGTCCTCCTCGGTGGTGACCCCGCGCAGGCCGTTGAGCAGCAGCTGGCCCAGGTCGGTCGGCGTCACCTCCAGCGAGCGCAGGTGGTGGCGGGCGAAGGCGGCCAGCGAGTAGCCGTCGATCACCGTGCCGTCGAAGTCGAAGAACGCGCCCACCCGCGGGCCGGGCGGCGCCGCCTCGACGTCGGCGATCAGCTGCTCCTCGGTCCAGACGTTGGTCCGGGCCATCGCGGCCGCCTGCTCGCGCAGTCCACCTCCGGGCGGCGTCTCGGCCGTCACGGTTCCACCCCCACGTTCTCCCGCCGCGCCGCGGCGTCCAACTCGTCGATCACCACTACTCGGCCGACGACGTCCCGGACTTGAGCGGCCCACTCCTGCCGCCGCCGGGCGAGCTCCTCGCGGCCGGGGTCGACCAGGTCGAGGTTCGCCGCCAGCCTCAGGGCCCCGGAGAACAGCTCCCGCGACAGCGACTCCGGCCCGTGCAGCCGGCCCTGCAGCAGCATCTGCTGGCCCACGCCGCTGCACTCGGCGAGGAACTCCGGCTCCGTCACCGGCGTGCGCGGGTCGCGGGCGGCGAGCCGCTCGGCGACGACGAGCTGTGCGTCGACGAAGGACCGCAGCACCCGGTGGGCGACCAGGAGGTCGGCGCGGCAGAGCACGTCGCGGCCGTCGGCGGTCTCCCACCCCGGGTCCAGCCGCTCGAGCTCGGCCGACAGCCGCTCCCGGTAGGGCTCCCGCTCGGGGAAGAAGAACTCGAACTCCAGCAGCTTGCGGAGGCGGTGGGCCTCGTCCCAGCGGTCGGCCGGGTCGCGGAGCATGACCAGCTCGGCGATGGCCCGGTCCACGAAGTGGTGGATGGCGTTGTTGCGGTAGAAGGCCGCCACCAGGTGCTGGCCCCGCTCGATGGCGTAGACCGCCTCCTCGCCGCCCTCGTAGACGGTCACCACGCCCTCCGCGGCCAGCGCCCCGAGCACCCGGCGCACGCCGCGGGCGCTCTGCAGGGCCGCGCCCGAGTGCGGGAGGTCCCGCTCGGTGAGGTAGCGCAGCAGCGGCTCGAGCACCCGCTGCACCTGCGCCAGCGTCAGCGCGCGGTCCCGGACGCCGAGCAGCGCCGTGGTGACCAGCGCCGTCGCCGTCGCCGGGGTGGCGGAGTTGATGCCGACGGCGACCTGGAAGGCCACCTTCTGCAGGGTGAGCCGGCGGGCGTCGGGGTCGTCCGGGTCGGCGCCGTTGCGCAGCGCGGTGGCCAGCGAGAGCGGCTCGGCGAAGCCGACGTGCACGGTGCCCAGCGGGGTGCGCACCTGCTCGCGGATGTAGGACGCCATCCACGACAGGCCCTCGCCGCGCTTGGCCGCGCCGCCCTGCTCGGCGGCCATCCCGGAGACCTCGCGCAGCTGGTCGTAGGTGATGGAGACCGGGACCAGGTAGACGTCCTCCACCCGCTTGCGCTCGACGGCGTCGGCCACGAAGCGCAGCAGCCCGTGCCGCGGCGGGCGGAGCTTGCCGGTGCGGGAGCGGCCGCCCTCCATGTACCACTCGAGGTTGAACCGCTTGGCCAGCAGGAAGGCCAGGTACTCGCGGACGGCGGTCTTGTAGACCTGGTCGTCGCCGAAGGTGCGGCGGATGAACACCAGGCCGGCGCGCTTGGCGATCGGCCCGACCGGCCAGAAGCGCAGGTTCTCCCCGCCGAGCACGTGGTTGCGCGGGAAGTCGTGCCGGGTGAGGACGTCGGCCAGCACGAGCGGGTCGACGTAGGAGCGGTGGCTGGGCAGGAACACCAGCGGGTGGGTGCGGTTGAGCTCGCGCAGGTCGGTGAGCCGGGCGGTGTCGGCCTGCACGTCCCAGGCGCGGGCGTGCACCGGCCGCAGCAGCCCGGTGAACACCTCGACGGCGGCCGGGTCCATCGCCGCCACCAGCTCGTCGAGGTCGGCGGCGGCCTCGGCGGCCACCTCCTCCTCGGGGGCCTCCAGCCGCTCGGCGAGCTTCGCGATCTCCGAGCGCCACTCGGGGCTGTGGCGGATGGCCTCGGCCACGTGCCGCGGCACCTTCGCCCGGTCGCCGACGACCTGCCGCTCGGCCCGGTCGAGGGCCAGCGCCGCCTGGTGGGCGACGAATCCGGCCAGCGTCCCGGTGCCGTCCCAGCGCGCGGTCAGCTCGGCCACGGTGGCGGGCTCGGCGACCACCACCCGGGCGCGGTCGGGGTCGCGGCGCACGGCGGCGGCCTGCAGCGGGCGCGGCGGGCGCCGCTTGAGCGCGGGCCGGGCCGCCGACCACCGCTGCCGCCGCCCCCGCCGGCCGGTGCCCCGCCGGGTCACCTCGGACCCGCCGCCGGGCGCCCAGGCGACGCGGGTGGCGGTGACCACCGTGGCGGGGTCGGCGTCGGCCAGCGGCCCGGCCAGCGCCGAACCCCTCAGGGGCAGGACGGTGCCGCCGAGGGGCAGGGCGCCGGCCACCAGCCGGCGCTCCACCTCGCTCGAGACGTCGACCAGCACGATGCGGGGGACGTCGGTGTCCGCTCCGGGGCTCATGCGCACTCCTCCACAGCACTCGTCGGGCGCGTCCGCGCCGGGTCCAACGGGCGGGACGCCCCGCGGGTCACGGGCACCCGCCGTGAGGGGACAGATCCTGCCCCCTCACGCCGCGGTGCGGGCCGGCCCGGTGATCAGCTCTGGTTCAGGGTGGCGCGCAGCGCCTCGAGGCCGGTGTAGCGCGGCTGCCAGCCCAGCTCCCGCTTGGCCTTGCTCGTGTCCATGATCGCCGGGTGGCTGGCGGCCTCCACCCACTCGGCGACCGGCGGCAGGAACGGCAGCCGGGACACGGCGCGGGCGGCGAGCTGGGCCGGCCCGGCCGGCAGCGGCAGCGGGATGGCGCCGTACTCGCGGGCGACGTCGGCGGCGGTCAGGACGCCGTCGCCGGCGATGTTGTAGGCGCCGGGCGGGCCGGCGGCGACGACGCACTGCAGCAGCGCCTGGCCGACGTCGTCCTCGTGGATGAACTGCAGCGGCAGGGCGGGGACGAACGCCGGCACCGGGACCGGCAGCCGCCGGGTGCTCTGCTCGGCCAGCCGCCGTCCCAGCGGCGCGAGCGGGCCGGGCAGGACGTCCTTGGCGCCCACGGAGTGCGGCCCGAGCACCACCGGCGGGCGCAGCAGGTACAGGTCGGTCTCCGGGTGCGCCTGCGCCTCGGCCTGCAGCAGCTGCTCGAGCTCGGCCTTCTCCTGCGCGTAGAACAGCTTCGCCGCCGGGCGCACCGGCCACTCCTCGGTCATGCCGACCGGGTTGTCCGCGTGGAACCCGTACGCGGCCACGGAGGAGGCGTAGACGAAGCGGCGCGCTCCGGCGGCGGCCGCGGCCCGGAAGGCGTTGAGCGTGCCGTCGACGTTGATCGCCCGGGTCGTCTGCCGCGAGGCGTTGCCGGTGATGAGGAAGGCCAGGTGGACGACGACGTCGGCGCCGGCGAAGGCCTCGCGCAGCGCGTCGGCGTCGCGGACGTCGCCCCGCCGGTACTCCATCTTCGTCCAGCCGCGGGCGGCCGGGTCGAAGGGGCGGCGGGCGATGCCGACGACGCGGCCGATCCGGTCGTCGGCCTGCAGCAGCGGGACCAGGCCCTCGCCGAAGGTGCCGGTGGGGCCGGTGACGGCGACGGTCAGGTCGGTGTCGGGAGCGGTCACCCCGGACCGCTACCCGCGGCCGCCGGGCGTGAACCCGGTCACGCCCGACGGCCGCCGGGTCACCGGGCGGCCGTGGCCGGCTGCTTGTCGGCGGCCAGCCCGACCAGCTCGGCGATGCCGCGGCAGATGCCCTCGGACAGCACGTCGACGTCGGGGAAGGCGTCGAAGTCGGCGTTGATGCCGAAGGTCATCTCGTTGAGGTAGCTGAAGATCCCGATCGAGACCCGGGTGCCGCCGGCGATCGGCACGTAGGGGTGGGCCGACACCATCCGCTTGCCGAGGACGTAGAGCGGCACCCGCGGGCCGGGCACGTTCGTCGTCACGGCCTGGCACCACATCTGCCCGGTCTGGGCGGCGGCCCGGACGCCGAGCGCCAGCAGGGTCGGCGCGACGTAGTCGCCCATCCCGATGATCGAGCGGGCGTCGACGGCCTGCATCGTCCGCTTGTACTCGTCCATCTGGCCGCGGATGGCGGCCAGCCGGGCCAGCGGGTCGGCCTCACCGACCGGCAGGTCGACGAACACGGCGGTGACCCGGTTGTCCAGCGACCCGCGCTCGCCCTCCTTGCGCACCGAGATCGGCACCATGGTGCGCACCACCGTGTCGGCACCGAGCGCGCCGCGGCCCTTGAGCAGGTCGCGGAAGCCGCGGGTGATCGCGGTCAGGACGACGTCGTTGACCGTGCCGCCCAGCGCCGCCCGGGCGGTGCGCAGGTCCTCGAACTGCGCGTCGGACCACGCCCAGCGCCGGTGCGGGCCGATCGGCCCGGTCAGCGTGCGGGCCAGAGGCGTGAGCGCCTGGCGGGCCAGCTGCGGCACGGTGCTGACCGCCGCGCGGGCGCTGCTCACCAGGCCCTTGGCGCCGGTGGTGACGGCGTCGGGGCTGTGCACCAGCTGGCGCAGGGGAGCGGTGGCGGTCTCGGCGAGCGCGCCGGCCACCATCGCCAGGCCCGAGGGGGTGCGCTGCGGCGACCAGTCCCGCGGCGCCGCGTGCTCGGCGTTGGGGTCGAGGTCGAACATGATCTGCATCAGGTCGGTGCCGGCGACGCCGTCGACCATGCAGTGGTGGACCTTGGAGATGATCGCCCACTGGTCGTTCTCCAAGCCCTCGACCAGCCAGACCTCCCACAGCGGCTTGGCCATGTCCAGGCGCTGGCCGAGCACCCGCCCGGCGAGGTTGCGCAGCTGCTCGGGGCCGCCCGGCCGGGGCACGGCGGTGTGCCGCACGTGGTAGAGGATCTGGAAGTGGGGGTCGTCGACCCACAGCGGGCGGCCGAGGTTCAACGGCACCTCGCGCACCCGCTGCCGGTAGCGCGGCACCTGCGGCAGCTTGCTCAGCAGCAGCCGCACCAGGTCGCCGTACGACGGCGCCGGACCCTCGAACACGGCCACCGAGCCCACGTGCAGCGGCGCGTTCTCGGTCTCCGCGTAGTAGAACCCGGCATCGGTCGCACTCAAGCGGTCCACGGTCGCTCCTCTGCTCCTTCGAGACGGTGACGGCCGGTTCCGTATCCAGCGACCCGGCCGACCGAACACGGTCGTGTGGTGCCGGACACAGTAGGCCCGGCGATCAGCCTGCCTGCCGGGCGGAGCCGGGGCCAGCGGCGGCCACCCGGTCGAGCAGGTCGGTGAGCGCCCGGTCGACGACGGCGGTGCGGGTGAGGTTGACGCTGTGCCCGGCCCCGGGGACGACCACCAGCTCGGCGCGCTCGCCGATGCCCTCGGCCAGCCGGCGGCCGTGGGCGGCGGGTGTCAGCCGGTCGTACTGCGCGGCGACGACGGTGCACGGCACCCGGCCGAGCACCGGCAGCGACGCGCTCTCGTCGTGGTCGAGGAAGGTGCCGTAGAAGGCGAGCGTCACCGTCAGCGGGGTCTCCTCGAGCATGGCCTGCACGACCCGGACCGCCTCGCGGGTGGCGTCGTCGCGGCCGAAGAGGAAGCGGCGGGTGAAGCGCGCACCGAGCCAGGTGCCGCGGCGGCGCAGCCGCTCGAGTCCCGGCGCGAGCAGCCGCAGCCACCACAGGTAGAGCCGCAGCAGGTGCAGCCTGCGCATCAGCTTCACGGCCGCGCCGAGCGGCCCGCTGGCGACCAGGCCACCGGCCGAGGTGGCCAGCAGGAACGCGCCGACGACGCGGGGCCCGAACAGCTCCGGCCGCTGCCGCGCCAGCGCCATGATCGTCATGCCGCCCATCGAGTGCCCGGCCAGGACGACCGGTCCCGGGGGGACGACGGCGTCGAGGACCTGGCCGAGGTCGCGGCCGGTGCGGTCGATGGTCGCCGTCCGGGGGTCCACCCAGCGGGACCGGCCGTGGCCGCGCTGGTCCCACAGCACGATCCGGGCGCGGTCGCGGATCGCCCGGCGCTGCAGCTCGAACTCGCCGAGCCGGGCGGTGAACCCGTGGCAGAACACCACGGTCACCGGGGCGTGCTCGGGGCCGTCGAACTCGACGTGCAGGTCCACGCCGTCGTCGGTGCGGACGGTGCGCGAGCCCGGCGGCGGGGGACCGTCGATGCCCGGCACGACCGGGACGTGGGGTGGCGCGGGGGCGGGACGTCGTCGGAGCGGCACCCGTCCATGACAGCGCAGCTCCGGGGGACCGGCGACTCAGCCGCCGGGGGCCGCCGCCTCCGGGCGCCGTCCCGGCGCGGCGTCGCGGACCAGCCGGCGGGCGGCGTCCACCTCCCGCGCGACGGGGGCGAGCACGCCCTCGGCGTGGATCTCGGCGTCGTCGGGGGTCCGGTGGGCCCGGACGTCGTCCTCCAGCTCGCGCAGCGCCCGGCGCAGCACCGCCACCTGCCCCGGCTCCGGGGCCTCCCCGCCGTGCCGGACGGCGATGACCGCCGCGGTGACGGCGTCGGCGGTGCGCTCCAGCTGCACGATGACCGGCCACCAGGCCGCGGCGCGGGTGCTGATCGGGGGCGGCTCGGCCAGCCGGCGCTGCAGCTGGGTGGTGAGCTCGGTGAGCGCGCGGTAGGTGGCCCGGCGGGCGCGGCGGCGCGCGACCGGGTCGCCGTCGAAGGCGGCGCCGACGAAGCCGTCGAGGGCCAGGGCGGCCGCGCGCATGGCGTCCTCCAGCGGCGCCCGCCAGGTCTGCGGCCAGAGCAGGTAGCCGAAGACGAGCACGATCGCGCAGCCGATGAGGGTGTCGGCCAGTCGCGCGCCGACCAGTCCCGGGCCGCCGGGGACCGCGAGGTCGAGCAGCAGGATGATCACCGGCGTCTGGAAGACCGAGAACAGGCCGAAGTTGGCGCCGCGGGCCCACGGCAGCAGGCCCGCCGCGACCGCCATGGCCACGACCACCCAGCCGTCGCGCGGCAGGAACGACAGCAGCAGCGAGCCGATGAGGACGCCGAGCAGCGTGCCCGCGCCGCGCTGCACCGCCCGGGTGAACACCGAGCCGAAGTCGGGCTTGAGCACGATCGCGACCGTGAGCAGCACCCAGTAGGGCCGCTCGATGGGCAGCAGCTGGCGGGCGGTCTCCGCGACGGTCATGCACAGCGCCAGCCGGACGGCGAAGTCGCGGGTGTCGGGACTGCCGAGGGTGCGGTCGGCCAGGTCGCGCAGCCGGGCACCCAGGGGCCGGCGGGGGAGCGCGACCGCCGCGCCCGCGCGCTCCTCCGGGTCGCCGACGACGGCCCAGGCCAGCCGCACGCCGTGCCGCACGGCGCGGCGGGTGGCGGGTCCGTCGTCCAGCGCCGCGGGGCGCTCGCCGGGCAGGTCGCGGTCCGCGGACACCGCGGTGGCCAGCGCGTGCACCGCCGTCACGTCGTGCGGGTCGGCGGGCACCCCGGCGCGGGCGGAGGCGACCGCCGCCTCCACCAGCGGCGCCGCGGCGTTGAGGATCCCGGCCAGCTCCGACAGCTGCCGGTTGCGGCCGGCGGCGAGGCTGCGGGTGCGGATCACGCGGTCGTAGGCGGCGTTGAGCGCGGTGGTGAGGTCGCGGCGGGCGTCGTCGGTGCGCTCGGTGCCGACGGCGGTGAGCAGCCCGGCGATGCGGGTGAACACCGCCGCCACCGCCGTCCGGTCGGGGTCGCTGGGTTCCGTGGCGGCCTGGACCAGCGTCGCGAGCGTCGCCCAGGCCGCGCCGGCGGCGAAGAACGACACCTCCGCCCACTGCGGCAGCGGCGTCACCAGCCCGGAGGCCAGCGCGGTGTAGACGAGCAGCTGCAGAGCCCCCAGCGACATCGCCGAGTTCACCGCGCTGATCACCGCGGCGGCCACCGACAGGACCGCCACCAGGACCACCGGCAGCACCCCGCCGCCGCTGGCGAACTGACCGGCGACGAGGCCGACCGCGCCGAAGCCGACGGCGGCCGCCGTGCGCCGCAGCCGGTCCCGCAGCGGCCCGGCCTGCGGGGCGAGGGTGGCCGCGAGCGCGCCGGTGGTGCCGAAGACGCCCGCGCCGAGCGCCGGGGTGCCTCCGACCACGAGGGCGACCGCGAGGGGCGCGGGCACGGTGACGGCGAAGCGGGCGACGTCGCGCCAGGGCACCGGCGGGGGAGAGGTGCGGACCAGTTCCTCGAGCCACGCCGGAGCGCGCAGCGACCTGTCCGCCACGCCCCGCAGCCTGCCACCCGCGGGGGGGCGCGGATGACCAGGTGACCTGATCGTGCCGCGTCCTGGCTCACGGTCGACGCCGAGCCAGGACACGCCACGGTGAGCCCGGACGGGGCGCACCCCCTGACCTAGGGTCGGCGGCCGTGACCGCCACCCTCGGCGAGGTCGTCGCCGCGCTGGAGGCCCGCTTCGACCCCGCGCTGGCCGAGGACTGGGACGCCGTCGGGCTGGTCTGCGGTGACCCGGCCGAGCCGGTCGGCCGCGTGCTGGTCGCCGTCGACCCGGTCGCCGCCGTCGTCGACGAGGCGGTCGAGACGGGCGCCGGGCTGCTGGTCACCCACCACCCGCTGTTCCTCACCGCGGTGCACGGCGTCCCGGCCGACGACCCGAAGGGCCGCCTGGTGCACCGGCTGGTCCGGGCCGGCTGCGGGCTGTTCGTCGCGCACACCAACGCCGACCGCGCCGCCGACGTCGGCGTCAACGACGCGCTGGCCGCCGTCCTCGGCCTGACCGGCGCCCGCCCGCTGCAGCCGGCCGCCCCGGCTCGCGGAGGGCCTCGGCCGGGTGGGCGAGCTCGCCGAGCCGACGACGCTGGCCGGGTTCGCCGCGCACGCCGCCGCCGTCCTCCCCGTCACGACCGGCGGCGTCCGGGCGGCCGGCGACCCGGACCGGCCGGTGCGCACGGTCGCCGTCTGCGGGGCAGCGGCGGCTCGCTGCTGCCGGCCGCCGCGGCCGCCGGGGCCGACGTCCTCCTCACCAGCGACCTGCGGCACCACCCCGTGTCGGAGGCCGGCGAGGCTCCCGGGCCGGCCTTGTGTGACGTGGCACACTTCGCCTCCGAGTGGCCCTGGGTGCCCGTGGTCGCCGACGTGCTGACCACGGACCTCTCCGGCAGGGTCGAGGCGGTCGCCTCCCGGCGCCGCACCGACCCGTGGACGGTGCACCGCGGGGCCGAGGGGGACCGGACCGCGGGGTCGGCCGGCTGAGGGAGGGGACGGGGATGTCCAGCGCAGCGACACCACCCAGGGGCGCACCGGGCAGGACGGACGGGACGCCCGTGCGCAGCGACCGCAGCCCGTGGAACTGGCTGCTGCTGGTGCCGATCGTCGTCCCGCTGCTGGTCCCCGTCTTCAACCGCGTCGAGCCGACGCTGTTCGGCTGGCCGTTCTTCTACTGGGTGCAGCTGCTGTTCGTCGGACTCGGCGTGCTCACCACCGTTCTGGTCTACCGGGCCACCCGGCGCAGCCCGGCCGACCAGGCCGCCGCCCGCGCCGCCGTCACCCGGGACGCCCGGGACGCGGCGGCGCGCACCACCGACGACCGGAACGGGGGGCACTGAGCCGTGGACGGGGTCAACGTCGTCGAGCTGACGATCGTCATCGTCTTCTTCCTGATCGTCACGGTCATGGGGTTCGTCGCCGCCCGCTGGCGGCGCGCGGAGAGCCTCATGCACCTGGACGAGTGGGGCCTGGGCGGGCGCAGCTTCGGCACCTGGATCACCTGGTTCCTGCTGGGCGGCGACCTCTACACCGCCTACACCTTCGTCGCCGTCCCCGCGCTGATGTTCGGTGCGGGCGCCGCCGGGTTCTTCGCCGTCCCGTACACCGTGGTCATCTACCCGCTGGTGTTCCTGGTGGTGATCCGGCTCTGGTCGGTCAGCCACGTGCGCGGCTTCGTCACCCCGGCCGACTTCGTCCGCTCCCGGTTCGACTCCCCGGGCCTCGCCCTGCTGGTCGCCCTCACCGGGATCGTGGCGACGATGCCCTACATCGCCCTCCAGCTGGTGGGCATCGAGGCGATCCTCAAGGCGATGGGTGTGGAGGGCGAGCTGCCGCTCATCGTCGCGTTCGTGATCCTGGCGCTCTACACGTACAACTCCGGGCTGCGGGCGCCGGCACTGATCGCGTTCGTCAAGGACACCCTGATCTACCTGACGATCATCGTCGCCGTCATCGTCATCCCGACGAAGCTCGGCGGCTGGGACGTGGTCTTCGGTGCGGCCGAGGAGAAGTTCTCCGCCGGGACCGGGGCGGGCGTGCTGCTGCCGGCGACCGGGCAGCTCGGCTACGCCACCCTCGCGCTGGGCTCCGCGCTGGCGCTGTTCCTCTACCCGCACTCGATCACCGGCGTCCTGGCCGCCAGCAACCGCGACGTGCTCAAGCGCAACATGAGCGCGCTGCCGGTCTACAGCCTCGCGCTGGGGTTCATCGCCCTGCTGGGCTTCATGGCGATCGCCGCCGGCGTCACGCCGATCGGCGAGGACGGCAACACGATCGTCCCGGTCCTGTTCCAGGAGATGTTCCCCAGCTGGTTCGCCGGCATCGCCTTCGCCGCCATCGGCATCGGCGCGCTGGTGCCGGCGGCGATCATGTCGATCGCCGCGGCGAACCTGTTCACCCGCAACATCTACAAGGAGTTCCTCAAGCGGGACGCCACGCCCCGCCAGGAGGCGCAGGTCGCCAAGATCGTCTCGCTGGTGGTCAAGCTCGGCGCCGTCGCGGCGATCCTCTTCATCGACCCGCAGTTCTCCATCGACCTGCAGCTCATCGGCGGCGTGATCATCCTGCAGACGCTGCCCGCGGTCGCGCTGGGCCTCTACACCCGCTGGCTGCACCGCGGCGGCCTCATCGCCGGCTGGTTCGCCGGCATGGCGGCCGGCCTGCTGATGCTCTACAACATCCCGCGCCTGGGGCCGGACGGCACGGTCGTCCGGGAGCACTTCGGCGGGTCGTCGTTCGCGCTGTCCAAGCTCGGCCTCGACGTCGCCTCCAGCGTGTACGCCGGCCTGCTCGCACTGCTGGCCAACCTGCTGGTGGCCGTCGTCGTCACCGTCGTGCTGCGGGCGATGAAGGTCTCCGACGGCGTCGACGGGACGGCGGAGTCCGACTACACCGCCGAGCGGGAGGACCCGACCTTCCGCGACCTGCCCGACCCGCTGGAGTCCGCACCGCCCGGAGCGGCGGGGGAGAGGGCGACCCGCAGGTAGACGACGGACCCCGTGCCCCCACCGCTCGCACGCGCGCGGCGGGACCCCGCACGGGGGCCGAGGGCCAGGCGGTGCCCCGGTAGGTTGGACGGGTGAAGGCCGACCACTTCGAGCAGCAGAAGCTCCTGGCCCTGGCCGACGAGGACGTCGCGCTCACCCAGCTCGCCCACCGGCAGCGCACGCTGCCCGAGGTCGCCGCGGTCGAGGCCGCGGCCGAGGCCGAGCGCACCTTCGCCGAGGCCGAGGTCCGCGCCGAGACCGAGGTGGGCGACCTCGACCGGGAGCAGAAGCGGCTCGAGGCCGACGTCGACACCGTCCGGCAGCGGGCCACGCGCGACCAGGGGCGGATCGACTCCGGCGCGGCGACGCCGAAGGAGATCACCTCGCTGCAGTCGGAGCTGCAGTCGCTCGCGCGGCGGCAGTCCGACCTGGAGGACCAGGTGCTCGAGCTGATGGAGCGCCGGGAGGTCGCCGACGCCGCGCTGGCCGACGCCCGGACGGGGAGGGCCTCGGCCGCCGCCGACCGGGGGCGGGCCGAGCAGCTGCGTGACGACGCCCTGGCCGACATCGCCGACTCCACCTCCCGGCACCAGGCGAAGCGGGCCGAGGTCGCCGGCGGCATCTCCGCTCCGCTGCTGTCGCTGTACGACCGCATCCGCACCCAGACCGGCACCACCGGCGCGGCGATGCTGCGGGCGCGGGCGTGCCAGGGCTGCCGCATCGAGCTCAACGGCCGGGAGCTCGCCGCGGTCCGCAACGCCGACCCGCACGAGGTGGTCCGCTGCGAGAACTGCGGGCGGATCCTGGTGCGCACCGCCGAGTCGGGACTGTGAGCCGCCGGTTCGTCGTCGAGGCGGACGGGGGATCGCGGGGCAACCCGGGCCCGGCCGGCTACGGCGCGCTGGTCCGGGACGCGCAGACCGGGGAGGTGCTCGCCGAGCGGGCCGCCTCGGTCGGCCGCGCCACCAACAACGTCGCCGAGTACGGCGGCCTGGTGGCCGGGCTGCAGGCGGCCCTGGACCTCGACGCATCCGCCGACGTCGAGGTGCGGATGGACTCCAAGCTGGTCGTGGAGCAGATGTCGGGCCGCTGGAAGATCAAGCACCCGGACATGCAGAAGCTCGCCGTCCAGGCCCGCGACATCGCCCGGCAGCTGGGCAGCGTCCGCTACACCTGGGTGCCGCGCGCGCAGAACGGCGCCGCCGACGCGCTGGCCAACAGCGCGATGGACGGCCGGCCCGTGCACCGCGACGCGGCCGCCGAGCCGTCCGTCGCCGAGGACGACGTCCAGCCGACGGCCGAGCCCGCACCGGTCGTCACCACCGTCACGCACCTGCTGCGGCACGGGCGGACCGAGCACACGCCCGAACGTCGGTACAGCGGCCGCAACGACCTGCCGCTGTCGGCCACCGGGCGGGCGGAGGCCGAGGCGGCCGCGGCGCGCGCCGAGGAGCTCGGCATCGACGTCGTCGTCGCCTCGCCGCTGCGCCGCACGCGGGAGACCGCCGAGGCGGTGGCCGGTGCCCTCGGCCTGCGGGTGGAGCTCGACGAGGACCTGGTGGAGCTCGACTTCGGCGACCTCGAGGGGCTGACCGCCGGCGAGGCCCGGGAGCGGCACCCGCTGGCCGCCCGCCGGTTCATGGCCGACGTCACCGTGGCCGCGCCGAACGGCGAGTCGGTCGCCGACGTGTCGAAGCGCGTGGCCCGGGCGCGCGCGCGGCTGCTCGAGCGGTACGCCGGGAGGACGGTGCTCGTGGTCAGCCACGTGACGCCGATCAAGCTGCTGCTCGCCGCCGGGCTCGGGGTGGGCGACGAGGTCGTGCACCGGGTGTTCCTCGAGGCGGCGTCGCTGTCGACGGTCGCGTGGAGCAGCGACGGCCGCACGTCGGTCCGCCTGGTGAACGACACCGCGCACCTGCGCTGACGCGCCCCGGCGAGATCGGCGGTCTCGCACGCCTCGGTCGCCCGGAGCGTGCGAGACCGCCGATCTCGGCGGGGGGAGGGCGACCTACAGGCGGCCGGCGTCGATGACGCGGGCCAGGAACTGCCGGGTGCGCGGGTGCCGCGGCTCGCCGAGCACCTGGTCCGGCGGACCGGACTCCAGCAGCACCCCGCCGTCGAGGAAGGCCACCGTGTCGGCCACCTGGCGGGCGAAGCCCATCTCGTGGGTGGCCATCACGATCGTCATGCCCTGCCCGGCCACCTCGCGCACGAGCGCGAGCACCTCGCCGACCAGCTCGGGGTCCAGGGCGCTGGTCACCTCGTCGAGCAGCAGCACCCGCGGGCGGACGGCGAGCGCGCGCACGATCGCCACCCGCTGCTGCTGGCCGCCCGAGAGCCGGTCGGGGTACTCGCCGGCCTTGTCGGCCAGGCCGATGCGTGCCAGCAGCCCCCGTGCCTCCTCGACCGCCTCGGCGCGCGGCCGGCCGTGCACCACCGTGGGCGCGAGCGTCACGTTGTCGAGCACGGACAGGTGCGGGAACAGGTTGTAGGCCTGGAACACGACGCCCATCCGGCGGCGCACCCGGTCGGCGTCGACCCGCGGGTCCGTGACGTCCTCGCCGTCGAGGAGCACCTGCCCGTCGTCGACGGTCTCCAGCAGCGCGGCGCAGCGCAGCAGCGTCGACTTGCCCGAGCCCGAGCCGCCGATCAGCGCGACCACCCGGTGCTCGTCGACGGCGAGGTCGATCCCGCGCAGCACGACGTTCCCGCCGAACGCCTTCGCGATCCCGCGCAGCTCCAGGACGCTCACAGCAGCGAGCCGCTCTGCTGGCGGCGGCGGGCGCGCGCGGTGACGGCGTCGGCCAGGCGGGCCGAGGGGACGGCCAGCAGCACGAACAGCAGCCCGGCGACGACGTAGGGCGTGAAGTTGAAGCTCTGTCCGACCTGGATCTGCGCGGAGCGGACCGCGTCGACGGCGCCCAGCACCGAGATCAGCCCGACGTCCTTCTGCAGGGCGACGAAGTCGTTGAGCAGTGCCGGGGTGACCGTGCGCAGCGCCTGCGGCAGCACGACGATCCGCATCGTCTGCCGGTGGGTGAGCCCGAGCGAGCGGGCCGCGGCGCGCTGGCTGGGGTGCACCGACTCGATGCCGGCGCGGAAGACCTCGGCCACGTACGCGGAGTAGACGAGCACGATCGCCGCCGTGCCCAGGACGAACGGCGACGTCGGCACGCCCTGCAGGCCCAGCGCCGGGAACCCGAAGCCGACCAGGTACAGCACGATGATCAGCGGCATCCCGCGGAACAGGTCCACGTAGGCCGTGGCCAGGAAGCGCAGCGGCGCGAGCGCCGGCCCCCGCAGGGTGCGCAGCGCGGCGATGCCGAGGCCCACCAGCAGGACGAGCAGGCCGCCGACGACGAGCACCTGCAGGTTCACCAGCAGCCCGCGGGCGATGTCGGGCAGCGACTCCAGCGCCACCGACGGCGAGAAGAACGTGGCCTGCACCCGCGGCCAGCCCGGCGAGCGGGTGACGGCCAGGTAGGCGACGACGGCGAAGACCAGCGTGGACGCGAGCGCGACCAGCGTCGAGCGCCGGGCCCGGCTGCGGCGCCAGGCCCGGCGGGAGAGCTCGAGCTCGCTGGGCGGGGGGAGGGCGACGCCGCGGGGGCCGCCGGGGACGACGGTGCTCAGGACAGGACGGGCGCGTCGGCGACGTCGGACAGCCACTGCTGCTCGAGCTCGGCGAGCGTGCCGTCCTCGCGCAACGCGTCGACGGCCCGGCTGACGCAGTCGGTGAGCGGGCTGTCCTTGGCCAGGAGCAGGCCGAACTGGTCGCCACCCTCGCCGGAGTCCTCGAGCTGGCCCACGATCACGCCGTTCTCCAGCTCGGCGGCGGTGATGTAGAAGGCCGTCGGCAGGTCGACGACGATCGCGTCCACCTGGCCGTTCTGCAGGGCGAGCTTGGCGTCGTCGTTGGTGTTGAACACGACCGGGTCGTTCTCGGGGGCGATCACGGTGGTGAGGACGTCGAGGCTCGTCGTCGCCACCTGGGCACCGAGGCGCAGGCCGCGCAGGTCGGCGAGGCTGGTGGCGCCGTCGGCCGCGGAGCCCGCGGTGGTGATGACCGCCTGGCTCACCGTGTAGTACGGCGAGGAGAAGTCGACGGCCTGCCGCCGCTCCTCGGTGATGGAGAACTGGTTGACGTCGAAGTCGAAGGGGCGGGCGCCGGGCTGGATGGCCGCGTTGAAGGGCACCCGCGTCCAGGTGACGTCGTCCTCGGAGTAGCCGAGCTGCTCGGCGACCGCGTAGGCGACGGCGGACTCGAAGCCCTCGCCGTTCTCCGGGGCGTCGTCGACGAACCACGGCTCGTAGGCCGGCTCGTCGGTGGCGATCGTCAGCGTGCCCGGCTCGAGGGTGTCGAGCTCGTCGGGCGTGCAGGCGCCGGTGGCCGAGGAGCCGCCGCTGCCGGAGGAGCCGGCGTCGGTCGACTCCTCCTGCGGTGCGCACGCGGAGAGCGCCAGGGCGGCGGTGGCGGCGAGGACGAGGGGGAGCGGACGACGGCGCATCGAGGAGTCCCTTGCTGGGTCGGATCGGCGCGCAGATCGTAGGACCGGGGCCGGTGTGTCCGGCCTCACCCGGGCTCGTCGGACGAGGAGGTGCGCCATGGGTGCGGTGGTCCTGTTCGCGGCGGTGTCGCTGGACGGGTTCGTGGGCCGGGACGACGACATGCCCGGCCCGCTGTTCGACTGGTACGGCAACGGCGACGTCGAGATGACCTTCAGCGACCGGAACCGCCCCTTCCACGTGACCGCGCCGACGGCGGAGTTCCTGCGGCCGTTCGCCGAGCGGGCGGGCGTCATGGTGTGCGGACGCCACCTGTTCGACATCACCGACGGCTGGGAGGGCGTGCCCCCGAACGGCGAGCACGTCGTCGTGGTGACCCACCGGCCGGCCGACGACTGGCCGCACCGGGCGACGGCGCCGTTCAGCTTCGTCGCCGACGTCCGCACCGGGATCGAGCGGGCGAGGGAGCTCGCCGGCGACCGGGACGTCACGGTGTCGGCCGGGGACGTGGGCGGGCAGGGCGCTGCGCGCGGGCCTGGTCGACCGGGTGGTGCTCGCGCTCGTCCCGGTGGTGCTGGGCTCGGGGAAGCCGTACTCCGGCGCCGGGGGACCGCCGGAGATCCAGTTCGAGGACCCGCAGGTGGTGCAGGGCAGCCGGGTGACGCACCTGGTGTACGACGTCCGGCGCTGACGTCCGGCGCTGACGTCCGGCGCCGGGGGAAGCGGGCCGGGGAGCCCGGCGTTGTAGGGGGCACCCCGCTACCGCCGCTGACGGTGGACCGGGGACGATGAGCCCCCGCGCCTGCCTCCGAGGAGCCCCGTGACCGCGACCATCGCGCCCGCCACCCCCGCCGTCGCCGGCGACGAGCGCACCCTGTCGCCCGCCGAGTACGCGACCTGGGCCGCCGAGGTCCGCCGGCTGGCCGACGAGCGGGGCGCGGTGGTCCTCGCGCACAACTACCAGGTGCCCGAGATCCAGGACGTCGCCCACTTCACCGGCGACTCCCTCTACCTGTCGCGGGTCGCCGCGCAGACCGACGCCCGCGAGATCGTCTTCTGCGGCGTCCACTTCATGGCCGAGACGGCGAAGATCCTCTCCCCGGACAAGACGGTGCTGCTGCCCGACCACGCCGCCGGCTGCTCGCTCGCCGACTCGATCACCGCCGAGCAGCTGCGCGAGTGGAAGGCCGAGCACCCGGGCGCCGTCGTCGTCAGCTACGTGAACACCACCGCCGCGGTGAAGGCCGAGACCGACATCTGCTGCACGTCGTCGAACGCCGCCGACGTCATCCGCTCCATCCCGGCCGACCGGGAGATCCTGTTCTGCCCGGACCAGTTCCTCGGCGCGCACGTCAAGCGCGTGACCGGGCGAGAGAACGTCCACGTGTGGGCGGGGGAGTGCCACGTGCACGCCGGCATCAGCCCGGCCGACGTCCGCGCGCAGGTGGCCGCGCACCCGGACGCGGAGATCCTGGTGCACCCCGAGTGCGGCTGCACCACCTCGGTGCTGGACCTCGTCAGCCACGGCGACCTGCCGGCCGACCGCACCCGCGTGCTGTCCACCGGCGGGATGGTCGAGGAGGCCGCGACCACCCGCGCCCCGCAGGTGCTGGTGGCCACCGAGGTCGGCATCCTGCACCAGCTGCGGGCGCTGAACTCCGGAACGGCGTTCATCCCGATGAACGAGCGGGCGGCCTGCCGATACATGAAGATGATCACCCCGGCGAAGCTGCTGCACACGCTGCGCACCGGCGAGGGTGCGATCGACGTCGACCCGGAGACCGCCGCCCGCGCCCGCCGCGCCGTGGAGGCGATGATCGCCATCGGCGAGCCCGGCCGCGGCGGCGAGTAGGTCAGATCCGGGTGAACAGGTAGACCGACACCACGACGCCGAAGACCACGATGAGCACCCGCAGCGGCGTCGCGGGGATGCGGCTGGCGATCCGGGCACCGGCGAACCCACCCACCAGGCTGGCCGGCGCCGCGACGGCGACCACCTGCCAGTCGACCGGCCCGAAGAAGCCGAAGACGACGAGCGTCACCGTCGCCGTCACCGCGGACAGCGCCGACTTCAGCGCGTTGGCCAGCTGCAGCCGGTGCAGCGCGGTGCCGAGCACGCCGACCAGGATCACGCCGAGCGCCCCGCCGAAGTAGCCGCCGTAGACGGTGGCGAGGAACAGCGCGAGATGGAGCCACCACGGGTCGCGGGCGGTGCCGTCGTCGCGGTCGCGCAGCCGGCGGGTCAGCAGCGGCTGCACGGCCAGCAGCAGGCTCGCCAGCAGCACCAGCACCGGGACGACGACGTCGAAGGCCTCGCTGGGCGTGGTCAGCAGCAGCACGCTGCCGGCGGTGCCGCCGAGGACCGACACCGCGCCGAGGCGCACCAGCCGCTCGCCCTGGCCGGCGTACTCGCGGCGGAACCCGGCCATCCCGCCGAGGTAGCCGGGCCACTGCGCCACCGAGTTGGTGACGTTGGCCGCCACCGTCGGCAGGCCGAGTGCCACGAGGGTGGGGAAGAGGACGAGCGACCCGCCGCCGGCGATCGAGTTGATGACGCCGGCGCCGAGGGCCACCGCGGCCGCGATGAGCAGGTCGGCGGCTGACACGGAGCGGCAGCCTACGGTGACGCCGTGCGCCTCCCCGCCCCGGCGACCTGGCTGGCCGCCGCCCTCGGCGGCTCCGGCGTGCTGCACCTGGTGCGGCCTCGGACCTACGAGTGGCTGGTGCCGCCCGAGCTCGGCGACGCCCGGGCGTGGGTGCTCGGCAGCGGCGTGGCCGAGGTCGCCGCGGCGGCACTGCTCACCGGGCCGCCGACCCGGCGAGCCGGGGGGTGGGCGGCGGCCGGGCTGCTCGCCTCGTTCCTGCCGGCGCACCTGCACCACGTCCGCCTCGCGCGGGGGCGGCCGGCGTTCCTGGCGGCCGCCGCGGTCCGGCTGCCGCTGCAGGCGCCGATGATCGCCGCCGCGCTGCGGGTGGCCCGCGGTCGCTGACGCCGGTCGATCAGCGGCCGCGGGTGGGGACCGGGTCGGGCCCGGTCGGCCGGGCGCCGTCCACCCGGCTGCGTCCCGAGCCCGCCGCCGCGCGCCGACGCCGGGCACACTGCCCGCATGGCCGATCCGCTGCCCGACGACTGGGAGCGCGCGCTGGTCGTCGTCGCCCACCCCGACGACGTCGAGTACGGGTGCGCGGCCGCCGTCGCCACGTGGACCGCGGCCGGACGCGACGTCCGGTACGTGCTGGCGACCAGTGGCGAGGCCGGCATCGCCGGGCTGCCGCCGGAGGAGGCCGGGCCGCTGCGGGAGCGCGAGCAGCGGGCCGCGGCCGCGGTGGTGGGCGTGTCGGTGGTCGAGTTCCTCGGCCACCCCGACGGCCGGCTGACCGAGGGGACGGACCTGCGCCGGTCGCTCGCGGCGGCGATCCGGCGGCACCGGCCGCACCTGGTGGTGACGATGCACCACGGCGACACCTGGACGCCCCCGGGCGCGGCGGTCGGCTACTGGAACAGCGCCGACCACCGGGCGCTGGGCCGCTGCGCGCTCGACGCGGTCGGCGACGCGGCCAACGAGTGGATCTTCCCGGAGCTCGCCGCCCAGGAGCCGTGGCGGGGCGTGCGGTGGACCGCCGTCGCCACGCCGGTCGGGGTGACGCACACCGTCGATGTCACCGACGTCGTCGACCGGGCGGTGGCCTCGCTCGCCGAGCACCGCCGCTACCTCGAGGCGCTGTCGGACGAGCCGGTCGAGGAGCAGGCTCGCAAGCAGGTCGACATGGCGACCCCCGAGCTGGACGGCCGGCGCGTGGCCGGCTTCGCCCTCTACGCGGGGTGAGGGGACGCGGCCCCGGGGGACCCGGGGCCGCGTCCCGGTCGATCAGGGGTTGAAGCTGACGTGCACGTGGTCGTAGTGGTTGGCGGTGACCGACCCGCGGTCCTCCATCGCCCGCCAGCCGGAGCCGCCGATGATGAAGATCCGCTGCTGCCAGATGACGTACTCGACGTTGAACCGCGCGGCGTTGTCGATGACGTACTGGGCGACGGCGTTCCCCTTGGCGGAGTCCGCGTAGACCATGAAGTCCGCGGCCAGCTGCTGGGTGGGCGAGTGCCCGGGCCGGGTCAGGACCGTGGACACCCCGAAGGTCGAGGTGACCTCCGCGACGACCGGGCGGACGTGCGCGGCCCAGGCGCTGTAGGCGGTCGAGGTCGGCGTGGGCTTGCCGGTGAGGTCGGTCGACACCGCGACCACCGCGGTGGCGGCGGCCGCCGCCGGGGCCGCCGCGGCTGCGGGAGCCGCGGCCGCGGCGGGGGCTGCCGCCGGAGCGGCGGCCGGCGCCTCGTCCCGGTCGTGGGACCAGCCGTGCGACCAGTCGGAGCGGTGGCCGTCCCACCGGCCCTCGGCCTGGGCGACGGACTGCCCGGAGAGACCGAAGGCGAGGGCGAGGGCGCCGACCGTGACGGTGCGGCGGACGGTGCGGGATGAGCTGTGCGAAGGCATGACGAGGAGAGCTCCTGACGTCGGTTCCGTGCGGCGCCGCCGTGTGTTCAGCGGTCACCGTCACGTGAGTGGGGCGGAAGCCCCCGGATGGGACGGCCGGGCGGGCGACCGGGCGGCGGGCACCTGCTGGAGGGCAGGCCGACGCGAGAGCGGTCGCGGTCCGGCTCGGGATGCGCGGCGACCGGCGTTCGTGCGCGGGTCGCGGCGTCCGTCTCTGAGGGGGTGCGGGCGCGCCAGGGCAGGCGCCTACGGCGCACCCCGTTGCGGTTCTCCGTTCTCCCATGGCCGCCTACCGGGTCAGCTGACGGGTTCGGGCGGGGATGCGCCCTACCCGCTCCCGAGGGAGCGGGACTCACCCCAGTGGTTCGGTGGGTCCCCGGCTCGCGGCCACGGATGGTCACGACTCGGCGGCATCCGGTGCGGCTCCCCCCGGGTGGAGGCGGTGACGACCGACCGGACCCGGCAACCGTAGGTGGGTTACGGAATAGTCACAACGCGGACCGGGCAGTTCCGCTGTGAAGGGTCCGTAGACTGCGGGCACGACGGACGAGTCGGCCGGGCGGTCGCGTCGGCGGGGGAGACCCCGTCGCCGAGGAACGTCCGGGCTCCACAGGGCAGGGTGGTCGCTAACGGCGACCCGGGGGAACCCGCGGGACAGTGCCACAGAGAACAGACCGCCGGCGGTGCCTCTCCGGAGACACGGCCGGTCAGGGTGAAACGGTGGTGTAAGAGACCACCAGCGCACCGGGTGACCGGTGCGGCTCGGTAAACCCCACCCGGAGCAAGGTCGAGAAGGGACGGCGGGAACGTCGTCCTGCGCAGGCGTTCGAGGGCTGCCCGCCCGAGCCTGCGGGTGGACCGCTCGAGCCCGCCGGCAACGGCGGGCCTAGATGGATGACCGCCCATCGGGAGGCCGCGAGGCGCCCGAGGACAGAACCCGGCGTACAGGCCGACTCGTCCGTCGCCCCTCGTCTGACCTGCCTTTTCAGGTCCGGCGGGGGTCCCCGTTCCTCAGATGTTCCTCAGCCGCGGGAGCCAGTACGGCGCCCACCACGGCCCGCCTGAGGACGAGGACCCGGACGTGTCCGCACCCGTTGCGCGCGGCCGCCGGCAACGAGGGCGGACTTGAACGTCTCGTATGGGAGGCTGCGATCCAGCGTCGGCCCGAGCAGGAGGCACGTTGGCCAAGTACCGGCGGCGGGGGCATTGGCGACGTGGTCGAAACGGGACCATGCACTGGGTCTCTGCGCACGACGTCACACGAGGGTCCTCGGGCAGGCAGAGCTCAAGCTCCTACTCGACGAGCTGGTTCACGCAGGACCACCATCCAGCCCCGCCGCGACCCGCCACGGTCCGCTATCCGGCACTGCCCTACTCGGCTCGCTGGCTGAGGCCCAATGCTCGCTGCCCCGTGTGCGGCGCAGCCGTCTACTTCTGGTCGAACGCGGCCGGCAGTCGGGTCTACTTCGACGAGATGGGACCGCCATGGCCGAAGCACCCGTGCACTGACGTTCGAGCTGGCTTCGCTTGGGCCGCCGGCCCGCAGGCGATCTATCGCACGCGGTCGACCCCGGAGGCGCCGGCGACCGCTGGTGACTTCCGCGGGCGGTACGCCGCGAAGCCCGCCCAGGCATACGAGATCCTCAAGGCTGTTCGTGACAGCTGGTCGACGAGGCTGCATGTCCGCCGTGTTGGCTGGCTCCGGCGGCGCGTCATCTTCGCCATCCCGTACCTATTGACGCCGCTCCCTGGCCAGCTGGTGTTCGTTGCTGATGGGCGACTGACGCTGCTCGACCACTCGACGCTCCAAGTCCGGGACTTCCCAGCCGAGACGGTGCAGGAGTAGCGAGTCCGGGGACGGGCCCCTCGTCCCAGCCGACTGATCTCAGGGGCGCAAGTGAGTGGTTCTCCCTGGCGGCTCGTCATGCGGAGCCAGCACGGCGTCCACCGCTGCGCGCGTCCGGTCGTCGGAGTCCGGCCAAAGGTGGCTGTAGGTGTCAAGGGTCTCGGAGGCGCTCGCGTGACCAAGCCGGGCCTGGACGGTCTTCACCGACTCGCCGTGCCGGATGAGCAGGCTGGCGTAGAAGTGCCGGAGACCGTGGAAGGTCACGGTGTCGTCCAGGCCGGCTGTCTTGACGGCCGGGCGCCACACCGTGGCGGAGAAGGCCGTCCGGCGGATCGGGTTGCCGAGGTCGGTCGTGAAGACGAAGCCGTCGCTCTGCCACTGCTTGAGGTGGGCAGCGAGGGCGTCGACGACGACCTGGGGAAGAGGCACCACCCGGACCGAGGCCTGGGTCTTGGGCGGTGCCAGGTAGGGCGGGCGGTCGGGCATGGTGACCAGTTGGCGGTCGACCGTCAGCTGCCGACGGAGGAAGTCGATCCGGTCGACGGTCAGCCCGAGGGCCTCGCCCTGACGCAGACCCGTGCCGGCGGCCAGGGTGACTAGCGCCCGGTAGCGCTCGGGGACGGCGTCGGTGAGCGCGCGGACTGCCTCGATGGACAGCGGCTCGATGCGCTGCTTATGGACCTTGGGCAGCCGCGTCCCCGTGCACGGCGACGCGATGATGCGGCGGTCCCGGACGGCGGCCTTGAAGACGGCGGACAGGATGCGGTGGACGACGCCGACCGTGCCAGGCGCGAGCGTCTTGGACAGGCGCTTGACGAGGGCCTGCACGTCGCTCGGGAGGACGGCGGACAGCTGCTTGTCGCCGAGGCTCGGGTAGACGTGCCGGCGGAGCATCGTCTCCACGTGGGCGGCCGTGGTCGGCCGGTGCACCTGGGCGGCCCGCCACTGCTCGGCGTACTCGCGGACGGTCTGCCGGCCGGCGCGAGGATCGACGTACTGACCGGTGACGATGCTGGCGCGGACCTCGTCGAGCCAGCGCTGGGCATCGACCTTCCGCGTGAAGACGCGGGACCGCTGCGGGCCGCCGGGGGCGGCGCGGTAGCGGGCCTGCCAGGTGCCGTTGGGTCGCCTCGAGATGCTGGCCATGCCGTCTCCTCGCGCGGGACTGAGCGGGCGGGGTCTCCCGGCCGCCGCACCCCGGGCTACTGCGCGGCCGCAGGGGTTGGGTGCCTTGCTGCGGAATCTGTGGAGCGGACCGCGCCTGTGGATAGGCGGGCCGGGCACCGTGGCCGTCGGCAGGCTGGAGCCGTCGGCCCAGCCTGCCGACGGCACTGGAGAAGATCTCCAGTTCCCCTGCAGTGGTGAGGCAGCAGGTCAGTCGGCTCTTGTTGGGCGCGGCTCGGCCGATGGTGACGTCGTGGGCTCGTGGAAGCGCTCGTCACGAGCCGGCCGGTACGCCGCGCAGCACTACCGGCGACTGCGCCGTCGTTGGCGGCGCCGGGTCCTCGGACCGTTGCTCCTGATCGTGTCGCCCTTCCTGGTTGCGGCGATCGCCCTCAGCGCGTTCTTGGACGGCTGGCTGCGTTGGAACGGTGGTGTTGTGCTCGGTGCGGGCCTGGCGCTCTTCGTCATCGCCTGGAGGACGCCGCCGCAGCACATCGAGAGCTGGAACAGCGGAGCTGAGGGCGAGCGGAGCACCGAACGGGTGCTGAGGCCGCTGGTGCGTTGCGGCTGGCACGTGCTGCACGACCTCGACTGGCCCGGCGCCGGCAACGTCGACCACATGGTCGTCGGCCCCGGGGAGTCTTCGTGCTCGACAGCAAGGCGTGGAGCGGCGTGGTGAGCGTCGATGACGCCGGAGCCACGATCACGCCGAGGGACAACCCGGACGCGGCGTGGACCGCCCGTGGACAGCGTGGAAGGCAGACACGCGCCGGAACTGCAATAGCCCGTGCCCTTGCATCACGGAGCGGCCTGGCCGTCCCTCAACCCGAACCAGTGGTCGTGGTGTGGGCTCGGTTGCCGCAGCGTGTCGAGAGCGCCGGTGGGGTGACCTACGTCGAGGGGGAGCACTTGGCCGACTGGCTCATCGGCCGACCGCAGACGCTGCACCGCGATCAGGTGGCTCGGCTGGCGGCAGCGGCGGACGACGACCTGTTGCAGCGCTCCGTTCGTCGCTCCTGAGCCAGCCGTGGGGCTGCCTCGCTCGCACGTCTCCTGAGACCTCGGCACTGGCTGCTTCGCCTGACCGAGGCCGCCGATTCAGCGCCACTGGAGCATCCAGGATCCTGAGGCGACACACCTCATGCACTGTCGGGCCAGCGACTCGTTGTGACGAGTAGATCGAGACAGCAACGACGTGCACGTGGGGCTCAGTCTCGCGGGTGAAGACACCATGCCTTGATCGCCGCCGTCTCCGTCGCCGAGATGGGCCCCTATGTCCAGCTGGGGGTGCGGCCTAGGCTGAGACCGCGTTGGGCGTGGGAGTCGGGCTCGAGCGAAAAGCAGGGGTCGGGACTGGAAGCCCCGTCACGCAGTTGACCGAGGCCGTGAAGCCGTATCCCGTTTGCCGACCTCACGTCCACCGCCCTCAGGCTGCCGCGGCTGCCAGTAGTTGGGTCGTGTCGGGGATTAAGTACTTCATTGAGCCACCATCGCCTCTCAGCGGGCAGCAGTTGACGAGTCACGCCCTAGAGGGGCCTCCCTCTCCAGGGATGTCGAAAAGAATCGTTGACCTCGCCACGGCCTGTCGCTGGCACTTTGCTGCGGCATGTGATTCTGTCGGGTCTGTGACGCTCGTCTTTGCCTGGCTCAGGAACGTCGGAGAGATTCAGGAGTTTGTAGTCGCCTCGGATAGTCGTCTAAGCGGAGACGGTGCGACGTGGGACGCGTGTCCCAAGATCCTGCAACTTCCGAGAACTGACGCGGTGATGGCCTTCTGTGGATCCACGGCCATCGCCTACCCTGCGCTGCTTCAAATTTCGAAGGCTGTCCAGTCGAACCCTGCACAACGTGAACGCCGATATGACATCGCGGACACTTCGGATTTGGTGCGCAACATCTTGAACCAGATGTTGGACAAGAGGGATGTCGAGCGTTTCCTGCGTGACTCCGTGGCTCTAGAAAAGTCGCAGACACAGTTGCTGTTGGCGGGCTACTCGTGGCGCTATAGCGAATTCCGGGCGTGGACATATGTCTATAACCCAAAGAAGCGCGTGTATGAACGCATTCCCCTACGCATCGCAAAGGATGCAGCGGGGCGAAAATCAACCCTGCGATGGACAGCTCTTGGGGACCTTGGCGGCTTGGGCGGGGGTGTGTTAAGGCAGCGACTCAAGGCGTCCGAGGCAACCTCGTTGGACATGGAACCGCTCGAGGTCTTGAGAGATTTGATCCGGTCGGGGCAACACCACACCATTGGCGGAGCGCCTCAAGTCGTGAAGATTTACCGACATATGAATTCGCAGACCTTTGGCGTCCTCTGGCGCGAGCACGAGGACGGTCAAGCGGTAGCGACCTACGGAGGTCGACCACTACTTGACTACGAAAAGGCGTACTACACGTTCATCGACACCGACGCACCTCGCGATCACGCTAGCGCCGCACTCAAGGCCGAAACCGCAGGAGATATCCGGTCGATGACCTAGCAGTGCCGCTAGGAGGTCTTGCGGTCGTAGCGCAGTGCCGCAACCTGACACGGGAGGCCGGCCTCGCGTTCGGAGACCGCCAGATGCGTCGAGTTGCGCCTGTGGTCGTCAGCGTTGGGGCGGCTCCATGGACAGTCGCGTCGAGGTTGCAGTGGGCTCAGCGTCGTTGACAGGCCTTGGCTTGCCGCGCCTTACTCATGACGGTCATGAGTCCGCCCTAGACCCTCGACCAAGCACCGCGGCAGCTGGTCCCCGAGGCCCCAGGCCTCCGCCGACCGCGCCCCGGGCCGCCGCAGAGCCGCGGCCCGCCGAGGTGGATGACCTGCCCGTGACCGGACCAAAAGAGTCCTCGCACGACGCGGTGCTGCGCCTCTTGGCGAGTCGCGGCTATGGGGGAGGTGGTTACCGTGGTGAGTCTTGCGCTAGCGGTGCGACCAGTTGTGGTCACGCGGAGGGGTAAACGAGGATCTGCACCGGCCGTACGGGGCCGGACGACGTCACCTATCCATGACCTACGCAGCGAAAGCAGGAGCCCTGAAAGGGTTCACACGGGCGGCTCGGAGGCTCTTCCAAAGCTTCTTTGGAAGAGGCAACAGGCCAGATGACCTACGGGAACGCTTGGCGCCGGTACTTGGGATAAAACCGGCGTGGCCAGCTTGGAAGGCGGGATGCTGCGACCATGTCGGCGCTGGTCAGCGGCTCACCTCGACCTACGGAGGAGGGCCGATGCCCGACATGTGACCCAGCGGTCTGGCGTGACCCATGCGTGACCCACCATGCCTTGAGCCTGCAGGCGTGGTGGGTCCGGAACGCCCATTCGATGGCTCATGTCCTGCGGTCAGCATGGCGTCGAGGGCTCGGGCGATCTCGGCGTCGCGGTCGTCTGCGGCGGGCTGGTGACAGAGCGGCGGCCACGGAGGAGTGGCCGAGTCGGCGCATGAGCTCCTTGGTGATCGCGCCGGTGGCAGCGGCCAGGGTGGCCCCGGTGTGGCGGAGCTCGTGTGGCCGGACCGCCGGCAGGCCGATGGAGTCAGCGGCGCGCCGAAGAACCGCGTCCCAGTTTGTGTGGACGACGTAGCCCCGGCAGTTGGCGCTGGACGGCAGCGCATCTGGAGCAGCGGCGACGCGCTAATCTAGGTACTCAGCCAGTACGGCCGCGACTGCCCTCGGCAGGGCAATCGCCCGGTGCCTCGCTTGACGCGGATCCGGCCGCCGGGCAGGACGTCGGACCGGCGCAGGGCTACGCCTCCACGGACTGGAGCCTCCTGCAGGCCAGGACGAGGACGCAGTGAGCGATAGCGCGCAGTCCTCCGGTCCCGCCTCAATCGTTCGGACAGAGGCAAGACCTTGGTCGCGGTGAGCGCACGGCGCGACGGAACGCCGTGGGCTTGCCGGCGCCATGCCGCAAGGTCGCGGACTCGAATATGGAATCGATGAATAAGCGAGCGGCTCCTTCGGCCTGCGGCGGCCAATCCGGACATCCAGGGACATCCGGCTCCCACACTGTCCGTCCAGAGTGAGCGATCATGCTATCGACCCGAACCTCCGGTCGCGACGCCTATACTCCGATATCGCCTCGTGAACAGTCGACTCGGTTACGTCTGGCCACAATGTCGGCAAGAAGACCATCTCGGCGTATGCCAGACGCCATAAAGCGAAGTTGGAGAGCCGATGCTCGCCCGCGGTCCTCACAAGCATGTCAATGTCGGGCATGTCAGGATACTGCATGTGCTGTGCAATCGTACTCTCTGTTATCTCCGAACTCGATAGGCCAGCGTCAAGTATTCTCCTAACCGCTTCTCGTATCTCGTCTCGCCCCCCGTAGTTGAAGGCCAGCGTAAGAGTCATGGCGTCGTTCTCGCGCGTGAGCTCCTCAATGTCATGCATCGCCTCGCGTAATACCTGCGGGATGCGCCGTTCGGGGCGACCCATGTAGCGGACGCGCACGCCGCGTGAATGAAAAGACCCGCCGTGCTCATCTATGACGCGCCGATTGAAGTCCATCAGGAAAGCGACCTCGGCCGCGGGCCGGTTCCAATTCTCCGTCGAGAAGGCAAAGAGGGTCAGCCATGGCACCTGCGAGCTCAGGGCGGCGTCTACAGCGGCAAGAATGGCAGCCTCACCCGCCGAATGACCTTCGACTCGCTCGAGCCCGCGCCTGGTTGCCCATCGCCCATTACCGTCCATGATCATCGCGAGATGCGTAGGGCCCCCTGTAGCAGCGCCACCTCTTATTGCCATGGATCCCCCGTGTCGTCGATGCACATGGTTGGCTAACCAGGCTCGGCAAACAGTCTCGATGTAGCCGCATGTCGCGTCAACCGAGGTGGTCCTCGTAGACCTCTTGAGCGCTGGAGGATCAGACGCAAGGGTTCAAAGGCCCTCAACACCGCGGCCGGCCCTTCTCTCAAGGGCTCTCCGCCCGACCGTTGGGCTGCCACCCTTGCGTTGCTCCGATCTGGCACACTGTCGTCACTAGGCAGTCCGCTGAAGACATCCATCTGCGACGCTCGCTCGAGCCTCATTCCTGGCTCCCGTTCTAGCGGAGGCGATCCCTACGTTCAGGCGCGTTGCTTCCGTCGCTGTTGCGGTGCTCTTTCTCGGCGCACTTGCAGTACTGGCCGCTTATCCGATGCAAGGGCGCAATCCCATCTTGCCGCAACCGGGAACCGCAGAGAAGGCGACGATAGTGGTGCAAAACAGGGTTGTCGTCAACGGCGATGGGCTGGTCCTGGATCACACGCCTGCTTACCTCTCCACGAGGTTGGAGCCGTACTGTGCTGATCAGCAGCCGTCATGCATGCTTAACGGTTCACGATTGTCGGACGGTGAACGGCTTGATGCTGTCTGCTTCGCGGAGGGAGCAAGCATGACCAACATGAACCTTGCATCCCTAAGCGCCCGACGGAATCCTAACAGGGTCACATCCAACTTGTGGTATGGCGTCGTAAGCGCCAGTGGGCACCTTGGGTATATCTCCGAAGTCTACGTGACGGCCAGCTCTCGTGGAGGATTGGACCTTGCTCGCTGTCGGTAACGACGGTCCCTTTTGCGGAAGCGTCCCATGAACCGCCCTCGACGAGCGCTCATCGGGTGGTTGGTAGCGCTCAGCTTATTGGTCGTAGCCGTCTATCTGGCCGGAGCCCAGATGTTCGGTGGAGAGGAGTGGTTCGATGATCTTGTAGGATGGGCGAACATTTTTGCCCTCGTGGTTGGGGGTATTGCTCTCGAGGCATTAGTCTCCCGTCGCTTTGAACGCGCCGACGCGCGTACCGCGCGCTTGAGTGCGACCCTCGACGAGCTAGCTACACGTTTTGGTATGGAGCGGGGCAATGAACTTTCGCGCATGGTGGCGATTGACACAGACCAAGAGGGAGCCCGTATTAACCTGCGCTTCTCGCGACAGGTCCTTCAGTACCAAGCCGCCGGAGGTGCACTCGCCGGCGAGGCCGAGAACATAAGCACCTACTTCGCAAGCCTTAACCCTCGACGCCTAGTTGTCGTCGGCGCGCGCGGATCAGGGAAGACTACTCTTGCGTTGCAATTAGTGGTAGATCTGAATCGAGGTCGGGCGCCGGGTAGTCCAATCCCGGTATGGCTGCCCGCAACAAGCTTCAATGGGGAAGCTTCAATCGATTCCTGGATGGTTGACGCCTTGATAGCGCAGGGAGGCGTCGATAAGAGAACCGCCAAGGAGCTGGTTGAGCGGCACAAGGTGATCCCTGTTGTGGATGGCTTAGACGAACTTGATGGAGAAGGGACCGCGTACGAACGGGCGGCTGCAGTGGTCGCGCGCCTCAATAGCTACTTTCTAGAAGGCGTGCCGGCGACGTTTGTGGTGACATGTCGCTCAAGCGTCTATTCCGCTCTCGGTCTGCAAGTGCGCGATGCCACCGTTGTAGAGATGGAGCAAGTCTCTCCGACGGACGCGGTTGCCTATATTCAGCGTCGGCACGAGTCCGCTGCGGAAGAATTTGATTGGCACCGAGTATGCGACGTCCTCGCAGGTATTCATGGTCCGATCGCTCAGGCACGATTGGCCGAGTGTCTCGTCACGCCGTGGCACATTTCACTCGCGCTGATAGCCGCCAAATCGGGTCGTCGTCCCGATAATCTCTTTCTAGCTTCAGCGCCGGGTGCTCCCGTAATAGTGCGCGCCAAATCCGATGTCCATCGTGAACTGGTGCGCTACTTTTTGCCAGGGGTGCTGCATTTGAATGCAGTGCGCCGAGGGCAACCTCGGGACGCGGCGGTTGTCCTAAGCACGCTTCGATTCATGGCGCAACATTTGGCTGCGCAGCGTGCCCTAGGAAAGCCGAGTGACCTTCGCCTCGACAGGTGGTGGCTTGCGCACGAAAGGTGGACTCGAGTTGCACACCAGGGAGTCGGCGCCCTTGCGTGTGTCAGTGGTCTAGTTGCAATATATTTGGCTGTTGACGGCCCCAGGATCTGGTCGGTCGCAGCCGTCGAAGACTACATAAGGGCATACCCGCACCTTGATGCAGCCTTTTCGCTTGCCGCGGTGGTCGTAGTTGTGGGTTTGATGGGCGCGGTGTTCGTTACCATGTTGCGTTGCTCGTCGAAGGATCCACAAGCCCATTCTGTCAGCCTGCGCGGACTAGCGAGATTGGGCGCACTCTCACTGATTCTGGTTTGCAGTCTGGTGGGTGTTGTGGTTGGCCTGCTGGTCGGTCAAGCAGTGGGTGTACGGAGCGGGTTGTCGTTGGGGTCCGTTCGGAGTCTCGTCGTAGGCGGCGTGGCTGGCGGAATACTGGCGATGTGTTTCGGCATAGGGCTCGCAGCGAGCAGGAAGCAGTCGCAGGCTTATGAGCCAGCGGCCGTGGTTGTCAATGATGCGGCCTACGGACTCCTTCGCGGTGTGCCCTTCATCCTGGTCGGAGGTGCTGGCGGAACGGTGGCTATTGGCCCGCAATTCGGTGCGCTCGTGTCGCTCGGCGCCATGCTAATCTATGGCATGGCGTGGGGTTCCGTTGCCTCCGTCAGGTACTTCCTTGCTTGCATCCTTCTTTGGGCGCGCTGGACCCGTATACCAATTCGATTCGTTCCCTTTCTGCGGTGGGCAACCGCGGTGGGAATCCTGCGTTCGACTGGTGCCAGTTATCAATTCCGCCAAAGGGAAATAGAGGACGCGCTCGTTGCCGGGCATATTTGAGCAGCCTTGCGATCGCCCCAGGAGATGATGAGGAGTATGACTGGCCTTAAGCCTTAGCCAGACTCGCCGCGTCGGGGCTAGGGGGACGCGGAACTGTATCGGCCGCTCGACCACCTGGACTGTTGTTCGGTCCGACGTCGTGGCCCGCGTCTGCTCCCAGGCTCGGTGCCTGCAAGTAGCCGAACACCACTTGGGGATCGGTCCACGGCTCCTCGGCGTGATCGGTCCACTGCACCACCCACACGTCCGCGCTGCCGCCCGTCGCTCCCGAGCGACCACCTGACCGTCGGGCGTCCTTGCGGCCCTGGTGACCGGCGGCTGCTCGGCTCGTAGACGGCGCCGGCGCTCCTGTTCCCGCCGCTGCCTCTCACGCTCTCGTTTTCGGGCTCGGTAGTCGGGGCTCGCGCTGTCTCTCATGTGACGACGCTGCGGATGAGCCTTCAGTGACTTGTCACCACGAGTTTGGAGGCCGCAGGTGCAAGAGGTGTGTCCCCCTTGATCTCGTCAGTCTCCGGTGCCGATGGTCCGGCTCTGGGTGGCGCTCCAAAGCGGCTCAGCGACGCGCCATGGTGGGTGCGTGAGGCGACCGCGGTGCCCGGGCAGCCGTCCCTTAGGGCGGCCTCTGGGGCAGTGCCACCATCCGAGACTGCGCAGCTCCCTCTGTATCGCCACCGCACCCCGCTGCATGGCGGGACGCTTGCGCAGCGCCACGCCCGGCGACGGTGCTCGTCCCACCGAGTGAGGCGGGGACTGACATACCTGAGCGTCGCGAGACCCACCTCTAGGATCGCCTGACCGTCGACGGCACCGCCCCGCCCGTCCCCACCGAGCGAAGCGAGGAACGTTGGGCCCGATGAGAGTGCGACGGCCCGGCATCGAGATCATCTCACTGGACGCGCCTGGCGACGGCAGCAACGACACCTGGTGGGGCAGTGGCCGGGTCTTCGTCAAGCCCAGCACGCCGGAGCATCCACATCTAGCGCTGAACGAGCTGGTCGCGGCTCGCTTAGCCACCGTGCTTGGCCTACCAGTGCCGATGGGGGACGTCGGCCATTACGACGGAGACCGGGCCGCTTGGGTGAGCGCTCAGATCGCCCTGCAGGGGCAGGACGTTGCACCTCCCGACCCGGCCAGCTTGGCCACCATCTTTCCAGTGCTTACGGCCGGCATCGTGGTCTTTGACGTTTGGCTGCACAACGTCGACCGACACGAAGAAAACCTCCTCTACCACCCAAGCCTCGGCCTCTGGTTGATCGACCACGATCAATGCCTGGCCGGCTCTCAGGAGGACATCGCGACCACGCTCAGTGGGTCGAGGGACCACAGCACCCCGAGCTACGCCTTCGTTAGCGATCAGGTCATACAGGCTCACGCCGGCGAGTGGATCGAACGCATTCAGCGCCACACCGATGCGGCGGTCAGCCGCACGGTGCAGGACGCACGTGACAGGAGACTGCTGACGGCGGACCAGGGAGCCGCTGTCCTCACGTTCCTGTCATACAGGCGTAGAAACCTGGGTGCGCTGGTCCAGCGGTCCATGGGTTGGCCCTCACCGGTCCCCCAGACGAACGACTCAGACGCCCAGGAGGGAGAGACGCTGTGGCCCTGACGTGGCACCTGATCAAGTATGTGGCGGACCCCCGGCGGCGAGAGCCACGGAACGTAGGCCTCGTCCTGCAGGCGCAAGGGCGTTCGATCGTTCGCTTCGTCGGCGAGGACGAGCAGGGTCACGTCGACGGGCGGCAGGTTCGATGGCTCAACCTTCAGGTCGACGCCTACCGAACGTGGATCGACTACTACCGCCGTAAGGCTCTAAGTGGTAGTTGGGAGGACGTCAATCGCCTTGAGCGCCGCGGCCGCGTGAAGAACTTCTACACGGAACTGGGCGGCATGCGATTTGACGAGGACGTCCGGCTCGACGCCTTCTTTGACGAGTTGTTCCGCGAGCTCGTAACCGTCGAGCGCCCAGTCCGTGAGCCGCGCGTATCGCCGCTTGAAGCGGGGATCGAGGAAGTCCTCGCGATCGCCGGCATCTCACCCACACGCCACATCACCGTTCCTGGTCGATACAAGCCAGACGGAACGCTGACCCAAGTGTCGTTCGAGATGGGCTACACCAACGGTCAACTACATCTGCTGGATCAAGTGCCTGCCACGCCGCAGCAGGGTCCGCTCTATGCTCGAGACCTCCTCAGTCGAGTGACAGCGGCGCGTAACGCCGACTCCGCCCACAGCTTTCTAGCGTTCTATTCATCAACGCAGGCTGAGCAAGGTTCCACAGATTTGGACGAGGTCCTCCTCCCCCTGGAGGGAGTGGCGCTGACGGTTGACGTAGACGATCGCGACGAGGCTGTCTCCACCCTTCAACACGTCCTGTTGATCTAGTCCTACCTTGAGCTGACCCCAGCCTTTAAGTATAGGCTGGGGTAGCTGTTGGAGACGTGGCGGTCGAAGAAGTGAACGTAGTTGCGCACCGCTTCTACGATTCTAGTAAGCGACGAGGAGCCGAAACGCAGCTCCGCGGTAGCGTCGATATCCAAGCGTCTGTCCAGGTCCCTGCGCAGAGCCACGGTCTTATGGATGCTGCTCATCTGGAAGTCGGTAAGCCGGCCGCCGCCGTGTACAACAGCGTTTCGGACTTCGACGACCAAGTTGAAGTCGCCGTATGTGGGGTCGTCCTTGACCCGCAATCCGAAGCCCTCCTTGAGCCAGTTGGCGCGTGAGTCCCAAGTCCGCTGCAGATCGTCACCGACCTTGGCGAGCAAGGCGGCTCCCAGTCGTTCCCCGGCTACCACACTCGTCGAAACGAGTCGGTCCAGGACTGAAGAAAGATGTACCTCTACTGCGGTCGCGATACTTGTGACTAATTGTTGCTCCGGTCCGCCGGACACACTGAGCTCAGCGACCCTGCGAAGGCATTGTTCCCCCGAGGCCGTCAGGTCGCTTAGCTCGACGCCTGTTGTTCTACCCATTGTGCTGCCGCCTTGTTCAGTGGCGAGTCGTCGACGACGGCTCCGCGAACCTTGACAGGAGAGTCAGCCTGCTTTGCCACGGCTGCAGCTAAGCCGTTCTGAGTGAGAGGGGTTGACCTCCTGTAGAGGTCGGCTATCGCATCCTTGGGCAAGGCTTGCCGACTGGCCATAACCCATGCGGCCTGACAGCGTACTACCTCATGCCGGTCGGAAAGGCGCTCTTCAACCCAGGTCATGACTGCCCCGTATTCGGGTTCCACGCTCTCCGGAAGCGCCTGAACGATATTGAGCAACCAGAGCGAGGTCCACGCACTCTCCCTCGAGCCGCCGATCAGCTTACCAACAGTCCTCCAGTGATGCTCGTCAGAAAAAGTCTCGCTCAATGCGCGGCGCCGAAGGTATGTGCTGACGGACTGCAGTCGCTGTGGATCATAGAAAACAAGGTCGAGCAGCGTCTCGTCCTCGAGTCGTTGGGTTGCACGTACCAGCGCGCTCACAGCGCGACTTTGGAAGTTCCGTAGATTGACATCGACGTGGTCTTCGGAATCCTGGGCTTGAACGCTTGTGGCCCAATCCTCGACCACCTTGCGGGAAGCGACTTGTCGAGACTCCAGAACGTCGGCTCCGAGTAGCATTTGCTCAATATCACCGTAGGGGTCTGACATGATAAATAGGGTCTGAGTCAGGGATTTCCGCGCCTCGCGGTAGTACTTGTCGAAGAAGGCCTCTTCGGCCGCCTTGCGTTCCACCAAGGTCTCTCGCTTGTATGGGCGGGTTTTCTTGCTCGCAAGGATCAATCCAAGGTCGCGTGCATGCTCGGCCGCGCGCTCGATTACCCTGTTGGCATCTTCCCACGTGCTGGCGGTAATTCGAGTGTCGTCCGCAAAACGATGCAGATCATAGCCATCCCGCATCAGACGGCGGTCCAGGATGCTTAAGTAGGCGTCCGCAAGGTGATCACTGGCACTAAGCATCTGAGGAAGTCCACGGCCGCGAGACGAAACATCGCGGAGGACGGCAGCCAGCTCGGCGACGACTGCTGGCGCCATGGAGCGCAGCAACAACTCGTCCGCCAGGATCGAATGGTCGAGATATTCGTAGCAGGCCGCGATATCCAACTCGACGACATAGCCGTGCGGGCCCTCTAGGCCGAATTGAGTGTGCGCTTCCCAGGCGCCCTCGCCTCGGCTTGGCTCAGGCAACGCAGGTGCAAGCCGGGCTACTAACGCCGTATAGATGGCTCTGGATGCGGGCGCGAGGACTATGACCGGTCGAGGCCCGGAGCCGCTACGGGACATGGTCAGAGTTTCGGCCCAATGGCTCTTCCCGGCGGCCATCAAAGCAGCAGCATGCTCCGCTAGGGTCCCTGCGGCGTCTGTGAGTGACAGGTCCGAGATGAGTGGGGGAAAGCGGTCGAGCGAGCGGGCACCAACCACCGCCGCCCCATCCTCAAGCTCATCCGCCGTAAGCAGTCCGCTCGCCACTCGAACTCCTTCGATTGCACACCTGCGCTGCTCGGAAGCTACCGGGTCGTGCTGCATGAAGCCCTCGGTAGGCGTCGACACTGCGTCGCTCGCGGCCTCAGCGCGCGCCGGCTGTGCGACGCGAGCCTAGAGTGGGCCCAGACATCGGTGTGGGCAGGCCGCAGTCCTGCCTGCGCCACCCCGGAGGACCGCTACTCGCCAGCGGCCGCTCGTCCTTCCGCGTACTTGTGGTGGGCCGCCGTGTGTCTTCCAGACTGGGTGTGGAGCGTCCCCTTACCGCCCGCGTCCCACCGCTGGCCAGCACGACGGATGACAGACGGCCGCCCATCGACGGCCTCTAGAGACGCAAGGACGGGCAAGGCGCGGCGTCGGGCGGTGCCCGCGTCGGACGCGGCTCCGCACGCCTGGTTGCAGTTGGGGTTGTAATTGACCTCGATCGCGCCAGCGTGAAATCGTCCGCCGTCTTGTGATTCCGTACGCCAGTCGGCTCGCAGAACGGCGGCGAACCGCCACGAACACCATCAAGACGGCCTGGCGGTGCGGTGGCAGGGGCCGGCCCGAGTGGACTGCAGCACGACTACGTCTCTTATTGAAGCAACGTCGACTGGGCGGGGCAGTCATGTTCTTCGATGTCGACGCGTGTCGAATGGCGAGGCCGGAGAGGTGCTTAAGAAGACCTTGGCCCATGGCGCGTCAGCGCCAAGTGGCGTTGCGCTGAGAGAGGGTACGTCTCGGCATCTAGGACGAAGGCCAAGAGGCCTCCATTTGGTCCGTAGGCCTGGCGGGGGCCGGGACGAGTACCAGGTCGGTGACCGAGTCGGTCGGGTTGATCCGACGTCAGCGCCAGCCTCGAGGACGCGTTTCCAGGTGGCGGTTGCCGCGTCATCGGCGCCGCCGAGGACGAGGACGCGGCAGCCGCTAAGCGACCCGCTTGGCACGGGTGCGCGGCACCGGAACGACAGCGGCGCTTCGGCCGTCATGCCGCCTTCCCGTCAACCAGTGTTGCCCCCTGGGATCCTGCTTGAGTGCAAGTCTGCTGAACATCGTCCTGTACATGGCGGTGGACGACGATCAGGTCACCCAACCGGCGAGGTGTCCACTGGCGGCTCGGCCGCTGTGCTGTGCTGAGGCGGCGATGACGACAGAACCGAGCGGTGACGCCACGCAGGACGCCCCTGCCCAAACTGGCTCTCGTTGGCCCGTTGGCCCGATATTCTCATACGACCACAAGGGTCTCCCCAGACACCTATGGACATCAGGCTGTGTCCACGCCCGCCGCGCCCTATCTAGGTTCAGCTCCGAGGACCCCAGTGATCAAGAGCTCACTGCAATCTCAATCGGGTGCGCGATTGAGCTACTGAGCAAGAGTTTGATTGCTGCCACGAGTCCCGCGCTACTTAGTGAGCGTGGCGATCGAGATTCCCTTCTCCACCTGACCGATCTCGGCCATCTATCCGCCAAGGCGCCGACAGAGGTAAAGACTCTGTCTGCACCTGATGCGGTAGCCATGGCCGTTCACCTCCATCCCAGCCTCACGTGGCGTCAGGCAACCGATTCCGTCGTGTTTCGAGTCCGCAATGCCGCCGCTCACATGGGTCTTGTGGATTGCGACGATTTGCGCTCGGCCGTGCTCGTGATGCTCCGGTACGTGGATGGCTTGTTGACCATCCGGAAGGCCGACCCGGCCAAGTTTTGGGGGGATGATTTGGCTTCACTGGCGTCTGAGCTACTGAATGAAGCCACGACCGAGCGCCGGCGCATAGTGGCTGCCAAGCAGGTGATGGCGCGAGCACGACTCGCCGCGCTCATTGGCCGGCTCGATGAGAGTGCCCGCAGCGTCGTCCTGGCCTCCCTATCCGGCCAGTACGCAAGCTTCATGACTGACGAGCAGGACCAACCGCATGCGTGCCCTGTGTGCGCACAGGTTGGCTATCTGTCATGCCAAATTGAACGAGGCCATGTGCTGAGGGACGAGGCAGGTGTCGGTACCGGGATCCTGCGTACTGCTTATCCCGTCGACTTTCACTGCCTAGTCTGCGGGCTAGGGCTTGAGCGTGATGAACTTCAGGAGTTCGAGTTTCCTACGGCCATCGAACTGAAGCCCGACAGTGATCCCGTAAGTGTATGGCTTGCCAAGCAGATTGAGGACCTCGGTATCCGCCGCTCCGGCGGAAAGGCTCCAGTCATGCGCGTCTCAGATGAGTCCTAGCTAGATGACTCAGCCGTGAGACTGCGTGAACCTCGTCCCCTGCGTTCCGTAGACCAGGCCACAGCGAGGGGGCGGCCTGGTCGGAGTGGTGACTAGTCGGCTGTAGCTGAGGTATCGGCAGGGGGCAGTTGGGCGCTGCTCTGCGGGTCGTAATGTGCGAGCAGCACTCATTTCCGGGGCGCTCCCGAGGCTCTGGGCGTCCATGCGCTCAAGGTGCTGACGGACAACAGCCGTGTTGAGCGCCGGATGCGCCAGCGCCTCCGATGGTGCGTATCGCGAGCGTGAGGGTGCTGCGCCGCCTCCAGCCCTCAAGGTGCGGTCGCCCCGCGTCGTCTTGAGCGCTCGTGTCTGACGACAGGTCCCGAGGAGCTGGCCCGTGACCCAACGTGGGTCACGGGCTCTGACCGGCGGCCCGAGGCGCTGCCCACCAGGCCATCGAAGGCGAGGGCGTGACCCATACATGACCCACGCAGCGGAAAACAGGGGTCAAAATGGGGTTGTAGCGGGCCTTCCGGAGAGTCCTCCTGGACTCCTCCTGCAAGACTAATGTGCCGTCTGACCTGCGGTCTTGCGTGGAGCGGGTGACCGGGATCGAACCGGCATGGCCGCTTGGAAGGCTGGGACGCGGACGCCGCGCGATCGCAGGCGGGTGACGGACCTCTTTGGTGTCGTGAGCCGCGTCGTTTTTCTCGGCAGGCGATCTGGGGTCCTGACCTGCTAGTCCTCCTGGAGGCCGCACGGTTACCAACCAGGGACCGCCAAGGTGGCTGGATTCGCCGGGTCGTTCCTCAATCGTTCCTCAGCAGGGTCAATCGCGGGCCACCCTGACCAGCGGCTGCCAACGGTGAATCCGCAGGTCAGTGGGTGCATCCGGCGGCAGCCAACAGTGATCCACATCCCGGGATCCGTCCCCGGCGTACAGGCCGACTCGTCCGTCGTCCCCCGCCTGACCTGCGCCTCCAGGTCCGGCGGGGTCCCCGTCCTTCGGTTGTTCCGCAGCCCGCAGGAGCCAGCACGGCGTCCTCCGCGGTCCGGTCCGGTCGTCGGACTCCGGCCCCCGGTGCGGCCTGGCCGATGACTCCTCCGCGCCGTGCCGGTCCGTACTCCGGACCCCGACCCACGGGAGGCTGACACCGTGCGACGACTGACCTTCGGCATGAACGTGAGCCTGGACGGCTACACCGCCGCGCCCGGCGACGACCTCGGCTGGGGTGTGCCGAGCGACGAGCTGTTCCAGTGGTGGTCCGACCGGGTCGGGGCGACGGGCACGGCGCTGTACGGGCGCAGGCTCTGGGAGGCGATGAGCTCCCACTGGCCGACCGCCGACCAGCAGCCGGGTGCCACGCCGGCGGAGATCGAGTACGCCCGCCGCTGGCGGGACATGCCGAAGGTGGTGTTCTCCTCGACGACCCGCACGGTCGACGGGAACACCCGCCTGGTCACCGGCGACGCGGTCGCCGAGATCACCCGGCTCAAGGCCGAGGACGGCGGCCCCATGGACATCGGCGGCGCCACCCTCGCCGCGGCGGCCATGCGGGACGGGCTGATCGACGAGTACGCGATCGTCACCCATCCGGTCCTGGTCGGTGGCGGCACGCCGTTCTTCACGGCCCTGGACGACTGGGTGGAGCTGGACCTGCTGGAGACCCGCACGTTCCCTGACGGCGTGGTCCTGACCAGGTACGAGACCAGGCGCTGAGTACCTCGGATCGGCCCGGGCCGGCGGGACAGCGGGTCGTCGCCGGTGCACGCCTCCGGGAACACGGTCGCGCCTGACCGGGTCGACGACGGCGGCGCGTGTCCGGTCATCCGGGTCGGGGCAGTGCCGCAGGCGCTCGATCCGGCCACCCGAGCTGTCCAGGTGCACGGGACCGCTGTCACCGTGAACGGCCACCTGCTCCTCGTGACGGCTGGCGGGGCGACCACCACGGTGCCCCTCCGGGCGCAGGACGCCCCTGGACAGGCTTTGTGACGCAGCTCACAGTCTGCGCGGGGTCAGGGGGAGGCTCATCAGGGCCCTGCGTCGGTCAACAGACCTGTTCCAGGTCGACACCGCTCAGTGAGGAGCCCCCCATGAACCGTCTCGCACGTCTCGGCGTCGTCCTGGTCGTCGGCGGGACGATGGCGCTGACCGCGTCGCCGGCAGGAGCCCACGGCGATGGAGCGGCGCCGGACGACGACGCCGGCTGGGTGCCCATCGAGGAGTTGCGTCCCGGCTTCTACGACCCGGTCGAGATCTCGGCGTGCGGAACGACCGTCACCATCACCACCGGCGACGTCGCCGACGTCGAGGGGCGCGAGACCACGTTCCCCGACGGGGACCTCCTGTTCGAGAGGCGCGGCGAGCAGACCGTCGACCTCAGCCGTCAGGACACGGGCGAGGTGATCGACGAGCTCGACGTCTCCGGCGCTCTGTCCGAGCTGATCCACGCCGGCGGGACGGAGAGCGTCTCGCGCATGTACGGCCCGGCGATCCTCTACCCCATCCCGGAGTTCGGGCCGGTCGACGCCGCTGCCTTCGAGGCGGCCGGTCTGCCGGACCTGGGGTACTTCCGCAAGGGTGTCGTCACGTTCTACGTCGTCTTCGACCCCGAGACCGGCTCGTTCGCCTCCGAGGAGATCGACGTCGATGCGCGGGTGGTCGACCTGTGCACCTGGTTCGACGGCAACCGCGGTCACGGGCACGCGTACGGGCACGCGTACGGCCACCGGAACCACAGGTGAGCCGCGCCGGCGTTCCTCAGCCGTCTCCCACCGGGCCCGGCAGGGCGTCCATCGCTGCCCGGGGCCGGGTCGAGCGACGTCGTCGAGGGCGCCGACCAGCGTGGCCGGGACCCTTCCGTCACGTCCGGGGGCGTGCCAGCATCCGCCCTCGTCCCGGCCGACCGGGGCCGGGCGACGGACGGCGGTGAGTCGCATGCGCAAGACAGCACTCCTCTCGGCCCTCGGCGCGACGTCGCTGGTACTGATGGCCTCGCCGGCGCAGGCTGCGCCGCCCACCTCGGTGTGGGAGCCGGTGCAGGAGTCCTCCACCGAGCTCCTGCCGCCGGCGGATGACCCGGAGTTCACGGAGTTCTGCGGCTTCACCCCGGAGAACCCGGTGGTGCACTCGTACACCGCGGACCTCGAGCTCTTCGAGCAGGTGCGGGGGAGCGAGTTCCCGTACCTCGCCGCGCGCGGCACGTCGACCGACGTCTACACGAACCCGGACACCGGCGGGACCTTCACGGTCACGAACACCTTCTTCGACAAGGACCTGCGCATCGTCGACAACGGGGACGGGACCATCACCGTCAGCTTCAACACCGTCTTCAGGCAGCGCGTCTACGGGTCGGACGGCGAACTGCTGTTCGTCGACCAGGGGCACGTCCGGGAGGCCGTGATCGTCGACTACAACGGCACGCCCGGTGACCCGGACGACGACGAGTTCGTCGGCGTCGTCGACGGCGCGTTCCGGATCAACGGGCACCTGGAGACCGAGGGCCGGGACTTCTGCGCGGACTTCCTCGAGTTCACGGGCTGACGCGCCGGCCGCTCCTGCGGTCCTGGGCCTGGGCCCGCGGTCGCGTACGACCGCGGGCCCGGGCGCGGGGCTGCAGGAGCGTGGCGGTCGGCTGCTGCCGCGCCTCGACGTCGCGGGACCGCCGACGGCGATGAGTCCGGCCGTGGTCCGCGGTCTGTCTCCCGAGCGGACGACCGACCGCACACGAGGAGGGCCCCATGACCGCCGTCTACACCTTCGACGTCTTCTGCAGCCTCGACGGCTTCGGCTCCTACGGCGAGGGCGGCGACTGGGGTGGCTACTGGGGCAAGCAGGGCCCCGAGTTCCTCGACCGCCGCCTCGCCGCGTACTCCGGCGACCAGCGGATGGTCCTCGGGGCCACCACGTTCCGGGAGTTCGTGGAGGTCCTGGGCCCGCTCACCGAGACCTCCGAGGTGGACGACCCGGTGAACACCCGGATGAGGACGATGCCGACCACGGTGGTGTCGACGACGCTCGAGGGACCCCTCGACTGGCCGGACGCGACGCTGGTGAGCGGTGACGCCGTCGACGTCGTCGCGCGGCTCAAGGCGGAGTCCGACGTGCCGCTGCGCTCGCACGGCAGCCTGTCGATGAACCGGGCGCTGATGGCCGCCGGTCTGGTCGACCGCGTCCAGGTGTCGGTCTTCCCCGTGATCACCGGCCGGACCGGGGCGGAGCCGGTCTTCGCTGGTGCGGCCGACTTCGACCTCGAGCTGCTCGAGGCCCGAACGCTCGACGGCCGCATCCAGGAGCTCGTCTACCGGCCCACCCTGCACGGCTGAGTCCGGCCGGACGAGGAGCGCGCGTGCGGGTCGGACTGGACTGCCTGGTCGCGGCAGGACTCGCCGGGCACGTGGCGGGGAGCCGGGCGTTCCACGCCGCGCGGGGGGAGCGGCGAGGACCGGCGTCCCTCGAGGAGCTCCGGGAGGCGCGCGCCCAGCAGGTCCCGGCCGCGCCGACCGCGGGGGTCACCGTCGAGCAGGTCGCCGACGCATCCGGGCGGGCGGTCCCGGTGCGGATCGCGTCACCGGCGACCCGGCAGCTCCGCGGCGTGTACCTCGACGTCCCCGGTGGCGGCTTCACCCTCGGGTCCGCCGCGGGCGGGGACGCGCGCGACGCGGCGCTCGCCGAGTCGCTCGGGATCGCCGTGGTCGGCGTCGAGCACCGGCTCGCCCCCGAGGACCCCTGGCCGGCCGCGCCCGACGACTGCGAGGCCGCCGCGCTCTGGCTCCTCGACCACGCCGGGGTCCGGTTGGGCACGACCGCGCTGGCGATCGGCGGCAGCTCGGCCGGAGCCACCCTCGCCGTCACCACGCTGCTCCGGCTGCGGGACCGGGGCCTCGCGGACCGCGTCTGCGGCGCCGTGCTGCAGTTCGGGACCCACGACCTGAGCGGCCGGACCCCGACGGGCCGCCGGATCGCCGGCGAGTACTTCCTCGAGGCCCACGTCGGCCACGTCGCCGACCGCACCGCCCCCGACGTCTCCCCGGTCTTCGGCGACCTGCACGGCCTTCCGCCGACACTGCTGGTCGTCGGGGCGCTGGACATCCTGCTCGAGGACAACCTGGTCATGGCCGCCCGGCCGTCCGCGGCGGGCAACGAGGTCGACCTCCGCGTCTACCCGGAGTCGCCGCACGGCTTCACCGGCCACCCGACCGGCATGGCGAGAGCCGCGCTGGGCGACCGGGACGCCTGGCTCACCGAGCGCCTGGCCGCGGCGCGGGTGGCCGGCGGAACCGCGTTGCGTCCCGCCGCGGGAACGTCCTAGCGTCGCTGCCCTGCCCGCGCCCGGGTCGGCGGATCGGAGATGCGGAGCCCATGGCCTGTGACCTCGTCGCGCTCGACGTCGACGCGCTCGACCCGCTCCGGCTCGCGCGCTTCTGGGCCGGCGTCCTGGGGTGGGAGCCCGACGGCGCCGCGCTCGTGCCGACCGACGACACCGGCTTCCGGCTCCGCTTCGTGCCGACGCGGGAGCCGAAGGCCACGCAGAACCGGAGGCACCTCGACCTGACCAGCACGTCGCTGGAGGACCAGCGGCGGACGGTGCAGCGGGCGCTCGCGCTGGGCGGCCGGCACGTCGACGTCGGTCAGCGCCCGGAGGAGGACCACGTCGTGCTCGGCGACCCCGAGGGCAACGAGTTCTGCGTCATCGGACCCGGCAACCGGTTCCTCGCCGACTGCGGCTTCGTCGGAGCGCTCGCGTGCGACGGCTCGCAGGCGGTCGGCCACTTCTGGAGTCGGGCGCTGGGCTGGCCGCTGGTCTGGGACCAGGACCAGGAGACCGCGATCCGCTCGCCGCACGGCGGCCCGAAGGTCACCTGGGGCGGCCCGCCCGTCGAGCCGCCGGCCGGCGACGACCGCTGGCGCTTCGACCTCGCGGCCGACGGCGACCTGCGGGCCGAGGTGGAGCGCCTGGTCTCGCTCGGGGCGACCCGGGTGGGCACCGCCCGCGACGGGCGGGTGCTCATGACCGATCCCGACGGCAACGGGTACACGGTGTCGACCCGCTGATCCCCCGGGAGGACCCCCGTGCCGCCACGTACACGGTTGCCCGTCGCCGCCCACTGCCGGGTGGTCGTCGACGACGACCGGGCCGGGGACTGACGGTCTCGTCGCGCTGGCCCACCACCTGCCGTCCCCGACCAACCCCTCGTCGGCGGGCCGGAGCGGCCGGCGGTCCACGTCGGGTGCGCGGCGGCTCTCGGGACGGGCGGCGGCCGGTCGCACCCAGCGACGAGTCGAGCACCTGGGCGACGGCCGGGGCGGATCGCCGGCTCGGCGGCCCGCCGGGTGTACACCGAGGTCGACGTCCGGCTCCTGGTCGGGGACGTGCTCGCCCGGCTGCGCCGGCACGAGCGGCAGCGCACCGCCGCCTCCTGACCGAGCCGGCTCCCCGCCGACGCGGTCGGGGAGACCGTCGGCGTGCGCCAGCTGACGAGCACGACACCACGGCCCGGCTGCGCGACGATGCCCCTGCCGCGGGGACCACCGAGGAGGAACGCCGTGACCGATGCCGCACCGCCGACGACCGGGTACGCCCCGGTGAACGGGCTGCAGATGTACTACGAGGTGCACGGGGCGGGCACGAGCGCGGCGCCGGTCCTCCTCCTGCACGGCGCCTACATGTCGGCCGGCGACCTCGCGCCGCTGGTCTCGGTGCTGGCCGCCACCCGGCAGGTCGTCGTGCCGGACCTGCAGGCGCACGGCCGGACCGCCGACGTCGACCGGCCCCTCACCTACGAGGGCATGGCCGACGACGCCGCCGGCCTGCTGGCGCACCTCGGCACCGGCCCGGCCGACGTCGTGGGCTACAGCATGGGGGGTGCCGCCGCGCTGCAGGTGGCCGTCCGCCACCCCGACGTCGTCCGCCGGCTGGTGGTCGTCTCCGCGAGCCACTCGAGCGCGGGGACGCAGCCGGAGCTGCTCGAGATGATCCCGTCCATCACGCCCGAGCTGTTCGCCGGCTCCCCGATGGAGGCCGCCTACCAGGAGCTCGCGCCCGACCCGGCGCACTTCCCGGTCCTGGTGCAGAAGCTCAAGACCCTCGACGAGACCCCCTTCGACTGGCCGGCCGAGGACATCCGCGGGATCGCCGCGCCGGCCATGGTCGTCGCCGGGGACGCCGACGCCGTCCGCGCCGAGTCCGCCGTGGAGCTGTTCCGCCTCCTCGGCGGCGGCGGGATGGGCGACCTGTCCGGCCTGTCCACGGCGCGCCTGGCGGTCCTGCCGGGGACCACGCACTTCATGCCACCGGGCAGCGGCGTCCTCGACCGGCTGGACTGGCTGCTGCCGATGGTGCTCGCGTTCCTCGACGAGCCCTCCGTGGAGGAGGGCGTCACCGGGGGAGCGGCCGGGTAGCGGGACGGCATGGACCTGTTCGCGCTGCCCCGTGCCGTCACGGCGTCCGCCCTCGCCCTGGGGACGGCGGTGCGCGGTGCCCGGGTCTTCCACCCCCGTGGGCAGGCGTCGTCGGGCACCGTGGCCACCGACGGCGGTGGTGGCTGGGGCGCGCGGCTCCTCGACGAGGCGGGCCGGCACGACGTCGTCGTCCGCGTCTCCCGCGGGGTCGGGCTGCCCGAGCCGCTGCCCGACGTCGTGGGCCTCGCCGTCCGCCTCCCCGGCCTGGGGAGGGGAGGGGGGCCGCTGGACCTGCTGGTCAACACCTCCGGCGGCCCGCCCGGCCTGCGCCACCTCTTCCTGCCCGCGCCGCTCGGCCGGACGTACTCCTCCGTGCTGCCCTACCGCACCGGCAGCGGCCGCACGGTGGTGCTCGGCGCGCGGAGCGACGGCGACGGCTGGGAGCTGCTCGCGGCGCCGCTCACCGGCGGCTGGACCCGGTGGGGCCGGCTGACCCTGGGCGCGCCGCTGTCCGAGGCGGAGTCCGAGGAGCTGCGCTTCCTGCCGACCGTCGGTGCCGACGACCTGCAGCCGGTCGCGCTGTTCCGCGCTGTCCGCGACCTCTCCTACCGCGAGAGCCAGGCGCTGCGCCCCTGAGGGTCAGGCGTCCGGCTGCCGCGCCCGGTGGTGCGGGCTGTCGGGGTTCAGCAGCGAGTGCTTGCGGCCGTAGGTGAAGTAGATGACGAAGCCGATCACGAGCCAGACCCCGAAGCGCGCCCACGTCTCCCACGGCAGCTGCCAGATCAGGAACAGCGACGCGACGACCCCGAACGCCGGGACCACCGGCATGAGGGGCAGGCGGAACGACCGGGGCGTGTCCGGCCGCGTGTAGCGGAACAGGATGACCGCGACGCAGACGACGATGAACGCCGAGAGGATGCCGATGTTCGTCAGGTCGGCCACGGCGCGGATGGGGAAGACGCCGGCGAGCACGGCCGACCCGATGCCGGCGATCCAGGTCACCCGCTGCGGCGTGCCGCTGCGGTCCACCTTGGCGAACCACGGGGGCAGCAGCCCGTCGCGGCTCATCGAGAACCAGACGCGGGTGACGCCGAGCAGGAAGGTCAGCATCACGGTCAGGATCGACAGCACGGCGAAGACCGAGATGATGCTGGCGACCACCGACAGGCCCACGCCCTCGAAGGCCGAGGCGAAACCGGCGGTCGGGTCGATGTCCCGGTAGTCCTGCATGCCGGTGAGCACCAGCGTCGCGGCGACGTAGAGCAGCATCGCGATGACCAGCGACAGGATGATCGCCTTCGGCATGTGCTGCTTGCCGTCCTCCGCCTCCTCGGCGGCGGTGCTCATGGCGTCGTAGCCGAAGACCGCGAAGAAGACGGTGGCCGCGCCGGTGAGCACCGGGCCGAAACCGGACGGCAGGAACGGGTCGTAGTTCCCGGCCTCGATGTAGAAGACGCCCAGCCCGATGATGCCGAGGATCAGCAGGATCTTGATCCCCACGGCCACCAGCTCGAACCGGCCGAAGGTCTTCGTCCCGCGGCTGAGGATGAACGTGACCAGCAGGCAGATCAGGACGGCCGGGACGTTGACGACGCCCCCCTCCTCGGCCGAGGCGGTGAGCGACGTCGGCAGGGTGAGCCCGAGGTTGTCGAGCAGCTCCCCGAGGTAGCCGGAGATGCCGATCGCGACGACCGCGACGATGGCGATGTACTCCAGGAGCAGGTCCCAGCCGATGAACCAGCCGACGATCTCGCCGAGGGCCACGTAGCCGTAGGTGTAGGCCGAACCGGCCCGCGGGATCATGCCGGCGAACTCGGCGTAGGACAGCGCCGCCGCCGCCGACGCCAGGCCGGCGATGAGGAAGGCGATGAGGACGGCCGGACCGACGCCCTCGTTGTCCGCGTCCCCGGCGGCCACGAGCCCCGCGAGGGAGAAGATCCCGACGCCGATGATGCCGCCGACGCCGATCGCGGTCAGCTGCCAGAGGCCCAGGCTCTTGGCGAGCCTGCCGCCGGCGGTGCGTTCCTCCTCGTCCTCCATCTGCTCGACCGGCATGCGCCGCCAGACGGAGTGCCGGGCCGGAGTGCTCATGCGCGCCCCCTCGTCTCGGGCCCCGTGGAGGAGAGGGTGCTCGCCCTCCCGAGAGTCGGCAAAGCGAGGCGCGCGACGGGTCGGCGGAGCGAGGCCCGGCGCGCGGGCCTTGTCGGCCGGAGCGCGGGGGAGCACCATGACCCCAGCACCGTGACCCGCGGGAGGCGCCGTGCCGAAGCGACTGGTCATCTGCTGCGACGGCACCTGGAACACGCCCGACCAGGCGACCGAGGGCTGGCCCTGCCCCACCAACGTCACCAAGGTCGCGCTGGAGATCGCGCCCACCGGCGAGGACGGGGTGCGGCAGTGCATCTACTACCTGCGGGGCGTCGGCACCGCGCGCGGGGAGCGGTTCCGGGGGGGCGCGTTCGGCGTCGGCCTGTCCCGCGCCGTCAAGGACGCCTACCGCACGATCGTCGAGAACTACGAGCCCGGCGACGAGCTGTGGTTCTTCGGCTTCAGCCGTGGGGCCTTCACCGCCCGCAGCACCGCCGGCCTCGTCCGCACCGCGGGCGTCCTCGAGCGCCGGCACGCCGACCGGCTCGACGAGGCCTACGAGCTCTACCGCTGCCGGGAGGCGCACCCGCGGGGCACCGAGGCCCGGCTGTACCGGCGCTCCTACTCCTGGGAGCCCGAGATCACCTTCATCGGCGTCTGGGACACCGTCGGCGCGCTCGGCCTCCCGGTCCGGGGCTTCGGGTGGCTCAACCGGCGGTGGGCGTTCCACGACACCACGCTGAGCTCGACGGTCCGCAACGCCTTCCAGGCGCTGGCCGTGGACGAGTTCCGGCGCGCGTTCCGGCCCACGCTGTGGGAGCCGCACTGGGACGACACCCACCCGCCCGGCCAGCGGCTGGAGCAGGTCTGGTTCGCCGGTGCCCACTCCGCCGTCGGCGGCGGGTACCGCGACACGTCGCTGTCCGACGTCGCGCTGCTGTGGATGGTCGAGCGGGCCCGCGAGTGCGGGCTGGGCTTCGCGCCCGACGCGTTCCTCCCGGCCGGGAAGGGCCCCGACGACGACCGCCCGCACCCCGCGCCGGACCCCTGCGGGGAGCTCCGGGAGTCCCGGACCGGTCTCCACCGGCTCCTCCCGCGCCGGCGCCGGCCGATCGGCACCACGCACCCGCGCACCGAGTCCCTCGCCTCGACCGCCGCTCTGCGGTACCGCCAGGACTGGGCCTACCGGCCGGCCAACGTCGCCGCGTACCTCGCCCGCGGCGGCCGGTGCGCGGAGGTGGGCGTTCCCGTGCGCGAGCAGCGGGTCCGGCGGACGCCCGAGGACGCGCTCAGTGACCGCCGGCCGCCCGCTGCCACTCCCGGGGGCTGACGCCGTACGCGCCGCGGAACCGGCGGGCGAAGTGGCTGGGGTCGGTGAACCCGCAGGCACGCGCGACCGCGGCGACCGACCGCCGGCGGCCGGCGGGAGAGGACAGCCGCGAGCGCGCCGCCTCCAGCCGCTGGGTGATGACCTCCTGCTCGAGGCTGACCCCCGCGGCGGCGAGGGCCTTGTAGAGCTGGCGCACCGAGACGCCGTGGGCCCGGGCGACCGCCGCGGGGGTGAGGCCGGGATCGGTCAGGTGCCGCGCCACGTGCGCCCGCACCCGGGTCACGAGCGTGTCCTCGCGCACCCCGGGCCCGTGCCGCCCGTCCCCGGCCGCCGACACCACCAGCGCCCGCACCAGCTCGACGGTCGCGGCGCCCAGCGCGGCGGCGCCCGGGTCGGCCGACAGCTCGGGGGCGTCGTCGGCGATCCGCTGCAGGTGGGCGCGGACCAGGTCGTGCAGCGGGCTGGCCCGCAGCCGCGGCGTCGCCCGGCGGACGACGTCGACCGGCAGGCCGAGCTGGTCGAGGGGCACCAGCAGCGCTCGGGACCCGCCGCCGGTGGCACAGCCGAACCCGTAGGGCGCGGTCGTGTCCACGAGCATCAGGTCGCCGTCGCGCACGTGCTGCTCGTGGCCGAGCTGGGCGAACTCGCCGCGGCCGCGGTGCTGGAAGGCCAGGCACACCACGGCCGCGTCGTCGCGGGCGACGTGCCGCGCGGTGCGCACCATCCGGAAGCGGGTGGCGTCGGTGGCCAGCAGGGCGGCCGTCCCGTAGGGGAACAGCTGCATGCGCGCCTGCATCGCCGCGGGTTCCTCGCCGTGCTCGACGCGGCAGGCCGCCGACGCCTCCTGCATCGCGGCGCGGAAGGCCTCCGCGCGGTCGGCGCGGGGGAGCGGGGTGGTGTCGAAGAGCAGCATCGCGCCGTCCCTGGGCCTCGGGCAGCTGACGTCCCCCGTGGACGCCGTCGAGCCTGGCAGAGCGGTGCCGTGACCGGAACCCGCCCGCGGGTGCAGCCAGGGACCGGAGTCGTGCACGGACGGCCCGGTCCCCGGCCCGGCGCGCTGCCAGGCTCCGGCTGACCGGCCACCACCCCCGAGGAGCGACCGTGAGCACGCAGCCGTCCGCGCCGGACACCATCGTCCTGATCCACGGCTTCTGGGTGACCCCGCGCAGCTGGGAGCACTGGAGGACGCACTACGAGGCGCGCGGCTTCCGCGTGCTCACCCCGACCTACCCGGGCTTCGAGGTCGAGGTCGAGGCGCTGAACGCCGACCCGACGCCGATCGCCGAGGTGACGCTGCCGCAGATCGTCGACTCCCTGGCCGAGGTCGTCGGTGGGCTCGGGTCCCCGCCGGTGCTCGTCGGGCACTCCGCCGGCGGCACGATCACCCAGCTGCTGCTCGACCGCGGGCTCGGCGCCGTCGGGGTGGTGCTCAACTCGGCGCCGACCGAGGGGGTGAAGGTCGTCCCCCTGTCGCAGCTGCGCTCGACGTGGGCGGTGCTGAGGAACCCGGCCAACCGGCACCGCGCCGTGGGGCTGACCGAGGAGCAGTGGCACTACGCCTTCACGAACACCTTCGGCGAGGAGGAGTCGCGGGCGCTGTACCGGCGCTACCACGTGCCGGCGTCGGGCCGGATCCTGTGGAACTCCGTGCTGGCCAACCTGATGCCCGGCCCGCAGGACGCGCACGTCGACTACGCGAACGACGCCCGCCCGCCGCTGCTGTTCGTGTCCGGCGGCGAGGACCACATCATGCCGCCGGCGATCCAGCGGTCGAACGCGAAGCACTACCGCGGCGACACGGTGACCGAGATCCGCGAGTACCCCGGCTACCCGCACCTGCTGCCCGCCGCGCCGGGCTGGGAGCGGATCGCCGACGAGGTCCTCGACTGGGCGCTGGCCCACGCCACCGGCGCCCGGTCCCCGGTCGCCGGTGCGCAGTGACGTGCGCCTGACGCACGTCGGCGGCCCGACCCTGCTGGTGGAGGTCGGCGGCCACCGGCTGCTCACCGACCCGACCTTCGACCCGCCGGGACGGCACTACTCCTTCGGCTGGGGCACCGGGTCGACGAAGACGGGCGGTCCGGCCCTGTCCCCGGGCGAGGTCCTGCCCGTCGACGCGGTGCTGCTCACCCACGACCACCACGCCGACAACCTCGACGACGCCGGCCGGGCGCTGCTGGCGCAGGTGCCGGTGGTCGTGACGACCGCCTCCGGCGCGCGCCGGCTCGGCGGCGGCGCGCGCGGGCTGCGCCCCTGGGAGACGACGGTGCTCGACGGGCCGGGCCGCCCGCCGCTGGAGGTGGTCGCCACCCCGGCGCGGCACGGCCCGCCGCTGAGCCGCCCGGTCGTCGGCGACGTCGTCGGGTTCGCGGTGCGCGAGCCGGGCCGGACCGACGGCGTCCTGTGGATCTCCGGAGACACCGTGGCGTTCAGCGGGCTGCGGCAGGTCGCCGAACGGCTGCGGGTCGACGTCGCCGTGCTGCACCTCGGCGGCGTCCGCTTCCCGGTGAGCGGGCCGGTGCGGTACTCGATGACCGGCCGGCAGGCCGCGGCCGTGGTCCGGTTGACCGCGCCGCGGGTCGTCGTGCCGGTGCACCACGAGGGCTGGAGCCACTTCCGCCAGGGCCGGGAAGGCGCCGAGCGCGACCTGGCGGCCGCACCGGAGGAGGTCCGCCGGCGCGTCCGCTGGCTCGATCCCGGCGTCGCCGCCGAGGTCTGACGCGCGACCGCTCCTCCTGGCCCTCCGGGCGACCGGGGCCGATCATGGGGTGATGACGGTCACCGCACTGCCGGCGCGGGCTCGATGGGTGTGGGACGCGCGCGACCGGACCCGCGCGGTCCGCGTCTCCGCGCACCCGGCGCAGGGCCTGCTCAACCTGAGCATCTGGCGTGACGACCTGTGCGTCGGGACCGTCAAGCTGCGCCCGGACGAGGTGTCCGGCCTGGTGTCCGGGCTGACCGACGGCCTCGCCCAGCTCGCCGCGACCCCGCCGCCGGCCGCGGGCCCGGCGACGGTCACCGACCTGGAGGCGCGGCTGGCCGCCGTCGAGTCGCGGCTGACGGCGCCGCCGCCGTCGGCCGGCCGGCTGCTGCGGGCCGTGCTGCGGCACGCGCAGGACCGCCTCCGCCGCTGAGGCGGCTCACGCCCGCAGCGCGGTGTCGAGCGCGGCCAGCAGCCGGCTCGCGCGGTTCCCGCCGGACGGGGCGGCCGGATAGCGCCGGAGCACCGCCACCAGGGCCGGCGTCGCCCGCTGCCGTGCCCGCTCGACCCACTCGTCCCCGACGGCCTCGTCCCCTCCGGCGGCCACCTCCGCCGCGCGCGCCGCGTGTGCCGCGGCCCCGAGCACGTGCCGCACCTGCGTCGCCCTCGCCAGCGGGTGCAGGTAGGCCGCGGCCGCGGCGTGCCCGGCGGCACGGGCGGCCTCCCGCGCCGCCGCCGTCGGAGCCTCCGCGGCCGCCCGGTGCGCGGCCAGCCCGGCCGTCCGCTGCAGGACCGTCCGGTCGGCACCGCCGGCGAAGGCCTCCGCCGCCTCGATCGCCGCGCGTGGCCGCCGGTCCCCCGGAGAGGCCGACTCGGCGAGCGGGAGGACCTCGCGCGCGCTCTCCGCCGCGTAGCGGGCGACCGCGCGGAGGTCGTCCGGGCTCAGCTCGACCGTCACGTCCGCAGCGTCGCAGACGACGGGCCCGCGGCCCGTGGCGTCCGTACATTCGGGAGGATGAGCGTCGCTCCCGCCCTGACCGTCGCCCTCGGCGACCGCTTCGCCTCCGCGCTGCCGGAGATGGCGCTGCCGTGGCAGGCCGCGGAGACGCCGGACCCGCGGCTGCTCGCGCTCAACGAGCCCCTCGCCGCCGAACTGGGCCTCGACGCCGATGCGCTGCGCAGCTCCGAGGGCGTCGCGCTGCTCACCGGCACCGCCGTCCCCGAGGGCGCGCGGCCGGTGGCGCAGGCCTACGCCGGCCACCAGTTCGGCTACTACAACCCGCGCCTGGGCGACGGGCGGGCGCTGCTGCTCGGCGAGCTCACCGGCGTCGACGGCCGGCTCCGCGACCTGCACCTCAAGGGCTCGGGCCGCACGCCGTTCTCCCGCGGCGGTGACGGGCTGGCCGCCGTCGGCCCGATGCTGCGCGAGTACGTCGTCAGCGAGGCCATGGCCGCGCTCGGCATCCCCACCACCCGCTCGCTCGCCGTCGTCGCCACCGGCCGGCCGGTCCGCCGCGAGACCCTGCTGCCCGGGGCGGTGCTCGCCCGGGTGGCGAGCAGCCACCTGCGGGTGGGCAGCGCCCAGTTCGCCCGCGCCACCGGCGACGACGACCTGCTGCGCCGGCTGGCCGACGAGGCCGTCGCCCGGCACCACCCGACCGCCGCCGACGCCGAGCAGCCGTACCTCGCGCTGTACGAGGCGGTCGTCGCCGCGCAGGCGGACCTGGTGGCGCGGTGGATGCTCGTCGGCTTCGTCCACGGCGTGATGAACACCGACAACATGACGCTGTCCGGCGAGACCATCGACTACGGGCCGTGCGCGTTCATGGAGGCCTACGACCCCGACACCTGGTACAGCTCGGTCGACGAGGGCGGGCGCTACCGCTTCGGCAACCAGCCGCTGGCCGCGGAGTGGAACCTCGCCCGGCTGGCCGAGGCGATGCTGCCGCTGTTCGCCGGCGAGCAGGAGGCGGCGGTGGCCCTGGCGGTGGAGGCGCTCGGCCGGTTCCGTCCCCTCTTCGACGCCGCCCTGCTGGCCGGCTGGCGGGCCAAGCTCGGGCTGCCCGAGGGCCTGGACGACGACGTCGCGCGGGGCCTGGTCGACGACCTGCTGGCCCTGCTGCAGGCCAACCGGGTGGACCTGACCTCGTTCGTGCGGCGGCTGGGCGCGGCCGCCCGCGGCGACGCGGAGCCGGCCCGCGAGCTGGTCCTCGACCTCGCCGCCGCCGACGCCTGGCTCGGGCGGTGGCGGGCGCTGGCCCCCGACGCCGACGCGATGGACCGGGTCAACCCGGTGTACGTGCCGCGCAACGCCCTGGTCGAGGAGGCGCTGACCGCGGCCACGGCCGGTGACCTCGCGCCGTTCGAGCGGCTGGTCGAGGTGGTCCGCCGCCCGTTCGACGAGCGGCCCGGCCTCGAGCGCTACGCCGCGCCGGGGCCGGAGGGGCCGTTCGTCACCTACTGCGGCACCTGAGCCCGCGGGTCGAGCCCGCCGACGGCGTCCCCTCCACGCGGCCCGGCGCTCCGCGGCTCCCGCCAGACCCGGCCGCGGATCCGGACGTCCCCGTCGCGGGCGGCCGGCACCCGCCCTCCTGTCCCGCCGCGGTTGCCGGGTGCGGGGCGCCGGGTCGATGCTGCGTCATGGCCTCGAAGAAGCGGTCCGGCACCTCGGTCGAGGAGGCGCCCTCGTCCACCGGCAAGGTCGACAGCGCCTGGTACGAGAAGGAGGTCGCCCGGCTGCAGGTGGAGCTGGTCAAGCAGCAGGAGTTCATCCGTGCCCGGGGCCTGCGCGTCGTCGTCGTGTTCGAGGGGCGCGACGCCGCCGGCAAGGGCGGCGCGATCCAGCGCATCACCGAGACGCTCAACCCCCGCGCCGCCCGGGTGGTGGCCCTGCCGGCGCCGACCGAGCGGGAGCGGGGGCAGTGGTACTTCCAGCGCTACGTGACCCACCTGCCCACCCGCGGCGAGATGGTCCTGTTCGACCGGTCCTGGTACAACCGCGCCGGCGTCGAGCGGGTCATGGGCTTCTGCACCGACGAGGAGTACGAGGAGTTCCTCCGGTCCTGCCCGGAGTTCGAGCGGATGCTCGTCCGCAGCGGGATCACCGTGCTCAAGTACTGGTTCTCGGTCAGCGACACCGAGCAGGAGAAGCGGTTCCAGGCGCGGCTGCACGACCCGACCAAGCGCTGGAAGCTCAGCCCGATGGACCTCGAGGCCCGCAACCGCTGGGTCGACTTCTCGAAGGCCAAGGACGCGATGTTCGCCGCGACCGACATCCCCGAGGCGCCGTGGTGGGTGGTCGAGGCCGACGTGAAGAAGCGGGCGCGGATCAACGTCATGACGCACCTGCTCGACCAGGTCCCCTACGAGGACCTGACGCCCGAGCCACCCGACCTGCCGCCGCGCCCGCCGGTCGACGAGGACTACGAGCGCCCGCCCAAGGACAGCCAGCGCTTCGTGCCCGACGTCGTCCCCTGACCGCCGGGCACGGCGCTGTCGACGATCAGGTGGGGAGCGGGACCAGCTCGTCGCAGAACGAGTCGCTCCGGCCGGTCGACTCCTTGTCGATCCCGAGGAACTCGACCACCTCGTCGTCGCCGGGGTCGGCCGTGCCTCCGGTGTCGATGACCACCGAGAAGCGGACCTGGCCCGGGTCGCGCGCCAGGACCCGGCCGGCGGCGTCGTAGAGGACGGAGTTGCCGGTGGCGAGCACCTGCGCGGTGAGGGTGCCGTCGCCGTTGTCGGTCACGCGCAGGTCCTTGCTGAGGACGCGGTCGACGACCGTCGCCACCACCGGGCCGACCTCACCGCTCTCGTCGACCCGGGCGAACGACACCGTCCCCCGGACGTTCTCCATGTAGTACGACAGCCGGTCGGGGCCGCGCTGCACGACGCGGAACCGGCCCTCGGCGGTGGCCGTCGTCTGGACGGTGAGCCCCGCGACCCCGCAGAAGTCCTCCTCGATCTGCACGGGCTCCTCGATCACGATCGGCTCGGGTGGCGCCGCGACCGCGGTGCCGAGGGTGAGCACGCTGATCCCAGCGGCCAGACCGCCGACCGTCGTCGCTCGTGCCAGGCGCATGGCTCCTCCAAGGGTGGATGACCGGGTGGTACGGGGACCCGGACGCTGCTCCGCATCCCGCGCCGCGGACAGGGGACAACTGCCCTGCTCGCAGGCGCGACGGGGTCACGAGGTGCCGTTCGGCACCGCGACCGCCGGGCGCGTCCGGCGGCCGCCCGGGCCCTCACGGCGCGGTGGGGGAGCGCACGATCGGCGGCGGCCTGTCGTCCCGCGCGGTCCCGCCGTGGCCGCAGGCCTGCGCTGAGCGCAGGGCGGTCCTACGCTCGTCGGGCCGAGGGCCGACGGCGGCCCGGAGGGGGCGGTGAGCATGACGCGGAGCCCGGACTTCCTGCCGGTCCTGAGCCGGGGCCGGCACCGCACGCCCGTGCGCGGTGCGTGCTTCCTCGAGTACACGGCGCTGCTGGCCGGTGAGGCGTTCAGCGACGCCCCGGCCTGTGTCGACGCCGAGCTCGCCACCGTGCTGCGGCACGCCAACGACGTCCTGTCCGACGCCGACCGGCCGCGCCTCGTGCCGCTGCTCGGCCGGGCGATCGGTCTCGTCGTCCCCGCGGCGGTGACCGGCCGGATGCGGCGGGAGGCCGCCCGCCGGTTCACGGTGGCGGTCGGGGTCCCGCTGTCGGTGGAGGAGCTGCGGTGGGCGGGTGGTGCCGACGTCGACCGGCTGTTCTGGTCGCTGATGCTCGAGCCGGTGCCGGTGAGCACGTCCGCGGCCTGGGTGGACCGGCTCGTCGAGCGACTGGACCTGCTGCACGGCTGCTTCGAGGGCGCTGTCGCGGAGCTGACCGCCCGGTCCGCGCCCGCGGCGGGCTGAGGGCGCGGGTGGTCCAGCCGCCTGCCGTCGTCCGCGTGCGCGGGGAGGCCTCCGCCGACCACGTCCCCGACCGCGCGACGCTCGCGGTGCACGTCCGCGAGTCCTCGCCGGACAGCCGGGTCGCCGCGCTGGCGCGGGCCTCGGAGGTGGCTGCGGACCTGCGCGCGGCGCTCGACGGTGCCGACGGCGTCCGCCGCGTCGTGCTGTCGCGGGTCTCGGTGCACGAGCGGTGGTCGTGGGACCCGGGTGCCGGGACGAACCAGCGGGCCGGGTGGGAGGCGACCGTCGGCGGCACCGTGGAGGCCGACGCGGGTGCCGTCCCCGATCTCGCCGAGACCGTCGCTGCCGCCGGCGCCGGGATCGCCGGGGTCTCCTGGGAGCTCGACGACCCGGCCGCCGCGCGCCGCGCCGTCCGCCGGGCCGCCGTCGACGCCGCCCGGGAGGCCGCCACCGACCTCGCCGACGCCGTCGGCAGGCCGCTCGGGCCGCTGCGGGAGCTCGCCGCCCCCGGTCTGTCCTCGGCGGTCACCGGCGGCCCGGAGGCGATGGCGGTCATGGCCCGCGGCTCGGCCGGCGGCGGCCCGGCGCTGGACCTCGACCCGCAGGACGTCACGGTGCGCGCCGTCGTCGAGGCCACCTACGCCCTCGAGGGCTGACCGGGCCCGTGCCATGATCGGGAGGTCGGCGCCGGCCCCCGCCCGGGGACACCCGCCGGCCTCGACCCTCGGGACGGACCGTCCGCCCGGCGCCGGCCCGGCAGCTCCTGCCGGATCCCCGCCCGGCGGCGTCCCGCCCGCGCGAGGACCGACATGACCGCACGGCTCTCCCGCCCGCCGTCGCCCTGGCCGGGCTCCCGGTACGAGACCGAACACCGCTGGGACCTCGACGACGTCACCACGCTCGCCGAGGCCGCGGCCCGGGTGCGTGCACTGGCCGCCGACCTCCGGGCCGCGCACGCCGCCGGCTGGACGCTGGCCGAGCCGATGCGCGACGGTCACCTGGTCGCCACCCGGCCGTCCCGGCGGCAGCGCGCCCGCACCGCCCCGGATCCGGTCCCCCTGCCGGAGCCCGGCACGGCGCCCGCGCTGCGCTGGCGGGTCCGGGTGGTCGACGAGCCGCCCGTGCCGGGGGACGACGTCCTGTCCCTCGACGCGGCCCCCGGCACCCCCGTGGTGACCCGCGGCCGGGGCGACCTCGTGCAGGTGGCCGGCCCGGACCTGCCCGCCGACGTGCTCGCCGAACTGGATCGCCAGGTGGCCGCCGGTGAGCTCGGCGCCCGCCGCTGGGGTGTCGGAGCGGCCCGGATCGGTCCCGGTCGCGACCTCGTCGCCGACGGCAGCGCCCTGCGGGTGCACGCGGTCGTGGGCGGCGTCCTCGTCCGGACCGTCGAGGGGCTCACCTTCCGCCACGCGGCCGACCGGGCCGCCACGCTGCCCGACGCCGCGGCCGCCTACGAGCGGCTGGCCCGCGCCGCGGAGGCGATGGCCGCGGCCGGCGGCCGGCTCACCGACACCGACGACGGCCTGCTGCACGTCCGGTACGGGCGCTGACGGTGACCTGCACCGCGGCCGACGGCGCGGTCCTGCACGCCGACGTCCTCGGCCGGGACGACGGGCCGACGCTGCTGGTGCTCGCCGGCGGCGCGGCCGCGCACCCCGCGCACCCCGCGTACCTCGGCGACCTGGCCGGGATGGGGGAGCGGTTCCGGCTGTGGGTCTCGCTGGGACTCGACCGGTGCGGAGCAGGCGCACGCGCGAGGGATGCGGTACCGCGTGGCCGCGGCGCGCGCGTACATCTCCGGGGAGACGCCCGCCGACCTGCCCGAGCGGCTGCGCGCCGTGACCGCGCCGACCCTGGTGGTGGCGGGAGCGCAGGACGCCTCGGCCGGGGTCAGGCCGGTGCTCGCGGTGGCCGGGCTGTTCCCCCGCGGCGGGACGGCGGTCGTCGCGGGCAGCGGCCACTTCCCGTTCGTCGAGCAGCCGGCCGCCTTCCGGGCGGCGGTCGACCCGTTGCTCGCCCGCGCGCTCGGGTGACCGGTGCGACCTCCCGTCGTCAGAAGGGTGGCGGGTCGTGGTCCGGTCCGCCCGGGAGTGGTGGCCCGGTGTCCTCGGCCGGTGGTGGTCGCGTGCCCGGTGGCCGGGTGGTGCGGGTGATCCCGGACGGTGTGGTGACGGTCAGGACGCCGTCGGGGCTCATCGCGAATCGCCAGCCGCGGGCGAGGGTCTCGAGCCGGTGGTGGCTGCGGCACAGGCAGCACAGGTCGGCGCAGTCGGTGGCCCCGCCGCGGGCGTGCGGGACGACGTGGTCGACATCGGCCCACCCGACCCGCTGCCCGCGGGTGGGGGAGCGGCAGGTGCGGTCGCGGGTGCGCACGAACCGCTGCTGCCCGGCGCTGGGTGCGTAGCAGTCGGTCGCCTTGGGGCGGGCCAGCGCGGCGCAGCCGCAGTCGGCGCCGGCATCCGGGGCAGCGGGGTGCTCGGGGCAGCCGCGGCGGGCGATGCGGCGGAGCTGATCGTGGGTGCTGGTGGCGTGCCGCGTGCCGTCCTCGTCGGTCAGCGCCAGGGTGACCGATCCGCCCTCCGGAGCGCGCACCCCGAGCGCGTCGAGCTGTTCGAGGAGCTCGCGGAGGTGGGCGGCGGTGATCGGTAGCCCGTCGACCTCGCCGGCGCCGGCAGACCGCCCTGCGAGCGAGGCGAGGGTGGTGATGATCTGCAGGTGCGCGGTCACCGGCGGGCGGGACTCGTCCCAGGGGCGCTGGAGCAGATCGGCGAGCACCAGCGTGCGCAGTCCCCGATCGGGCGGGGGTCGCCGTCGGCCTCGAGCAGCCGCGCCAACTGGTCGACCAGCGCGTGGCAGGCGGCCGGCACCTCGACCGGCAGATCGGCGGCGAGGGTGGCCATGCCCTCCTGCGGGGCGGGGTAGACGCGCGCGTCGGCGCGGCGCCTGGCCTGCTCCCGCCGCCGGTCGGCCGCCGCGGCATCCAGCTCCAGCAACAACGTGCCGGCCCGGTACTCGTCCAGCTGCCCCGCCGACATGGCGGCCCACGTGGCCGGCAGGTGCGTCCGGTAGGTCCACGCGCGGTGGGCGAGCTGACCGGCCGACAGCCGCCCGCAGTTGAGCACCACCGCCAACTCGGCGGGAAAGGACTCCGACACCCCCGGCAACTCCGGGTCCGGCTTCCACGACCGCGCCCCAGGCGTCCCCGGTGGCGGGTCGTCGTCATCGGGAGATTCATCGGCCAGCCCCAGGATCAGCTCCGCCTCGTGGGCGGCGTCCATCGCCTTGCGGGCCTGCAGGCGCTGCAGCTCGGCGGCCTTCTGCTCCCGCGACAGGAGGGCCACCGGCACGCGCCGGATGGGCGCGGGCTGCTCCACCAGCCAGCCCGCCAGCGCACGCTCCACGAGCGACCCGGTGACCTCCTGCACGACCCCGAAGCCACGCACCGGGTACGACGGTCCCCGCAGGTCACAGCCGAGCGGCGTCCACCTCGACGTCGACGGTGACCGCGTCGCCGTCGTCCTTGCCGCGGCGGATCCGCGCCGGCACGGGCAGCAGCCAGCCGGCCGCGCGGTCGCGCCAGACGCTGGTCGCCCAGGTGTGGCCGTCGACGGTCGCCGTCACCGGCACCCGGCCGAAGGGGCCCGCCGTCTCCGGCGCGCGCTCGGCCGGCACGGGCGCGAAGACCCAGCCGGCAGCGCCCGGCCAGCGGACGAGCGTCGTCTCGAAGGGCATGCACGCAGCCTGGCGGAGGGGGCCGACAGCTCAGCCGACGAGGACCAGCCCGACGGCCGCCAGGGGCAGGGCGACGAACAGGAAGACGCCGACCGGCCCGAGCGCTCCATTCAGCTCGGGCTGCTCCCGCTCCGGCCCCATGCCGAGGAAGGCGCGGACGTCGGAGGTCTCGGCGCGGGCGACCGCCGTGCCGCCGAGCAGGCCGATCAGCCCGGCGACCACCACCATCGAGATCCCGAGACGCGACCCGAAGTCGCCGTCGGCCACCGCCACCCACACCCCGGCCGCGGCGGCGGCCAGCACGGCCCCGACGACGAGCATCACGGCCGCCTGCAGGAGTCCCCGGACCACGTACACGGACGGGACCGTATCGGTGTCCGTCACGCCGCGAGCGCGTCCAGCACGTCCGCCGCGCGGGTCCACAGCAGCGCGCCGCCCTCGTCGTCGAGCACGGTGTGCCGGGCGCCGGGGATGCGGGCCGCCAGCGACCGGCCGAGGTCGGGGGAGTGCACGGTGCTGGTGTCCTGCCCGCCGTACCAGAGGTGCACCGGCGCGGTCAGCTCCTCGGGCCGCACCGGCCAGGGGCCCAGCGCGGTGACCAGGTCGCGCGCGTAGCCGGCGGCACCCTGGCGGAACCCGTCGTCCAGGGCCGCGCGGACGGCGGGGCCGAGGTCGGTGCCCTCGTACCGCGCCCGGTCCACCGGAGCCGCGGTCGCCAGGATGACCTGCCAGAGCCACTCGGCGCTCGCGACGCGGGCGATCTCCCGCTCGAAGCCCCCCGGGTCGGCGTCGGCGGCGTCGAGCATCCCGGCGACCTCGGGCACGAGCAGGTGCCGCTGGGCGCGCAGGTCGTCCTGCCCGGCGACCAGCGCCACGGCGTCGAGCAGGCCGGCGCCGGCCAGCGCGACGGCGAAGGGGCGCCCTGCGAGAAGCCGACACCGAGGACGCCGCGCAGTCCCAGCGCCGACAGCAGGTGCCCGACGTCGCCGGCCCAGGAGGCGTACGTCCTGGCCGGGTCCGGTGTGGACCGGCCCAGCCCGGGACGGTCCAGCGCCAGCAGCCGCAGGCCGAGGTCGGTCAGCAGGCCGGTCCCGAAGCCGAGGACGCCGCTCATCCCCGCGCCGGGGCAGAAGAGCACCGGCCGGCCGTCCTGCGGTCCCCACTCCGACCACGCGAGCTCACGCCCGTCGGGCAGCAGGACCGCCGACGCTGTCCCGGGCTCCATCCGTCCTCCTCCTGGGTCTCGACGGCGACCCTCGTCCGCCGTGATCCTGGCACCGCCCTCCCGGGGGCCGGCCGGTCCGGGGGAGGAAGCGGGTGTCCTGGGATCCCACCCGAGGGGGTGGGTTTCGCTCACGGGCGCCGCTGCCGGGCCGTGTCATCGTGTCCGCCGTGTCCGCCGCCGCCGTCGCTCCCGGGGTCGCGGCGCTCCTCGGCCTGGCCGCGGGGGCAGCCGTGGACCGCGCCGCCGCGCGCTACCCGTGGCCGGCGGGTGCCCGCGTCCCCGTGGGCGCACCGGCGGCCCCGTCGCCGGACGCCCGCGAGGAGGAGCGGCCGGCGGTGCGGCCGCTGCTGGTCCTGCTGACCGCCGTGCTGTGCGCGGTGACCACGTGGCGCTTCGGGATCTCCGCCGAGCTGCCCGCCTACCTCCTGCTCGTCGTGGCCGGGGTGCTGCTGGCCGCGATCGACCGGCACCACCACCTGCTGCCCAACCGGGTCGTGGCGCCCACTCTGGTCGCGGGCGCGGTGCTGCTCTCCGGCGCCGCTGCGGTCACCGGCGCGTGGCCGGCGCTGCTCCGCGCGGTCCTGGCGGCCGCGGCGGTCTTCGGCGCCCTGCTCCTCATGGCGCTGGTCTCCCCGGGCGGCATCGGCATGGGCGACGTGAAGCTCGGCGCCGTCCTCGGGCTGTACCTGGGCTGGCTCGGCTGGCCGCACGTCGTGCTCGGGGTGGTCGCCGGCTTCGTCGTCCAGGCGCTGCTGGCACTGGCCCTCGTGGCGACCCGCCGGGTGGGACTGCGGGCGGAACTGCCGTTCGGCCCGGCGCTGCTGCTCGGCACCGGACTGGCGGTGCTGGCCCCGCTCGTCGCCTGAGCGCCGTCAGACACGCAGCGTCAGCAGCCAGGTGCGGAACGCACCCTTCGGGATGAACCCTGTCCGTGGACCGGATGAAGGACGCTCAAGTCCCCGCACCTCCTGTCCGACGACGTTCGCAGCGTCGTGACGGCCGGATCGACCGATCCGGACCGGCGGCCCACCCCACAGGAGAAACCGTGCTGAACCCGCTCGCCACCCTCGTCACCCTCGTCTCCCTCGCCAAGGACCGCGTGCAGCGGGAGGAGAAGGGCGCCACCGCCGTCGAGTACGGCCTGCTGGTCGGCCTGATCGCCGTCGCGATCATCGCCACCCTCATCCTGCTGGGCCCGGAGCTGAAGGAGCTCTTCCAGTCGGTGGTGGGGGGCCTCGAGAAGGCCAACGGCGCGGCCGGGTCCTGACCCGCACGGATCCCCTGCCGGGCGTCGTGGCGACGTCGAGTCGCCACGACGCCCACCGGCGCGTCGAGGAGAGGAGGACGGGATGAGGGAGCGGCTGCAGCGCGAGCGCGGCGCCAGCGTCGTCGAGTTCGCGCTGGTCCTGCCCGTGCTGATCGTCCTGGTCCTCGGCATCATCGAGTTCGGCCACGCCTTCCAGGTGCAGGGGACGCTGTCCGCGGCGGCCCGCGAGGGCGCCCGCGTCATGGCGCTGCAGAGCAACCCGGCCGCCGCCCGGGCCGCCGTCCGCGACGCCGCCCCGACCCTCGACCCGGCGATCACCAACGCGCAGATCACCATCTCGCCCGCCGCGTGCCCCACCACCACGACGACCACGGCCAACGTGCGGGTGACCGTCAGCTACCCGATGCCCCTCCTCACCCGCTTCTTCGGGGCCGACGTCGACCTCACCGGGACGGGGGTCATGCGGTGCAACGGCTGATCCCCGGGCTGCGGGCCCGCGTCCGGCGCCGGCTCGCCGGCGAGCGCGGCGCGGCAGCCGTCGTGCTCTCCGTCCTGCTCGTCCCGCTGCTCGGCTTCACGGCGATCGCCGTCGACCTCGGCGCCCTCTACGCCGACAGGGCGCGGCTGCAGGTGGCCGCCGACGCCGCCGCCCTCGCCGTCGCCCGCGACTGCGCCCGCGGGGCCTGCGGCGACATGCAGGCCACCGCCCAGGAGCTGGTCGACGCCAACAGCGTCGCCGACGCCGGCGCCGGGGCGGCCACCGCGGCACCGCCGCTGCTGCGGAGCGCCCCCACCCGCGTGACCGTCACCGGCAGCGCCCCCCGCGAGCACTGGTTCGCCCCGGTCATCGGCCACGACGCGAGCGCGGTGTCGGCGACGGCGACCGTCACCTGGGGCGCACCCAGCGGCGGGACGGCGATGCTGCCGCTGATCTTCTCCTGGTGCGAGTGGCTGGCGCAGACCGGCGGCGGCATGCCGTCGACCACCACGCAGCGCACGATCGTGCTGCCGAAGAAGTCCGACACCGGCTGCACCGGCCCGTCGCGCATGTTCGTGCCCGGCGGGTTCGGCTGGCTGCAGTCCGACGGCGGCAACACCTGCAGGGCGACGACCCGCATCGGCAGCCGCTACGACTCCGAGCCGGGCAACAACCCCTCGCAGGGCTGCTCGGTCGGCGACGTCGCGTCACTGGTCGGCCGCACCGTGCTGCTGCCGATCTTCGACGAGTCCGGTGGCACCGGCAGCGGTGCCTGGTACGAGGTCCACGGCTACGCCGCCTTCACGATCACCGGCTACCACTTCGGCGGCCAGTACGACTCCGGCCAGCCCTGCAGGGGCGAGGACCGCTGCATCCGCGGCTACTTCACCCGCTTCGTCGACGCCTCCGGCGCCTTCGACACCAGCACCGACGCTCCCGACCTGGGCGCGGCCATCCTCCGACTGATCCGATAGGGGCGCACTGACGTGAGACGCCGACTGCTCGCCGCCGTCGCGGCGCTGGTCCTCGTGGCCGCCGGCACCGTGGTGCTGCTGGCCTACGTGCGGGGCGCCGACGCCCGCGCCCTCGCGGGGGTGCGCACGGTCGAGGTGCTCGTGGTCGACCAGCCGATCCCCGAGGGCACCCCCGCCGAGGAGGTCACCGGTCTGGTCCGCACCGAGGTGCTGCCCGTCAAGGCGGCGGTCGACGGGCGGGTCACCGACCTGGAGCAGCTCGCCGGTCAGGTCGCCACCGCGGACCTCGAGCCCGGCGAGCAGGTGCTCGCCAGCCGGTTCGCCGCGCCGGCCGACCTGCAGGCGCCCGGCACCGTGCCGGTGCCCGAGGGGCTGTCGGAGGTGAGCCTGGTGCTCGAGCCGCAGCGTGCGGTCGGGGGGCGCCTGGCCGCCGGTGACGAGGTCGGGCTCTACATCTCGATGGACCTGCAGGGCAACATCGACGCCGACCCCGAGGACGAGCAGGTCGGGACCACGCACGCCACGCTGCACGGCGTCCTGGTCACCCAGGTCCAGGGCGCCCCCGCGCCCGCCGGGGCCGAGGGCGGGGACGTGGAGACGGCCTCGGCCACCAGTGCCGCCCCCACCGGGAACGTGATGGTCACCCTGGCCCTCCCGGCCCGTGACGCCGAGGTCGCCGTCTTCGGCATGGAGCACGCGACGGTCTGGCTGGCCCTGGAGCGCGAGGGCACGGACACCTCCGACACCCGGGTCGTCCACCAGGGCAACGCCTACGGCGACCTGCTGGCCGCCCTGGGCAGCGTGGCCGCGGAGCCGGCGGAATGAGCCGCGTCGTCCTCGCCGGCGCCGGCGACGACCTGCGCGAGGCGGTCGCGACGGCCGTGGACGGCGACGTCCAGGTCCTGCCGCCCGGCCGGCTGCCCGCCGACCCGGCCCGGCTGTTCGAGCTGCTCTGCGACGGCGAGCTGCCCGACGTCCTGCTCGTCGGCCCGCTGGCGCCCCTGCACGAGGTGCTCACCCTGGCCAGGCGGCTGGACGTGCAGTGCCCCGGCACCAGCGTCGTCCTCGTCGCCGACCCCACGCCGGAGCTGTGGCAGGAGGCGATGCGCGCCGGCATCCGCGACCTGCTGCCGCCGCGGGCGGAGCCGGCCGAGGTCGCCGCGGCCGTCGAGCGCGCCGGCGCGGCCGCGGCCGACCGCCGCCGGGTGCTGCGTCCCCTGGAGGAGACCGCCCGGTTCACCGGCCGGGTCATCACGGTGGCCTCGCCCAAGGGCGGGGTCGGCAAGACGACGGTGGCGACCAACCTCGCCGTCGGGCTCACCGCGGGCGCGCCCCAGTCCACCGTGCTCGTCGACCTCGACGTGCAGTTCGGCGACGTCGCCTACGCGCTCGGCCTGGTGCCCGAGTACACGCTGCCCGACGCCGTCCACGGCCCGGCCAGCCAGGACACGATGGTCCTCAAGACCTTCCTCACCCAGCACCCCAGCGGGCTGTTCGCCGTCTGCGGGTCGGAGTCGCCGGCCGCCGGTGACACGGTGACCGGGGACGACGTCAGCCGCCTGCTGCAGGCGCTGTCCCGGGAGTTCCGCTACGTGGTGGTCGACACCGCGCCGGGGTTGTCCGAGCAGACGCTCGCCGCGATCGACCGGGCCACCGACGTGGTCATGCTCAGCAGCATGGACGTGCCCGGCGTCCGTGGCCTGCGCAAGGAGGTGCAGGTGCTCGGTGAGCTCGGCATGATCCCCGCCGGCCGGCACGTGGTCATGAACCTCGCCGACCCCAGGGGCGGGCTCTCGGTGCGCGACGTGGAGGTGGCCATCGGCTGCGGCGTGGACGTCGTCGTCCCGCGGTCCCCGGCCGTGCCGGCGTCGACCAACCAGGGCGTGCCGATCCTGGCCAGCAACGGCCGGGACCCGGCGGCCAAGGAGCTGCGCCGGCTGGTGTCCCGCTTCGCGGCCACCCCGCTGGTCAAGCCCGGCCGCTACCGCGCCAAGCACCGGGCGGCGTCGTGACCTCCGCCTCGACGCACCGGGCGGCGTTCGTGACCTCCGCCTCGACGCACTGGGCGGCGTTCGTGACCTCCGCCTCGACGCACCGGGCGGCGTCGTGAACCTCGCCTCCCGCCTGGCGGCCGCCCAGGGACGGCCGGCCGAGCACACGCCGCCGCCGGTCGCGCCGCCGGAGCGGACACCACCGGTCGTCCCGCGCCCGGCCCGTGACCGCGGCCGCCCCGCACCCCCGACCGATGCCCTCACCCGGCTCAAGGACCGCGTCGCCAAGGCGCTGTTCGAGCGCATGGGGTCGCGGATGAACGACCCGTCGCTGTCGGAGGAGCAGTTGCGCGGCATCGTCCTGGGCGAGCTCGACGTGGTCGTCGACGAGGAGAAGGTGCCGCTCTCGCCCGACGAGCAGGCCCGGCTGACCGCGGAGCTGGCCGACGACGTGCTGGGCTTCGGCCCGCTGCAGAAGCTGCTCGACGACCCGACGGTCACCGAGATCATGTGCAACGGCCCCGACATGGTCTACGTCGAGCAGGGCGGCAAGCTGGTGCGCAGCGCCGCCCGGTTCACCTCCGACGAGCACCTGCGCCGGGTGATCGACCGGATCGTGTCCCGGGTGGGACGCCGGATCGACGAGTCCTCGCCGATGGTGGACGCGCGCCTGGCCGACGGCTCCCGGGTCAACGCGATCATCCCGCCGCTGGCCTTCTCCGGTTCGACGCTGACCATCCGGAAGTTCGCCAAGGACCCCTTCGGTGTCGACGACCTCATCGGGTTCGGCACGCTGAGCCCGGAGATGGCCGAGCTGCTGCACGCCTGCGTCGAGGCCCGGCTGAACATCATCGTCTCGGGCGGTACGGGTACGGGGAAGACGACGCTGCTCAACGTGCTGTCCTCCTTCATCCCCGAGGGCGAGCGGATCGTCACCATCGAGGACGCCGTGGAGCTGCAGCTGCAGCAGGAGCACGTCGTCCGGCTGGAGTCCCGCCCGCCGAACATCGAGGGCAGGGGCGCGATCACCATCCGCGACCTGGTGCGCAACAGCCTGCGGATGCGCCCGGACCGGATCGTGGTCGGCGAGTGCCGCGGTGGTGAGTCGCTGGACATGCTGCAGGCGATGAACACCGGCCACGACGGCTCGCTGTCGACGGTGCACGCCAACTCGCCGCGCGATGCCATCGCCCGGCTGGAGACGCTGGTGCTCATGGCCGGCATGGACCTGCCGCTGCGCGCCATCCGCGAGCAGATCGCCTCCGCCGTCGACGTCGTCGTCCAGCTGACCCGCCTGCGTGACGGCACCCGGCGGGTCACCCACGTGACCGAGGTGCAGGGGATGGAGGGGGAGACGGTGACCCTGCAGGACGCGTTCCTGTTCGACTACTCCGCCGGCGTCGACCCCTCGGGCCGCTTCCTCGGCACGCCGGTCCCGACCGGCGTGCGGCCGCGGTTCACCGACCGCTTCGAGGACCTGGGCATCCGGGTCTCCCCGTCGGTGTTCGGGATGCCCCAGCCGGCGCAGGTGCGGAGGTGGGCCTGATGTCCCCGGCGCTCCTGCTCCTCGGGCTGGTGCTCGTGGCCGGCGGCCTGGCGCTCCTGGCCCTCGGTGCGGTGCCGGCCGGCCCGCGCCGGGTGCCGATGGCCCGCCTGGACCCCACGATCGCGCCGCCGCCGACGCTGCTGTCCAGGGTGACCGCGCAGGCGCAGGGGGGCGTCGAGCAGGTGCTGGCCCGGCGGGGCGGTGCCGGGGCCGGCGCGGCCGCCCTGGAGAGGGCCGGCGTCGCGATGGGGCTGCCCGAGGTCGTGCTGCTCACCGGCCTGGGCACGCTCGTGCTCGCTGCGGTCGGCTGGCTGCTCGGCGGCGTGCTCGCCGGGGTGCTCCTCGCGCTGCTCGCCCCGCTGGGCGTGCGGGTGGCGGTCCGGCTCCGGACCGGCCGGCGGCAGGCCCGGTTCGCCGACCAGCTCGACGACGCCCTGCAGCTGATGGCCAGCAGCCTGCGCGCCGGGCACAGCCTGCTGCGCGCCGTGGACGCGGTGGCCGACCAGGCGCCGGCCCCGATCGGGGAGGAGTTCGCCCGGATCGTCAACGAGACCCGGGTGGGGCGGGACCTCGGCGTCGCGCTCGACGAGGTCGCCGCGCGGGTGGACAGCGACGACTTCCGCTGGACCGCCCAGGCCATCGCCATCCACCGGGAGGTCGGCGGCAACCTGGCCGAGGTGCTCGACACGGTCGGCACCACGATCCGGGAGCGCAACGCCATCCGCCGTCAGGTGAAGGCGCTGTCGGCCGAGGGCCGGCTGTCGGCCTGGGTCCTCATGGCCCTGCCGGTCGGCATCGTCGCCTTCCTGACGGTCACCAACCCGGTCTACCTCTCCGCGTTCACCCAGTCACTGCCCGGCTGGATCATGATCGTGGTGTCGGCGGCCCTGTTGGTCGTCGGGGGACTGTGGCTCAAGAAGACCGTGGCGATCCGGTTCTGATGGACACCGTCCCCGCTCCCGTCCTCGCCGCCGCACTGGCGGTGGCCGCCGGCGTCCCCCTGGTGGGCTGGGCACTGTTCGCGCGCCCGCAGGACGCCGCCGCCCGGTCCCGGGCCAACCTCACCCGCGGGCTCGACACGGCCACCGGCCCGCGGGCCGCCGCGCGGGACCGTCCGGGACTGCTCGGGCGCCTGGCCTCCGCCCTGACACCGGCGGGCACGGCGGCCCGGCTGGACCGGATGGCCGGCGCTGCCGGGCGGCCCGCGGCCTGGCCCGTCCCCCGGCTGGTCGCCGCCAAGCTGGTCCTGGCCGCGATCGCGGCGGGCCTCGGGCTCCTGGTCGTGAGCGGCCGTCCGGGGTCGCTCACCGTGCTCATGGCCGTCGGCGTCACGGTCGTCGCGTACTTCGTCCCGGAACTGCTGCTCCACAGCCGGGGCCAGGAACGCCAGCAGGCCATCGGGCTGGAGCTGGCCGACACCCTGGACCAGATGACCATCGCCGTGGAGGCCGGCCTCGGGTTCGAGGCCGCCATGGCCCGGGCCGGGAAGAACGGGCGCGGTCCGCTGGCCGAGGAACTGGTGCGGACCCTGCAGGACATCGGTGTGGGTCACCCCCGCCGCGAGGCCTACCTCGCGCTGGCCGAACGCGCCGGGGTGGAGGACCTGCGGCGGTTCATCCGGGCGGTCGTCCAGGCCGACGTCTACGGCGTCTCGATCGCCGACGTGCTGCGCACCCAGGCGGCCGAGATGCGGCTCAAGCGCCGGCAGCGGGCCGAGGAGAAGGCGATGCAGATCCCGGTCAAGGTCATCTTCCCGCTGATGCTGTGCATCCTGCCGGTCCTGTTCATCGTGCTGCTCGGACCGGCCGCCATGGACATGGTCGACGCCTTCGGCGGCTGAGCCGGGGCGCCGGACCGGCGCCCCGGCTCGGCCGGGCGGTCAGCTCCCCTTGCGGTGGCTCCCGCTGGTGCGGGGCTGGGCCGGGTTCGTCGGGTCGCCGTGCGACGGGGCGTTCATCGCCGGCCCGGAGGTGGCCTCGGACACCTTGGAACCGGCCGAGGCGGGCACCGGGTCGTCGGCGGCCGCGGCGGCCGGGTCACCGCCGGAGGGCTGGGCGCCCCCGTGCAGGGACTCCAGCCGGTTCTGCATGGCGATGACGACCTGCAGGCGGTTGGCGTGCGCCTTCTCGTAGTCGAGGATCGTCTGCAGGCCGGTCGCGTCCAGCGTGCGGATGCGCGAGATCAGTCCCTCCACCGGCAGGTGGTCGTAGTCGGGCAGCGGCAGCTGGTCGTGCTCGGTCATGGCAGACCGCCTACCCGTCCCTCCCGGATCCACACGGTGTGTGGCACCCGGGCCGGTGGGTAGGCGGGCGGGCAGTGCGCGTCCCGCCGTGGACGCCGTCCCGCACACCGATCAGCACCGAGGAAGTGGTCCCCACCCCATGGACGTGTCGTTCCTGGCACCGGTCTTCGAGGCCGCCGGTCCCTTCGCCACCGTGACGGCCGACGTCACCCACAACACCGAGAACGCCGACACCGAGCTGGACCTCCGCGTCCGCGCGGTCGCCGAGAAGCTCACCGAGCAGGGTGCGCCGGAGGTCGTCGTCGAGGCGGTGCGCAGCCGGCTCCTCGAGGGCAACGACGGCGGTGAGGCCGGGACCATCCGCGGCCGCGCGGTCGTCGTCGCGGCCGACGGCACGGTCGTCTTCGACTCCCAGCTCGGCGACGTCCCGCGCCAGGAGCTGGCCGAGTGGTCGCCCCAGCCCCACCTGCTGCCCGTGCTGCGCGCCCTGCCCGGCCGGGTGCCGCACGTGGTCGTCCTCACCGACCGCGTCGGAGCCGACCTCACCCTGTCCTACCTCCCCGGCCACGCCGAGGAGGAGGAGACCGTCGAGGGCGACAGCTTCCAGATCCGCAAGTTCCAGGGCGGCGGCTGGGCCCACCACCGGTACCAGCACAACGCCGAGAACAAGTGGGTCCACAACGCCGACGACGTCGCCGAGCACATCGCCTCGGTCGTACGCCGGGTCCACCCCCGCTTCGTGCTGCTGGCCGGCGACATGCGCGCCCGGCAGATCCTCACCGACCGCGCCAGCGGCCTGTGGTCGGACCTCATCGTCTCCATGGACGAGGGCGGCCGGGCCGCCGGCGCCGACCGCGAGCCGGTGGAGCGCAAGGCGGCCGAGCTCGTCGCCGAGCACGAGGCGCGCGACGAGGCCGACGCCGTCGAGAAGATCAGCTCGGCCGGCGCCCACGGCCTGGCCGTCACCGGCACCGCTCCGGTGATCGAGGCGCTCCGCAAGGCCCAGGTGGAGACGCTGGTGCTCGCCGACCCCGCCGACGACGAGAAGCTGCTCGTGGGCGCCTCGCCGCTCGAGCTCGGCGTCGACCAGGCCGACATGGAGGCCCTCGGCGTGCAGGAGGTGCACTCGGTGCCCGCCGAGAGCGCGCTGCTCGCCGCCGCCGTGGCCAGCTCCGCGGGCGTCGTCGTCGTGCCGCGTGCGGCGATGCCGGGGGACATCCCCGTGGCGGCGATCCTCCGCTACACCGACGACTCCACGTCCACCCCGCAGTGACGGAGGCAACAGCCATGACCGACCCCCGCCAGGAGGGCACCCCCGCGGGCACCAGCCCGGCCGACGTCGACCGCCGCGCGGCGATCGCCGAGGCGCTCGGCAAGGAGGTCTGGCCGGCCGACCGCGACACGCTGGTCGCCCGCGCCCAGGAGTCCAACGCGACCGACCGCGTCCTGTCCGACCTGCGCCGGCTGCCGTCGGGCCGCCAGTTCGAGAACGTGCAGGACGTGGCCCGGGAGCTCGGCATCGGCACCGAGCAGCAGCGGTTCTGAGGAGGCCGCAGTGGTCACGATGAAGGAGCCGAGCCCCGAGGCCCTGGCCAACGTCACCGAGCACAACATCGAGACGCGCGCCGACCTGTTGCCCGAGGAGGCGGGGATGAAGGGCAGCGGCATGGAGGAGGTCGCTGCCGAGATCGTCCTCGCCGAGTCGGAGGAGCGCACCGTGCACGCCGACGCGGACGACGCGCAGGGCGCGCACCGCCAGTCGGCGGAGACGGCGGACCTGCCCTGAGCGAGCGGCACGAGCACCCGGTCCAGCTGCGCTGGTCGGACACCGACGTCTTCGGGCACGTCAACCACGCCCGCGTGCTGGGGCTGCTCGAGGACGCACGGCTGGCGATGGTCGACTCCACGCCGGGCGCGGGGATCATCCTCGCCCGGCTGGAGATCGACTACCTCCACCAGGTGCAGTACCGGATCGGCGAGCACCTCACCGTCGCCACCTCGATCACCCGGCTGGGCCGCAGCTCGATCGGCATGCGCCAGGAGCTCACCCAGGACGGCCGGGTGGTCCTGCGCGCGGAGATGGTGCTGGTCAACTTCGACTACGCCGCCGACGCCTCGACCCCGCTGACCGACGACCAGCGCGCGCACTGGTCACGGTGGATGGTGACCTGAGCGGGGCCGCGGGCGTCAGTCCGGGGGAGGGGCCGTGCTGTCCCGGACCACCAGCCGGGTGGCGAGCTCGATGCGTGGTCCCTCCACCGGCTCTCCCTGCATCAGCCGGAGCACGGTGCGGGCGGCGAGCATCCCCATCTGGGCGAGCGGCTGGTGCACGGTGGTCAGCGGCGGCGAGGACCACTGGGCCAGCGGCAGGTCGTCGAACCCCACCACGCTGAGGTCCTCGGGCACGCGCAGCCCACGCCGGCGGGCGGCCTCGTAGACCCCGAGCGCCATCTGGTCGTTCGCGGCGAAGACCGCCGTCGGCCGATCGGGGAGCCGCAGCAGCTGCTCGGCCCGCGCGAACCCGGACGCGTAGCCGAAGTCGCCCTCCAGCACGAGCTCCGGGTCGACGGTCAAGCCGGCGGCACCCAGGCCGGCGCGGTAGCCGTCGAGCCGGGCCCGGCTGGACCACAGCGGGACGGGGCCGCCGACGAACCCGATCCGCCGGTGACCGAGCCCGGCCAGGTGGTCGGTCGCGCTCACCCCGCCGGCCCAGTCCGTCGCGCCGATGGTCGGCACGTCGAGGGAGGGGATCCCCGCCGGGTCGATCACCACGGCCGGGACCTGCAGCTCCTGCAGCTCCTGCAGCTCCGACCGCAGCGCGGGGTCGAGCTCGCTCGTGACCAGGACGACGCCGTCGCTCGCCCGCGCGACGAGGTTCTCCAGCCACGCACGGGTGGCGCTGGCCCGCCGGTGGATGGCCGAGACGACGGTGCCGACCCCCTCGGCGTGGGCGGCGTCCTCCGCGCCCCGGATGATCTCGACGGCCCAGGGGCTGTCGAGGTCGTTGAACACCAGGTCGATCAGCCGCGCGCGTTCCCGGGCGCGCGCGCCGCGGCGCCGGTACCCGTGGTCGCGCAGCAGCTGCTCGATCCGCTCGCGGGTGTGCGGCGCGACGTCGGAGCGTCCGTTCAGGACCCGGGACACGGTCGGCAGCGAGACGCCGGCCTCCGCCGCGATGGCCGCGATCGTGACGGCACGGCCCTGACTGTCGGACACGCGTTCCTCCTCCTGGGGAGCACACAGCCTAGAGCCGGACGTCCCCCGGACGGCTCGCCGCGACAGGCCGGGCGGCTTGACGCCGTCACTGAGCGGTACGTAACGTGCATCACGTTCCGGAAAGTTTCGGAAACACCGCCGTTTCCTCTCGGAAGGTCACGTCTGCATGCGTGCATCCATGTCTCGCCTCGTCGCCCGGGGTGCCATCGGGGTGGGTCTGCTGCCCGTCCTCCTGTCCGCCGCGGTGCTGCCCGCCGCCGCGGCCCCCGCCCGGGAGACGCCGCCCGGCCAGGCCAACGAGGACCAGTCCTACGGCCAGGCCAAGAAGAACGGCCTGCGCACGGTCGCTCCCGACGACCTGGTCATCGGCACGGCCGCGGCCGGCGGCGGTCACCACGTGACCGCCGGCTACCCCGACCCGTTCACCCACGACCACCAGTACCGGCGCATCCTCGGGGCGGAGTTCAGCTCCGTCTCGCCCGAGAACCAGATGAAGTGGGAGTTCATCAACCCCGAGCCCGGCGTCTACAACTGGGGGCCGGCCGACGCGATCGTCGACTTCGCCGAGGCCCATGGCCAGGTCGTGCGCGGGCACACCCTGCTCTGGCACAGCCAGAACCCCGAGTGGCTCACCGAGGGTGTCGAGAGCGGCGAGCTCGACGACGCCGAGCTGCGCTCGATCCTCGAGGACCACGTCAAGACGGTCGTCGGCCGCTACGCCGGCCGGATCCAGCAGTGGGACGTCGCCAACGAGGTCTTCACCGACGAGGCGACGCCGCGGCTGCGGCCGGAGAACTTCTGGATCCAGCGGCTCGGTCCCGGGATCATCGCCGACGCGTTCCGCTGGGCGCACGAGGCCGACCCCGAGGCCAAGCTCTTCCTCAACGACTACGCCGTCGAGCACGTCGGCCCGAAGAGCGACGCCTACTACGCGCTGGCGCAGGACCTGCTCGCGCAGGGGGTGCCGCTGCACGGCTTCGCCGTCCAGGCCCACCTGAGCTTCGAGTACTCCTTCCCGGGCGACCTGCAGCAGAACCTGCAGCGCTTCGACGACCTCGGCCTGGAGACGGCCATCACCGAGCTCGACGTCCGCATGCCGGTCGCCGAGGGCGGTCCCACTGCGGCGCAGCTGCAGCAGCAGGCCGACTGGTACCGGTGGGCGCTGGAGGCCTGCCTGGCCGTGGAGGAGTGCAACTCCTTCACGATCTGGGGCTTCACCGACAAGTACTCGTGGGTCCCGTACTTCTTCACCGGTACGGGGGCGGCGAACGTCATGTTCGAGGACTACGAGCGCAAGCCGGCCTACTGGGCCCTGCACGAGACCCTGGCCGCGGCGCAGGACTGACCACGGCCCCTCCGGCACGACCTGACGGCCGGGCGGCCGCCACGAGCAGTGGCGACCGCCCGGCGTCAGCCGGCCGCCACCCCGTCCACCACCTGCTCAGGGGGAAGCGAGCATGACCACGTCCCGCAGGCGCTCCCTGCGCCTCCTCACCGCGCCGCTCGTCCTCGGCGCCCTGCTGCTCGGCGTCGCACCGGCGCAGGCCGGCGGTGCCGGCCCCGGCCCCGGCCAGGGCGGCCCGGCCACTCCCGCGATCGTCACGACCACCAAGCTGGAGGGCCGGGTCGCGGCCCTGACCTTCGACGACGGCCCGAACCCGTACGACACCCCGCGCCTGCTCCAGGTGCTGGAGGACAACGGCGTCGAGGCGGTCTTCTGCCTCTGGGGTGACGTCGTCCGGCAGACCCCGGACCTGGTCCGGCAGATCGTGGCCGCGGGCCACACCCTCTGCAACCACACGATGCACCACGAGGACCTCTCGGGCTGGACGCCGGAGGCCATCCGGGCCGACCTCGAGGCGACCTCGGCCCTGATCCACGAGGTCGCCCCGGACGCGCCGATCCGGTACTTCCGTGCCCCGTACGGCGCGTGGGGGCAGAGCCCGCAGGTGGCGGCAGAGCTGGGCATGCAGCCCCTCGGGTGGACCTTCGCCATCGAGGACTGGGAGACCCAGGACGCCGACGTCCTCGCCGAGCGGCTGGAGACCCGGCTGCGGGCCAACCCGGGCTCCGTCGTCCTGATGCACGACGGGCCGGTCATGGACCGCAGCGGCACGGTGGAGGCCGTGGCGCGGGTGGTCCCCGAGCTGCGGGCCGAGGGCTGGCGCTTCCACCAGCCCGACCGCCGCGGCTGACCGGGTCCCGACCGCTTCCCGACCGGCCCTGCCGTCGGGCCCGCCTCCCAAGGACGGACCCGACGGCAGGGCCGCGGCCGTTCCCGCCCGCCGTCGACCGCGCCGCGGGCCACTGACGCCGGGCAGCCCCCCGGCGTAGCGTCCCCGCATGGCCGAGCCCGCCGCGCCACCCTTGGCACGGGACCACGACGGCGGGGAGCGGCTGGTCTTCTGGGGGACGACGATCGTCGTCCGCGCGTCCGCGGACACCACGGCCGGGGCCTTCACCCTCTTCGAGGAGCAGACCCCGATCCTGGACACCTCCCGGCACGTGCACCGGGACGTCGACGAGATGTACTACGTCATCGAGGGCGACCACGTCTTCGTGTGCGGCGACCGGGAGTTCACGGTCGGCCCGGGCGGGACGCTGTTCCTGCCGCGCGGCATCCCGCACTCCCACCGGCGGGTGGTGCCACGCACGGGACGGCTGCTCTGCATGACGTCCCCGGCCGGCTTCGAGGGCTTCTTCCGCATCCTCGCCGAGGCCAGCGGGTCCGGCGGCTCGTTCGACGAGGCCTACCGGCGGGCCTCGCGGGAGCACGGCGTCACCTGGCTGGGGCCGGACGACTGACCGCCCGACCTGCGGGTACCGCCGCCGGCATGCCGAAGACGACGAAGAGCGGCGACGCGAAGCCCGAGGAGATCCCCAGCACGCTGGAGCGCTCGGACGAGAAGGCGCAGCGCACGTTCGTCAAGGCCCACGACTCCGCCGTCGAGTCCTACGACGGCGACGAGCAGCGGGCCAACCGGGTGGCGTGGGCGGCGGTCAAGCACACGCACGAGAAGGTCGGCGACCACTGGGAGCCGAAGGACCACACGGGCCCGAGCGACGTGCAGGCCGAGGGTGGCGCGGACACGAACCGGGAGACCAAGGGCGGCGTCGACGCCAACGCCACCAAGGAGCACCTCATGGACGTCGCGAGGCGGCTGGACGTGCACGGCCGCTCGTCGATGACCAAGGAGGAGCTGGTCGACGCCATCCGGAAGGCCAACGACCGGGCGACGGCGAAGGCCCGGGAGGGCTAACCGGCCGGCACGGCCCAGAGGTCGCGCTGCGGGTTGCCGAGCGGTGCGGCCCCGGCGCGGGTGAGGACGACCTGTTCCTCGAGCGCCAGCCGCAGGCACTGGCCGTCCCACTCGGGCACCGGCACCCGCACGGCCAGCTCGAGGGCGAACACGGTGCCCGGGTTCAGCACCCGGCCGCCGTCGCCGGGGACGCCGCGCTGGTCGTCCCACCGGCCGATCGCCGGCCCCGCGCCGTGCCCGTGCACGCCCACCGGGTGGGAGTAGACGTCGGTGGGCAGCCCCTCGGCGGCGGTCGCGGCCCGGGCGGCGGCGAGCACCTCGTCGCCGGTCCGGCCCGGGACCATCGCGGCCGCGGTGAGCTCCTGCGCCCGGCGGCCGGCCGCCCACGCCTGCCGCAGGCCGGCCGGCGGCACGTCCTCCCCGGGCCGCAGCAGGTAGATGCTGCGCTGCAGGTCCGTGGCCAGGCCCAGGCTGGAGAGACCGGCGTCGCAGGTGACCAGGTCACCGGGCTCGAGGAGGGCGTCCTGCGGCACGGCGGGCAGGTCGACCCCGGCGTCGCGGCGCAGCGGCACGCCCGCGCGCTGCACGGTCACCCCGGGGTGGAACCACGGCGGGGTGCCGAGGTCGGTCAGCCGCTCCCGGACCCCCCACGCCAGGTCCGCCGCGGTCGTCAGGCCCGGGACCAGCAGGGCGGGGGAGAGGGCCTCGGCCAGCACCCGGTCGGTGAGCCGGGTGAGGGCGTCGAGCGCGGCGACCTCCTCCGGCAGCCGCGTCTCCAGCCAGCCGACGACGAGGTCCTCGGCCGGGACCAGCCGGCCGGCGAGGTCGCCGAGCGCTCCGGCGAGCAGGCGGTGCTCGGTCACCGACAGCCCGTCGGCCAGCGGGCAGCCCGCCGACACGTCGATGCCGATCCGGCGCGGGTCGGCCTGCGCCACGACCCGCCGGACCGCGGCCCACAGGGCGCGCTCGTCGCCCTCCCCGGTGTCGCCGTCCTCCTCGGCGGACCAGCCGGGCAGGTACTGGCCCACCGGGTAGCGGGAGACCGCGACCGGTGTGACGCCGTCGTCGCTGCGGTGCAGGACCAGGACGACCAGCCGGCGGGCCGACAGCCAGGTGGCCGGCAGCAGGGTGGGCAGCACCGGGTCCTCGCTGCCCTCGCGGCCGACGACCAGCCACAGGTCGATGCCGGCGCGGTCCATGAGGCCGGGCAGCAGGTCGAGCAGGCGCTGGGTCAGCCACCGGTCGCGGACGTCGGCCTGCTGACGCAGCGGCAGGGGCACCGTCCGCGTCGGGTCGGGGACGACCAGCGTCATGGGGAACAGGGAAGCAGAGAACCGCCGCCGCCACCCCTCGGGAGCTCAGCCGGTGTCGGTCCGGGAGGCACCGGGCAGGCGCGGGGCGGGGACGGTCGGCGGGTCCAGCAGCTCGGCGGCCGGTGCCCGTCGCGGCGGGGGAGTCGGGAACGGCGAGGCGAGGGTGGCCACGCGGTCGCGACCGCCCTGCTTGGCCTCGTACATCGCGGCGTCGGCCCGGTCCACCAGCCGCCACAGCGCCCCGACGGCGTCCTCGCCGTCGCCGGGGCGGGCCAGCGCGACGCCGATGGAGGCGGTGACCGCGTGCCCGTGGACGCTGCGCGCCGTCCCCACCCCGAGCCGCAGCCGCTCGGCCAGGTGCGCCGCCTCGCCGGGGTCGCCGACCAGCCCGAGCACCACCAGCTCCTCGCCACCGAGGCGGGCGAGCACGTCGCTGGGGCGCACGGTGTCGGCCAGCGCGCCGGCGACGGCCTGCAGGACGGCGTCGCCGGCGGCGTGCCCGTGCCGGTCGTTGACCTGCTTGAAGTGGTCGAGGTCGATGACCATCGCGGCCACCCGCTGGCCCTCGCGGCGGGCCTGGCGCCACAGGCGGGGGACCTGCTCGACCAGGTACCGGCGGTTGGCCAGCCCGGTGAGCGGGTCGTGCTGCGACAGCGCCTCGGTGGCCGACAGCAGGCGCTGCTCGCGGCGGCGCAGCAGGTGCACGCCCACGGCGACGAGGTCGAGCATCCCGGCGGAGACGGCCACCTGGACGGCGAGCCCGCCCGGGCTGTCGTAGCTGTGCTGCACCGCGACCAGGACGGCCACCGGCACGGCCGCCATGTGCACACCGAGCATCCACGGCACGAGGAACCAGGCGGCCACCACCGACGGGAACAGCAGCACCAGCGGTGTCGCGTAGCGGACCGGGTCCTCGGTGCACAGCGCCACGACGACGTAGACGAGGTCGCCGAGCAGCACCAGGCCGAAGGTCTGCCACAGCCCCACGCGGCGGCGCACCACGAGCGGCACGGCCGCCAGCAGGCACGCGGCCATGGTGGCGGCGTACGTGGTGCGCACGACGCCGTCGCGGACGACGCCGTCGAGGGCCAGGTTGACCAGGCCCATCAGGCCGCCGATGACGAGCAGCACCGCGAGCAGGAGCGCGGCGACCCGGTTCTCGGGACCGCCGGGGCCGAGGGCGCGCCCGGACGGCGGTCCGTCGGGATCGCGTGGCCGGACAGGGGGCACGGGCCGCATCGTGCCCTACGGGGACGACGCGTGGGCGGGCACCGGCGCGGGCTCCCGGTGGGACGGCGGCGGCGGGCGGCACGGCGCTCCCGCAGGGCTCCCCCCGCGGCGACGTCGCTGGCAGGCTGCGCGCATGTCGCACCCGGAGCCCGGTCTCGTCGACGTCCGCCCCCTGGCCGACCACCCGCTCACCGAGGCCGGGGCGGCGGCGCTGCGCATGGTGGCGCCCGGCGCGGTCACCGCGGGCCGCTTCGGGCTGGTCGAGTACCGCCTCGGCCCGAGGTCGCCGGGCGCGGCGCCGCACTACCACCGGACGTTCTCCGAGTCCTTCTACGTGCTGTCCGGCCAGCTGACCCTCTACGCCGGAGGGCGCTGGCAGCCGTACCGGCCCGGCGACTTCGCCCTCGCCCACGAGCGCGGCGTGCACGGGTTCCGCAACGACTCCGACGAGCCGGCGTCCTTCCTCATCCTGTTCACCCCGGGCATCGCCCGCGAGGAGTTCTTCGCCGAGATGGCCGAGATGCGGCGCAGCGGACGCCGGCCGACGCCGGAGGAGATGACGGCCTTCTACGCCCGGCACGACCAGGTGATGGTCGAGGAGTGAGGCCGGTCGGGCGCCGGGCACCTGCCGGCGGAGGAGCATGTCCCTCGCCGTCCCGGGGCATGCCGGGATCGAGGCGTCCCCACCCGCGGGGACCGGCTGACAGGAGGCGCCCGTGGCGCAGGGACCGTGGTTCTACTGCCTGAAGCACCACACCGTGGAGACCCGCGACGGCTGCGCCGAGCGGCACCGCCTCGGCCCGTACGACACCCGTGAGGAGGCCGAGCACGCGCTGCAGGGTGTGGCCGAGCGCAACGAGCGGCTGGACCAGGAGGACCGGGAGTGGGAGGGCCGCTGACCGGCCCCGCCCCATCCGCCGGGCATGATCGGGCCCGGTGCGCCGGGACCGCCGGCGCACGGGAGGAGGCAGCGTGACCACCGCAGCGGAGAGTCGTCCGGTCGAGGACCTGGTCGTCGGGGTGCTCGGCGGCACCGGGCCCCAGGGGCGCGGGCTCGCCGTCCGGCTGGCCGCCGTGGGGCAGCGGGTGCTGCTCGGGTCGCGCGACGCCGACCGCGCCCGCGAGGTCGCCGAGGAGGTGGCCACGCGGGCCGCGACCGTCTCCGGCGGTGAGGTGTCGGTGCAGGGCGGGTCGAACCTCGACGTCGCCGGCGCCGCCGACCTGGTCGTCGTCGCCGTCCCCTACGCCGGGCACGCCGCGACGCTGGCCGAGCTGGCCCGGCCGCTGGCGGGCAAGGTCGTCGTCGACTGCGTGGTGCCGATGGGCTTCGACGAGCTCGGCGCGTACGTCCTCGACGTCGAGGAGGGCAGCGTCACCCAGCAGGCCGCCGCGCTGCTTCCCGACTCCGACGTGGTCGGGGCGTTCCACCACCTGTCGGCCCGGCTGCTGGAGGACCTCTCGCAGCCGACCATCGACGGCGACGTCATGGTGGTCGGTGACGTCCGCGCCGCCACCGACACCGTGCAGGCGCTGGCCGGGCGGCTGCCGGGGATGCGCGGCATCTACGCCGGGCGGCTGCGCAACGCCCGCCAGGTCGAGGCGCTGACGATCAACCTCGTCTCGGTCAACCGCCGCTACAAGGCCCACGCCGGCATCCGCGTCACCGACGTCTGAGCGTCCTCACCGGCGGGCCAGCTCCAGCAGGCCGGGGACGACGTCGGCCGGCGCGGGCATCGCGGCCATCTCGGCGGCCATCTCGGCGGCGACCTCGCCGGCGGCGGCGGCCAGGGCCGGGTCGGACACCAGCCGCTCGAGCAGCGGCGTGGTGATCCCGCCGGGGTCGACGGCCAGGCCGGCGCCGCGGGCGGCGACCAGGTCGCCGTTGGTGCGGCGGTCGCCGGCACCGCGGACCACCAGCTGCGGCACGCCGGCGGCGGGCCACCCGGCGGTCGGGCCGGACCAGGACGACGTCGAGGTCGGTGCCGGCCGCGGCGGCGCCGGCGTCGCGCAGGGCCAGGGCGAGGGGGACCAGCGGCAGGACGTGACCGGTCAGCGGGGACGCGACGACCAGGACGCGCACGCACCCAGGCCGGCCGCCCGCCGCCGGGGGACGAGGGCGTCAGACGCCGGCGGCGACGAGGACGACGACCAGCACGGCGACCACCAGCAGGGTCCCGCCGAGGACGGTGAGGAAGAACGCGACCGGACGGCGCTCGGCGACCGGCAGCGCGCCGGGGCACCAGGGGCGCAGGTCGCGGCGGTCGACGGGCTGCGGGACCTCCGTGAGCGGGACGCCGGTGGCGCGGGCGAACCGGGTCACCTGGCCGGCGTCCCAGTGCACGCCCTGGATCCGGACCAGCGCGCGGCCGTCGTGCCCGAGCAGCGCGAACAGGACCGACTCGGGGCCGTTGAGCACCCGGTACCGCGGGACCAGGACCCCGCCGGAGACGTCGCCGGGCGCGACGACGCGGTCGCGGGCGAGCGGGGACCGGTACACCAGGGCGCCGGGAGTGAGCACCAGGGAGGTCCCGCGGAAGTAGAGCAGCGCGACGACACCGGCCACGGCCACGACGCCGGCCGCGACGGCGACCGACCCGCCCAGGGACAGGCCGTCACCGGTGAGCCGGACGACGAGGAGGACCGCGGCGAGGGGCACCAGCGGCAGGGCGTAGGCGCCGTAGGACCGGCCGCTGGGCCGCAGTTCGGCGAGCACCGGGCCGGTCGTCGCGGGGGAGGTCACGGCGGCAGAGGGTAGGTCGGCGCGCGCCGCACCCGCAGGACCACCACCCGGACGGTGGATGCCGGGAGCGTGTGCGCCCACGCCGCGATCTCCGGCCCGGGACCCCTCGCCGGCGCACCCGCTCGCGGGAGGATGGGCGGGTGCTGCTCGCGAACGCGGTCGCGGTCCTGCACGCCGCGGTGGTCCTGTTCATGCTGACCGGCGCCCTGCTGGCGCTGCGGTGGCCGCGCCTCGCGCTCGTCCACGCCCCGGTGGCGCTGGCGGTGCTCGCGGTGAACCTCGCCGGCGCGCCGTGCCCCCTGACCACCGTCGAGCTCGCGCTGCGGGAGCAGGCCGGGGCGCCGCCCTACGACGGCGGCTTCCTCGGGCACTTCCTGTTCGGCCCGCTCGGCCTCGACGTCCGCTCGGTCGCCGTCCAGGTGGGGATGTACTCGGTGGCGCTCGGCCTCAACGCCGTCGGCTACGCCCTGCTGCTCCGGCGCGTCCGGCGCACGGCACCGCCGGCGACTACTCGAAGGAGTGCTCGGGCCCCGGGAAGACGCCGCCGCGGACCTCGTCGGCGTACTCGCGGGCCGCGCGCAGCAGCTCCCCGCGCAGGTCGGCGTAGCGCTTCACGAACCTCGGCACCCGGCCGCCGGTGAGCCCGGCCATGTCCGGCCACACCAGCACCTGGGCGTCGCAGTCGGCGCCGGCGCCGATGCCGATGGTCGGGATGGACAGCTCCTCGGTCACCTTCGCGGCGAGGTCGGCCGGCACCATCTCGAGGACGACGGCGAACGCGCCGGCCTCCTGCACGGCGTGCGCGTCGGCGAGCAGCTGGTCGGCGCCGGCGCCGCGGCCCTGCACGCGGAAGCCGCCGAGGGCGTGCTCGCTCTGCGGCGTGAAGCCGACGTGCGCCATCACCGGGACGCCGTTGTCGGTGAGCATCCGGATCTGCGGCGCCACCCGGACCCCGCCCTCGAGCTTGACCGCCTGCGCGCCGCCCTCCTTCATCATCCGGACGGCGGTGGCGAAGGCCTGCTGCGGACCGGACTCGTAGCTGCCGAAGGGCAGGTCGGCCACGATCAGCGACCGCTTCGTCGAGCGGGTGACCGCCTTCGTCATCAGCAGCAGGTCCTCGACGGTGACCGGCACCGTCGAGCTGTGGCCGAGGACGACGTTGCCCGCCGAGTCGCCGACCAGCATCACCGGGATGCCGGCCTCCTCGAACACCTGCGCGCTGTAGGTGTCGTAGGCGGTGAGCATCGCCCACCGCTCGCCGCGCTCCTTGGCCTGCTGCAGGTGGTGGATGCGCACCCGCGCGGTCGACGTCCCGCCGTAGAGGACCGACTCGCTCATGACTGGGCAGCTCCCTCGCGGACGCTGGGCAGGCTCTCCCGCCAGCGGTTGGTGATCGGCAGCCGCCGGTCGCGGCCGAACGCCTTGAGGCTGATCTTGGTGCCGGGCGCGGACTGCCGGCGCTTGAACTCCGCGACGTCGACCATGCGCAGCACCCGGGCCACGATCTCGGGGTCGTGCCCGCGCTCGAGCAGCTCGGCCATCCCGAGGTCGCGGTCGACGTAGTCGGCGATGACGGCGTCGAGCTCCTCGTAGGAGGGCAGCGAGTCGCTGTCCTTCTGCCCGGGCGCGAGCTCCGCCGACGGCGGCTTGTCGATGGAGTTCTGCGGGATGGGCTCGGTCTCCCCGCGCTCCCGTGCGTAGGCGTTGCGCCAGCGGGACAGCTCCCACACCAGCGTCTTGGGCACGTCCTTGATCGGCGCGAACCCGCCGGCGGCGTCGCCGTAGAGCGTGGAGTAGCCGACGGCGACCTCGCTCTTGTTGCTGGTGGCCAGCAGCAGGTGCCCGTGCTGGTTGGACAGCCCCATGAGCAGCGTGCCGCGGATGCGCGCCTGCAGGTTCTCCGCCGCCGTCCCCGACAGCTCGACCTGCCCCTCGAAGGCGTCGACCATCGGCGCGATCGGCACGGTGGAGTAGTGCAGCCCCAGCCGCCGGGCGCTGTCCCCGGCGTCGGCCAGCGAGTGCTCCGAGGACCACCGGGAGGGCAGCGCGACCGCGTGCACCCGGTCGGCGCCGAGCGCGTCCACCGACAGCGCGGCCACCAGCGCCGAGTCGATCCCGCCGGACAGGCCGAACACCACCGACGGGAAGCCGTTCTTGTCGATGAAGTCCCGCAGGCCCAGCACCAGAGCCCGCCAGACCTCCTCGCAGTCGCTCAGCGGGTCGGCGACGTGCCCGGGCTGCGGCTCGAAGGCGGCCACCGGCTCCTCGGACAGCACCGTCCGGGTCACCGTCATCGGCCCGATCCGGCCCTCGCGCCGCTGCGGGACGCGCGCCGGGTCGAGGGTGAGGTCGACGCACAGCAGGTGCTCGACGAACTGCGGCGCCCGGGCGAGCAGCTCCCCGTCGGCGGAGACGGCGAGGGAGTCGCCGTCGAAGACGAGCTCGTCCTGCCCGCCGACCTGGTTGCAGTAGACGATCGGCGCGTTGGCCTCGGCGGCGCGGCGGCGGACCAGCGGCAGCCGCAGGTCGTCCTTGGCCCGCTCGTAGGGCGAGGCGTTGGGGGACACGATGAGGTCGACGCCGGCCTGCCCCGCCACGCCGCACGGCCCGCCCTCGACCCACAGGTCCTCGCAGATGGTCAGCGCGACGTCCACGCCGTGGACCCGCACGACCTGCAGCTCGCTGCCGGGGACGAAGTAGCGGGCCTCGTCGAAGACGCCGTAGTTGGGCAGGTGCCGCTTGGCGTAGCGGCCCACCACCCGCCCGCCGTGCACCAGCGCGGCGGCGTTGCGGGGCTGGCCGCGGCGGGGGTTGGCGTCGCCGGGCCGCTCGTCGTCGAGGGTCTCCTCGTCGCTCGGTGGCGTGTCGACCCCCGCGAGGCCCTCGGTGTGCGCCAGGTACCCGACGACGACGGCGACCTCCCCGAGCCCCTCCCGCTCCAGCGTGCCGGCGAGGTCGGTGAGCGCCTGCTCGCTGGCGCGGGCGAAGGACTCGCGCAGCACCAGGTCCTCGGCGGGGTAGCCGGTGAGCGTCATCTCCGGGAAGACGACGAGGTGCGCGCCGTCGGAGGCGGCCCTGCGCGCCCACTCGACGACGAGCGCGGCGTTGCCCTCCAGGTCGCCGACGCGGGTGTCGACCTGGGCCATCGCGACTCTCAGCTGCACCGGACCGCTCACGCCGCACAGTCTCGTCGCCGTCGCGCCGGCGCGGCCACCGGGTCCCGGGCGCGACACGGCGCCGACAGCCCGTGTGCCGTCCCTCCCGACCGGGCAGGCTGTGCACCGACGACACGACCCGGAAACGAGCGGACCCGATCATGGCCAGCATGGACCGACAGCAGGAGTTCGTCCTGCGCACCCTGGAGGAACGCGACATCCGCTTCGTGCGGCTGTGGTTCACCGACGTCTCGGGCTACCTCAAGGCGGTCGCCGTCGCGCCGGCCGAGATCGAGGCGGCCTTCGCCGAGGGCATCGGCTTCGACGGCTCGGCGATCGAGGGCTTCGCGCGCGTCTACGAGTCGGACATGCTCGCCAAGCCCGACCCGGGCACCTTCCAGGTGATGCCCGCGACCAAGGGGCAGGTCAGCGACACCGCGCGGATGTTCTGCGACATCACGCTGCCCGACGGGTCCCCGGCCTGGGCCGACCCGCGGCACGTGCTGCGTCGGGCGCTGTCGAAGGCCGCCGACATGGGCTTCACCTTCTACACCCACCCCGAGGTCGAGTTCTTCCTGCTGAAGGACCTCCCGACCGACGGTCGCCCGCCGGAGCCGGCCGACAACGGCGGCTACTTCGACCTGTCCACGCACAACGTGGCGCACGACTTCCGCCGCGAGGCGGTCTTCGCGCTCGAGGCGATGGGCATCTCGGTGGAGTTCAGCCACCACGAGGTCGCGCCCGGCCAGCAGGAGATCGACCTGCGCTACGCCGACGCGCTGTCGATGGCCGACAACGTGATGACGCTGCGGCACGTCGTCCGCGAGGTCGCCCTCGCCCAGGGCGTGCACGCGACGTTCATGCCCAAGCCGTTCACCGACCTGGCCGGCTCGGCGATGCACACCCACGTCTCGCTGTTCGAGGGCGACCGCAACGCCTTCCACGACCCGGCCGACCCGATCCGGCTGTCGACCACCGGGCGCCAGTTCATCGCGGGCCTGCTCACCCACGCCCGCGAGCTCACCGCCGTCACCAACCAGACGGTCAACTCCTACCGGCGGCTGCTGGCCGGCACCGAGGCGCCGACGGCGGCCACCTGGGGCCGGGCCAACCGCTCGGCGCTGGTGCGGCTGCCCTCGTACAAGCCGAACAAGGGCCAGTCGGCGCGGGTGGAGGTCCGCTCGCCGGACTCCGCGTGCAACCCCTACCTCACCTTCGCCGTCCTGCTGGCCGCCGGGTTGCGCGGCATCGAGAAGGGCTACGAGCTCCCCCCGGAGGCCGAGGACGACGTCTGGTCGCTCACCGACACCGAGCGCCGCGCGGCCGGCTACGAGGACCTGCCGGTCTCCCTGGGCGAGGCGCTGACCGCGATGCAGGGCAGCGAGCTGGTCGCGGAGACCCTCGGTGAGCACGTCTTCGAGTTCTTCCTCCGCAACAAGTGGGAGGAGTTCAACTCCTACCGGCAGAACGTGACGCCCTTCGAGCTCAAGCGCTACCTGCCCGGCCTGTGAGCCGTCAGCGCCACGCCGGCGCCCGGCGGCGCCACGGAGGCGCCTCCCCGGGACGCCGGGGCGCGGCGCACTAACCTCGGGGTCGTGCCGGACCGCCCCCGCCTGCTCGTCGTCGTGCCCAGCGACACCGCCCCGCCCGCCCGGCTGGGGGAGTGGCTGCGCGCCGCCGGCCTCGACCTCGACGAGCGGCACCTCGACGCCGGCGACGAGGTCCCCGCCGACCTGGCGGGCCACGACGGACTGCTCGTCACCGGCGGCCCGCAGTCCAGCATCGACGACGACGCCGTCAGCGGCCTGGGCCCGGTGCGCGCGCTGCTGGCCCGGGCCCTGGCCGACGGCGCCCCGGCGCTGGGCATCTGCCTCGGCGCGCAGCTGATGGCGCAGGCCGGCGGCGGGCGCGTGCGCCCCGGCGCCGACGGGCCCGAGGTCGGCGCGGCGCTGGTGGCCCGGCGCGACGCCGCCGAGACCGACCCGCTGTTCGCCGCGGTGCCGCTGAGCCCCGACGTCGTGCAGTGGCACCACGACGAGATCAGCGAGCTGCCGGCCGGCGCCACCCTGCTGGCCAGCGGCGTGCGCTACGCCCACCAGGCCTTCCGCGCCGGTCGCGCGGCCTACGGGCTGCAGTTCCACGTCGAGACGACGCCGGAGATCGTGCGGCGCTGGGCCGACAGCGACCCGGCCGGAGTCGCCTCCACCCCCGTCGACGCCGCCACCGTGGCCGAGCGCGCCGCCGCCGTGCACCCCGACCTCGAGGAGGTCTGGGCGCCGTTCGCCGCCCGCTTCGCCGACCTGGTGCGCGCGGCCCGCGGCGCCGCGGTCTGACCCGGTGACCACCGCCCGGGAGGTGCCCCGCCGCGCGGTCGTGCGGCTGGCCCGCTTCGGCTTCGACGACGGCGAGAAGGCCGCGCTCCTGCTGTCCGACCCGGCCCTGGGGCTGTGGGACCTCGACCGCAACGAGCCCGCCGACCCCGAGGCCGCCCCGGTGGTCTCCGCGCTGGCCCGCGCCGGGGACCCCGACCTCGCCGTCCGCTCGCTGTCCCGGCTGGTCGAGGCCCTCGACGCCGCGGACCCCACCGGCGGTGCCGCCGCGGGGCTGCTCGCCCGGCTGCGCGGCTCCGCGGCGCTGCGCAGCCGGCTGCTCGCGGTGCTGGGCGCCAGCGCCGGCCTGGCCGACCACCTCGCCGCCCACCCCGGGGACTGGGCGGTCCTCGACGACGAGGATCGCGGCCAGGTGCGCCCGGCCGCGTACGCGCTCGAGCGGGACATGCTGGAAGCCGTCGGCGCCGACCCCGACGACCCGCCTTGGGGGGTCCGGCTGGGGAAGCCGGCGCCCGACGCCTCCCCGCAGCGGGTCGCCGCGCTCCGGCTGGCCCACCGGCGCGCGGTGCTGAGCCTGGCCGGGCGCGACCTCGGCGAGGGGCTCTCGGCCGAGGACGTCGCCGCGGAGCTCGCCGACATCGCCGCCGCGGTGCTCACCGCCGGTCTCGCGCTCGCCGTCGCCGAGCAGCCCCAGGGCGCGGCGGCCTGCCGGCTGGCGGTCATCGCGCTCGGCAAGACCGGCGGCCGGGAGCTCAACTACGTCAGCGACGTCGACGTCGTGTTCGTCGCCGAGCCGGTGGACCCCGGGGGGCGGGCGGGGGACGCTGAGGCGCCGGCCGTGCAGAGCGCCACCCGGGTGGCCGCCGCGCTCATGCGGATCTGCCACGAGGCGGCGTGGGAGGTCGACGCCGCGCTGCGCCCCGAGGGCAAGGCCGGCGCCCTGGTGCGCACGCTGGCCAACCACGCCGCCTACTACCGGCAGTGGGCCAGCACGTGGGAGTTCCAGGCGCTGCTGAAGATGCGCCCGGTGGCCGGCGACCCCGACCTCGGGCGGTCCTACGTCGACGAGCTGTTCCCGATGGTGTGGCAGGCCGGCGACCGTCCCGGCTTCGTCGCCGAGGTGCAGGCCATGCGGCGGCGGGTGGAGGAGAACATCCCGCCGGCGCAGGCCGACCGGGAGCTGAAGCTCGGCCGCGGCGGGCTGCGCGACGTCGAGTTCGCCGTCCAGCTGCTGCAGCTCGTGCACGGGCGGGCCGACGTCCGGCTGCGCGTGGGGGGCACCCTCCCGGCGCTGTCGGCGCTGCGGGCCGGCGGCTACGTCGGCCGCGACGACGCCGACACGCTCATCGCCTCCTACCGCTTCCTGCGCACCGTCGAGCACCGGCTGCAGCTGCTGCGGCTGCGGCGGACGCACCTGCTGCCCACCGACGAGCAGCAGCTGCGCTGGCTGGCCCGGTCGCTCGGCTACAAGCCCGACGCCCGCGGCACCGCCGTCGACGTGCTGCGCGCCGAGCTGAACCTGCACACCCGCGAGGTGCGCCGGCTGCACGAGAAGCTCTTCTACCGGCCGCTGCTGTCGGCGGTGGCCAAGGTGCCGGCGGAGGCCGCACAGCTGGGCAGCAAGGCCGCAGGCGACTGGCTGCGCGCCCTCGGCTTCGGCGACCCGCAGGGCGCGCTGCGGCACATGGGGGCGCTGACCGGCGGGGTGTCGCGGTCGGCGTCGATGCAGCGCTACCTGCTGCCGGTGGTGCTGCAGACCCTCGCCGACTGCGCCGACCCCGATGCCGGCCTGCTGGCCTACCGCCAGGTGAGCGAGGCGCTCGGCGGCAACCAGTGGTACCTGCGGCTGCTGCGCGACGAGGGCCAGGTGGCCGAGCGGCTGGCCCGGCTGCTCGGCTCCAGCCGCTACGTGGCCGCGCTGATCACCCGCACCCCCGAGGCGCTGCGCATCCTCGCCGACGACGCCGAGCTCGAGCCGCGCGGCGCCGCCTCGCTGGCCGGGGCCTGGCGCGCCGCGGCCGGCCGCGCGCCCGATCCGCAGGCCGGCATCCGCGTGCTGCGCGGGCTGCGCCGCCAGGAGCTGCTGCGGATCGCCTCGGCCGACCTGCTCGGCCGCCTCGACGTCGTCCGGGTCGGGCAGGCGCTCACCGACGTCGCCGTGGCCACGCTGCAGGCCGGGCTCGACGTCGCCGTGCGCGCGTGGGCGCGGGAGACCGACACCGCTCCCGACGACGTGCCCATGGAGCTCGCCGTCATCGGCATGGGCCGGCTCGGGGGCGGGGAGATGGGCTACGGCTCCGACGCCGACGTGCTCTTCGTGCACCGCGCCCGCGCGGGTGCCGAGGAGGGCCGGGCCGCGCAGGCGGCCAACGCGGTGGCCCACACGCTGCGCCGGCTGCTCGGCGAGCCCGCGCCCGACCCCGCCTTCGAGGTCGACGCCGACCTGCGTCCCGAGGGGCGCCAGGGCGCGCTGGTGCGCAGCCTCGACGCCTTCCGCGAGTACTACGAGCGCTGGGTGTCGGTGTGGGAGGTGCAGGCGCTGCTGCGCGCGGCGCCGGTCGCCGGCAGCCCGGAGCTGGGCGCCGCCTTCGTGGAGCTGGTCGACCCGCTGCGCTACCCGGAGGCGGGCCTGACGACCGAGCAGGTCGCCGAGATCCGCCGCATCAAGGCCCGCGTGGAGCGGGAGCGGCTGCCGCGCGGCGCGGACCCGGCCACCCACACCAAGCTCGGCCGCGGCGGCCTGGCCGACGTCGAGTGGACCGTGCAGCTCCTGCAGCTGCAGCACGCCGCCGCGGTGCCGGCGCTGCGGACGCCCTCGACCGTCGACGCGCTCACCGGGCTGGCCGCCGCCGACCTGCTGACCGCGGAGCAGGCCGGGGCGCTGCGCGAGGCGTGGGAGCTGGCCAGCCGGGCGCGCAACGCCGTCTTCCTCGTCCGCGGCCGTCCCGGCGACCAGCTGCCCCGGCCGGGGCTGGAGCTGGCCGGCGTGGCGCGGGCCAGCGGCTCCGGTGCCGACGTCGACCCCGGGCAGTTCCTCGACGACTACCGGCGCACCGCCCGGCACGCCCGCGGCGTCGTCGAGCAGGTCTTCTACGGCCAGCCGGCCGGGTGACCCGCCGGGTGTGCCGGGAGCGCGCGCGGGGCACGCTGGGGGAGTGAGTTCAGCCGTCCCCGCCGACGACCTCCCCGACGACGACCGGCTCCCCGGGCAGCCCACCGAGGGCGGGGCGACCATCACGCCCTACCGCGACGGGCCGCTGGTCGTGCGCGGGGACTTCCGGCTCGTCGACCAGGACGGCGCCGAGATCGACCCGGGCCGGAAGACGATCGCGCTGTGCCGGTGCGGCAAGTCCGGCATCAAGCCGTTCTGCGACGGCAGCCACAAGCGCTCGGGGTTCTCCGCGCCGAGCACACCGAGCCGACCCCGCCCGGCCGCGGCGATCCTGCGTCAGGCCCAGCGCCCCTCCGACTGAGCGAGGGTGCGGCGGCACGGGCCGGCCCCGTGCCCGGCCCGTGCCGCCGCCGTCCCGCGCTCGTGCCCAGGACGCGCCCCGGATGGACCGCGCCATCCGGACCAGAGGTTCGGCAGCGGCGTCGCGGAGTGCAGCCGGAACGGGACCGTCCCGCCGGCCGAGACCCGATCGCGACTCAGGCGACGAGGGCGTCCTCTCCCCGCAGCGCCGAGCGGCCCGACTCCCAGGCACCGAGCAGGTGGCGGGCGGCCAGCCCGTCGAGGGCCAGCGAGCAGGCGGCGCCGAAGAGCACGTCACCGGCGAGGGAGGGGTCCTCGGCCACCAGGGAGCCGCACATGTCGACCGAGGCGATCTGCTCGTGGACGGCGTCGGCCTCGACGTGCTCGTCGTAGAAGACCGTCGTCGTCGCGTCGTGGCCGAGCCTGCGCAGCCCGGCGGAGTAGCGGCGGCTGGGCTCCGAGGAGGTCATCTCCACGCAGGCGAGGTGGCCGAGCGCCGCCGCCCGCCAGCGCCGGTGCAGGCCGAACAGCGACATGGTGTTCACCGAGGTGAAGGCGACGGCCGGGGCGTCGTCCCACAGGGCGCCGTAGCCGGCGTCGAGGCCGAGGTCGCGCATCATCCCGGCGAACAGCTCGCTGTGCATGCGCCCGGGCGCGCCGCCGCCGTACTCGTCGGCCTGGATCTCGACCATCGCCGCCTTGGCGCGACCCGAGAGCCGCGGGATGGCGAACGTGTGCGGGTCGGCCTCCTTGAGGTGGTAGACCGACCGCAGGGTCAGGTACTCGCGCCACTGCTCCGCGGTGCCGCGCTTGGCCATGAAGCTCGACAGCGACGGGCCGTCGTCGGCGGCGATCAGCGCGGTCAGCTGCCGGTCGACCGGCTCACCGGAGACGGCGACCGGGCCGGTCAGCTCGCACAGCGCCGCGAGGTGCCGGCGCTCCAGGTGCGCGCGCAGCGTGAGCAGGTCGGGGTCCCACTCGAGCGTGTCGTCGACGCCGTCGAACCCGCGGTAGTGCAGCTCGTAGCAGAGCGCCAGCGCCAGCTGCAGGTCGTCGTCGTGCAGCGGATCGGCGCTGCCCGCAGCGGCGGCGCGGGCGAGGTCGACGGTCGCGGGAGAGACCGACCCGGCGAGCAGGTCGTCGCGGAGGGCGGCGGAGAGGGGGCCCCGTGGCCCGGGCAGGCGCATGGTGCCGACCATGCCCAGCGGCTGCACGTTCGATGCACCGTGCGCGATGGAGTGCCGCACAGGCAGGCCGGGATCGACCGATCGGAGGACGTGGCCGTTGCGCGCGTCAACCAGTGTGCGACGGGGTACGGCGCGCCGCGGTTCCCGAACTGGAGGTGCTCGATGACGAGCCTGTCGAAGCCGGCCGACGCGCCGGGGGTGATCCGCAGCCTCGTCCCGGCACGGATCGACCGGCTGCCCTGGTCGCCGTTCCACACCCGCATGGTGGCCGCGCTGGGCACGGCCTGGATCCTCGACGGGCTGGAGATCACCGTCGCCGGCGCCGTCGTCGACCGCCTGACCGAGCCCGAGACCCTCGGGCTCTCGGGGACCGAGGTCGGGCTGATCGCGACCGTCTACCTGCTCGGCGAGGTCGTCGGCGCCCTGTTCTTCGGCCGGCTCTCGGACAAGCTGGGCCGCCGGAAGCTGTTCATGGTCACCCTCGCCGTCTACCTGGTCGGCAGCGGCCTGACCGCCCTCACCCTCGGCAACGGGCCCGGCTGGGTGGCGTTCCTCTACCTCACCCGGTTCATCGCCGGCATGGGCATCGGCGGCGAGTACGCCGCCATCCACTCCGCCATCGACGAGCTGATCCCGGCGCGGTACCGCGGCCGGGTCGACATCATGGTGAGCGGCACCTACTGGGGCGGCGCGGTCCTCGGCACCCTCGGCACGTTCGTCCTGCTCAACGCCGTCGAGCCCAGCGTGGGCTGGCGCATCGCGTTCCTCATCGGCCCGGTGCTGGGGCTGGTCATCCTCCTCGTCCGGCGGCACCTCCCCGAGAGCCCGCGCTGGCAGGTCATGCACGGCCGGGAGCACGAGGCCGAGGGGACCATCGCCCACATCGAGCACGAGGTCGAGCACGGCGGCCGGACGCTGGAGCCGGTCGACGAGAGCCGGGCGATCGAGCTCAAGCCGACGCCGGACATCGGCTACGCGGCGCTGACCCGGGTGCTGTTCTCGGAGTACCCGGCCCGGGCGGTCTACGGCGCGACGCTCATGGTCACCCAGTCGTTCCTCTACAACGCGATCTTCTTCACCTACGTCCTGGTGCTCGGCACCTACTACGGGGTCGACTCCGGTGACGCGCCGCTGTTCCTCATCGCGTTCGCGGTGGGCAACCTGGCGGGACCCTTCGTGCTCGGGCACCTGTTCGACACCGTCGGCCGCAGGAAGATGATCGCCGGGACGTACGTCCTGTCCGGCGTCCTCCTGGCCGTCACCGCGTTCCTGTTCCAGGCCGGCGCGCTCACCGCCGTCACCCAGACGATCGCCTGGTCGGTCATCTTCTTCTTCGCCTCGGCCGGCGCCAGCTCCGCCTACCTGACCGTCAGCGAGATCTTCCCGATGGAGGTCCGGGCCAAGGCGATCGCCGTCTTCTTCGCCATCGCCCAGTGCTTCGGCGCGCTCGGGCCGGTCGTCTACGGCTCGCTCATCGGGGACGGCTCGGAGCCCATCCGGCTGTTCTGGGGCTACCTGCTCGGGGCCGGCGTGATGGTGCTCGGCGGGATCGTGGCCGCGGTGCTCGGCATCGACGCGGAGGGCAGGTCGCTCGAGGACGTCGCGACGCCGCTCTCCGCGCGCCGTCCGGGCGCCCGCGCCGAGGGCGCGGCCCGGCCGCGCCTCTGACGTGCCGTTCGAGCCGGCGTCGGCGGTGCTGCGCACCGCCGGAGCCGACGGCTGGACGCTCGTCGAGCCGCTGACGTACGTGGGGTCACGGGAGCGCTTCGTCGTCCCCGCGGGGTTCGTCACCGACCTGGCCAGCGTGCCGCGGCCGGTGCTGTGGCTGGTGCCGCGGTCGGGGCGCTACACCCTGGCCGCGGTGCTGCACGACTGGCTGTGCACGGTCGGCATCCGCACCGGTGCGGTCACCTCCCAGCAGGCCGACGGCGTCTTCCGCCGGGTGATGCGGGAGGCCGGCGTGCCGGTGCTGCTGCGGTGGCTGATGTGGGCCGGCGTCCGCTGGGGCGCGCTGGCCGATGCCGAGCGGCGGCCCGGCTGGCTGCTCAGCGCCCCCGGGGTCCTGGCCATCACGGTGCTGGCCGCGCCGCTCGTGCTGCCGCCGTCGCTGCTGGTGGTCCCCGGGCTGCTGGTCTACGCGGCCGCGGAGCGGCTGGTGTCGGGTGAGTCGGGCGTGCGGCCGTGGTCGCGCGACCCCGGCTGAGGACCCGTTCGCGCGGTTCCCGAGGGGACGGACGTGGGTCAGACTCCTCCGCAGGGCGTCGGGGAACGGCCGGCGTCCGTCCCCGGGATCACAGGAGAACCCCCATGTCCCCCAGCGTCCTGCGCCGCGCCGGTGTCGCCGCGGCCGTGACGACGACGATGAGCGGCCTGGTCGTCGCCGCGGCCCTGGCACCCGCCGGTGCCGCCCCCGCCAACGCCAACGGACCGAAGCCGGTCGACCTGCAGCTGCTGGCCCTCAACGACTTCCACGGCCAGCTCGAGGTCCCGACCGGCTCCGGCGGCCGCATCCCGACCGGCCCGGACCCGGACGGCTCCGGCCCCGGCACGGCTCCGGCCGTCGACGCCGGCGGCGTCGAGTACCTGTCCACCCAGCTGCAGGAGCTCGCCGCCGAGGCGCGCAAGCACAACACCATCACCGTCGCCGCCGGCGACCTGATCGGCGCCTCCCCGCTGCTGTCGGCCGCCTTCCACGACGAGCCCGCCATCGAGGCGCTCGGCCTGGCGGGCCTGGACTACGCCAGCGTCGGCAACCACGAGTTCGACGAGGGCGCCCAGGAGCTGCTGCGCATCCAGAACGGCGGCTGCCACCCGGTCGACGGCTGCGCCGACGGCACCCCGTACGCGGGCGCGGACTTCCAGTACCTGTCGGCCAACGCCTTCGTGACCGACACCGGGCAGCCGCTGCTCCCGCCCTACGCCGTCGACACCGTGCAGGGCGTCGAGGTGGGCTTCATCGGCATGACGCTCGAGGGCACCGAACAGATCGTCAGCCAGCAGGGCGTGGCCGGGCTCGACTTCGCCGACGAGGTGGAGACCGCCAACCGCTACGCCGCGGAGCTGCAGGCCCAGGGCGTCGAGACGATCGTCGTCCTGCTGCACGAGGGGGGTGCCCAGGCACCGGGATCCTGGGACGTCAACGGCTGCACCGGCCTGACCGGGCCGATCACCGGCATCGCCGAGGGCATGAGCGACGCCATCGACGTCGTCGTCAGCGGCCACACCCACCAGGCCTACAACTGCGAGATCGACGGCAAGCTGGTCACCAGCGCCAGTTCCGCGGGCCGGCTGGTCACCGACATCGACCTCACCCTCGACAAGCGCACCGGCGACGTCCTCACCGCGGCGGCGGAGAACGTCGTCGTCACCCGCGACGTCGCCCGTGACCCGGCCCAGACCGGGCTGATCGCCCACTACCGCGAGGCCCTCGGGCCCATCGCCTCCGAGGTCGTCGGGACCGCCTCCGGCGACATCACACGCGCGCCGGCGCCGTCCGGGGAGTCCGCGCTCGGCGACCTCATCGCGGACGCGCAGCTCGCCGACACCGCCGACGAGGGGGCCGTGGCGGCGTTCATGAACCCGGGCGGGGTCCGTGCCGACCTGCTGGACGGGCCGATCACCTACGAGGAGGCGTTCACCGTCCAGCCGTTCGCCAACAACCTCGTGACGCTCGACCTGACCGGCGCCCAGCTCGACTGCCTGCTGGAGCAGCAGTACGTCGTCGGCAGGGTGCTGCAGCCGTCGTCGACGGTCAGCTACACCGTGACACCCGGCGCTCCGGCCGGGACCGCGGCGGACCCCTGCTCCGGGCAGCGGGTGGGCGACCTGGCCATCGGCGGCGACGCCGTCGACCCGGCCGCGACCTACCGGATCACGGTGAACAGCTTCCTCGCCGGTGGCGGCGACGGCTTCTCCGTGCTGACCGGCGGCACGGACCCGGTCACGAGCTCGATCGACCTCGACGCCCTCGTCGCCTACCTGACGGCGAACTCCCCGGTGAGCGCCCCCGCGACGGACCGCATCACCGTCGCCTGACCCGCACCACCCCCGCCCGACGGCGGCGGTCCTCCCCGGAGGGCCGCCGCCGACGCGCGTCCGGAGCCGGTCTGCGCGAGGCTCGCGGGCATGACCGATGCCTCCGGCCCGCCGTTCCGCGCCGACCACGTCGGCAGCCTGCTGCGCCCCCCGTCCCTGCTCGAGGCCCGCGCCCGGCACGCCGCCGGGGAGATCGACGACGCCGAGCTCCGCGGCGCCGAGGACGAGGCCGTCGCCGACGTCGTCCGGCTGCAGGGCGACGTCGGGCTGCACACCGCCACCGACGGGGAGTTCCGCCGCGCCTCGTGGCACATGGACTTCATCTACGCGATCGACGGCATCAGCAAGGTCACCGGCGAGGACATCGTCGTCCACTTCAAGAACGCCGACGGGACGCTCGACTACACCCCGGCCGGCCTGCACGTCGACGGGCCGCTGGGCATCCCGGAGCCGATCTTCGGCCGCGACTTCGCGTTCCTGCAGGAGCAGGTCACCGAGGGGCAGACGGCGAAGCTGACGATCCCCTCGCCGTCGATGGTCCACTACCGCGGCGGCGCGGCGGCGATCGACCCGGCCGTCTACCCCGACGAGGACGCGTTCTGGTCGGCGCTGTCGGCCGCCTACGCCTCCCAGGTGCGGGGCATCGCCGCACAGGGCTGCCGCTACCTGCAGCTCGACGACACCAGCCTGGCCTACCTCAACGACCCCGCCCAGCGCGCCGAGCTCGCCGCCCAGGGCCGCGACGCCGAGCACCAGCACGAGCGCTACATCCGGCAGATCAACGCCGCGCTGGCCGGGCGTCCCGAGGGCCTGACCGTGACCACGCACATGTGCCGCGGCAACTTCCGCTCGTCGTGGGTCGCCGAGGGCGGCTACGACTTCGTCGCCGAGGCGCTGTTCGGCGGCCTGGAGGTCGACGGGTTCTTCCTCGAGTACGACGACGCCCGCTCCGGCGGCTTCGAGCCGCTGCGCTTCGTGCCGCCGGGCAAGCGGGTGGTGCTCGGCCTGGTGACGACGAAGCGGCCGGAGCTGGAGAGCAAGGACGACCTCAAGCGCCGCATCGACGAGGCGGCGCGGCACGTGCCGCTCGAGCAGCTGGCGATCTCGCCGCAGTGCGGGTTCTCCTCCACGGTGGAGGGCAACGCGCTGACCCGCGACGAGCAGGTGGCCAAGCTGGCGCTGGTCGTCGAGGTGGCCCAGGAGGTGTGGGGCTACGCCTGAGCCGCAGCCCCGGTGCCGGCCCGGGCCGGCACCGGGTCGCTGCCGCCTGCTCCGGGCCGGCAGCGCCGCAGCCGGGCCAGGGTCAGCCGCAGCCCGCGCAGGGCGCCGTGCGTCCGCAGCGCCTGGAGCCCGTAGGTCGAACAGGTCGGGGTGAACCGGCAGCAGGGCGGCCGGCCGGGGCTGACGCGCTCGCGGTAGGCGACGACCAGCCGGACCGGCACGCGCGCCGCCCACGGCGTGCCGGCGGGCGCCGGGGTCACGAGCGCCGCGGGCAGGGCCAGCCACAGCAGGGAGAACAGGCTGATGGCGTCGCAGCCGCTCTCGCAGCCGTCGCACGAGGCGTCGGCGCTGCTCGCGCCCTTCCGCTTGGAGCGGTGGCGTCGTCGGGTGCACCCGGGGCGGCTGGTCACGGCGGGGGATCGTGCAGGTCGCGGGCCTCCGGCGGAAGGGCCTGCCGCGCGGGTCGGCCGCGCAACGTCTCGTCCCTCCCGTCACAGGCGTCGGCGGGCGCCCCAGGAGCACTCCGGCCGCGCCGCGCGGGTGCCGACTCTGAGGGCACGTCCCGAGGTGATCGGGCCCGTCCGAGAGGAGACGTCGTGTCCGTGCCGTCCCCCGACCGCCGCTCCCGCCGTCTGACCGAGCTGCGCGCCGGCATGTCCGTCCTGACCAGTGCCGCCGCCGACCTCGGCGTCGGCAGCCAGCCCGACGTCCGGGTGCTGCCCGACGGCCGGCTGTGGCTCGACGAGCTGGACATGGCCGTCTCCGCGGCCGACGTCTACCAGGCCGCCCGCGGGCTGGTGGCCGCCCAGCTCGACGCCATCGCGCAGGTCACCGGCCGGCCGGTGGAGGACCACGCGCTGGCCTGGCTGGTCACCCTGCAGACCAACGAGGTCATGGTCGGCCTCCAGGACACCGCGGCCATCGACGACGCGGCCATCGACGACGCGGTCGACGACGACGCGGTCGACGACGACGCGGTCGACGACGACGTGGTCGACGACGCGGCCTGACGCCTCGCACCGGACCGGGACCTCCGACCCCGTGTGCCGGGCGGCCCCGGCGCCTAGCCTCCGACCCACGGGACGCCACCGGGCGGGCCGGTGGCCGGACGCCGCTGCGGCGGCGGGACGGAAGGGCGACCGGTGGAGACCGACCGGCGGACCCCCGCCACGCGCGTCTTCGTGCTCGACGACCACGAGGTCGTGCGGCGGGGTGTCGTCGCCGTCCTCGGGGCCGCTCCGGACCTGGCCGTCGTGGGCGAGGCCGGCACCGCGGCCGAGGCGCTGGCGCGGGTGCCGGCGCTGCGGCCCGACGTCGCCGTCGTCGACGTCCGGCTCCCCGACGGCGACGGCATCACGGTCGGCCGCGAGCTGCGCTCCCGCGTGCCCGGTCTCGCGCTGGTCGTGCTCACCAGCTACAGCGACGACGAGGCACTGGTCGACGCGATCCTCGCCGGCGCCTCGGGCTACCTGCTGAAGCAGGTCCTCGGCGCGGACCTCGTCGCGGGCGTCCGCACCGTCGCCGCCGGCGGGTCGCTGCTGGACCCCGCGGCGACGGCGGCGGTCTTCGCGCGGCTGCGCCGGACCATCGAGCCGACGGGGCCGGTGAGCCGGCTGTCCGCGCAGGAGCGGACCGTCCTGCAGCTGATCGGGGAGGGGCTGACCAACCGGCAGATCGGCCAGCGGATGTTCCTCGCCGAGAAGACGGTGAAGAACCACGTCTCGCACCTGCTGGCCAAGCTCGGCCTCCAGCGGCGGACCCAGGCGGCCGTCCTCGCGACGGAGATCCGCACGGGGTCCCTGCCGCCCTGAGGCCCACGGTCAGCCCAGCGGCGCCCACCAGCGCAGGCAGGTGCCGCCACCGGGCCGGCGGGTGACCGTGAGCCCGCCCCCGCGCCGCTGCGCCCGCTCGGCCAGGTCGCGCAGCCCGCTGCGGGCGGCCCGGGGGTCGATGCCGTGACCGTCGTCGGCGACCTCGAGCACCACCTCGCTGGTCACGTCGAGGGTGACGGTGACGTGCCGCCCTCCGGCGTGGCGGACGCAGTTGCTCACCGCCTCGCGCGCGACCGCCTCGACATCGGCGGCCAGCGACCCGACGACCAGGTCGTCGACGACCCCGGACACGCGCACGGTCGACGACAGCGCACCGGCCGTCGCCGTGACGACGTCGAGCAGCCGGCGGCGCAGGCCACCGCCCGCGGCGTCGCGGGTGTGCAGGTCGAAGATCGTCGTCCGCAGGTCGTGGACCGCCCCGTCCAGCTGCTCGACGACCTCGGCGATCCGGCGGCGGGCCGCCGGGTCGGCCACCCGGGGGAGCACCGACTGCAGGGACAGGCACGCGGCGAAGACCTGCTGGACGACGTGGTCGTGCAGGTCCCGCGCGATGCGGTCGCGGTCGGCGGAGACGGCGAGCTGCTCCGGGGAGGGCGTCGGGTCGCCGGGCGGGACCGGGCCGGGTGCGGGGGCCGTGTTGAGCAGGGCGTCGAGCAGGTCGGCGACCCGCTCCTGGCTGCGGTGGACGTCGGCCAGGCGCTCGCGCACCTCGTCGAGCACGACGTCGCCGGCGGCGCGCGGGACCGGCACGACCCGGGACTCGGTCACGGCCACCTCCTCCCGGCGAACCCCGCTGCCCCCAGCCTGACACCGGACGCGGCGGCCGGGAACCCACCGTCGGCGCGCCGTGTCCCCGGCCGCGGGCGGGGCGGAGGTCCCGGTCGGCCCGGGTCGTTGGTCGGTGTCCCGCACCAGGGGGCGCGAGCACCGTCGGGGAGGTCCGCCGGCGACCCGGGACGACCGGTCGCGGACCCCGCGCGGCGGGGGAGGGGGAGCCCCGTGACCGAGATCCGGCCGTCCCACCCGGTGCGGGTGGACGGTGTGCTCGACGCCCCGCTGTCCCGCTGGCTGTGGCTGCTCAAGTGGCTGCTGCTGCTGCCGCACGTCGTCGTGCTCGTGTTCCTGTGGCTGGCCTGGATCGGGTGCACCGTCGCGGCGTTCGTCGCGGTCCTCGTCACCGGGCGGTACCCGCGGCCGCTCTTCGACTTCTCCGTCGGGGTGCTGCGCTGGACGTGGCGCGTGCAGTACTACGGCTACAGCGCCCTGGGCACCGACCGGTACCCGCCGTTCACGCTCGCGGAGGTCCCGGGGTACCCGGCCTCCTTCTCCGTCTCGTACCCGGAGCGGATGTCGCGGGGCCTGGTGCTGGTCAAGTGGCTGCTCGCCCTGCCGCACTACCTCGTGGTCGCGCTGTTCATCGGCGGGGGCGTCTGGGTGGGGACCACCGGCTGGGGCGATGGCTGGGGTGATGGCTGGGACGAGGGCTGGGCGTTCGGCGGGCTGGTGTCCCTGCTCGTCGTCATCGCGGCCGTGGTGCTGCTGGTGACCGGCCGCTATCCCCAGCCGCTGTTCGACCTCGTCCTGGGGATGGACCGCTGGGTCCTGCGCGTGGCCGCCTACACCGGCCTGCTCACCGACGCCTACCCGCCGTTCCGGCTCGACCTCGGCGGCACCGACCCCGGCTCGGGGCGCGCCGTGCCCACCTCCGCCGGCGCGGACCCGGTGCTCACCGGGACGACGGCGGGGGCCGCACCGGCGGGCCCGCGCCCGGCGCCCGGCCGGTGGACGGCCGGCCGGGTGACCGCCGTCGTCGTGGGTGCGCTGCTGCTGGCCGCGTCCACGGGGCCGATCGTCGCCGGCGGTGCGCTGCTCTGGGCCGACACCACCCAGCGCGAGGACGGCCTGCTGTGGTCGGCCGACGCCGACGTCACCAGCGACCGGTACGCCGTCACCACCGGGGACCTCGCGCTCGGCGGGGAGGGGCTGGACTGGGTCGTCGACGACCTGCTGGGCACCGTCCGGCTGCAGGCGGCCCCGGCCGATCCGGACGACGAGTTGTTCGTCGGCGTCGGCCGCACCGCCGACGTGGCCCGCTACCTCGACGGCGTCGGGCACGCCGTGCTGGACGAGATCGGCGGCGACGGCGTCCCGTCCGACACGGTGACCACCCGCGACGTCCCCGGCGAGGCCCCCGCCGTGGAGCCCGGCGAGGCGGGGATCTGGGTGGCCTCGGCGTCCGGTGCCGGCACCCGCGACCTGGACTGGCGTCCGGGCGACGGCGACTGGACGCTCGTCCTCATGCGTGCCGACGGCGCGGCCGGCGTGTCCGCCGAGGTCGCGGTGGCGGCTCCGGTGCCGGGCCTGACCTGGCTCTCGGTCGCGCTGCTGCTCGCCGGCGCGGCGCTGGCCGCCGGGGGCACGGCGCTGGTGGTCCTGGGCGCCCACCGGACGGCCGCGACCCCGCCCGCGCCGGGTGGGGTCCGGATCCCCGGACCGCGCCCGGCGCCCCGCGACAGCACCCCGGTACGGCGCTGACGCGGCCCGCGCGGTGCCCGGGTGGCCGGGCACCGCGCGGGACCGGGGTGAGAACGGGCACAGCGGGGATGCGCCGGCGACGGCGCCGCATTGACCTCCACCGTGGAGAACGTCTGGGGGCTCACGCGGCGCCGTGAGCTGGACTTCGGCCGGGTGACGACCGCGGGCTGTCGTGAGGACACCGCTCGTCGTCCGTCCTGAGTCCTCCCCGAAAGGCCCCTCCGTGCTCGTCCGTCTCCGCCGCGTCCCGTTCGCGGCGCAGGTCCTCCTCGCCCTCGTCGTCGGCGTCGCGCTCGGCCTCGTGGCCCGCGACCTCGGTCCCGTCGCCGACGGGACGCCGAACTGGCTCACCAGCACCCTGCAGACCATCGGCGGCACCTTCGTCACGCTGCTCAAGGTCCTGGTCCCGCCGCTGGTCGTCACCGCGGTGATCGTCAGCATCGCCAACCTCCGGCAGGTCTCCAACGCCGCCCGGCTGGCCGGACAGACCCTGCTGTGGTTCGCGATCACCGCGTTGATCGCGGTCTCCATCGGCATCGGCCTGGGCCTGCTCACCCAGCCCGGCCGCAACAGCTCCGTCGACGCCGCCGCCCAGGCCGTGCCGGAGTCGACCGGCTCCTGGTGGGACTTCCTCACCGGCCTGGTCCCGCAGAACATCCTCGGCCTGCAGGGCTCACCGGACGGCTCCCTGTCGTTCAACGTCCTGCAGCTCATCGTGCTGTCGGTCGCGATCGGCGTCGCGGTGCTCAAGGTCGGCGAGCCGGCCGAGCCGTTCCTCGGTCTGGTCCGGTCCGCGCTGGCCGTCGTCCAGAAGGTGCTGTGGTGGGTCATCCTGCTGGCCCCGCTGGGCACCGTCGGCCTCATCGGCAACGCCGTCGCCACCTACGGGTGGGACTCCCTCGGCTCGCTGGGCGTCTTCGCCGGCTCGGTCTACGTCGGGCTCGCGCTGGTGCTGTTCGTCGTCTACCCGGTGCTGCTGCGCCTGCACGGCCTCTCGCCGCTGCGGTGGTTCGCGGGTGCCTGGCCGGCGATCCAGCTGGCCTTCGTCTCGCGGTCCTCGATCGGCACCCTGCCGGTGACCGAGCGGGTCACCGAGCAGAGCCTGGGCGTGCCGCGGTCCTACGCCTCCTTCGCCGTCCCGCTCGGGGCGACGACGAAGATGGACGGCTGCGCGGCGATCTACCCGGCGCTCGCGGCGATCTTCGTGGCGCAGTTCTTCGACGTGCCGCTGTCGGTGACCGACTACCTGCTCATCGCGCTGGTGTCCGTGGTCGGCTCGGCTGCCACCGCCGGCGTCACCGGCGCGGTGGTCATGCTGACGCTCACCCTGTCCACGCTGGGCCTGCCGCTGGCCGGCGTCGGCCTGCTGCTGGCGATCGACCCGATCCTCGACATGGGCCGCACCGCGGTGAACGTCGCCGGCCAGGCGCTGGTCCCGACGATCGTCGCCAAGCGCGAGGGCATCCTCGACCTCGAGCGGTTCCGCTCGGGCCGCGCGTCCGCGCCGGTCGCCGCCGAGACCGGCGGGGTCGACGCCGACCTGCGGCAGCCCGCGGCCGTCTGACCCCGGCTCGTCCCGCCGCGGGCCGGTGACCTCCCCGCGGAGGTCACCGGCCCGCGGCCGGTTGCGCGCCGTGCCGGAGGACGGGAGCGTGTCGGCCGTGCGCGCGTTCGAGGCGGGATCCGGCCTCCACGTCCACCTCGCACGCGGCGGTCAGCTGGCCGGTCAGCTGCTCGGCGAGATCGACCGGCTGGTCGTCGAGCAGTACCCCGTCGTCGCCGGGGCCGGCCGGCCCGCCCTCGGCGCGCACGTCGCACCCACCGGCTTCGTCCTGGACGGCGTGCGGACCTCCCCCGGCGGCCCCGCCGTCCTCACCTGCTCCCGGCAGCGCTGACGGGCCCGTGTCCGCCCGCGGCTCCGACGTCCGGTGGGCCGCGGGCCTGGTCCTCCTGCTCGCGGCGTGGAACGACCTCGTGGTGCCGCGGCTGCCGCGGCGCGCGTACGTGCCGGTGAACGCCACCGCCACCGCGGCACTGCTGGCGGCCGCCCGTGCCCGGGGCGCCTCCTGGGACGAGCTGGGCCTGGACCCCCGGCGGCTGCGCTCCGGCGCGCGCCACGGCGGGGCCTGCGCCGCCGTGGTCGGCGCCGGGTACGCGGTCGCGCTCGCCGTCCCCGCCGTCCGGCCGCTGCTCGCCGACGCGCGGGTCACCGGGCTGGACCGGTGGGAGCTGGCGTGGCGGGTGCTGGTGCGAATCCCGGTCGGCACCGTGGTGTGGGAGGAGGTCGCCTTCCGCGGCGTCCTGCCGCCGGCGCTGCACCGCGTGCTGCCCTCGCGGGCGGCGGATGCCGCGGCGGCGGGGCTGTTCGGGCTCTGGCACGTCGCGCCGACGCTCGAGGGGCTCGCGCTCAACGGGGTGGGGACGACGCCGGCGCGCCGGACCGGCACGGTCGCCGCGGCCTGCCTGGCCACTGCGGGCGTCGACGTCCTGTTCACCCGGCTCCGCCGGCGCAGCGGCAGCCTGCTGGCACCGGTGCTGCTCCACCTGGCCGCCAACGACCTCGGGGCCGTCGCCGCAGCGGCCGCCGGCCGCGGTGGTCCCGAGTAGCCGCCGACCGGAGCACTCGCCGAGGGGGTGGGCAGCCGGTCGGGGCAACGCGCCCTCACCGCACCCGTCGTCGAGCTGCCGGTGGGTGCTCCCGCGCCAGGTGCTCCCGGCGCGAGCCGCAGGCGGTCCATCGCCCGGCAGTGCCTGGACCTGGGGTCGCTCGACGAGGTGGCCGTGGGCCTGGTCCCCGTCGTGATGGGGGAGGGCGACCGCCCCTCCTCCGGCAGGCTGTCGTCCCCGGACGTCCCGCTCGGCAATTCCGACGGTCTGCGTGCCGGGCGACAGGCTCACCCTCCTGGTGTTCCCGGTGCTGCGGTGACCCGGCACCCGACTGCCGTCCGCACCGCGCCGAGCGGTGTGCCCGAGGAACCCGTTGCCGGACGGACCCGGACCGATCAGTTCTCGGCTCTCCGCGGGTCCGAGACCGTGACGACCCTGCCCCGCTCGTCCAGGAGGTCCACCGTGACGACCGACCCCGACCCCACCGAACAGGCGAGCGGGCCCCGGGCCCCGAATCCCCACCCGCAGCTGCGCCGGCTCCACGGGCTGGAGGGCACGTGGCGGCTGGAGGGCCACGACCTCGACGGCAGCGCGCCGTTCACCGGCACGGTGACACGGCGCTGGCTGCCGGGCGGCCACTTCCTCGTGCAGCGGATGAGGATCGACGGGAAGGAGCAGGAGGGCGCCGAGTACATCGGCTACGACCACGCACAGGAGACGCTGCGGTCGATGTTCTTCAGCGACGAGGGACCGGGTCCGTTCTGCTCGTTCGCGCTCGAGTACTTCTGGCGGATCGAGGGCGACGACCTCACGATCTGGCACGGGGCCCAGGACTCCCCGGCGCGGTTCCGCGGCACCATCGACCGCACCGCCGGAACCGTCAGGGGCCGGTGGGAGTGGCCGGGCGGCGGCTACGAGGCCACCGAGACCCGCCTCGACGAGGACGAGTAGGCCCCGTGCTCCACCCCGATCGACCGCACGATCCGGAGGAGCACGAGGCGAGCCGGTGACCTGCCTGCGCGGCGGGACTGCTCTCGATCTGCTCTCAGCAGGGCGGCTGGATGCCGTTGCCGATCAACGGTCGTCAACCGCGAAGCCGCAGGTCGAGCCGAAGATCAGTTCTCAGTCAACGCAAGACAGGGAACGGCACGATGGCGCGATGTCCTACTACATCCGATCCAGATCCGGGAGGGGCCGGTGACCTGGGACCAGGCCCTCGTGGGCGGCCTGTCGGCCACCATCCCCGCGGGTTCGCTGTTCTGCTCAGCGACTCACGCTGGCGGTGGGAAATGACAGGTCATCGTCACCCGGCCGCTGGCCGTGACGACGATGTGGCCTTGGACGACGTCCGTGTCGCTGTGACAGGGCACCCAGGCCTGGTAGGTCTTCGCCGGCGGTGAGATCCCCTCGGGCAGTTGGCCGAAGCAGGTGACGTTGAGGCCTCCTCGCGGCGTGAGGACGACCGTGGAGTTCTCGATCCCGACCTCCGGCACGGGCAGGAACGGGAGGTTGCCGGCTTCGGTGTAGCAGTCCACCACCTGCCGGTTGCGGATGACCACCGCTGCCGCCTGCGCTGTGGCGGGCACTGCGGTCGCCAGTACGACCCCGACACCGCCGATGACCGTGGCCCTGACCAGTCGATTCGTCATCTCATCCTCCTGCGATGGGTGTGGGAAGGGTTCACAGAAGCCCGTCATGCCGGCGGGAAGTGGTACTGCAGGGACATGCGTCCGCTGGTTGTGATGACGACACGCCCCTCGACGGTTGGTCGGGGAGAGCAACTGTCGACCCCGCGCAGCCTGTGACCCAGAGCACAAGTGCCCTGCCCGTGGGGACCACCTCGGTGAGCAGTGCTGGGGAGCGGTCCCGGGTCGTTCCCGGCGCCCTCCGGACACCACAGCGCCCGGACCTGCCGCCCTGGGTGGGCCGTTCGGGGACACCGGTGGCGCCCTGCTGGCAGCGGGGTGTCGCCGGCTGAGTGGGTGCTCGCCGACCGGCGCTCGACGGTCCTCGAGACGTCGCTGAGAGCGACAGCTGGCGCGGCGAGATCGCGGTCACGGACGCGCCCGTCGTCGGGCCTGTGTCGCCGACTCGTGGAGCGACCGCGCCCGGTCCCGACAGGTGGGGGTGGCCGGTACACGGACCAGGACGCGGCGCTCGACCACCTCGACCGGTGACCGGCCCGACGCCGCCGCGCGGGCTTGCTCCCACGCCGGGCGTCTGCAGCTGCCCGAGCACCACTTCGGGATGGGTCCTCGGGACCGCGGCGTGACCGAGCCGCCGCACCAGGCGCACGACACCGCCGCCGCCCGCCGCGCCCCGCCCTCGGGGGGGCGCGCTCGCCGGCGGAACGGCCCGAACGGAGGAGTCCGACCGGTCGGGTGCGGCGTGTCCCGGCCGGTCACGACACGACCCTCGGTCCCGGTGAGGCCGCCGAGTCAGACACCGGGGTGCCGCACTGGTGCGGACCGGCCGGGACCGGGTGCTGTAGGTGCTCGGTCTGTCCGGCAGGTGCGGGGAGCGCACCCGTGTCCGTGCCGCACCATGCCGCGAGGCCGTCGGCACGTGACGGGGTGGAAGGCCGTCGACACTGCCGGACCGCGCTGCCAGGATGCGTCACCTGGGCCGACGGTGTTGCCGGTGGACTGAGTCGTCGACGCCGGGGCTCGGCCCCGCGAGGGTGGTGGTCGGATTGGAACCCCTGCTCAGCACCAAGCTGCACGCTCCTCGGCGGCGGCGCGGTGTGGTGGCGCGTGCCCGGTTGACCGAGCGCCTCGACCGCGGGGACGAGGCGGTCCTGACGTTGATCTCGGCTCCCGCCGGGTTCGGGAAGACGACACTGGTGACCGAGTGGCTCGCCGTCGCAGCCCCCGGTCGGTCGATCGCATGGCTCTCGCTCGACGAGCGGGACAACGACCCGGTCGTCTTCTGGACCTATCTGGTCTCCGCCTTGCAGACCGCGGTCGACAGGGTCGGCAACGGAGCTCTGGCGGTTCTGCAGGAGCCCCACGCGGCGATGGACGAGGTGCTGGCCACCCTGGTCAACGAGCTGGATGCGGCCTCGGGCGACGTGGTGTTGGTCCTGGACGACTACCACGTCATCGCCACGCGGGAGGTGCACGACCGGCTGGCCTTCCTGCTGGAGCGCCTGCCCCCGAACGTCCACCTGGTGATCGCCACCCGTGCCGACCCTGCCTTGCCTCTGGCCCGACTGCGGGCACGCGGACAGCTGGTCGAGGTGCGTGCCGCCGACCTGCGCTTCACCGCGGACGAGGCGGCGGCCTACCTCAACGAGGCGATGGGGCTCGCCCTGCCCCCGGAGCACGTGGCGGCACTCGATGCCCGCACCGAGGGTTGGATCGCCGCGCTGCAACTGGCGGCCCTCTCGATGCAGGGGCGCGACGACCTCGCGGCCTTCATCGCCGGCTTCGCGGGCGACGACCGGTACATCGTCGACTACCTGGTCGAGGAGGTGCTGCAGCGGCAGCCCGAGGTCGTCCGGGACTTCCTCCTGTCGACGGCCGTCCTGAGCCGCCTCAGCGGCCCACTGTGCGACGTCGTCGTCGGCCGGGACGGCGGCGCGGCGATGCTCGAGGACTTGGACCGCGCGAACCTCTTCCTGGTGCCGCTCGACGACCGCCGCCACTGGTACCGCTACCACCACCTCTTCGCCGACGTGCTGCACGCGCGGCTGTTGGCCGAACAGCCCGAGCGTGTGCCCGTGCTGCACCGGCGGGCCAGCGAGTGGTGGGCCCGTGACGAGGAACCGGGTGAGGCGATCCGGCACGCGCTGGCCGGTGGGGACCCCGAACGTGCTGCCGAGCTGGTGGAGCTCGCCATGCCGGCGGCGCGGCAGAACCGCCAGGAGACCACGCTCCGCCACTGGTTCAAGCAGCTCCCCGAGCACGTGCTCCGGGACCGGCCGGTCCTCCGCGCGGGATACGCCGGCGCCATCCTCGTCCACGGGGAGGTGGACGGGGTGGAGGAGCACCTCCGTGATGCTGAACGGTGGCTGGAGGCCGTCGGCTCGCGTGAACCGGTCGGGGCGAGTGCGGACGAGGCCGTCGTCCGGGTGGTCCGGAGCCAGGTCGCCGTCTATCGCGCCGCCCAGGCTCGTCTGACCGGTGACCTGCAGGGGACCGTGACGCACGCGGAACGCGTCCTCGAACTCGCCGGGGACGACGAGCACCTGGTGCGCGGGTCCGCTGCAGGCCTGCTGGGACTGGCGCACTGGACCAGCGGTGACCTCGACGCCGCCCACCGGTGGTGGAACGAGTCCCGCGCGCAGTTGCACCGGGCAGGCCACCACTCCGACACCCTGGGCGTCTCGATCGCCCTGGCGGACATCGACCTCGCCCGTGGTCGGCTCCGGGACGCCCGCACCACCTACGAGGCCGGTCTGACGACCGCAGCTCGGCACGACCCGCGGGTGCTGCGTGGCGTGGCGGACATGCACGTGGGCCTGAGCGAGCTCTTCCTGGAGCGCAACGAACTCGAGGCGGCGCACGAACACCTGGCTCTCAGTGACCACCTGGGCGACGGCGCCGGACTGCCGCAGAACCGGCACCGCAGCAGGATCGCGATGGCGCGACTGCGCGCGGCAGAAGGGGACCCGGACGCCGCCGTCAGCCTGCTCGACGAGGCCGAGCGCCTGTACGTCGGCGACATGTTCCCCGACGTGCGGCCGATCCCCGCGGTGCGGGCGCGGATGTGGGTGGCACAGCACCGGGTCGGCGAGGCCCTCGGCTGGGCGCGCGAGCGGGGACTGTCGCCCGACGACGCGCTCTCCTACCTGCGCGAGTTCGAGCACGCCACCCTGGCCCGGATCCTGCTGGCCCAGCACGAGCACTCAGGCGACCCGACCTCCCTCGTCCAGGCGACCGGGCTGCTGGAGCGGCTGGTGGAGGCGGCCGGTGCAGGGCGACGCCGGGGAAGCGTCATCCAGCTCTCCGTGCACCTGGCTCTGGCCCGCCAGGCGGGCGGCGACGTCCCCGCTGCCCTCGCGTCACTGGACCGTGCGCTCACCCTCGCCGCCCCGGAGGGTCACGTGCGGGTCTTCCTCGACGAGGGGCAGGCGATGGCCTCGCTCCTCCGGACCCTCGAGACGGGCGGCGGCACCCACGCCCACGTCCGCCGGCTGCTCGACGCCGATCCTGCTCCTGATCGCGGACCGCTCGCCCAGCAGCACCTGATCGAACCGCTCAGCGGCCGGGAGTTGGAGGTCCTGCGCCTCCTCGGAACCGATCTGGACGGTCCCGGCATCGCCCGCGAGCTGTACCTCTCGCTCAACACGGTGCGCACCCACACCCGCAACGTCTACGCGAAGCTCGGCGTCAACAGCCGCCGGGCAGCGGTCCGCCGGGCCGGCGAGCTCGGTCTCCTGCCGCGCAGACCCCAGCGCTGATCTCGGGGACCGGGCTCCCCGCGGATCACCACCCGGATCACCAGGTGTGGTGATCCGGGCTCATCACCTCCGCTCCTAGCTTTCCCGCGTCGAAGGAGGCGGGAGCAGACATGAGCAGACCGACGACCGGTCGTCCGGACGTCCCCCCGCGCTACGAGATCCGGCTCGAGGGCCACCTCGACGCACGGTGGGCCGCCACGTTCGACGGGCTGTCCTTCCGCACCGAGCCCGATGGCACCACCATCCTGCGCGGCACGGTCCTCGACCAGGCCGCACTGCACGGTGTCCTGCAGCTGGTGCGGGACCTGGGTCTGCCGCTGCTGTCGCTCATCCGCCTCGACGCGGACCAGACGTACGGCTCCACCCCGACGCCCCATCAGCCCGAGAGGGACACGCCATGACCACCACCGCCTCCAGCAGGGCAGTGACCCGACCCCCGGCAGACCAGCTGCGGCGGACCTCGCTCGCCGCCGGGATCCTCTACCTGCTCACCTTCGTGTCCGTGCCGACCCTCGCGCTGTACCAGGACGCGCGCAACGACGCCGGCTTCGTCCTGGGTGCCGGCAGTGGCAACGGCGTGCTCCTCGCCGCGGGCACCGAGGTCGTCGTCGCTGTGACCTGCATCGGCACCGCCGTCGTGCTCTTCCCGGTGCTCAGGCGGCAGAGCGAGACCGCCGCCATCGGCTTCCTGGCCTCCCGCGTCACCGAAGGGGCCCTGATCATCGTCGGTGTCGTCACCGTGCTCACCCTGTCCACCCTGCGGACCGACGTCGCCGGCACCGCCGACGCGGACCCGGCCTCCCTCGTCACGGCCGGCCACGCGCTGAGTGCCGCCTACGGCTGGACGTTCCTGCTCTCTCAGAGTCTGATGCCCGTCTTCAACGCGCTGTTCCTGGGCTACGCGCTGTACCGGTCGGGGCTCGTGCCCCGCATCCTCCCCACCCTCGGGCTCATCGGCGCGCCGCTGTTGCTGGCCTCCGACGTCGCGATCTTCTCCGGCGTCTACGACCGTGCGGCGCCGATCGCCCTCCTCGCCGCGGCGCCCATCGCGGTCTGGGAGTTCTCGCTCGGCGTCTACCTGGTCGTCAGGGGTTTCCGGCCCTCCGCCGTCGCTGCCCTGTCGCCCGCGCGGGCCGTCCGATGAGGGCCGCGGTGTACCGCCGCTTCGGCGGACCGGACACCGTCGGCGTCGAGGAGATCCCACGGCCGTCGGTGGGGCCCGACGACGTCCTCATCCGGGTGCACGCGAGCACCGTCAGCGCCGCCGACCACCGCGCCCGCAGCCGCGAGGTGCCCCGCGGCCTCGGCCTGCTCGCCGCCACGGGCATCGGGCTGCTCCGTCCGAAGCGCCGGGTGCTGGGCATGGACGCCGCCGGAGTCGTCGAGGCGATCGGCCGCGACGTCACCCGCTTTGCTCCCGGCGACGAGGTGGTCGCGATGCTGGGGGCGGACTTCGGCGGGCACGCTGAGTACGCCCGCATCCGGTCCGACGGCGCCATCGCACTCAAGCCCCGGACCATGACGTTCGAGGACGCCGTCACCCTCGTCTTCGGCGGCCTCACCGCTCGCGGCTTCCTGCGGCAGGCGCATCTCGTCCCGGGAGCCACGGTGCTGGTGAACGGCGCCTCCGGTGCCGTCGGCACGGCGGTGGTGCAACTCGCCGAGTACGCCGGCGGGCGCGTGACCGCGGTGTGCAGCGGGCGCAACCGGGACCTGGTCACCTCCCTGGGCGCCGACCGGGTGATCGACCACACCACCGAGGACTTCACCGCCGAGCGGGCCGGTTACGACGTGATCGTCGACTGCGTCGGCAACGCCCCGTACGAGCGCGCCCGGCCCCTGCTCCGGCCCGGCGGCGCGCTGCTGCTGGTCATCGCCGACCTGCCCGCCATCCTGCGGGCACCGGTCCGCAGTCGGCGCAGCGGCCATCGGGTCACCGTTGATGGCGGAAAGCCCACCGCCGACGACCTGGCCTCCCTCGTCGCCCTCGCCGAGGCCGGCGCCTACCGGGCGGTCCGGGACCGCACCTTCGACCTCGCCGACGTCGTCGACGCGCACCGCTACGTCGACACCGGCCACAAGCGGGGCAACGTCGTCCTCCGCCTCACGGGTGGACCTGGATCAACGACATCGACCACCGAGCACCGCTCGCGAGAGGCAGCGTCATGATCGAGGCACGCGAGCTCACCAAGCGCTACGGCGACAAGACCGCCGTCGACGGCATCGACTTCACCATCGCCCCCGGCTCGGTCACCGGCTTCCTCGGACCGAACGGCGCCGGCAAGTCCACCACCATGCGGATGATCATGGGACTGGACCGGCCCACCTCGGGGTCCGTCACCGTCAACGGCAAGCCCTATGCCGCCCACCGCTCCCCACTCAGCGAGGCCGGCGCACTGCTGGACGCCAAGGCCGTGCACCCCGGCCGCAGTGCCCGCTCCCACCTGCGCACCATGGCCGCCACCCACAACATCCCCGGCTCGCGGGTGGACGAGGTCATCGAGATGACCGGCCTGGCCACCGTCGCCGGGAGGCGGGTCGGTGGCTTCTCCCTCGGCATGGGACAGCGCCTCGGTATCGCGTCGGCGATGCTGGCGGACCCGCGGACGTTGATCCTCGACGAGCCGGTCAACGGACTGGATCCCGAGGGCGTGCAGTGGGTGCGCCGGCTCGTGCGCTCCCTCGCCGACGAAGGACGGACGGTGTTCCTGTCCTCCCACCTCATGAGCGAGATGGCGCAGACCGCCGACCAGCTCCTGGTCATCGGCCGGGGCCGGATCATCGCCAGCGGCCCGGTGCAGGAGGTCATCGACTCCGTGTCGGCTGCCGCCGTCCGCGTGCGCAGTCCACGCGCCGGCGAGCTGGCGGAACTCGCCCGGGCCGACGGTGTCACTGTCAGCTCACCGGAGCCGGGGACGCTCGACCTGCGAGGCGTCGACGCCGCGGACGTCGGGGAGATCGCCTGCGCCCACGGCATCGCGCTGCACGAGCTCAGCCCCCGCAGCGCCACCCTCGAGGAGGCCTACATGAGCCTCACCCAGGACGCGGTCGAGTACCGCTCCGACCTGACCGCCACCCCGTCTGCCCCGAAGGGGGAGCACCGATGAGCACGACCGTCGCCGTCGCCGCACCCGTGCCGGCCGTCCGCGCCGCCGTTCCCGCCAGGCCGACCTTCCGCGGGGTCCTCCGCGGCGAACTCGTCAAACTGCTCTCCCTGCGGTCGACCTGGTGGACGCTCGCCGCGACCGCCCTCCTCATGACCGGCGTCTCGCTGGCCGTGGCCGCCTCCCTCGACGCCACGGCCACCGACCCCACGACGGCACCCGGACTCGCGGCCCTGTCCGGTGCCGAGGTCGTCTCCGGCGGCTTCCAACTCGGCATGCTGACCATCGCGGTGCTGGGCACTCTGTCGATGACCGGGGAGTACACCACCGGGACGATCCGCTCGACGCTGGCGGCCGTGCCCACCCGGGTGCCGGTGCTGGCCGCGAAGGCGATCGCGGTGTCCGTGACCACCGCCGCCGTCGCGGCGCTGGGCATCGTCCTCTCCTACGCCGCGACGATGCCGCTGCTGTCCGAGCGCGACATGGTCCCCGCACTCGACGAGGCCCGGACCTGGCAGGTGTTCGGGGGCACCGTCTACTTCCTCATCGCCGCGGCGCTGTTCGCACTCGGCGTGGGAACGCTCCTGCGTTCCAGCGCAGGAGCCATCACAGTGGCGCTGTCCGTCCTGCTGCTGCTGCCGACGGTGCTGGTCTTCATCGCCCTGGACTGGGTCGAGGTGATCGTCGACTACCTGCCGCTGCCGGCTTCCGGAGCCTTCCTCGGTGGCGGTGAGGACTCCCTCTCGGCCGTCGGCGACGAACTCTCTCCAGTGACCGGCATCCTGGTCGTCGCCGCCTACGCCCTCGTGCCGCTGGTGGCGGGAGCGGTGACGCTCCGTCGGCGCGACGCCTGAGGTCGACGTCGAGGTCCGCGCTCACGGCGACTGCGCCCGGCGCGGACCCCGGGTGCCGATCGGCGCCGCCACCGCCCTGCAGCGGGAGTTCCGGGCGGAAGGGCGTCGGCCTCCCGGAGGACTCCCGGTTCCACGACCTGCGGCACTCCTACGCCTCGCTGCTCATCTACGCCTCGCTGCTCATCTACGCCTCGCTGCTCATCGCCTCGGGGCCGGACGTGGAGACCGTGCGGCGCCGGCTCGGGCACGGCTCGGCCACCACGACGTTGGACACCTACGGACACCTGTGGCCCGACCGGGACGAGGCGACCCGGACCGTCGTCGGATCGGTGCTCCGCTCGCGCTCGGCCACCGAAGATCGTCTGCGCTGAGAGCAGATCGAGAACACGAGAGGGGCCGGTGACCTGCCTGCGCAGGTCACCGGCCCCTCTCGGATCCGGATCAGATGTCGTAGTACATCGCGAACTCGTGCGGGTGCGGGCGGAGGCGGATCGGGTCGATCTCGTTCTCCCGCTTGTACTCGATCCACGTCTCGATCAGGTCGGGGGTGAACACCCCACCGTCGACGAGGTACTCGTGGTCGACCTCGAGCCGGTCGAGGACCGCGTCCAGCGACGCGGGCACCTTGTCGATGCCCATGGCCTCCTCGGGCGGCAGCTCGTAGAGGTCCTTGTCCACCGGCGCGGGCGGCTCGATCTTGTTCTTGATGCCGTCGAGGCCGGCCATCAGCATCGCCGAGAAGGCGAGGTAGGGGTTGGCCGACGGGTCGGGCACGCGGAACTCGATGCGCTTGGCCTTCGGGTTGTCGCCCGAGATCGGGATGCGGCAGCAGGCCGAGCGGTTGCGGGCCGAGTACACGAGGTTGATCGGGGCCTCGTAGCCGGGCACCAGGCGGTGGTAGCTGTTGACCGTCGGGTTGGTGAAGGCCAGCAGCGACGGCGCGTGGGCCAGCAGGCCGCCGATGTAGTGGCGGGCGGTGTCGGACAGGCCCGCGTACCCGGTCTCGGCGTGGAAGAGCGGCTCGCCGTCCCGCCAGAGGCTCTGGTGGCAGTGCATGCCCGAGCCGTTGTCGCCGAACAGCGGCTTGGGCATGAAGGTCGCGGTCTTGCCGTGCGCCCAGGCGGTGTTCTTGATGACGTACTTGAACAGCATCAGGCTGTCGGCCGACCGCAGCAGCGTGTCGAACTTGTAGTTGATCTCGGCCTGGCCGCCGGTGCCGACCTCGTGGTGGCCGCGCTCGAGCTCGAGGCCCACGCCGGCGAGGTTCTTCATCATGTCGGCGCGCAGGTCGCTCTGCTGGTCGTAGGGCTCGACCGGGAAGTAGCCGCCCTTCATCCGCGCCTTGTAGCCGCGGTTGGGGCCGACGCCGTGCTCGCCGGTCAGCGAGCCGGTGTTCCAGGAGCCCTCGACCGAGTCGAGGTGGTAGTAGCCCTCGTTGATGCCCGTGTCGTACCGGACCGAGTCGAAGACGTAGAACTCCGCCTCCGGCCCGAAGTAGGCGGTGTCGGCGATGCCGCTGCTGGCGAGGTACGCCTCGGCCTTCTTGGCCACGTTGCGCGGGTCACGGCTGTAGGCCTCGCGCGTGATCGGGTCGTGGATGAAGAAGTTCACGTTCAGCGTCTTGTGCTTGCGGAACGGGTCGAGGAAGGCGCTGTTGGCGTCGGGCAGCAGCAGCATGTCCGACTCGTTGATCGCCTGGAAGCCGCGGATCGACGAGCCGTCGAAGCCGAGGCCGTCGGAGAAGGTGTCCTCGCCGAACGTCGACGCCGGGATGGTGAAGTGCTGCATGACGCCGGGCAGGTCGCAGAAGCGGACGTCGACGAACTCGACGTCGTTGTCGCGGATGTAGGCGGCGACCTCGTCGGGACTGGTGAACATCGATCCTCCGGGAGTGGGCGGACAGCCGGCTGCGAACCTATGGCCGGGGGGTTGCCCCGGGGTGTCCCGTCTGTTTCGGCGCGGTAACAACGCTCTCGGCGTGTCGGGCCGGACGTCGTCGTCGCCGCTCGGACGGGCCCGCAGTGGGTGGGTCCTACGCTGGCGGACATGGTCGGGGACGCGCAGCAACCCTCTCAGGAGCGACGGCGGGGCGCCTCCCTGGGCCTGCCGTCGAGCGGCCCCGGATCGCTCGCGTCCTTCGGCACGCGGGTGCTCGCCTTCCTGGTCGACGCGTTCCTGTCCGCCGTCGTCGCGGGCTTCTTCACCGCGCCGGACCTGCCGGGCAACTGGAGCCTGCTGTCGTTCGCGGTGGTCTACGTCGTGTCGCTCGTGGTGGTCGGGCAGACCCCGGGCATGAAGGTGACCGGCCTGCGGCTGGCCCATCCGCGGCCGGCCGCCCGCCTGGCTCTCTGGCGCGCCGTCGTCCGCACCGGGCTGCTGATGCTGCTGGTGCCCGCGCTCGTGGTGGACGCCGACGGCCGCGGGCTGCACGACCGCCTCACCGACACCGCCGTCGTCCTCGACCGCTGATGATCGTGCGGCGCGAGCGGCCGGCCGACCACACGGGCGTCGACGCGCTCCACCGGGCGGCGTTCCTCACGGACGCCGAGGCCCGCCTCCTCGCCGGACTGCGGGAGGACGCCGGCTTCCTGCCGCACCTGTCGCTGGTCGCCGTCGACGGGGACGACGTCGTCGGACACGTCGTCGCCACCCGCGGCCGGATCGACCCGCCGGGCGTCGCCGCCCTCGGGCTGGGGCCGCTGGGCGTGCGGCCGGATCGGCAGGGGAGGGGCGTCGGGACCGTCCTGGTGCACGCCCTGGTCGCCGTCGCGGAGGCCGCGGGGGAGTCCCTCGTCGCGCTGCTCGGGGACCCGGCGTTCTACTCGCGCGCGGGCTTCGTCCGCGCCTCCGGGCTGGGCATCGAGCCGCCCGACCCGGCCTGGGGGGTCCACTTCCAGGCCCGCCGGCTGGCCGGTCCGGAGGTGCGCGGCACCTTCCGGTACGCCGCGCCCTTCGACCGCCTCCAGGGTCTCCCTGAAGGGAGGCCCTCCGTCAGCGGCGGCGGACCTGCCGCTGGCTGACCGTCATCTGCCGGCCGCCGGGCAGCGGACCGCCGGGGACCGGGGGACGCGGGCCGCCGAGGGCGGCCAGGCGACGGCCGAGGGTGTTGACCTCCCCGGCGGAGAGGTTGCGCGGCAGCTTCATCACGTGCGTGCTGAGCCTGCGCAGGGGCACCTGCCCCTCCTCGTCGCCGACGGTGATGTCGTAGATGGGGGTGTCGCCGACGACGCGGGCGATCCGCTTCTTCTCCTGTGCGAGCAGGCCGCGCACGCGGGCGGGGGAGCCCTCGGCGACCAGGATCACGCCGGGGCGGCCCAGCACCCGGTGCACCGAGTCCAGCTGCGCGGTCCCGGCGACGCCGGCCGACACCCGCCAGTCACCGCGCATGCCCTCGAGCACCCAGGCGGCGGCACCGGGCTGGCCCTCGACCTGGCGGTAGGCGGAGCCCTGCGCCCTGCGGCCGAACACGATCATCGCGGCCAGCAGGCCCAGGACGACCGCGATCGGCAGGAACAGGAACGGGGCGTCGAAGAGGATCGCCAGCAGCTCGACGAGACCGGCCACCGCCACGAAGGCGATGAGCATCAGCCACGGCAGCTTGGGGTCGTTCTTGCTGGTCAGCGTGTAGGCCTGCTTGATCAGGCGGGCCTGGTTGCCGACCTTCTTCAGCCGGCCGACCTTCGGCTGGCCGTCCTTGCCGGTCTTCGCGGGCTTGGCGGCCTTGCTCTTGCCGACCGCGGTGGCTCCAGCGCCCGAGGACCCGGCCCCCGAGGACCGGCCGCGTCCGGCGGCGGGGCCCCGCCCGGCGTTGCCGGCGGGAGCGGGGGAGTCTGTGGGCTTGCTGCGTGCCATGCCCCCAGGATAGGGGCGCGGTGCGGTGGTCCCGGGCAGCCCGCGGGCCGGTCAGCCCCGAGTGGTGAGCCCGCGGGCCTCGACGGCCTGCTGGTAGAGCCGCCCGGCGCGGTAGGAGCTGCGCACCAGCGGCCCGGCGAGGACGCCCGGGAAGCCGATCTCCTCCGCCTGCTGCTGGAAGCCGACGAACTCGTCGGGCTTGACCCAGCGGACGACGGGGTGGTGCCGCGGCGAGGGTCGCAGGTACTGGGTGATCGTCAGCAGGTCGCAGCCGGCCTCGTGCAGGGCCCGCATGGTCTCGACGACCTCGTGCGGCTCCTCGCCCATGCCGAGGATGAGGTTGGACTTGGTGACCAGCCCGGCCTCGCGGGCGGCGGTGATGACCGACAGGGACCGCTCGAAGCGGAAACCGGGCCGGATGCGCTTGAAGATCCGCGGCACCGTCTCGACGTTGTGCGCGAGGACCTCGGGCCGGGAGGAGAAGACCTCGGCGAGCTGCGCGGGGTCGGCGTTGAAGTCGGGGATGAGCAGCTCGACGCCGCACCCGGGGACGGCGGCGTGGATCTGGCGGACCGTCTCGGCGTAGAGCCACGCACCGCCGTCGGGCAGGTCGTCGCGGGCGACGCCGGTGACGGTGGCGTAGCGCAGCTGCATGGCCGCGACGCTCTCGGCAACGCGGCGGGGCTCGTCGGCGTCGAAGTCGGCGGGCTTGCCCGTGTCGATCTGGCAGAAGTCGCAGCGCCGGGTGCACTGGTCGCCACCGATGAGGAAGGTGGCCTCCCGGTCCTCCCAGCACTCGTAGATGTTGGGGCAGCCGGCCTCTTCGCAGACGGTGTGCAGGCCCTCGCGGCGGACCAGCGACTTGAGCTCGGTGTACTCCGGCCCGGTCTTGAGCCGGGTCTTGATCCACTCGGGCTTGCGCTCGATCGGGACCTGGCTGTTGCGCACCTCGAGGCGCAGGAGCCTGCGGCCCGCGGGACCGGTCGGGGACGGCTCGGAGGTACTGGTCGTCACCGTCTCGCTCATGATCCCCACGGTACCCCCGGACGCGGACCGCCCCCGCTGCCTCGGGAGGCGGCGGGGGCGGTCCGCGTCGAGTGCGGGTCGGTTCAGGCCTGGCCGGCCGCCGGACCGGCGGTCGGACCCTCCTGGGCGCCCCCGCCGCTGGTGAACGGCTCGGGAGCGGTCTGGGTGGGGTCGGTGGCGCCGGCGTTGTCGTCACCGGCGACGTTCTGGGCGTCGCGGATGCCCATGTCGGACTCGGCGGGAGCGGAGTCACCCGCGACGAACATCGCGTCGGAGACGGTCTTGCCGGACTGGTCGTTGCTCGGGGAGCTGGGCACGGGGTCCTCTCGGTAGCTCGGCACGGGCCCGTCACCGGCCGGGGCCGGCGTCCACGGGTCCTTCCTGCGGCGGAGGACCGAGAACGCGGCCGCACCGACCGCGAGTGCCACCAGCAGCCACGGCCAGCGCCGCGACCCCTGCTCGACAGTCACCGTCCGCCTCGCCTCCACGGCCTTCCTGGCGGTCTTCCGCTTGGCCTTCTTGCCCGCCTTCGTGGTCCCCGACACCAGTTCGGCGCGACGGTCCTGCAACTCGCCCAGGGCGGTGCCGACGCCGGCGACCAGGGTGCCGCGCGCGTTCTCCAGCGCGGGGACGATGGTGTCCCGGGCGGCGGCCACGCGGGGCGCGACGTCGCTGGCCAGCCTGCGGGTGGCGGCCGAGGCGGCCTCGACGCGCGGCGCGAGGTCGGCGGCGGCCCGGGCGGCCGCGGCACCGGCGGCGGTCAGCGCCGAGCTGACGGTGGGGGCGGCGGCCTCGCGGGCAGCGACGACGCGCGGGGTCAGCGCCACGACGGCGGCGTCGACCCGCTCGCGGGCGGCCTCGAGGACGGGGCCGGCGGCGTCGCGGGCGGCGTCCACCCGCGGCGTCAGGGCCTCCCGGGCGGAGGCGACGGCGGGCGCGGCCACGGCGACGGCGGCGGCCACCTTCGGGGCGACCGCCACACGGGCGGCGTCGAGCACCGGTCCGGCCGCCTCGAACGCGGCGTCTATCCGCGGGCCGAGCTGCTCCGCGGCGGCGCGGCCGGCCTCGGTGACGGCGGCGCCGAGGTGGTTCAGCCCCTCCTGGAGCTCGGCCTGGATGACCTGGCCGCGGGACTGTGTGCGGAACACGGGATGCACCTCCGGGTTGATCGACTCCGGCCATCCTGCCCGCTCGGGCTGGGCGGCACACCCCGGCGGGTGCTCAGGCGAAGCGGACCAGCCCGGTGCGCCGGGCCGACAACCAGTGCAGGAGGTCCCCGACCGGCATCGGGCGGGCGATGGCGTAGCCCTGCGCGACGTCGCAGCCCAGCGCCGCCAGCCGGCGGGCGGTGACGACGTCCTCGACGCCCTCGGCCACCAGGCTCAGGCCGAGGTCGTGGGCCAGCGCGACGGTGTGCCGGACGATCGCCGCGGCCCGCTCGTCGACGTCGACGTCGGCGGTGAGGCTGCGGTCGAGCTTGAGCTCGTCGGCGGGCAGCCGGCGCAGGTAGGCCAGCGAGCTGTAGCCGGTGCCGTAGTCGTCGATGGAGGTGCGCACGCCGAGGCGGCGCAGCTCGCCGAGCACGGACCGGCCTCGCTCCGGATCGGCCATGAGGGTGTCCTCGACCAGCTCCAGGGTGAGCGCCGCGGCCGGCAGCCCGCGCCGGGCGAGCTTCGCGGCGACCTTGCCGGGCAGGTCGATGTCGGCGACGTTGGCGGCCGACAGGTTCACCGACACCGGCACCCGGTGCTCGTCCCACCACTGCGCCACCGCGTCGAGCGAGCGCTCGAGCACGGTGTCGGTGAGCGGGCGCAGCAGGCCGGCCTGCTCGGCGGCGGGCAGCACGTGCGCGGGGGAGAGCAGCCCGCGCTCGGGGTGGTGCCACCGCAGCAGCGCCTCGACGCCGACGACGCGGCCGTCGTCCATGGCGACCTGCGGCTGCAGGTGGACGTCGAGCTGGTCGGCGACCAGGGCGGTGCGCAGCTCCTCCATCGTGCGCAGCCGCTCCCCGGAGCCGCTGTTCGGGTCGGGGACGTAGACGTGCACGCCGGTGCGCTCGGTCTTCGCGGCGTACATGGCGACGTCGGCGCAGCGCAGCAGCTCCTGGACGTCGTCGGCCGGGACCGGTGCGGTCGAGACGCCGATGCTGACGCCGACGTGCAGCCGGATGCCGTCGACCTCGAAGGGCTGCCGCAGCAGGTCGTGCACGGCGCCGGCGCGCCCGGCGGCGGTGTCGAGGTCGACGTGGGGCAGCAGGACGGCGAACTCGTCGCCGCCGAGCCGGGCGAGCACCTCGCCGGGGCGCAGCGCGGGGGCCAGCCGCGGGCCGACCTGGCACAGCAGCTCGTCGCCGGCGCCGTGCCCGAGGCTGTCGTTGACCTCCTTGAAGCCGTCGAGGTCCAGCAGCAGCAGGGCCGCGGGGGAGGCGGTGCTCGCCCCGGCGACGACGGTCCGGGCGTGCTCGAGCAGGGCGCGGCGGTTGGGCAGCCCGGTGAGCTCGTCGGTGCGCGCCTCCTGCCGGACCGCCGTGAAGGACCGGACCTCGCGGAAGGTGACCGCGGTGCGCGCCAGCGCGGCCAGGACGCAGCCGACGGCCAGCCAGCCGGCGGTGTCGGGGAGGTCGTCGCCGTAGCCGGCGGCGAGCACGACGAGGGCGGCGAGCGTGCCGGCGAGGGGCAGCGCGACGAGCCGCCAGGTGATGCGCACGCCCTCCTGGCCGTCGGGGGGCCGCGGGTCGCCGGTGGTGCGCCGCGCGGCGAGGGCGGTGAGCAGGATGCCGGCCTGCCACAGCAGCTCCAGCGGACCGCCGTCGGCGTAGCGGCCCTCGGCGCTCAGGGCGAACAGGGCGACGTCGGCGACGCAGAACAGCGCGATCCCCCCGGCGACGCAGAGCAGGGTGCGGTCCAGGTGCACGCCGAGGATGGCGCTGACGCCGACCAGCAGGGAGAGCAGCAGGACGTCGGCGCCGGGCCAGGCGAGCTGGGCGACCGACACGTGGCCGCCGTCGGTGAGGTAGGGGCCGAGCAGGAAGCCCGTGCCGACCGCCGTGGTGCCGAGGGCGCCGACGACGCCGTCGAGCCACATGCTGGGCAGGAACCGGGGCACGCGGGCGCGGATGAGGACGAACAGCGCCACGTAGAGGCTGGCGTAGGCGATCGCGACGCAGGTGTCGGCCACCGGCGCCGGCGTGGTGCCCGCCTGGCCGGTCTCGACGATGCGGGCGACGTTGCCGGCGGCACCGGCGACCAGCGTGGTGGCCAGCGCCCGCCAGGCCAGTGCCTCGCGGGGCGCCCGGCGGGCGGTCAGCCAGCACGCCGTGCCGGCGGCCAGCCAGGACAGGTGGTAGAGGACGACGTCGTAGAGGACGTCCCACGCCGCGCCGGACGGGCGCGGGCCGACGCCCGTGGCGAAGGCGGCCACGCCGAGCACCGCGACCGCCACGAGGAGGTCGCGGGGATCGGTCCCCGCACGCCGGGGGGACAGCGGACCGCGTCGCACGGATCCGACAACGGCAGATGGGGCCCCGGAGTGCAGTCCGACGCCCGTGACCGACCCCTCCGGGTGAGTCGCCGGGCGCTAGACTCGCGGTGTGACCGGCGGACGGCTGCTTCTGCGGCCGTGCTGACCTGACCTCTCAGGCAGCACGGCGACCCCTCCTGCGCGAGGGGTCTTTTCATGTCCGCCGACGGATGACCCCGGGAGCACCGCGATGAGCCAGACGGCCAGCCAGCCCACGACCGAGCCGGCCGAGGAGGGCGTCCCCCCGCACCGCTACACCCCGGCCCTGGCCCAGCGGATCGAGCTGGAGTGGCAGGACCGGTGGGAGCGGGAGGGGACGTTCCACACGCCCAACCCCGTGGGGCGGCTCTCGGCGGGCTTCGACCGGGTCGCCGACCGTCCCAAGGCCTTCCTCATGGACATGTTCCCGTACCCCTCGGGTGCGGGCCTGCACGTCGGGCACCCCCTGGGGTACCTGGGCACCGACGTCACCAGCCGGTTCCGCCGCATGGACGGCGACAACGTGCTGCACCCGATGGGCTACGACGCCTTCGGCCTGCCCGCCGAGCAGTACGCGGTGCAGACCGGCCAGCACCCGCGGATCACCACCGAGGCCAACATCGCGGCGATCCGGGCGCAGCTGCGCCGCCTGGGGGTCGACCACGACGAGCGGCGCACCTTCGCCACGATCGACCCGGGCTACTACCGGTGGACCCAGTGGATCTTCCTGAAGATCTTCGGCGCCTGGTTCGACGAGGAGGCCGGCAGGGCCCGCCCGGTCGAGGAGCTGGTGGCCGAGCTGGACGCCGGCACCCGCGAGCCCGCGCCCGGCACCAACCCGTCGGGGCGGCCGTGGGCGGAGCTGTCCGACGTCGACAAGCGGAAGGTCGTCGACGACCACCGGCTGGCCTACCTCCACGAGGCGCCGGTCAACTGGTGCCCGGGCCTGGGCACGGTGCTCTCCAACGAGGAGGTCACCCCCGACGGCCGCTCCGAGCGCGGCAACTTCCCGGTGTTCCGGCGCCCGCTGACCCAGTGGATGATGCGGATCACCGCCTACGCCGAGCGGCTGCTGGCCGACCTCGACCGGCTGGACTGGTCGGACTCGGTCAAGCAGATGCAGCGCAACTGGATCGGCCGCTCGACCGGCGCCCGCATCCGCTTCGCGGCCGGGGAGCGGACCATCGAGGTCTTCACCACCCGCCCGGACACGCTGTTCGGCGCCACGTACGTGGTGCTGGCGCCCGAGCACCCGCTGGTCGCGGAGCTGACCGCCGACGCGTGGCCCGACGGCACCGACCCCCGGTGGACCATCGGCGCGGCGACCCCGCGCGAGGCCGTGGAGGCCTACCAGCGGCAGGCCTCCCGGCGCTCGGAGCTCGACCGGCAGAACGAGAGCCGCGAGAAGACCGGCGTGTGGCTGGGTGTCACCGCCACCAACCCGGTCACCGGCGGAGAGCTGCCGGTCTTCATCGCCGACTACGTGCTGACCGGCTACGGGACCGGCGCGATCATGGCCGTCCCCGGCGAGGACACCCGCGACTGGGAGTTCGCCGAGGCGTTCGGCCTGCCGGTGGTGCGCACGGTGCAGCCGCCCGCCGACTTCGACGGCGGCGCGTACACCGGCAGCGGCGCGATGATCAACTCGTCGAACGAGCGGGTGTCGCTGGACGGGCTGACCGACAAGGCCGCCGCCATCGCCACGATGACCGACTGGCTGGTGGCCTCCGGGCACGGCGAGGCGACGACCACCTACAAGCTGCGCGACTGGCTGTTCAGCCGGCAGCGCTACTGGGGCGAGCCGTTCCCGGTCGTCTACGACGCCGACGGCCTGCCGCGCGCGGTGCCCGAGTCGCTGCTGCCGGTGCTGCTGCCCGACGTCGACGACTACTCGCCGAAGACCTTCGCCGACGACGACGCCACGTCGGTGCCCGAGCCGCCGCTGTCGCGGGTGAGCGAGTGGACGACCGTCGAGCTCGACCTGGGCGACGGCGTGAAGCCCTACCGCCGCGAGACCAACACGATGCCCAACTGGGCGGGCTCCTGCTGGTACTACCTGCGCTACCTGGACCCGGGTGACGACGCGCAGATGGTCGACCCGGAGCTGGAGCGCTACTGGCTGGGCCCGCGCGCGCCCGGCGACGTCGGCGGGGTGGACCTCTACGTCGGCGGCATGGAGCACGCGGTCCTGCACCTGCTCTACGCCCGGTTCTGGCACAAGGTGCTGCACGACCTGGGCTACGTCTCCAGCGAGGAGCCGTTCCGGCGGCTGGTCAACCAGGGCTACATCTCGGCCTACGCCTACACCGACGAGCGCGGCTTCTACGTGCCCGCCGCCGAGGTGGTCGAGGAGGACGGGCGGTTCTTCTTCGAGGGCAAGCCGGTCACCCGCGAGTACGGGAAGATCGGCAAGTCCCTGAAGAACATGGTCACGCCCGACGAGATGATCGGCGCGTACGGCGCGGACACGTTCCGGGTGTACGAGATGTCGACCGGGCCTCTGGAGCAGTCCCGGCCGTGGGACACCAAGGCCGTGGTCGGGTCGCAGCGGCTGCTGCAGCGGATCTGGCGCGTCGTCGTCGACGAGCAGACCGGCGCGGTCCGGGCCGACGACGCCACCCCCTCCGACGACGTGCTGCGGGCGCTGCACAAGGCCGTCGCCGGGGTGCGCGACGGCATGGCGACGCTGCGGTTCAACGTGGCCATCGCCCGGATCGCGGAGCTGACCAACGCGCTGACCGCGGCCTACGGCGCCGACGCGCCCGTGCCGCGGTCGGTGGCCGAGCCGCTGGTGCTGCTGGTGGCGCCGCTGGCCCCGCACCTGGCCGAGGAGCTGTGGGCGCGGCTGGGTCACTCCGACTCGGTCGCCTGGGCGCCGTTCCCGGTGGCCGACGAGCAGTGGCTGCTCGAGGACACCGTGCAGGTCGCCGTCCAGGTCAACGGCAAGGTGCGCGCGCAGGTGACCGTGCCGACCGACGCCGACGCCGCGGCGCTGGAGGCGGCGGCGCGGGAGGACGAGCGGGTCGCCGCGCAGCTGGCCGGGAAGACGGTCCGGCGCGTCGTCGCGGTGCCCGGGCGGCTGGTCAACTTCGTCGTCGGCTGAGGCGCCGTCCCTCCTGGCCTCGTCGGTCAGGAGGGACGGATGCGCAGGATCTCGTGCCGCTCGGTGCCCGGCCTCGTCAGGCGGGCCCACAGCCGCGAGGTGACGTACCCGGCCTGGAAGCGCCAGCCGTAGGTGCGGCGGAGTGCCGCGAGCGCCCGCGGCCGGTCGGCGCGGTCGACGAACCCGGCGGTGGCCTCGACGGCGGGACCGCGCACCCGCCCGCGGACGTCGCAGGGCGCCACGGTGACCCGCGGGGTGTGCCGCAGCCGCTTGACCTTCCCGGAGTCGGCGCGGGTCCACACCACCAGGTCCTCGCCGTCGGGCGCGGCCCACACCGGCGTGGACACCGGCTGCCCGGTGCGGCGGAAGGTGGTCAGGCTGACGTAGGTGCTGTGCGGCAGGCCGGGCACGGTGCGGGTCAGACCGCCGGGGTGAGGGTGAGCACCCGGCGCATCGCGGCCTCGACCGCGTCGAGCACCTCGGCGACGGGGACGTCGCGGCCCAGCTCGGCCGACAGCGAGGTGACCCCGGCATCGGCGATGCCGCAGGGCACGATCGCGCCGAACGCCCCGAGGTCGGGATCGCAGTTGAGCGCGAAGCCGTGCATGGTCACGCCGCGGGCGACGCGCACGCCGATGGCGGCGATCTTGCGCTCCGGCCGGAACCGGCTGTCCGGGCCGGGGGCGTCGGCGGGCAGCCACACCCCGCTGCGGCCGTCGACGCGCACGGTCTCCACGCCGAGGGAGCCGCACACCTGCATGAGCGCGTCCTCGAGCCGGCGCACGTGCGCGACGACGTCGACCGGGTCGGGCAGCGCGACGATCGGGTAGCCGACCAGCTGACCGGGCCCGTGCCAGGTGATCTTGCCGCCGCGGTCGACGTCGACGACGGGCGTGCCGTCGAACGGGCGCTCGTGCGGCTCCGTGCGCCGGCCCGCCGTGTAGACCGACGGGTGCTCGAGCAGCAGCAGGGTGTCCGGCCCCTCACCGGCGACCCGGGCGGCGTGGATCTCCCGCTGGCGCGCCCACGCCTCCTCGTAGGGGACGGTGCCGGCCCGGACGACGCGCAACTCGGTCACGGTCCCCAGCCTAGGCCGGTCCTCAGCGCAGCCGCCGGGGCTCGATGCGGGTCTCGACGGCGGTGCCGTCGGGACCGCGCTCGACCCGGTAGGCCGCCTTGCCGGGCCGGTCGGCGACCACCTCGGCCAGCGCGGTGCCGCGGTAGACCAGACCCACGCCGTCGTCGGTGGCGTGCCCGGCCGGCAGCGTCCCGTCGGCGACCAGGCGCTGGTAGAGCGGCCGGCGCTGCTCCTCGGAGTCGTGGTGCACGCCGTTGGAGGTCGGGATCAGCCCCAGGCCGTCGGTGACCGGCCGCAGGTCGGGGCCGTAGGAGTCGGTGGTGCCGCCGACGTGCCAGCACAGCGAGCCCGCCGACACCCCACCGAGCACCACCCCGGCGCGCCAGCACTCGGCCAGCACCTCGTCGAGGCCGTGCACGCGCCAGACGGCGAGCAGGTTGGCGACGCTGCCGCCGCCGACCCAGATGACGTCCTGGGCGAGCAGGTGCGCCCGCACGTCGGGGACGGTCGGCATCGGGAACAGGCTCAGGTGGCTGACCCGCACGCGGCTGCCGGCGAACGCGCCGTAGACCCCGGCGATGCGGGCGGGGTCGTCCCCGGTGGCGGTCCCGAGGTGGCACAGCCGGGGCTGCTCGGGCGCCCCGGCGAGCTCGGCGGCCAGGTCGAACACCGGGCCCGGAGCCCAGTCGTAGGGGCCGCGGCCGCGGGAGTCGAAGCCGATGCTGGTGGCCAGGATCGTCGGCGAGGTCGCGGGCATCAGGCGGCCCCCGGCCGGTCGTCGCGCCGGGCAGGGGACCGCAGCGCCCGCAGCACCGCCGCCGCGGTGCGCCGGCCGCTGGCCATGGCGCCCTGGATCGACGGGGTGTCCCGGTGGTCCCCGCAGACGTAGAGGCCGCCGCCGAGGTCGACCGGACGTCGATGCCGGAGCGGGGGCAGCGCGGCCGGCTGCGCGCCGGTCACGGTCACCGTGGTCAGGTGCTCGAGGTCGCCCGCCGCGACGTCGTGCAGCCGGGCCACCTCGTCGCGCACCTCCGCCGCCCGGGTCGGGGCGAGCGTGCTGCTGGCGACCAGGGCGCGGCCGTCGGGGGAGTAGGCCGGCTGCGCGTCGCTGAGCACCACGCTGTTGACCAGCTGCCCGTCCGGCGTCCCGAGGACGATGAGCGGCTCGGTCCAGGGCGAGGCCGGCAGCACGTGGTAGTGCGTCGTCACCTGCCGGGGAGCGGCGGCCTCGACGGCCGGGACGAGGCCGGCGGCGGTGCCGGGATCGGTGGCCACGACGACGGCGTCGGCGCGCACCCGGCCGGCGTCGCTGTCGACCGAGGTCCCGGACGCCGCGGTGACGCGCACGCCGTGGTGGACGCGTTCCTCGCCGACCCGTGCGGCCAGTTGCTCGCCGATGGCCTGGATGCCCCGCGCCGGTAGCGCCGTCCCGCCGCGGGCGAAGCTGCGCCAGAGCAGGTCGAGGTAACGGCTGGAGGTCTCGAGCCGGTCCTCGAGCAGCACGCCGGCGAGGAACGGGCCGAAGAAGCGCTGCAGCGCCACCTCCCCGACGCCGGCCCGCCGCAGGTGGACCGCGGCCGAGGTCTCGCGGGCGGCCAGCAACCGGGAGACCGGCCAGTAGCCCGCCCGTGCCGAGAAGGCGGCGATGGCGACCTTGTGCCGCAGGGAGCCCAGCGGCGCGCGCAGGGTGTCGGCCAGCGCCGACGGCCGCCGGCGGGGGTCGGCCACCCGGTGCGCCCGGTCCCCGACCCGCACCACGGCTCCCGGGGTGAAGAAGCCGAGGTCGAGGGCGGGCAGGTCGAGGTCGGCGGCGCGGGGGTAGCCGGTGTTGAACACCTGGAAGCCCCGGTCGACCACGAAGCCGTCCACCCGCTCGGTGGCCAGCCGCCCACCCGCGTGCGCGGCGGCCTCCAGGACGTGCACGTCACAGCCCGCCGCGACCAGCCGGGTGGCCACCGACAGCCCGGCCAGACCCGCCCCCACGACGACGACCTCGGCACGGGCGGGCAGCGGCATGGCTCCGAACCTAGGGGCAGGCGGCCACGCCCACCCGTCCGGGACCTGGCCTGTGGACGACTCCCGGGCCTGTGGACGAACGGGACACCGACGGGGCCCGTCCGCCTACGGTCCCCGCCGTGCCTGCTTCTCCCGACCCCGGTGACGCGCCGCCGGATGCCTCCTCCGGCGCTGCCCCGCAGCCCCCGCCGTGCCCGGCTACCGGCTCGAGCGGTTGCTCGGCCGCGGGGGTCCGGCGAGGTCTGGCGGGCCCTGCCGCGGGACGGCGGCCCTCCGGTGGCCGTCAAGCTGCTCGTCGCCGGGGACGGCGAGCGGCAGGCGCGCGAGGCGGCGCTCCTCGGTGCCCTCGACCACCCGCACCTCGTCCGGCTGCACGAGGTGGTGCACCAGCCCCGGCGCGGCGGCCCCGCCCGCGTCGCCCTCGTGCTCGACCTGCTCGAGGGCGGCAGCCTGGCGGCGCTGCTGGCCCGGCGGAGGCGACTGCGTCCCGGGGAGGTGGTGACCGCGCTGGCCCCGGTGGCCGCGGCCCTGGCGTGCGCGCACGAGCAGGGCGTCGTCCACGGCGACCTGTCCCCGGGCAACGTGGTGTTCACCGCCGAGGGCCGGCCGGTGCTCACCGACCTCGGCGTCGCGCGGGTGCTGGGCGAGGACGCCGCCGGCGAGGTGACGCCCGCCTACGTCGACCCCGCTGTCGCCCGCGGCGGTGCACCGGGCCCGGCCTCCGACGTGTTCGGCGTCGCGGCGGCGGCCTTCCACGCGCTGACCGGCGTCCCGCCGTGGAACGCCGCGACGCCTGCCGACACGCTCGCCGTCGCCGCGACCGGCGAACTGCCCGACCTGGCCGAGCTGGCCCCCGGCACGCCACCGGCCCTGCTGGACGTGGTCGCCCGCGGCCTGGCGGTCGATCCGCATGCGCGGGGGTCGGCCGCGGCGTTCGCCCTGGACCTGCGGCACGCCTGCCGGCCCGAACCGGTGCGGCTGCCCACCTCGGGGGTCCCCGACGCCGACCTGGCCCGGACCGGCCGGGGGCCGCGGACGGAGCTCACCCACCGGGTGCCTGCGCGACACCGCCGCGAGGCACCCCCGGAGGTGCGGACACGGCGCGACCGGTCGTGGGGAGCGGCCGGGCTCCTGGCCCGCCGGGCCGCCGCCGGGATCGCGGTCACGGCCCTGGTGCTCGGCGCGGTGGCGCTCGGGCTGGCGCTGACGCGCTCGGGGCCGGGTGGGGGAGCCGCCCCGGCGGCAGCGGACAGGGCCGCTGCGACCCCACCCCCGGCGTCCTCCGCGCCGCCCGCCCCACCCCCGGCGTCCTCCGCGCCGCCCGCCCCACCCCCGGCGTCCTCCGCGCCGCCCGCCGCGCCGCCCACCGCGGCCGACTGGACCGCCGTCCTCACGGAGCTCTACGCGCGCCGCGCGCGGGCCTTCGCGACCGGGGACGCCGCACTGCTCGAGCAGGTCCACGCGGCCGGTAGTCCGCTGCTGGCCGCCGACCGCGCGTACCTGCAGGCCCTCGGCGCTGCCGGTGAGGTGCTGCGCGGCTTCGCCCCGTCGGTGTCCGGGGTGACGGTGACGGCCGGGCCGGCTCCTGACGGGGCGGTGCAGGTGCGCCTGGTCGACAGCAGGCCGGACTGCGAGGTGGTGCCCGCCTCGGCTCCTGACGGCCCGCCGCTGCGCACCGAACCCGGCCGCGGCGAGGTCGCGGTCGCGATGGTCCTGGTGCCCGGGCCCGACGGCTGGCGGATCGGGAGCGCGGGGCGGCTGGCGTGAGGCCGCGGCGGGGTCAGCCGCGGCCGAGCGCCTCCTGCAGGGCGGAGGGGAGGTCCGCGTGACGGAACCGGTAGCCGGCGGCCTTCAGCCGCGCCGGGACGGCCCGCTGTCCGGCCAGGACGCTGGAGCGCCCGAACTCGCCGAGCGCCAGCCGGATCGCCGGACCCGGCACGGGCAGGACGGCCGGACGCCGGACGGCGCGGGCCAGCTCGCGCACGAACTCGCTGTTGCGCACCGGCTCGGGCCCGGTCAGGTTCACCGGGCCGGCCACGTCCTCGGCGGTCAGCAGGAACCGGAGGGCGCCGATCTCGTCGGCCAGGCTCACCCAGGGCCAGAACTGCCGCCCCGACCCCATGCGGCCACCGAGGCCGAGCCGGAAGACCGTGCCGAGGATCCGCACCAGCATCGCGCCCCGTCCGATGACCAGGCCGGTGCGCACGGTGACCACCCGGACCCCGGCGTCGGAGGCGGGCCGGGTGGCCGCCTCCCACTGGACGCAGACCCTGGCCAGGAAGTCGTCCCCGGGCGGGGCGTCCTCCTCCACGACCCGGTCGCCCGTGTCGCCGTAGTAGCCGACCGCCGACGCCGACACGAGCACCCGCCGGCGCGAGGGGTCCTCGGCCGCAGCGGCGGCGAGGGCCTCGCTGATCGTGGTCGTGCTGTCCACCCGGCTGGTCAGCACGTCGCGGCGGTAGGTCTCGGTGAAGGGCCGCGGCCGGATCGGTGTGCCGGCGAGGTTCACCACCGCGTCGACGTCGAGCAGCAGCGTCGGGTCGACCCGCCGGTGCTGGGGGTCCCAGCGGTGCTCGTCGGCGGTGCGGGGGGTGCGGCGGACCAGCCGGATCACCTCGTGCCCGTCGGCGCGCAGCGCCGGCACCAGCGTCGACCCGATGAGGCCGGAGGCCCCCGTGACCGCGATCTTCATGACCCTCCTCGTCCCCCTGCCCTGTACGACGTCGGGCCCCGGCGCGCGCGCCGGGGCCCGACCGGGGGGACGTCAGCTCAAGCCGAGTTCACCCTCGAACTGCCCGGCCTCGAGCCGCTCCTTCACCGTGCCGAGGAAGCGCGCGGCGTCGGCGCCGTCGACGATCCGGTGGTCGTAGGTGAGGGCCAGGTACACCATCGACCGCACCGCGATGACCTCGCCGAGGTCGGGGTCCTGGACGACGACCGGCCGCTTGACCACCGTGCCGGTGCCGAGGATCGCCACCTGCGGCTGGTTGATGATCGGGGTGTCGAACAGGGCGCCGCGGCTGCCGGTGTTGGTCAGCGTGAACGTGCCGCCACCGAGTTCGTCCGGCGTCACCTTGTTCAGCCGGGTCCGCTCCGCCAGGTCGGAGATCTTGCGGGCCAGCCCGCCGATGCTCAGGTCACCGGCGCCGTGGATGACCGGCACGAGCAGGCCGCGCTCGGTGTCCACGGCGACGCCGAGGTTCTCCGCGTCGTGGTAGGTGACCGTGCCGGCCTCCATGTCCACCGAGGAGTTCACGGCCGGGTGGGCCTTGAGCGCCTCGACGGCCGCCTTGGCGAAGAACGGCAGGAAGGACAGCTTCACGCCCTCGCGGGCCTCGAAGTCCCGCTTGGCCCGGTCGCGCAGCTTGGCGATCCGGGTGACGTCGACCTCGACCACGGTGGTCAGCTGCGCGCTGATCGCCAGGGACTCGACCATCCGCCGGGCGATCACCCCGCGCAGGCGGGACATCTTCTCCGTGCGACCGCGCAGCGACGTGTCGGGCTGGGCCGCCGGCGACGGCGTCGCGGAACGGCCGGCGGTCGCCGCCGGTGCGGGGGCGGCGGCCGGTGCCGGAGCGGCGGCCGGCGCGGCGGACTCGGCGGCGGCGAGGACGTCCTGCTTCCGGATCCGCCCGCCGACCCCGGTGCCGGTGACGCTGGCGAGGTCCACGCCGTGCTCGGCGGCCAGCCGGCGCACCAGCGGCGTCACGTAGGTGCCGGAGCCGTCGGCCGGCGCGGCACCCGGGGCCTGTGCCGGGGCCTGTGCCGGGGCCGACGCCTGGGCCGGCGCCTGCGCCCGCGAGGGCTGGGAGGGCTGGTTGCTCTGCTGCGCCCGGACGGTCTCGGCCTCACCGGAGCCGTAGTCGGCGCCCGCGGGCACCGACGGCGGCGCGCCCGGCGGCTGCGCCGCCGGCTGCTGCTCCTGGCGCGGGGCCGGAGCCGGCGCGGGGGCAGCAGCGGGCTCGGGAGCCGGGGCCTCCTGCTGGGCTGCGGGCGCCGGAGCGGGCGCGCCGCCGCCGGCCGCCCCGGAGCCGATCACGGCCAGCTGCGCGCCGACCTCGACCGTCTCGTCCTCGTTGACGCTGATCGACAGCAGCGTCCCCGACACCGGCGCCGGGATCTCGGTGTCGACCTTGTCGGTCGAGACCTCCAGCAGCGGCTCGTCCGCGGTGACCTCGTCCCCGACCGCCTTGAGCCAGCGGGTGACGGTGCCCTCGGTGACGCTCTCACCGAGCGCCGGCATGGTCACCGGCGTGCCCTCGCCACCACCCTGGCCGCCGCCCTGCCCGCCGTCCTGGCTGCCGTCCTGGCCGCCGGCGGAGGGAGCCTCGGCCGCCGGCGCGGGCGCCGGCTCCTCGGACGGGCCGGGGCCGGCGTCCTCCACCTGGTCGGCCGGCGTCTGCGGGAGGGTGGCGTCGTCGGCCGACGCGGGCGCGCCCGCGTCCCCGCCGTCGCCGTCCCCGCCGATCACCGCGAGCTCGGCGCCGACCTCGACGGTCTCGTCCTCGGACACGAGGATCCTGGTCAGGACACCCGCAGCGGGCGAGGGGATCTCGGTGTCGACCTTGTCGGTCGAGACCTCGAGGAGCGGCTCGTCGACCTCGACCTGCTCACCCTCCTGCTTCAACCATCGGGTGACCGTGCCCTCGGTGACGCTCTCGCCCAGGGCGGGCATGGTGACGGAGGTCGGCATCGGGGCGGGGCTCCTTCGTGGCGGCGCGGGTGGGGGAGGGCGGACCGGACGGGGTCAGCTGTGGGCGTGCAGCGGCTTGCCGGCCAGGGCCAGGTGGGCCTCGCCGATCGCCTCGCTCTGCGTGGGGTGCGGGTGGATGAGGGCGGCCACCTCGTCGGGCAGCGCCTCCCAGTTGAAGATCAGCTGCGCCTCGGCGACGAGCTCGCCGACCCGGCTGCCGACCATGTGCACGCCGACGACCGGGCCGTCCTTCTGGCGGATCAGCTTGACCGCGCCCTGCGTCTTGAGGATCTGGCTGCGGCCGTTGCCGCCCAGGTCGTAGACGAGGGTCTCGACGTCGCCGTACTTCTCGCGGGCCTGGGTCTCGGTCAGGCCGACCGAGGCGACCTCGGGGTCGGAGTAGGTGACCCGCGGGACGCCGGCGTAGTCGATGGGCACGACCGGCAGACCGGCCAGCCGCTCGGCGACGAGGATGCCCTCGCCGAACCCGACGTGGGCCAGCTGCAGGGTGGGGATGAGGTCGCCGACGGCGGAGATGGTCGGGACGTTCGTCTGGCAGTACTCGTCGACCAGCACGTAGCCGCGGTCCATGGCGACGCCGGCCTCCTCGTAGCCGAGGCCCTGGCTGACCGGGCCGCGGCCGATGGCGACCAGCACGATCTCGGCCTCGAAGTCCTTGCCGTTCTGCAGGCTGACCTTGACGCCGTTCTCGGTGGGCTGGACCGACGACACCATGTTGCCCAGCTCGAAGTTGATCTTCCGGCGGCGGAAGGCGCGCTCGAGGAGCTTGGAGGAGCTCTCGTCCTCCAGCGGGACCAGGTGCGTGAGGCCCTCGATGATCGTGACGTCGACGCCGAAGGACTTCCAGGCGCTGGCGAACTCGCAGCCGATGACGCCGCCGCCCAGGATGATCGCCGAGGTCGGGACGCGGTCGAGCGCCAGGGCCTGCTCGCTGTCCATGACGCGGACGCCGTCGAGCGTGACGCCCGGGATGGAGCGCGAGTAGGAGCCGGTGGCCAGCAGGACGTGGCGGCCCTCGTAGGTCTGCCCGTTCACCGCGACCGCGGTGGGGGAGACCAGCCGGCCCTCCCCCTCGACGTAGGTGATCTTGCGGCTCTTGATCAGGCCCTGGAGGCCCTTGTACAGCCGCGAGATGACGCCGTCCTTGTAGGAGTTGACGCCGTCCATGTCGATGCCGGCCAGCGAGGTCTTCACCCCGAACTGCTCGCCCTCGCGGGCCAGGTCGGCGACCTCGCCGGCGTGCAGCAGCGCCTTGGTGGGGATGCAGCCGCGGTGCAGGCAGGTGCCGCCGACCTTGTCCTTCTCGATCAGGACGACCGACATGCCCAGCTCGGCGGCCCGCAGCGCGGCGGCGTAGCCACCCGAGCCACCACCGAGGATGACCAGGTCGGCGGGGCTGGTGGGTGCGCTCACGACGTGCTCCTCGATGCTCTCGGCCTGCCCCACCCGACCGGGTGGGGGATGGTCCTCGTCCATCCTGCCACTCCGCGGATCGCGGGGAGTCGAGGGCGGCTGTGCGCCGCGCGGCCGGGTGTCCCGGCCGCGCGGGCATCAGCGGGCGAGCAGGTCCTCGATGGTGGCCAGCAGGGTCCGCACCGGGACCCCGGTGCCGCCCTTGGGGGTGTAGCCCCAGGGTGCGCCGGTGTTGTAGCTCGGGCCGGCGATGTCCACGTGCGCCCACGGCAGCCCCGCGGGCACGAACTCGGCGAGGAAGTGCGCCCCGACGAGCATCCCGCCCATGCGGTCGGCGTTGGCGTTGACGAAGTCCGCGACGGGGGAGTCGATGCCCCGGCGCAGCTCCTCGGGCATCGGCATCGGCCACATCGGCTCACCGCTGCGCCGGCTGGCCGCGACGACGGCGTCGCGCAGGTCGTCGCTGCCCATCACGCCGGCGGTGCGCGACCCCAGGGCGACCAGCTGGGCGCCGGTGAGCGTCGAGGTCTCGAGCAGCACGTCGGGGGAGTCCTCGGCGGCCCGGGCGATCGCGTCGGCGAGGACCACGCGGCCCTCGGCGTCGGTGTTGGTGATCTCGGCCTTCTTGCCGTTGCGGAAGGTCACCACGTCGGCCGGCCGGTAGGCGGTCCCGCTGGGGAGGTTCTCCGCGATCGGCACGGTGGCGGTCACCTCGACGGGCAGGCCGAGCCGGGCGACGAGGCAGACCGTGGCGATCACGGCGGCGGCGCCGGCCATGTCGCTGGTCATGTGGTGCATGTTCGCGGCGGGCTTGATCGACAGGCCGCCGCTGTCGAAGGTGATCCCCTTGCCGACCAGGGCGACCTTCTTCTGCGCCTTCTTGCCGCTGTAACCGAGGCGCAGCAGGCGAGGGCCGCGCGCCGAGCCGCTGCCGACGGCCAGGATGCCGCCGTAGCCGCCGGCCACCAGGTCGTCCTCGTCGAGGACCTCGACCGACAGGCCCGCCGCCTTGCCCGCGGCGGCGCCCCGGGCGGCGAGCTCGGCCGGGTAGAGGTCGTTGGGCGGGGTGTTGACCAGGTCGCGCACCAGCGCGACGGCGTCGGCGACCGCGCGGACGCGCGCCAGCGGCGCCTTCGCCGCACCGGCGTCGGGGACGACGACGGTGAACTCGCGCGGCGGCGCGGGCCGGTCGGCCGGCAGGTCGGACTTGTACTCGGTGAACTCGTAGGCGCCCAGCAGCGCCCCCTCGCCGACGGCGTGCAGCCGCTCGGCGTCCGGCGTCCCGCCGACGGCGGCGAGCAGCGTCACGACCGAGCCGCGTCCGGTCAGCGCGCGGCTGGCCGCGCCCGCGGCACGGCGGACCGCCTCGGCCGGGTACCCGCCGGTGGCCTGGGGAGCGCCCAGTCCGACGGCGGCGACCACCGGGAACGGGCCCTGGCCGAGGGTGGCCACGCGGGTCACCTCGTCCTCGCCGCCGCGGGCACCGAGGTCGGCCAGCGCGGGGAGCAGCCGGCCACCCAGCAGCCGGTCCACCGCCTCCGCGCCGGGCGTGGGCAGCGGGCCGGAGACGCCCTTCCCGATGCCGACGACGACGGCGTCGGCGGGCGTCTTCTCGAGCGGGCGGTCGGTGGCGGTGATCGTCGGCGGCACCGCTCGATCCTAGAAGGCCCCCCGTGCCCCCCCCACGCCGCGCACGCCCGGCGCCGGCCCCCGCACGGGGCCGTTCCGGCACGTCGCCGGATAGCGTGCCGGGGTGACCGCGCGGACCTCACCCCTGCACGACCGGCACGTCGCGGCCGGCGCCAAGCTGGCCGACTTCGGCGGCTGGTCGATGCCGATCGAGTACGCCGGCGGCGGGGTGCTCGCCGAGCACGCCGCCGTGCGCGAGGCGGTGGGCCTGTTCGACGTCTCCCACCTGGGTACCGGCACGGTGCGCGGACCGGGGGCCGCCGCCCTCGTCGACGCCTCGCTCACCAACGACCTCGGCCGGATCGGCCCGGGGCAGGCGCAGTACACGCTGTGCTGCGTCCCCGACGGCGAGGCCGACGCCGGCGGGGTGGTCGACGACCTGATCGTCTACCTGCACGGTCCCGACGACGTGCTGCTCGTGCCGAACGCGGCCAACGCGGCGGAGGTCCTGGCCCGGCTCGCCGACGCCGCGCCCGCGGGGGTCACCGTCACCGACCGGCACGAGGAGGTCGCCGTCCTCGCCGTCCAGGGGCCGCGGTCGGCCGCCGTCCTGGAGGCCGCCGGGCTCGCCGCCGACCTGTCCTACATGGCCTTCGCCGGAGGGGAGGGGCAGGAGGTCACCGTCTGCCGCACCGGCTACACCGGCGAGCACGGCTACGAGCTCCTCGTCGCCGCCGAGCGGGCCGGCGAGCTGTGGGACCGGCTGCTCGAGGCCGGCGCGGCCGACGGCATCCGACCCTGCGGGCTGGGCGCCCGGGACACGCTGCGCACCGAGATGGGCTATCCGCTGCACGGCCACGAGCTGTCCCGGCAGATCACGCCGAACCAGGCGCGCAGCGGCTGGGCCGTCGGCTGGCGCAAGCCCGCGTTCTGGGGCCGCGAGGCGCTGCTGGCGGAGAAGGAGGCCGGCGCCGCGCGGCTGCTGTGGGGTCTGCGGGCCCCCGGCCGGGGCATCCCGCGACCGGGCATGGCCGTCCTCGACGGCGCCGGCGCGCGGGTCGGCGAGGTCACCAGCGGCACCTTCTCGCCGACCCTGCGCACCGGTATCGCCCTGGCCCTGCTCGACACCGCGGCCGGCGTCGCCGAGGGCGGCGAGCTGGCCGTCGACGTCCGGGGACGCCCGCAGCCGGTCGAGGTGGTCAGGCCGCCGTTCGTGCCCTCGCACGTGCGCTGACCGCCGGTCTCACGCCTTCTGCTTCGACTCCTTCGTCGGCTCCGGCGGGTCGGGCAGCTCGTCGGCCATCGTCGCGTTGCGCTCGCCCATCGGGACCGGGGGACCCTCGGTGGTGTCCTCGGCCGTCTGGTGCTCGGCCTCGGAGTTGATCTCCGCGCCGAGCAGCACCAGGTAGCAGGTGAGGTACAGCCACAGCATCAGGACGATGACGCCGGCGATGGTCCCGTAGGTCTTGTCGTAGGACCCGAAGTTGTTGACGTAGAAGCTGAAGCCCAGGCTGACCAGCGCCCAGATGATCGTGACGACGACCGCGCCGAGGCTCACCCACTTCAGCTGCGGGGCGTCGCGGTCGGGGGCCACCCGGTAGAGCACGGCCAGTGACCCGGCGAAGACGCCCAGCAGCAGCACCCACCGCACGACCTGGGCGAGCACCGTCCCGACGACGCCCAGCGGCAGCTGGTCGAGCACGGCCGGCACGACCGCGACCAGCGCGAAGGTGAGCAGCACGAACACGATCGCCCCGAGGGTCAGCCCCAGGGCGAGGGCCTTGCGCTTGACGAAGGAACGGGTCTCGACCTCGTCGTAGGCGATGTTGACCGCCGTGATGACGTTGCCGGTGCCGCCCGAGGCCGACCACAGCGCGCCGAGCACCGAGACGAGCAGCGACAGCGACAGCGCCCCCCCGCTGTTCTGGGTGATCGACGTGAGCTGGTCGCCGATGAGGTCCGCCGCGCTGTCGGGCAGCTGCGCGGAGAGGCTCTCGACCTGCCGCGCGACCGTCTCGGGGGACGCGACGAGCCCGTAGATGGAGATCGTCGCGATCAGCGCCGGGAAGATGGCGAGGAAGGCGAAGAACGCGACGCCACCGGCGATGATCGGCATGTTGTCGGCGTTGTTCTCCGCCCACGCCCGCTTGACGATCTGCTTCCAGCCGCGGGCCGGGATCTGCGTGGGCGCCTCCGCGTGCACACCGGGCAGCTCCGACGGGCTCGGGCCGCCGGGCGGCACCCGCCCGGGGTCGGGCGCGTGCTCCCCGCGCTCGGCCCGCTCGGCCGCCTCCCGGGCGGCTGCCCGCCGGGCCGCCTTCTCCTCGACCCGTTCCCGGATCCGGTCGACGGCGCTGTCGCGCTGCCTGGTCCCGGCCATCCCCGGCCCCCTCTGTCGGTCGTCCTCGCGTGCGCCGGCCGAGCGTCAGTCGCCCGGCCAGCTGCCGGTCAGCTTGGTGAAGCCCCGGGCCCCCGCCCGGTCGATCGCGGCCTTCGTCGCGGCGAACAGCGCGCCCTGGATCGCCGCGGCGAGGACCACCTCCCGCATGCCGTACTCGCTCTGCAGCGCGTCCGGGGCGTCGTCCTCGCCGGAGACCCGCTTCCAGACCTGCTTGAAGATCGCACCGGACACCACGCCGGCGAGGATGCCGCCGGCCAGCCCGACCGGGCGGTAGACGAGCTTGGCGCCCTTGTTGCTCACTTCCGCACCTTCCTCGTGGCCTTCCGCGTCCTGCGCTTGCTGCGCTGGGCGTTCCGCGCGACCGCCTTGCGCGCCCGGGCCGCCTCGCGTGCCGCCTTCTTGCGCGCCACCCGGGCCTCCGCCCGGGCCTGGGCGAGGGCGGCGGCGGACCCGGTGGCGGCGGCCGCGGCCCGGCGGCGCTTGCGGCGGCGGCGCCACACCACGAGCCCGATCAGGCCGGCCAGGCCGGCGCCGGCACCGACGACGGCCGGCGGGCTCTCGCGGTACGTCTCCACCGCGGTGTCCTTGGCGCGGGCCGCGCCCTCCTTGGCCCGGGCGGGGACGTCGAGGCGGTGGCTCAGCTCGTCGACGGTGCGGCCCAGCTGCTCGCGGGTCGCCTCGATCTCGGCCTTGATGGCGTCGGGGTCGGTGGGGCCGCTGGTCCCGCCGGCCGCCGCGCCGGTGCGTGCGGCGTCGTCGGGACGGGAGCTCCCGGAGGGGGTGGTCATCGGCGCGCGTTCTCCTTCACGGTCGCGATGTCGGCCTTGGTGCTGGCGATCGCCTCGGTGGGCACCGGCGGCGTCCCCTTCTGCACGTCCTTCTTGCCGACCAGGGCCAGGACCCCGGCGACGGCGAACAGCACGACGGCCACGATCAGCGCGGCCAGCCACGCGGGCAGCACGACGTCGAGGGCGAGCACGGCGGTGGCGACCAGCACGCACAGGCCGAGGAAGCCGAACAGGCCGGCCCCGCCGAACAGGCCCGCGCCGACGCCCAGGCGCTTGGCCTTCTGCGTCATCTCCGCCTGCGCGAGGCGCGCCTCGTCCCGGACCAGGCGGGAGACCTGCTCGGTCAGCTGGCTGATCAGCTGGCCGGTCGAGGAGTCCTCGGTGGTCGGGGGAGGCGGGGTGGCGCGCGAGGCGCCCCCGGCATGGGGCACGGTCATCGGTCCTCCGGGGGATCGGGACGGTCGATGACCTCCTGTGCCCCCGCTGATCGCCCGCGTAACCCGGCGGGTGGTCACACCCCGGACACGGCGCGGGCCGGGTCGCCGTCACTACCCTCGCGGCCATGACCTGGACGTGGCGGCTCGAGGACCCGGACGGCGCGACCCTGGACCCGGCCACCCTCGGCGTGGAGGTGCCGCCGGCGGACAACCAGGGCGACGCCGAGTCGTGGCTCGGCGAGCACTGGCGCGACCTGCTCGCCCGCGGCGTGGCCACGGTGAGCCTGTACGAGGGCGAGACGAAGGCCTACGGCCCGATGGGCCTCGCCCCGGCCTGAGCACCGCCCCGGCCTGAGCACCGCCCCGGCCTGGGCCCCGGCCTGGCCCCTGGCCTGGGCCCCTGGCCTGGACCTCGACTCGAGGTCGAGGTCCAGGCCGGGGCTGTCGTCAGCCGCGCGCGGTCTTCCCCGGGTCGCGCTCGACGACGTCGCCGAGCACCTCGTCGATGCGCGCCATGACGTCGTCCTCGAGCCGGACGCCGGCGGCCTTCACGTTGTCGTGCACCTGCTCGGGCCGGGTGGCGCCGATGATCGCCGCGGCCACGTTCTCGTTGCGCAGCACCCAGGCGACGGCGAGCTGGGCCATCGACAGCCCGAGGTCGTCGGCGACGGGGCGCAGGTCCTGCACGCGCGCGAGGACGTCGTCGGTCATCAACCGCCGGATGAAGCGCCCGGCCTCCGGGTCGGTGGCGCGGCTGCCGGCCGGCGGCTGCTCCCCGGGGAGGTACTTGCCGGTGAGCACGCCCTGGGCCAGTGGCGACCAGACGATCTGCGAGACGCCCTCGCGCTCCGACGTCGGCACCACCTCGTCCTCGATGACCCGCCACAGCATCGAGTACTGCGGCTGGTTGCTGATGAGCTGGATGCCGAGCTCGCGGGCGAGGGCGGCGCCTGCGGCGATCTCGTCGGCACGCCACTCCGAGACGCCGATGTACAGCACCTTGCCGGCCCGCACGAGGTCGGCGAAGGCGGTCATCGTCTCCTCCAGCGGCACCGTCTCGTCGTAGCGGTGGGCCTGGTAGAGGTCGATGTGGTCGGTCTGCAGCCGCCGGAGCGAGGCCTCGCAGCTCTCGGTGACGTGCTTGCGGCCGAGGCCGCGGTCGTTGGGGCCGGGGCCGGTGGGCCAGTAGACCTTGGTGAAGATCTCCAGGCCCTCGCGGCGTTGCCCGGCCAGGGCGCGGCCGAGGACGGACTCGGCACGGGTGCCGGCGTAGACGTCGGCGGTGTCGAAGGTGGTGATGCCGGCGTCGAGGGCGGCGCGCACGCAGGCCTGCGCGGCGTCCTCCTCGACCTGGCCACCGTGGGTGAGCCAGTTGCCGTAGGCGATCTCGGAGATGGTCAGGCCGGAACGGCCGAGGCGTCGGTACTCCACGTGCTCCGACGCTAGCCGGGGATCACCGGGCCCACCTGCTCAGACCTGGGCGCCCATGGCGACCTCGGGCTTGGGGAAGCGCCAGCGGCGGATCATCGTGGCCCGGCTGACGCCGTACCAGATCAGCCCCTTCATCCGGTGCGGCTGGTCGGGGAAGCGCTGCCGCACCGTCCTCGAGATCCGCCGGCCGAGGAACACCGAGTCGACGATGATCACCAGGAAGAAGAGGAACCAGACGAAGACCGTGTAGTTCTGCACCGCCGGGTTCGGGATGAAGTACCCGACCAGGACCAGAGCGGCCACCGGCAGGAAGAAGCTGCCCGCGTTGCGGCGGGTGTCGACGAGGTCGCGCACGAGCTTGCGCACCGGGCCGCGGTCGCGTGCCGGCAGGTAGGAGTCGTCCCCGCGGGCCATGCCCGCGCGGGTGTCGGCCCGCCGCTCGGCCTGCTGGGCGCGCATGCGGGCGTAGGCCTCCTTGCGCGTGGTGGGCGGCGGCGGAGGCGGACCCGGGCGGCGGCCCTGCGCCTCGGCGCGCCGGGGCGTCGGGCGGCCCTTGCCGCCGGCCTTCACCAGCTGGGGGGTCAGGTCGGCGGCGGTGTCCGGGGCGGTCTCGGCGGCGCGGGTCCGGCGCCCGGGCAGGCGGAGCTTCACGACCCGGGAGTCTACGTGCGTCCCGGCGAGGGGCTGGCCTGGTGCGCTGCGCGCCGTACAGTGGAACAGGCCCCGGAACAGCTCCGGCCACGGCGGTGTTGGCAGCGGCAGGGAGTGCCGCAACGGACGCCCTCGGATGTGGGAGGACAGAACATGACGGTGCAGGACACCGAGACCCCCGGCAGCACCGGCGTGCTGCTGAGTGACCCGGCCGCCTCGAAGGTCAAGGCGCTGCTGGACCAGGAGGGCCGCGACGACCTGCGTCTGCGCATCGCCGTCCAGCCCGGCGGCTGCTCCGGCCTGCGCTACCAGCTCTTCTTCGACGAGCGGTTCCTCGACGGCGACCAGACCTACGAGTTCGGTGGGGTCGAGGTCATCGTCGACCGGATGAGCGGCCCCTACCTGGGCGGCGCGGTGATCGACTTCGTCGACACCATCGAGAAGCAGGGCTTCACCATCGACAACCCGAACGCGCAGGGCTCCTGCGCCTGCGGGGACTCGTTCCACTGATGTAAGGACCCCTCTGCCCCCCGGCACCCCGTACCTCGGCGCCGGGACCCTGCAGAGGGGCCGACAGGACGGCGCCCGTCCCCTCCCGGGGGGACGGGCGCCGTCCTGCGTTCTCAGAGCCTCACGGGGTAGACGGTCTCCGGGACGTCGACGACGATCCGGTCCTCGACGAAGATCCCGTGCCACACCATGAAGACCAGCACGGACCACAGCTGGCGGGCGATCCGCTTGCTGGGCACCTCGTCGGTGCGCAGCCGGTCGAGCAGGCCGAGGACGACGTCGCGGTCGAGCCACTGCTGGGTCTGGCTCTCGGTCACGATCCCGCGCGCCCAGTCGTGCAGCGGGCCGGCGAGGAACTCCGCCGTCGGCACGGGGAAGCCGAGCTTGCGCCGGTTCATGATGCGCGGGGGCACGATCTGGCGCATCGCCTGGCGCAGGGCGTACTTGGTCGCGTCCCCGCGGCGCGGGACCCGCTGCTCGACCGGCAGGGAGCTGGCGACGGCGAACACCTCGGGGTCGAGGAAGGGCACCCGCAGCTCCAGCGAGTTGGCCATCGTCATCTTGTCGGCCTTGACGAGGATGTCGCCGCGCAACCAGGTGAACAGGTCGACGTACTGCATCGCCGTCACGTCGTCGTACCCGGCCTCGCGGGTGCGCCGGTAGAGGTCCTCGGTGACCGTGACGTGCGACAGGTCGGGGTCGCGGCCGGGCAGCAGCGCGGCGAGCTCGTCGTCGCGCATGTTGCGGGCGTTGCCGTAGTAGCGCTGCTCGAGCGGTGTGGCGGCGCGGCGCAGCAGGTCCTGGCCGCGCACGCCCTCGGGCAGCAGGTCGGCGATCCGGGCCATCGCCCGGCGCCCGGCCGGCGGCAGCGCGGAGGCCCAGGCCAGGCTGATCGGCTCCCGGTAGATCGTGTAGCCGCCGAACAGCTCGTCGGCGCCCTCGCCGGAGAGCACCACCTTCACGTGCTTGCGCGCCTCGCGGGCCACGAAGTACAGCGGCACGAGCGCGGGGTCGGCGACCGGGTCGTCGAGGTACCAGACCACCTCGGGGATGGCCGCCGCGAACTGCTCGGCGGTCACCTCCACCGGCACGTGCTTGACCCCGAGGATCGACGCCGACTCGGCGGCGATCTCGATCTCCGACTGCGCCTGCCGCTGGAAGCCGACGGTGAAGGTCAGCAGGTCGGGGTTGTAGCGGTGCGCGAGCGCGGCGATCGCGGTGGAGTCGATCCCGCTGGAGAGGAACGACCCGACGGTGACGTCGGCGCGCATGTGCTTGGCCACCGACTCGTCGAGGACGTCGGCGATGCGGTCGTAGAGCTCCTGCTCCCCGCCGGCCGGCACCGGCTGCGGCTTCCACGCCGGGTGGAAGTAGCGGGCGGTGGCCAGCTCGCCGTCGACGACGGTGAAGCTGGTGCCGCTCTCGATCCGACGGATGCCGCGGTGCAGCGTCGCGGGCTCGGGCACGTACTGCAGGGTCAGGTAGTGCTGCAGCGACGCGGGGTCGACGCCCCCGGCGGCCGCGCTGCCGCCGAGCAGCTGCAGGAGCGCCTTCTTCTCCGAGCTGAAGACCAGGCCGCCGTCGGCCAGGCGCGCGGTGAACAGGGGCTTGATGCCGAACGGGTCGCGGGCGCCGAAGGCGGTGCGCGTCCGGGTGTCCCAGATGACGAAGGAGAACATCCCGCGCAGCCGCCGGACGACGTCCTGGCCCCACAGGTGGTAGCCCGCGACGATCGTCTCGGTGTCGCCGTGCGTGGCCAGCTGAGCGCCGGCGGCCTGCAGCTCCTCGCGGAGCTCGACGTAGTTGTAGATCTCGCCGTTGAACAGGATCCGGTAGCGGTCACCGGCGTAGGGGAGGGGCTGCGGACTGCCCTCGACGTCGATGATCGACAGCCGGTTGAAACCGAGGACCACGTGGTCGTCGGACCACACCGCGGTGTCGTCGGGACCGCGGTGGTGCAGGCAGTGCAGCGCCTCGCGGACGTCGTCGACGTGGGCCTCGGCGACCCGGGGCGCGTCGGTGGACAGGTAGGCCAGCAGGCCGCACATGCGGTGTTCTCCGGGGAGTGAGGAGGACGGTCAGAGGGGTCGGCCGGAGCGGACGCGGGTGGTCACCCGGCGCTCGGCGACGAAGGACACGAGGGGGACGACGCCGGCGAGCAGCACCAGCAGGGTGCCCTTGGCGGTGAACCGCGCCTTCAGGGCCAGGTCGAAGGCCGTCGCGAGGTAGACGATGTAGAGCAGCCCGTGGACGGGCGAGACCACCGCGGACACCTCGGGCACCCCCGCGGCGTACCGCAGGGGGATGGCGACGGCCACGAGCACGAGCAGCATCACGCCGACGGCGTAGGCCATGACGCGGTAGCGGGTGAGGGCGCCGGCCACCTGGCGGGACAGCGCGACCTCCTGGGGCTCAGCGGCCACCCGGACCCCGCTGCCCCAGTGCCTTCTCGTTGAGCTCGGCGAGGTAGGCGTTGTACGCGGCCAGCTCCGGGTCGCCCGAGGTGTCCACCCGCGGCCGCTGGTACAGGACGACGGCGGAGCTGGGCTCCTCCTCGTCGGGGTCGCGGTTGAGCTCCACGCGCACCATGCGGACGTAGAACCACAGGCCCATGAACCCGTAGAGCGGCCACTGCAGGGCGTAGCTCCAGTTGACCGCACCGCCGCCGTTCTCGGCCTTGGTCAGCTGCCAGTAGCCGAGGAAGAACGTGGCCACGAACAGGGCCACCACCAGCAGGTGCAGCAGGACCCACCGAGGGGTCAGCAGCCGCGTCCACACGGCCCCGACTCTAACCGCCCGGACGCTCGGGGGGACGCCGCGGTGAGGAGCCCCACGGGCCGCGTGGTCACGCACGTCCCGGCCGCCCCGGCCGACCCGCGGCTCTCCGCTCTCCGGTGCCCGGCCACCGTGCGGGGTCGGCTAGTCTCGGCCCAGACTGTGGTCGGCGCACGTGCCGGCGCGGGGCACCCGCGGCCGGCCGCGCCGGAGAGCCGCCCGGGGGTCCCCGGGCGGAGGACGAGGAGGCAGCGAGCAGTGGCTCGACGCAGCAGGCTCGCGCGGGTCGCCGCGCTCGGTCTCCTGGGGGTGCTCACCCTCACCGGGTGCGACCTGAACAACGAGTTCTGGCGCTTCGGCTTCCCCGAGGGCGTCACCGAGGAGGCCACCGAGGTCCGCCAGCTGTGGACCGGTTCGGTCATCGCAGCGCTGGTCATCGGCTTCATCGTCTGGGGCCTGATCGTCTGGTCGGTGATCATGCACCGGAAGAAGGGCGACGACCTCCCGCGGCAGACGGCCTACAACCTCCCGCTGGAGATCGCGTACTCGATCTTCCCGTTCATCATCATCGCGGGCCTGTTCTTCTTCACCGTGACCGTCCAGAACGACGTCATGGAGCGCAGCGACGACCCCGACACCACCATCGCGGTCAACGCGTTCAAGTGGAACTGGCAGTTCGTCTACCCCGAGACCACCGGTCCGGACGGCGAGCCGGTCAACACCGTCGGCGCCACGGACGAGATCCCGATCCTGGTGATCCCGGTCGACCAGGACGTCCGGTTCGAGGTCGCCTCCGCCGACGTCATCCACTCGTTCTGGGTGCCGGAGTTCCTCTTCAAGCTCGACGTCATCCCGGGCAACGAGAACGGCCGGGACAACGTCTTCGAGGTGCACCCCAACCAGGAGGGTGCCTACGTGGGCCGGTGCGCCGAGCTGTGCGGGAGCTACCACGCGTACATGAACTTCGAGGTCCGCGTGGTCAGCGCCGACGACTACGACGCCTACCTGGCCGCCCGCGAGGAGGGCCAGAGCACCCGCGAGGCGCTCGAGAGCATCGGCCAGGAGGGCGAGGCCACGACCACCCGCCCGTTCCGGGTGGGCGACGACTACTACCAGCGCGCGGCCGACTGACGTGACCACCGGCACCGCTCACCACTGCACCGACGCTGCGCAGGGAGGACGACCGTGAAGGTCGAGGCGCTCATCTTCAACCTCATCGCGGTCTTCTGCATCGTCGCGGCAGCCGTCTACGGCATCTGGTCCCGCGAGCCGATCGGCACGACCGCGCTGATCCTCTCCGGGGGGCTCACCGGCCTCATCGGCGGCTTCTTCTGGTTCGTGTCCCGGCGCATCGACGCCCGGCCGGAGGACCGCAAGGACGCCGAGATCGCCGAGGGCGCCGGCGAGCTGGGCTTCTTCAGCCCCGCCAGCTACTGGCCGTTCGGCCTGGCCTCGGCCGCCGCCATCACCGGTCTGGGCATGGCGTTCTGGTACGACTGGCTGATCGCCATCGGGGTCGCCGCCATCCTGGTGACCGTCGGTGGCCTGCTGTTCGAGTACTACACGGGGCAGAACGCGCAGTCGAGCTGACGTCCCCGAGCTGACGAGGGCCCCTCCCGCACCTGCGGGAGGGGCCCTCGTGCGTCTCCGGCGACCGGGCTGCGGACGGACGACCGGGCCGGCCTCCGCACGGGTGTCCGGGGCCCGCTCCGAGGACCCGGGAGCCCCGGTGTGGGCCGGTGGGGTGAGCCGTTGCCCGCCTCGGGCGTTCCCGCCGCCGTGGGGTGCAGCGGCGCCCCCGGACGGACGGCGTCCTGGTCCGGTGGAGTGCCGCTCGCGACGGTGCCCGAGGACCGGGGAGGAGCGGGTCGTCCGCGCACCCCGCCGGCCCTGCCTCCGCCTCCCGGCCCTGCCTCCGCCTCCCGGCCCAGCCACCGCGACCGCCCGCCGGCTCCCGTCGGCGTGGCGCTCGCCACGACGCGGGACCGGCCACCCGCCACGCGGGACCGGCCACCCGCCCCGCGGACCGGGCATGGACGCGCCGTCGTCACCCGGCCGGTCGCCTCGGGAGCGGACCGGCCGGTGCGGGCGGCGGAGGGCCGTGGCGCGGGGAGCGCGTCATCCAGGCCCGGTGCCGGGCCCGGGTCCCCGGCCGGGGCCGGCGTCGACGGGCTGACGCCCGGCGCCTCGTCCGCCGTGCGCCCGGGGGCGCCCCGAGATGCAGCAGGGCCCCGGTGGAGTGCTCCACCGGGGCCCTGCTGCGGTACGCGGACCAGGCGTCAGTCGCGCGGCTCCTGCGGCCGGCCACCCTCGGAGGGACGACCACCCTCGGAGGGACGGCCACCCTCGGAGGGACGACCGCCCTCGGCGGGACGGCCACCCTCGGCGGGACGGCCGCTGCTGGTCAGCTCGCGCTGCGGGTCGGCCGAGGCCAGGCCCCGCTCCTCGCCGCGCTGCTCGAGCTCGACCGCCGACGGCTCCTCGATCGGCGAGAAGAACCCGCGGATGGCGCGACGGGCACCGCCGACCTGGTTCATCTTCTTGGGCACCGGGGCACCGCCGTAGGCCAGCTCGCCGTGACCGTGGGCGTCCACCGGGCCGAGGGGCTGGTGGACCTCGATGAACTCACCGTGCGGCAGCCGGCGGATGACACCGGTCTCGATGCCGTGCTCCAGCACCTCGCGGTCGTGCTGCTGCAGACCCAGGCAGATCCGGTAGGTGAGCACGTAGGCGATCGGCGGCAGGAGGACCAGGGCGATCCGGCCGATCCACGTCATCGCGTTCAGGCTGATGTCGAACTTGTCGGCGATGACGTCGTTGGCGCCCGAGAGCAGCAGCACCACGTAGAAGGCGATCGCCATCATGCCGAGCGAGGTCCGGACGGGGACGTCGCGCGGGCGCTGGAGCAGGTGGTGCGAGGCGGTGTCGCCGGTCAGCTTCCGCTCCAGCATCGGATAGGCGAGCAGGAGCGTGAAGATGATGCCGGGCAGGACCACCGTCGGCCAGAACAGCGCCGGGATGTTGTAGTTGCCGGGCAGGTAGATGTCCCACGCCGGGAACAGACGGGTCGAGCCGTCGAGGAACATCACGTACCAGTCGGGCTGCGACGCCGAGGACACCTGCGCCGGGTTGTACGGGCCCCACAGCCAGACCGGGTTGATCTGCACGAGGCCGCCCAGGGCGGCGCAGACACCGAAGACGACCAGCAGCAGGCCCGTCGCCTTGCCGGCGAACGTCGGGAAGAGCCGGTTGCCGACCACGTTGTGCTCGGTGCGGCCCGGGCCGGGGAACTGGGTGTGCTTCTGCTTGACCAGGATCAGCAGGTGGACCGCGATGAGCCCGAGGATGATCGCCGGGATGAGCAGCACGTGCGCGATGTAGAGCCGCCCCACGATCAGCTCGCCGACGTAGTCGCCGCCGAAGACCGCCCAGTGCACCCAGGTGCCCACGACGGGGATCGACAGGATGATCGCCGACATGATCCGCAGGCCGGTGCCCGAGAGCAGGTCGTCGGGCATCGAGTAGCCGGCGAAGCCCTCGAAGATGCCGAGGATCAGCAGCGCGACACCGATCAGCCAGTTGGTCTCACGCGGCCGGCGGAAGGCTCCGGTGAAGAAGATCCGCAGCATGTGGCAGACGATCGCGGCCATGAACAGCAGCGCCGCCCAGTGGTGGATCTGCCGGATGAGCAGACCGCCGCGGACGTCGAAGGAGAGGTCCAGCGTCGAGGCGTAGGCGATCGACATGTCGATGCCCCGCAGCGGCGCGTACGAGCCGTCGTAGGTGACCTCGGTCATCGAGGCCTGGAAGAAGAACGTCAGGTACGTGCCGGTCAGCAGCAGGATGATGAAGGAGTAGAGCGCGATCTCCCCGAGCAGGAACGACCAGTGGTCGGGGAAGACCTTGTTCAGCGTCCGGCGGAGGGGACCGGCGACGATGAGCCGGTCGTCGACCTCGAGAGCGGCCTTGCCGAGGGCCGTGGTGGGCGCGCCCGGCGCGGTGGCGGTACGAGCCATCAGATGCGCTCCCGGTTCCAGTAGGTGGGACCCACGGCCTCAATGTAGTCGCTCCGCGCCACGAAGAATCCCTCGTCGTCGACCGTGATCGGCAGCTGCGGGAGGGAGCGGGTCGCGGGCCCGAAGATCGGCTTGGCCCCCTGGGTGACGTCGAACTGCGACTGGTGGCAGGGGCAGAGGATCCGGCTGGTCTCCTGCTCGTAGAGCGACACCGGGCAGCCGGCGTGGGTGCAGATCTTCGAGTACGCGACGTAGTCGCCGTAGCCGAAGTCCTCCTGGCCCTGCCGGGGCACCGCCTCGTCCTGCTGCGAGGGGCGCAGCCGGATGAGCATCGTGGCGGCGTCGGTCTGCCGGTTGCCGCCGGGGACGGCGGGGAAGACGGTCTCCAGCGAGCCGGGCTCCTGGTCGCCGGGACGGACCGGGGTGCCGTCGTCGCGGACGAGCCGGACGCCCTCGGCCCACTCGGTGGTGCCGAGCGGGTTGCCCCGGTTCGGGTTCTTGATCAGACCGCCCAGCGGGGCGACGAGCATCAGGCCCAGGCCGCCGCCCATGAACAGCAGCGAACGGGTGATCAGCTTGCGCCGCTTCAGGCCGCTGTTGTGCAGGCCGCCCACGAGGGTCGCGCCGGTGGTGACGCGGTCGAAGTGCGAGCCGTCGTGCTTGTCCTGCACGGCGGTCTCGTGGGGCAGCAGCTTCTTCGTGTAGAGCACGAGGCCGACACCGAAGAAGGTGAACGCCAGGCCCATGAGCGCACCGAGCAGCGGCGTGTACAGCGCGCTGAAGGTGCTGCTGCCCAGCTCCCACTGCCAGTCGGGGAGGAACCAGCCGGCACCGGCGTAGACGGCGGCGAAGGCGAAGGCCGACAGGCCGGCGAGGGCGAACATGAGGCCGACCTGGCGGACGGCCCGCTTCTCCAGCGCCGAGCCCGGCTCGGGCCCCGGCTCGACGTGCAGGACCTCCACGCCGTCGTAGTGGGCGCCGAGGCGGTCGAGCTCCTCCCGGGGGAGGGCGGCGAGCTGCTCGGGGGTGTAGTCGTCGTCCGGGCCGCCGTACAGCGGGCCCGGCGTGGCCGCCCCGCCGGTGGAGCCGGGGCGGGTGTCGTGCGTGGTCACGCCTTGCTCCCCATCCAGAAGATCCCGAACATGAGCGCGGAGATCCCGACAACCCAGATGACCACGCCCTCGCTGACCGGGCCGATGCGGCCGATGCCCGCACCACCCGGGTCCGGCATGTCGGTGATCGTCTGCACGTAGTTGATGATCGCCCGCTTCTCCTCGGGGGTGATCTGGTTGTCCCCGAAGACCGGCATGTTCTCCGGCCCGCTCAGCATGGCGGAGTAGATCTCGAGGTCGTTGGCGTCCTCGAGGCTCGGTGCGTACTTGCCGGAGGACAGCGCCCCGCCCTCGCCGACGAAGTTGTGGCACTGCGCGCAGTTGAGCCGGAACAGCTCGCCGCCGAGGGCGAGGTCGCCGTCGCGCAGGTCGCCCGAGGGGAGCACTGGGCCGCCGCCGTTGGCCTGCACGTAGGCCATCAGCTGGTCGATCTCCTCGTCGGAGAAGATCGCCGGCTTGTCGGGGGCCTGGGAGCCCTGGCGCACCAGCGGCATGCGGCCGGTGTGCACCTGGAAGTAGACGGAGGCCTCGCCGACGCCGATCAGCGACGGGCCACGGTTGGGCACGCCCTCGAGGTTCTCGCCGTGGCAGCTGATGCAGCTGCGCTCGTAGAGCTCGCGGCCAGCGGCCTCGGCGCTGGACTCGCTGCCCTCGTCGGCGGCCTGGGCCGGCGCGAAGGTCGAGTAGAGCGCGCCGGTCAGGACCAGGCCGGCCATGAGCGCCGCGACGTTGCCGACCCGGCGGCGCTGCTTGGAGCGGCGGCGGGCGCGGGCGGCGGCGGCCGGGGTGCCCTCGGCCGGGCGACGCGACCAGCGCGACCGCCGCGGCCCCTCGTCGGGCTGGGTGTCGGACTGGGGGTTCGTGGTGGACACCGGTTCCCTAGCGGATCAGGTAGATCGTGGCGAAGAGCCCGACCCACACGACGTCGACGAAGTGCCAGTAGTAGGAGACCACGATGGCCGAGGTCGCCTGCGCGGGCGTGAACCGGCCCATGGTGGACCGGATGAGCACGTAGACGAAGGCCACGAGGCCCCCGATGACGTGGAGGGCGTGGAAGCCGGTCGTCAGGTAGAAGACCGAGCCGTAGGTGCTGCTCGAGAGGGTGGTCCCGTGCTCGGTGACCAGCACGCGGTACTCGTTCATCTGGGCGAGCACGAACACCAGGCCCATGACGAAGGTGATCGTGAACCACCGGCGCAGCCCGTAGACGTTGCCGCTCTCCGCCGCGAACACACCGATCTGGCAGGTGACCGACGAGGCCACCAGGATCAGCGTGAAGACCAGCGCGTAGGGCAGGTTCAGCTCGGTGGGCTCCGGCGGCCAGCCCTCGGTCGCACGGGCTCGCGCGGTGAAGTACATGGCGAAGAGCCCGGCGAAGAACATCAGCTCGCTCGAGAGCCAGATGATCGTGCCGACGCTGACCATGTTCGGTCGGGTAAGCGAGTGCACCCGCGAGGTGTCGAAGGTGCTGCTCGCCACGGGGGCCGTTGTCACGCCGCCCATCATGGCACCGGCTGACGACCTGCACCGACCGTGGGTGGCACGGCGTGCCCGCACCGTGACCGCGCCGAGACCGTCCCCCGGACGAGGGGCCGCGTCCACCCGGTCGGGAGCCGCGTGGGCACTAGGCTGCCGGGCGTGAGCGACGCGCCCGCGACCGTCCTGGTCTACAGCTCCCGGCCCGAGGTCCGCGAGGCCGTCCGCACCGCCGTCGGGCGCCGTCCGGCACCCGACGTCGGACCCCTGACCTGGGTGGAGTGCGCCACCGGCGAGGACGTCGTCGACACCGTCGACGGCGGCGGGGTGGACCTGTGCATCCTCGACGGCGAGGCGCAGCCCACCGGCGGCCTGGCGCTGTCCCGCCAGATCACGGTCGAGGTCGCCGACCGGCCGGCCCTGTGCGTCCTCATCGCCCGGCAGCCCGACCGCTGGCTGGCGCACTGGTCGCAGGCCGACGCCACGCTCGCCTTCCCGGTCGACCCGCTGACCGCCCCGCAGGTCGTCGCCGACCTGCTGCGCGCGCACGCGGCGCGGGGCCGCCGACCCGTCTCCCGGTGAGCGCCGGCCCGACCGCCGGGCCGACCTGGCCCGGCCTGCTGACGCGCCTGCTCGCCCGCGAGGACCTCCCGGCCGCCGACACGGCCTGGGCCATGCGCGAGGTGATGACCGGCGAGGCGACACCGGCGCAGGTGGCCGCCTTCGCCGTCGCGCTGCGCGCCAAGGGCGAGGCGCCGGAGGAGGTCGCGGGGCTCGCGGCCACCATGCTCGAGCGGGCGACGCCGGTCGAGCTGCCCCTGGCCACCGTCGACGTCGTGGGCACCGGCGGCGACGGCGCGCACACGGTGAACATCTCCACGATGGCCGCCGTCGTCACCGCGGCCGCGGGTGCGCCGGTGGCCAAGCACGGCAACCGCGCGGCGTCGTCGTCCTCCGGGGCGGCCGACGTGCTGGAGGCCCTCGGCGTCGTCATCGACCTGCCGGCCCCGGCCGTGGCCCGCTGCGTGCGGGAGGCCGGCATCGGCTTCTTCTTCGCGCCGGTCTTCCACCCCGGCTACCGGCACACCGCGGCGCCGCGCAGGGAGATGGGCATCGGCACCGTCTTCAACTTCCTCGGGCCGCTGACCAACCCCGCGCGGCCGGTGGCCGCCGCGATCGGCTGCGCGGACGCCCGGATGGCGCCGGTGCTGGCCCAGGTGGTCGCCGGCCGCGGGGCCCGCGCGCTGGTCTTCCGCGGCGACGACGGCCTCGACGAGCTCACCACCGCGACCACGTCGCGGGTGTGGGTGGCCCGCGACGGCGCCGTGACCGCGGAGCGGGTCGACCCCACGGCGCTGGGGATCGCGGCGGCCGGCCCGGACGCGCTGCGCGGCGGCGACCCGGCGCACAACGCGGCGGTCTTCCGGCGGGTCCTCGACGGCGAGCGCGGACCGGTGCGCGACGCCGTCCTGCTCAACGCCGCGGCCGCGCTGGCCGCCTTCGACGAACGCGGCGGGGAGCTCGACGACGTCCTCGCCGCCGGTCTGCGGCGGGCCGCGGCCGCGGTCGACGACGGCCGGGCCGCCGCGCTGCTCGACCGGTGGGTGGCCGTCAGTCGCGAGGCCGGCGGCCGCTGAGGCCGCTCACGAGGACTCCAGCCCGAGGGAGAAGGCCGCCTCGAGGTCGTGCCGGGAGTACGCGCGGAAGGCGATGTGCGTCTCGGTCTCGAGCACACCGGGCACCTTGTTGATCCGCCCGGCGATCACCTCGGCGACCTGGTCGAACTCGCGCACCCGCACGATCGCGATCAGGTCGACCTCCCCGGCGGTCGAGTAGACCTCGCTGACGCCGTCGAGGTCGGCGATCGCGGCCGCCACCTCGGGGATCGCGTCGGTGGCGGCGTCGACCATCACGATGGCGGTGATCACGCCGGGGATGCTAGAAGGACCCTGCTGCCCCCCACCACTCGCTCCGCTCGCGGCGGGCCCCTGCAGCCGGGCCGCCCACCGAGGTCACCTGACCGCCGGCCGACGGCGGACCGCCGGACACCCGTTCCGGGCGGGCGCGGGTGCCCAGCTGGCGGCCGTCGGCGAACGGGTCCCGCAGCGCGCGGCCGGCCTCCACGCGGGAGAGGAAGCCGCTGAACCCGCCGGTGCCCGGCGCGACGCAGGCCAGCGTGCCGGTGACCTCGACCAGGCGGGTACCGGGCTTCTCCATCCAGCGCATCACGAGCTCGGTCTCGTCGACGGTGGCCGCGAGGCCCTCGTCGTCGGGCGTCGTCTCGGCGGTGGCGCGCAGCCCGGTGAGGGTGTCGCGCACCGACGTCCCGCGCGGTGCGGACCCGGCGGCGACCAGCCGGCCCCGGCGCACGATCGACAGCGCCCACCCGCCCTCGCCGTCGGGCCGGGCGATCACCAGCTCCGGGACGGCGGCCAGCGACTGCAACCGCTGGCGCCGGCGCACCGCGCGCACCAGGACCGCGATCCGGTCGCGCAGCACCCCGGCGTCCTCGAACCGGCGCTCGGCCGACAGCCGGTCGACGCGGGCGAGCAGCGGCTCGACGAGGGCGCTCGGGTCGCCGTCGACGGCGGCGCGCAGCACGGCGGCGATCCGCGCGTACTCCTCGACCGACTGGTGGCCCGCGCACGGCGCCCCGCAGCGGCCCATGCCGAACAGCGCGCAGGTGCTCGTGGGCACCCGCGGCGAGAGCCGGGTGGTGCACTGCCGCAGCGGCAGCGCCTCGTGGATCGCGGCGGTGGCCATCTCGGCGGCGCGGCGGTCGGGGAAGGGCCCGAGGAAGGCGCCGGCGTCGGGCCGGACCCGCCGGACCGTGGACAGCCGGGGGAAGTGCTCCTCGGTGAGCCGCAGCCACAGGGCGCGCTCCGGGAAGCGCGACCGGCGGTTGTAGCGCGGCTTGTGCTCGGCGATGAGCCGCAGCTCGCGGACGGCGGCCTCGAGGTCGTGCGCGCAGGACACCGACTCGATGCGCTGGGCCAGCGCCACCATCTCGGTCATGCGGCTGCGCTGCTCGCCGGAGGAGAAGTAGCTGCGGACGCGGGTGCGCAGGTCGTTCGACGTCCCGACGTACAGCGGCTCGTCGCGCGGGCCGCGGAACACGTAGACGCCGGGGCCGGAGGGGACGCCGTCGGCGAGGTGGCGCTTCCCCCGGCGCACCGGGTCGACCTGGCGGGTGAGCCCGTGCAGTTCCTCCAGCGACGTGACCCCGAGGGGACCGAGTCGCTCGAACAGGCCGTGGAGCACGTCGACGGTCGCGCGGGCGTCGTCGAGGGCGCGGTGGCACGGCGAGGTCGTGGCGGAGAAGTAGGGCGCCAGGGTGGCCAGCTTGCAGTTGGGCACCTCGTCGCGGGACAGCAGGCGCCGGGCGAGCACCGCGGTGTCGACCGAGGCGGCGGCGGGCCACGCGACGCCGGTCTGCTCGCAGGCCGCCCGGAGGAAGCCGAGGTCGAACGGGGCGTTGTGCGCCACGAGCACGGCGCCGCGGGCGAACTCGAGGAAGGCCGGCAGCACCGCGGCGATCCGCGGAGCGGTGGCGACCATGGCCGTGGTGATCCCGGTGAGCACGCTGATGTAGGGCGGGACCTCGCAGCCCGGGTCGACCAGCGTCTGGAACTCCCCGAGCACCTCACCGCCGCGGACCTTGACCGCCCCGATCTCGGTGATCGCGCTGTCCTTGGGCGATCCGCCCGTGGTCTCCAGGTCGACGACGACGAAGGTGGTGCCGGCCAGCGGCGTCCCGAGGTCGTCGATGCTCGCCTGGACGTATCCGTCGTGCGCCTGCCGTCCCGGGGCGGCGGGAGCCCGGCGGGAGCGGGGGAGCGGCCGGTCGCCGTGGGCCGGGGCCTGCTCGTGGCGCGGCAGCGAGGAGCCCGCGCCGGTGTCGGGGAAGAGCACGGCGGGACGGTAGGCCGGGGGTCGGACAGTCCCGGGGACGCGCGCCCGGCGCCCGCCCGGGGGACGCCTCGCCCGGGCGGGGGACCGGCGGCGCCGGACCCGGTTGCGGGAGCGGCCGCGCGCGGACGACGATCCCCGGGCGGACCAGGGGGGTCCGCATCAGCAGAGGGAGTCCGATGCGCGCGCGCTCCCCGTGGCGCACCCGCCGTGGCCCGGCGTCGGTGCTGGTCACGGTGGCGGCCGCCGTCCTGCTGGCGGTGCCCCTCGCGGGCCCCGCGGGCGCGGAGCCGAGCGACCAGCCCGGCGGCACGAGCGGCGTCCTCGACAGCGAGGCGCTCGACCGGCTGCAGCGGCGCGCCGCCGAGGTGCAGGCCGACCTGCAGCAGCGGCAGACGGAGGTGGCCGCGGCGCGCCAGCAGCTGTCCGACGCGCAGGCCGACGTCGACGCCGCCCGCGCCGTGGTCGACGCCGCCGAGGGGGTGCTGGCGGAGAACCAGGCGGTCGTGGCGCAGTACGCCTCGGCGGTCTACCGCGACGGCGGCGCGCTCACCCCGCTCACCGTCCTGCTCAGCGGCGGCGACCCGGCCGACGTCGTCGCGGCGATGGGCTACCTCGAGGCGGTCGACGACCACACCGCCGCGGTCGTCGGCGCCGCCGAGGAGCAGCGGCAGGCCGCGCTCGCGCAGCAGGTCACCGCGGACGCCGCCCTCGCCGAGGCGCAGCAGCGCGCCGACGAGCTGGCCGCGGAGGTGGCCGACCTCGAGGCCTCGGCGGACGCGGTCACCGCGGAGCTCGACGTGGCCCTCAGGGACGTCGACCGGCAGCTGTCGGACCTGCAGCGGGAGCAGGTCGACGTCAACACGCAGACGGCGGCCAACTGGCGCGCCTACGTCGACCAGCTGGGCGAGGCCGGCGTCGTCCCCCCGCCGGCGGCGGAGCTGCTCGACCCGGTCGCGAGCCTGCGCGCCGGGCTGACGCCGATCGGCGCGGCCGCCGGCGGTGCGCAGCGCGGCGCGGCCCAGTTCCCCCGCGAGCCGACGTCGCTGCTCGTGCTGCCCGCCGAGACGATCGCGGCGGTCTCCGCGGCCATGGAGGCCCTGGGCCGGCCCTACGCGCCAGGGACGGCCGGGCCGGACTCGTGGGACTGCGGCTCGCTGGTGTCCACGGTCTACGGCGCGGCCGGCATCGACCTGCCCTCCGACCAGTCCGGCCTGTTCGCCGTCAGCACCCCGGTCGACCTGGTCGACGTCCTGCCCGGTGACCTGGTCTTCCTCGGCACCCCCGAGTCGGGGCTGGGCCACGTCGGGATCGCGCTCGACGGTCAGACGATGCTCGCCGCCGACGGGCGGGCCGGCGCCGTCGTCGTCCGCCGGCTGCCCGTGGAGCAGGTCGTCCACGTCGGGCGGCCCAGCCTGGGCCCGCGGCCGGAGGAGCCTGCCCCCGGGCCGACCGGCGGCGCGCTGCGGGTCGAGTGCGGCAACGCCGTCTACCCGCCCAGCTTCGACGGTGCCCGCTCCTGGGGCGGCTATCCCAACGGGCTCATCCCGCCGAGCGCGCTGTGCCCCATCGGGGTGGGCGGTCACTCGCTGCGGTGCGACGCCGCCGCGGCCTACCGGGCGATGAGCTCCGCCTACGCGGCGACCTTCGGCCGGCCGATCTGCATCACCGACTCCTACCGGACCTATGCCAGCCAGGTGCGCCTGTACGGCGAGAAGCCGGCGCTGGCCGCCGTCCCGGGGACCAGCAACCACGGCTGGGGCCTGGCGGTCGACCTGTGCGGCGGCATCGACGGCTTCGGCAGCCCCCAGTACGCGTGGATGCAGGCCAACGCGGGCCGGTTCGGGTGGCTGCACCCGACGTGGGCCGACCCGGGCAACGGCCGCGAGGAGCCCTGGCACTGGGAGTACGCGGGCGGCTGAGCCGGGACTGTCGGTGGTCGTCCCTAGCGTGCCGACCAACCGACAGGGAGACCCGTCCCGACCGCGGCCCGGCAGCGGGCGGCGCGGCCGGGGCACGGAGGGACACGGCCATGCTCATCGACTGCGACTCGTGCACCGCGCGCGGCGTCGGCTGCGCCGACTGCGTCGTCACCGCCCTGCTGGGCGCCCCGCCGGGGGAGCGGGACACGGGCCCCGTGCTGCTGCCCGTGCCGCCCGTCCCGGCGGCCCGGGCGGCCGACGCCGCCGTCCCGCGGCCCGGCGTGGTGGTGGAGCTCGACGACGTCGAGCGGCGTGCGGTGCGTGCGCTGGCCGAGGGGGGTCTGGTTCCCCCGCTGCGGCACCGGCCGGCGGGCAACGGGCGCCGGCGCACGGGCTGACCGGCGGGGGCACCCACGGGGAGTACGCGCCGGAGTGGCGTGACTGCTCACCGTGTGAGTCCTCACAGTCCACGCACCCCTCGTTTGTCACAACTGCATCACGTCCGTACTGTGGCCGCGTCCGACCGGGTGGTCGTCACCCGTCACGAGGTGACCTCGGCCGGGCACCGCCGAGTCACCGGACGCCCCTCCCGGGGGTGCGCGAGGTGAGCCGGGGACCCACCGCAGCACTGGGGTGAGTTCTCGCGTGCGCCGGTCAGCGACCGGCGTGCAGAGATAGGGCACGTCTTCCCAGCCCGAACCCGTCAGCTAACTCGGTAGGCGGTAGCTGAGGAAGAAACGGAGAGCCGCCGCCCGTGGCGACCCCCCGCCCCCTCCTGGGGCATGCGCGCGCACAGTCCACCGCCACCTCCCGCTCCGGGGCCCGCGTCGCCGGGCCGCACCGCCCGTCACGGGCCCGCCGTCTCGGCCGCGTCGCGGTCGCCGGCACCACCGCCGCGCTGACGATGACCCTCCTGCCCGGCACGGCGGCCGCCGACCCGGAGCAGGCCACCACCTCCGAGCAAGCCGCCCAGCTCGCCGCCGAGGCCGGTCACCGGCTCGAGGTCGTCAGCGAGCAGGTCAACGAGGCCCGCGAGGTCCTGGCCCTGCAGCAGACCGCCGCCGACGAGGCCGACCGGGCCGCCGCGGAGAAGCAGGCCCAGCTGCAGGACCTCGACGGCCAGATCCGCCAGGTGGCCCGCAGCGCCTACACCGGCGGGCACAGCGACACCTTCGCCGGGCTCGACCTGCTGATGAGCAGCGACTCCGCCGAGGACTTCGTCAGCTCGCTGGCCACGCTCGACCAGATCGCCGGCCACACCACCTCCGTGCTCGACGAGGTCTCGCACGCCGCCGCCGCCGCCCAGCAGGCCCGGGCCGACGCCGAGGCCGCCGAGGCCGAGGCGCAGCGCACCCTCGACGGCCTCGACGCCCAGGAGGAGCAGCTCGAGGGCGACATCGCCGACTACCAGGCCCAGGTCGCGGCGCTGACCGAGGCCGAGCGGCAGGCGGCCCTGGCCGCCCAGGAGGCCGGCCGGGCCGCCGCTGCCGCGGAGGCCGCGCTGCCGCGGAGGCCGCCGAGGCCGCGGAGGCCGCCGAGGCCGCCGCCGGGGCGTCCGGCACCACGGCCGCCGCCGGCTCGAGTGCACCCGCGCCCGCGGCCACCCGCGCCGCGGCTCCCGCCCCGGCGCCGGCGGCGTCGGCGGGCAGCGGGGCAGCGGCGCCGCCCAGACGGCGGTGCAGACGGCGCTGGCCCAGGTCGGCGACCCCTACGTGTGGGGCGCCGGCGGGCCCAACTCCTTCGACTGCTCGGGCCTGACCCAGTACGCCTACGCGGCGGCCGGGATCAGCCTCCCGCACTCCAGCAGCATGCAGTCGCGGATGGGCACCGCCGTCTCGCGGGCGGACCTGCAGCCGGGCGACCTGATCTTCTACTACAGCCCGGTCAGCCACGTCTCGATGTACGTCGGCAACGGCCAGATGGTGCACGCCTCCACCTCGGGCCAGCCGGTGAAGGTCGTGTCGGTCGACTCGATGGGCGGCATCACCGCCATGCGCCGCATCGCCTGAGCCGGCAGCGCTCCGCGACGGGGCCGGTGACCTCTCGGGTCACCGGCCCCGTCGCGTCGGGGGTGTCCTCGGCGCCCGGCCGGCGACCGGACCGGTCCGCCTAGGATCGGCCGCGTGCGCGGGGCGGGGCGGGGGAGTGCTCGCGCCGCCCTCCTGGTCGCGGCCGTCCTCGGGGTCGCGCTCGTGGTGGTCATCGCCGTCCGCACGCCGTGGACCCTGCTGCCCGTCCCGCCCGGCGGTGCCGCCCCGGTCAGCGACGACGCCGGTCTGCCCGCCGCCGCCGTCGCGCGGGCCGAGGCGCTCGCCGCCCAGATCCGCCCGGCGTCCCTGGCCAACCTCCTCCTCGGGCTGGCCGTGTCGGCGCTGTTCGGCCTCACCCGGCTGGGCAGCCGGCTGGTGGGGGCGCTCGCCCGCCCGGTCGGGCGCCGCTGGCCGCTCACCGTGCTGCTGGGCACCGTGGCGCTCCTGGTGATCGGCCGCCTGGCGACGCTGCCGATCGCGGCCTACGGCGAGGTGGTGCGGCACCGCTACGAGTTGTCCACCCGCTCGTGGCCGCTCTGGCTGCGCGACGTCGCCGTCTCCACCGCCATCGACGCCGGGCTCACCGCGCTCGGCCTGCTGGCGCTGGTCGCCCTCGCCCGCCGCGCGCCCCGCACCTGGTGGGCCTGGGCTGCCGGCGGCGCGGCCGCGCTGGTGGTCACGGGCTCCTTCCTCTACCCGGTGGCCATCGAGCCGGCGTTCAACAGCTTCACCCCGCTGCCCGCCGGCCAGCTGCGCACCGACCTGCTCGAGCTCGCCGAGGAGAGCGGCACCCCGGTCGAGGACGTCCTCGTGGCCGACGCCTCCCGCCGGACGACGTCGCTGAACGCCTACGTCTCCGGTTTCGGCTCGACCCGGCGGGTGGTCCTCTACGACACGCTGCTCACCGACGTCCCCGACGACGAGATCGAGTCGATCGTCGCCCACGAGCTGGGGCACGTGGCCACCGACGACGTCCTCACCGGCACGCTGATCGGCGCGCTCGGTGCCGCCGCCGCGGCCGCCCTGCTCGGCTGGCTGCTCGGCTGGGCGCCGCTGCTGCGCCGGGCGGGCGCGGACTCCGCGGCCGACCCGCGCGTCGTGCCGCTCGTCCTGCTGCTGATCGCCCTGGGCACGCTGGTGTCCACACCGGTGCAGAACCTCGTCTCGCGGCACGTCGAGGCCCGCGCGGACCTGCACGCGCTCGACCTCACGGGCAACGCGGCGGCGTTCGAGGAGATGCAGCGCCGGCTGGCCGAGACCAACGTCTCCGACCCGAGCCCGCCGGTGCCGTGGCAGTGGTGGTTCGGCTCGCACCCGACGGCGGCGCAGCGGATCGCGATGGCGGAGGACTGGCTGCGGCTGGACGACCGGTGAGTGGTCGCACCCTCGTCGTCACCAACGACTTCCCGCCGCGGCAGGGCGGCATCCAGACCTTCGTGGCGGCCCTGCTGGAGCGCCGCCCGCCGGAGTCCCTGGTCGTGCTGGCCTCCCGCTCGCCGGGCTGGGAGCGGTACGACGCGCAGCTGCCCTACCCGGTGGTCCGGCAGCGGACGGCGATGCTGCTGCCCACCCCCGCCACCACCCGCGCCGCCGTGGCGCTGGCCGCCGCGCACGGCTGCGACACCGCCTTCTTCGGCGCCGCCGCGCCCCTGGGCCTGATCGCGCCGGCGCTGCGGGCAGCCGGGGTGCGCCACCTGGTGGGGGCCACGCACGGCCACGAGACCGGGTGGGTCGCGCTGCCCGGCGCCCGGCAGCTCATGCGCCGCATCGCCGGCGGCCTCGACGTCGTGACCTACATCAGCGACTACACCCGCAGCCGCCTGGAGCCGGCGTTGCGCGGGCGCACGCGGCTGGCCCAGCTGTCGCCGGGGGTCGACGTCGACCGGTTCACCCCGTCGGCCGACGGGACCGCGGTGCGCCGGCGCCACGGGCTGGGGGAGACGCCGGTCGTCGTCTGCGTGTCCCGGCTGGTGCCGCGCAAGGGGCAGGACGTCCTCGTGGCGGCCTGGCCGCGGGTGCTGGACCGGCACCCGGGGGCGCGGCTGCTGCTGGTCGGCGGTGGTCCGGACGAGTCCCGGTTGCGCCGCGCGGTGGCCGAGCGGGGAGTCGGCGACTCGGTGGTGCTGACCGGCCCGGTGCCGCCGGCGCAGCTGCCGGAGCACTACGCGGCCGGCGACGTGTTCGCCATGCCGTGCCGCACCCGCCGCGGCGGCCTGGACGTCGAGGGCCTGGGGATGGTCTACCTCGAGGCGGCCGCGGTCGGGCTGCCGGTGGTGGCGGGCACCTCGGGCGGGGCCCCGGAGGCGGTCCGCGACGGCGAGACCGGGACGGTGGTCGCCGACCCGCGCTCGCCGGAGGCGGTGGCCGCCGCCGTCACGGCGCTGCTCGACGACCCCGCCCGGGCCCGCGCCATGGGAGCCGCCGGGCGGGCCTGGGTGGAGGAGCGCTGGTCGTGGACGACGATCGCCGCCGACCTCGCCGCCCTGCTCGACCCCTAGCCCCCCTGCAGGGTCCTGCCGCGAGCGTGCGAGCGGGGAGGTGCAGGGGGGCCTCCGTCAGCGGCTGTAGAGCGCCTCGACCTCGGTGTCGAACTCCTTCATGACCACCGAGCGCTTGAGCTTCAGGCTCGGGGTGAGCATCCCGTTGTCCTCCGTGAAGTCCGTGGTGAGGACGCGGTACTTCTTGATCGCCTCGGCGTGCGACACGGCCCGGTTGGCGTCGGCGACGGCGGCGTCGATCTCCGCCTTGACGTCGGGGTCGTCGACCAGCTGGGCGACCGGGGTGCCGGCCGGCTTGCCCTTGCTCTCCAGCCAGCCCGGCAGTGCCTCCTCGTCGAGGGTGATCAGCGCGGCGATGAACGGCCGCTGGTCGCCGACGACGATGCACTGGCTGACCAGCCGGTGGGCGCGCAGCCGGTCCTCGAGCACGGCGGGGGCGACGTTCTTGCCGCCCGCGGTCACCAGGATCTCCTTCTTGCGGCCGGTGATCCGGGTGAAGCCGTCGGCGTCGATCTCGCCGATGTCGCCGGTGTGGAACCAGCCGTCGGCGTCGATGGCCTCCGCGGTGGCCTGCTGGTTCTTCCAGTAGCCGCGCATGACCACGCCGCCGCGGATGAGGATCTCGCCGTCGTCGGCGATGCGGAACCCGACGCCGGGCAGCGGCCGGCCGACGGTGCCGATCCGCAGCGCGCGGTCGTGGTTCACCGACGCGGCCGCGGTGGTCTCGGTCAGGCCGTAGCCCTCGAAGACGGTGACGCCGGCGCCGCGGAAGAAGTGGCCCAGCCGGTCGCCGAGCGGTGCGCCACCGGAGATGGCGCCCAGGCAGCGGCCGCCGAGCGCGGCACGCAGCTTGCTGTAGACGAGCCGGTCGAACAGCGCGTGCTGCGCCCGCAGCGCCAGGCCGGGGCCGCCGGTGTCCTGCGCCCGGGACCAGGCGATGGCCACCTGGGCGGCCCGGTCGAAGACCTTCCCCTTCACCGGGCTCTCGCCCTCGGCCTTGGCCTTGGCCTGGTTGAAGACCTTCTCGAACACCCGCGGGACGGCGAGGACGAAGGTGGGCTTGAACGCGCCGAGGTCCTCGACCAGGTTCTTGACGTCGGGGGTGTGGCCGATGACGGTGCGGGTCCTGACCGCGCCGACCTGCAGGACGCGGGCGAGCACGTGCGCCAGCGGGATGAACAGCAGCAGCGAGCCCTGCACGTTCATGAACCGGTCGAGCAGGCTCATGCCGTTGCCGACCTCGAACAGGAAGTTGCCGTGGGTCAGCTCGCAGCCCTTGGGCCGGCCGGTGGTGCCGGAGGTGTAGATGAGCGTGGCCAGGCTGTCGGCGTTCAGGGTCGCCCGGCGGGCCTCGAGCTCGCTGTCGGGGACGTCGGCGCCCGCGGCGGTCAGCGTGCCGACGGCGTCGTCCTCGATGACGTAGAGCGGGCCGAGGTCGGGGGCCTGGTCGCGCACCGAGTCGACGGCGGTGGCGTGCTCCGCCTTCTCGACGATCGCGGCGACCGCGCCGGAGTCCGACAGGATCCAGGCGACCTGGTCGGGGCTGGAGGTCTCGTACACCGGGACGGTGACGGCACCGGCCGACCAGATGGCGTAGTCGATGACGGTCCACTCGTAGCGGGTCTTGGCCTGCAGGGCGACGCGGTCGCCGGGCTGCACACCCGCGGCGACGAGGCCCTTGGCCACCCCAGCGACCTGCTCGCCGAACTCCCGCCAGGTGACGTCCTCCCAGCGGCCGTCCCGCTGGATGCGCAGGCCCACCTCGTCGCCGTGCTGGGCGACGTTCTCGGCCAGCATGTCGGTGAGTGCCTCGGACGGGCCGACCTCGGTCGTCGCCGGGACGCTGTACTCGCGCACGCTCGGTCCTCCTCCTCCGCGCGGCCGGGGCGCCGCTGCCCGCGGTCCCGCGCGGGACACGTCCTGGGAAATCTACCGGCTGGGGCTACTGGGGAGTAGCCGTGCCCACCCGCGCCCGCCCTGCAGCGCGCCCGGGGACCGCTCTAGCCTCTGGCGCATGGCCGAGCAGTCCACCCAGTCGATCGTCGTCTCCGCGCCGGCGGCCGACGTCATGGCGGTGATCGCCGACTTCGAGGCCTATCCGCAGTGGGTGGGGGCCGCCCGCACCGTCGAGGTGCAGGAGCGCGGACCCGACGGCCGCGCCCGCCGGGTCCGGTTCGTCATCGACGCCACCGTCCTCACCGACGAGTACGTCCTCGACTACACCTGGGACGACGACCGGCAGGTCTCCTGGACCCTGGTGTCGAGCAAGCTGATGAAGCGCCAGGACGGCTCCTACACGCTGCGCGCGACCGGCGACGCCACCGAGGTGACCTACCGGCTCACCGTCGACATCGCCATGCCGATGCTGGGGATGATGAAGCGCCGGGCGGAGAAGGTCATCCTCGACACCGCGCTCAAGGAGCTCAAGAAGCGCGTCGAGGGCTGACCTCCGTGCGCACCCTGCTGTTCACCGGTCCCGGCGGGGCCGGCACGACCACCCTCGCCTCGGCCGCCGCCGTGCGCGCCGCCCGGGCCGGCCGGCGGGTGGTCCTGGTGACCCGCCAGGAGGTGCCCGCGGGCACGGCGGACGACGGCGTCGCGGTCGTGCGCGCCGAGCCGCAGGCCGCCTCGGAGGCGCTGTGGGCGGCACGGGCGGCGGAACTGGCCGCGACGCTGCCCGACGTCGGGCTGCCGCCGGCGACGTCGGTGGTGCCGCTGCCGGGCGCCGGGGAGCTGGCCGTCCTCGCCGCGCTGGGGCGCGTGGGGCCGGGGACCGACCTCGTCGTCGTCGACGCCGGGCCGCTGGGGGGCGGCGCCGGGTTGGTCGCGCTGCCCGGCGCCCTGCGCTGGTGGCTGGACCAGGCCTTCTCCACCCGGGTCCGCGTGCTCGCCGCGGTGCGCGCCGCCGCGGTGCGGTCGGGCACGGTGCGCCGGGGCGCGGTCGACCTGGCGCTGGCGGCGGTCCCGGAGCTCGAGGCGCTGCTGGACCGGCTCCCGCTGACCGACCCGGCCGAGACCGCCGTCTGGCTGACCGCGAGGCCGCGGCCCTCCGCCGTGGCCGCGCTGCGGACCGCCGCGACCGCGCTGGCCGTGCACGGGCAGCGCCCGGTGGGTGTCCTGGCGCGCCGCTGGCCCGGCGGGGACGCCGGGGACTGGACGGCCGCGCGCGCCGCCGAGGAGGAGGCCGCGCTGGCCGCGCTCGCCGACGTCGCCCCGGTGCACGAGGTGGCCGAGGCCGCCGTCGAGCCCACCGGCGCCGCCGCGCTCGCCGCGCTGCTGCCCGACCTGCCCGACCGCGCCGGCGAGCCGGCCGCGCCCGCGCCCGAGCGGGTCGAGGGCGGCTGGCGGCTCACGCTGCCGCTGCCCTTCGCCGGGCGGGAGGGCGTGCAGCTCACGCGCTGGGAGGACGACCTGGTCGTGACCGCCGCGGGCACCCGCCGCTCGCTGCGGCTGGACGCGCTGCTGCGCCGGTGCGTGGTGACCTCGGGTGAGCTGGCCGACCCGGGGACCGCCTCGGCACGGCTGCAGGTCGGGTTCGCCGCGGATCCGCAGCAGTGGCCGGCCGACCTGCTGGCGGCAGCGGGACGGGACCCGGCGGGGACGACGGACTCACAGGACACGGGGCAGCAGGACACGGGGCTGCAGGACAGGGGGACCGAGTGAGCGAGGGAGCCGACTGGCTCGACCAGGCACGGCGGCTGGTGGCCGGGGTGGGGCAGGCCTGGGCCGAGTCCGGCGCCGGGGAGCACGCGGACGCCGGGCACGGGGGTCCGGGGCACGGACCGGGCGGGGACTGCCAGTGGTGCCCGCTGTGCCGGGCGGCGGCGGTCGCGCGGCGGCCGGAGGTGTCCGAGGCGCTGGCCGACCTCCTGAGCTCCGCGGCGGTGGCGCTGCGGACGGTGGCCACCCCGCCCGAGGCGCCGGCCGGGCCGGAGCAGCCGGTGCCGGCCGAGGAAGCGGCTCCGGAGCCGGCACGGGTGCAGCACATCGAGCTCGGCTGAGTGACCGCCGACCCCGCCGGCCTCCCGGCCCTCGGCGTCGACGTCGGCGGGACCAAGGTCGCCGGTGGCGTCGTCGCCCCCGACGGAACGGTCCTCGGAACCGCCCGCCGCTCGACGCCGACCGCGTCGGTGGCCGACGCGGAGACGGCGATCGCCGGCGTCGTCGAGGAGCTCGCCGTCCGGCACGGCGGGCCCCTGGTGGCGGTGGGCGTGGGGGCGGCCGGCTGGTTCGACCGCACCGGCGACGTCGTCCTCTTCAGCCCGCACCTCGCCTGGCGGCACACCTCCCTGCGGCGGGACCTCGCCGCCCGGCTGCAGCGGCCGCTGTGGGTGGGCAACGACGCCGACGCCGCGGCCTGGGCGGAGTACCGCTTCGGTGCCGCGCGGGGGCGGAGCTCGCCCTGTGCATCACCCTCGGCACCGGCATCGGCGGCGGGATCGTCGCCGGCGGGCGGCTGCAGCGGGGCGCGCACGGGGTGGCGGGGGAGTGGGGGCACATGCGCGTGGTCCCCGACGGGCGGCTGTGCGCGTGCGGCAACCGCGGCTGCTGGGAGCAGTACGCGAGCGGCAGCGCGCTGGCCACCACTGCCCGCGAGGTGGCCACCCGTTCGCCCGCCGCGGCGGCCCGGCTGCTCGACCGCGTCGACGGCGACGCGTCGCGCCTGACCGGTGAGGACGTGGCCCGCGCCGCGGCCGACGGCGACCCGGTGGCGCTGAACCTGGTCGGCGACGTCGGCGAGTGGCTCGGGCAGGGCATCGCCGACCTGGCCACCGTCCTCGACCCCGACGTCGTGGTGATCGGCGGCGGGGTCAGCGTCCTCGGTGACATGGTGCTCGACCCCGCGCGCGAGCGGCTGGCGCGGGCGCTGCCCGGCCGCGGCTTCCGGCCCGGCCCGCGGGTGGTCGCGGCGGCCCTCGGCGCGCAGGCCGGGCTGGTCGGCGCCGCCGACCTCGCGCGCGCGGCGGTCTGCCGGAGCCGCTAGACGACGGCCCCGTCGTCGCCGTCGTCGTCGCGGTCGCGCATCCGGGACAGCGCCAGGGCGGCGCTGCCGACCAACGCGGCGACACCCAGCACCAGGCCGGTCTCGGAGGCGAGACCCAGGACGCCCGGGCGCCGACCAGCACGACGCCGGCCGCGGCCAGCAGCACCGCGTACAGCGTCGACGGCGAGGGCATCGGCACCGGCGGCGCGGGCGGCGGCTCGTAGTGCTCCTCGGCGACCGGGTCCTCGACCTCCTCGACCGGCGCGGGGACCGGGCGGGGCGCCGAGGGCTGCGGTGCCGCGGTGTCCTCGACGACGGTGCGCCCGTGCTCGGCCTCGTAGGCGGCGACGATCCGCGCCCACTCGGCGTCCTCGTCGAGGTCGCGCCGCAGCGGGCGGCGCTCGGCGGCCGGGCCGTGCGCGGGGGCGTGGTCGTCGGCGTGCCGGTCGACCAGCGTGCGGCCCTCGCCGAGCCGGGTGCGGTCGACGAAGAGCCGGTCGGCCGGGGGACTCGGCAGGAAGACGGTGCGCGTGTACGGGCCGACGTCGGCGGCCGGTTCCAGGTAGGCGGCGATGCCGGCGTCGCGGAGGACGTCGAGCAGGTGCTCGCCCACGCGCGGGTCGACGTCGCGCAGGGGTGCCCAGAGCGTGGCGTCGAGGCCGTTGTCGCGCCGGCCGCGGCCGCGGCGGGGCCGGTCACGCGGCGGCTCCGCGGGTGCACACCCGGTCCCCGGTCGGCCGGTCTGCAGCCACGGTGGTCCTCCTCCGGGGTCGGGCGGGGTGCCGTCGGGGACCGACGCGCGGGGCGGATTGTCGCCGGGGCACCCGGCTCCCTAGTCTGGCATTTCCCCAGGGAGGCGTGTTGTTCTACTGGTTCCTCAAGTTCGTGGCGATCGGTCCGGTCGTGAAGCTGGTGTTCCGTCCCCGGGCGGAGGGCCGTGAGCACGTGCCGGCCGGTGGAGCCGCGATCCTGGCGAGCAACCACATCTCCGCCGCGGACTGGATCTTCATGCCCCTGTCCCTGCGGCGCCGGGTCACCTTCCTGGCCAAGCGGGAGTACTTCACCGGCACGGGCCTCAAGGGGGCGCTGCAGCGGGCCTTCTTCACCGGCGCCGGCCAGGTGCCCATCGACCGCTCCAGCGCCTCGGCCGCCGAGGACGCCATCCGCACCGGCATCGAGATGCTCCGGCAGGGCCGGGTGCTGGGCATCTACCCGGAGGGCACCCGCTCGCCCGACGGCCGGCTCTTCCGCGGCAAGGTCGGTGTGGCGCGCATGGCGCTGGAGACCGGCGTCCCGGTGATCCCGGTGGCCATGACCTACACCCCGCGGCGGATGCCCTTCGGCCGCAGGCTCGTGCGGGTCCACGTGCGCTTCGGCGAGCCGCTGGACTTCTCCCGCTACGAGGGCCTGGCCGGTGACCGCTTCGTCGAGCGGTCGGTCACCGACGAGATCATGTACGAGATCATGACGCTGTCGGGCCAGGAGTACGTCGACGTGTACGGCGCCACCGTGAAGAAGTCGATGGAGGCCACCGGCGCCAGCGCCTCCGACGTCGTCGGCCGGCTGCAGCCGCCCGCCGGCGAGGCGGGCGACCGGGCTCCCCGGTCCCTCGCCGGCTGAGCGAGGACCCCTCCGCCTCCACCGGTCGCGAGCTCGCGGCGGGATCCTGGCTGCGGGGCCGGGCTCAGCACCTGAGGAGCTGTTCCAGCAGGTCGGTGAGCAGGGCGAGCAGCTCCTCGCGGCTGACGGCGGGCTCGCGCACCCACTGGTGCACCAGGTCCTCGGTGAAGGCGAACCAGGACCGCACCAGCTGACGGCGCAGCGGGTCCTGCAGGCCGCCCAGCGCGCCGATGCCGAGGTCGACCAGCGCCTCGCGGGTCTCCTCGTAGACCTCGGCCACCCACGGGTCGCCGCCGGCCGCGCCGCGGACGAAGGCCAGGTGGGACTCGCGGTAGGTCTCCACCCAGCCGACGTAGCGCTCGAGCATCCAGGCCGGGCGCTGCTCGGCGGGCAGGTCCGCCGGCGGGGTGAGGTGGGCGCGCAGCAGGTCGGCCGCGGCGCGCGTGACGGCCTGGTAGTACTCCCGCTTGGACGGGAAGTAGTGGAACAGCAGGCTGCGGCTGATGCCCGCCCGCCGGGCCACCTCGTCGATGGTCAGCTCCTGCACCGGCGTGGTGGGCAGCAGTTGCAGGCCGATCCCGACCAGCTGCTCCCGCCGGTCGGCGGCCGACCGGCGGGTGCGCGCGGGGGACGGGGGCACGGCCGGTCCGCTCAGGCGGCGGCCCGGGAGGCGGCGGCCTCGGTGAGCAGCCGGGCGATCGACGCCGTCACCAGGGCCGGGCGCTCGACCGGGAGCATGTGGCCGGTCCGCGGCACCACCTGTAGGTGGGCGTCGGGCAGGACCTCGGCGAGCTGGCGGCTGTGGCGCACGGGGGTCAGCCTGTCGGACTCCCCGACGAGCACCTCGACCAGCACGCGGGTGAGCGCGGCGAGCTCGGTGCGCTTCTCGTGCCTGCCCAGCGCGGGCAGGAACGCGGTGAACGCCCGCACCGTGCTGGCGTGCACGATCTCGGCCCCGGCGCGGACCATCCCGTCGGTGGCGTCGGCGCCGTAGAGCAGGTCGCGCACGAGCGCCCGGTGCCGCGGGTGCTCCGGCGGGAGCAGCCGGCGCAGCCGCTCGACGGCGCGCGCACCGGCCAGGGCCAGGGCCAGCGCCCCGGGGGTGAGCCGCTGCCGGACCCGCTCGGCGCGCGTGCGCGGCTCCGGCCGCAGGTCGCCGGCCGACGTCGAGACCAGCGCGACGCCGCGGACGCGGTCGCCGAACAGCTCGGGCCGGGCGGCGGCCAGGCACATGACGGTCATGCCGCCCATCGAGTGCCCGCCGAGGACGACCGGCCCGGACGGCGCCAGCTCGTCGAGCACGGTGCCGAGGTCGGCGCCCAGCTGGTCGATCGAGACGTCGGCGGTCGGGCGGGTGGGAGGACCCCAGGTCGAGCGGCCGTGCCCGCGCTGGTCGTAGCGGACCAGGCGCAGCCGGCCGTCGGCGACCTGCGTGCCGAGCAGTCCGGCGACGTCGTCCCACGCCGCCTGCGACAGCGTCCAGCCGTGCGCGAGGACGAGCGTCACCGGGGCGTCGTCGACGCCGTCGACGGTGGCGTGCAGCAGGGCGCCGTCGGGGGTGGCGACGGCGGCGGTGCGGCGCAGGCGCAGGGGGGTGCTCACGCGGCCACCTCCGGGGTGCGGACGGGGGCGCCGGCGGGGGTGCCGACGTAGTTCTCGCGGTCCAGCCGCCGGGTCAGCTTCCGGAAGCGGAAGGTGAAGTCCGGCCAGAGCGTGGTGTTGTGGCCGTGCCGGTCGAGGTACCAGCTGCCGCAGCCCCCGGCCAGCCACACCGTGCCCCGGGAGCGCTGCGCGACGAGCTCGCGGTAGGCCTCCTGGGCCTCCGGGGTGGTCTCCAGCGCATCGAGGCCCTCGGCGTCCAGGGTGCGCAGGGCGTCGTCGACGTAGGCCACCTGCGACTCGATCATGTAGACCATCGACGTGTGGCCGACGCCGACGTTCGGCCCCACCAGCAGGAACAGGTTGGGGAAGCCGGCCACGGCGCTGCCCCGGTTGGTGACCATGCCCGCGTCCCACACCAGCGCGAGGGTGCGGCCGTCGCGGCCGGTGATCCGCTCGGCGATCGGCAGGTCGGTCACGTGGAAGCCGGTGGCCAGCACGATCGTGTCGGTGGGCCGCTCCACGCCGTCGTGGGTGACGATCGAGTGCGGCCGGACCTCGGCGATGCCGGCGGTGACCAGCTCGGCGTTGGGTGCCGACACCGCCGGGTAGTAGTCGTTGCTGATCAGGATCCGCTTGCAGCCGATCGTGTAGTCCGGCGTCAGTGCCCTGCGCAGCCGCGGGTCGCGGACCTGCCGCTGCAGGTGCGCCTCCGCCAGCCGGCCCACGGGCTCCAGGAACCGCCGGTCCTTGGCCAGGCCGACGACGAGGAACTCGCGGAACAGGTAGAGCAGCGCGCGGACCAGCCGCTGGAAGCCGGGCACCAGCCGGTACAGCCGCTGCACCCGCGGCGACACCGGGTGGTCGGTGCGCGGCACGATCCACGGGGGCGTGCGCTGGTAGACGGCGAGGCTGCCGACGTGCGGCTGGATGGCCGGGACGATCTGGATCGCCGAGGCGCCGGTGCCGACGACGGCGACCCGCTCGCCGGTGAGGTCGTGCCCGTCGTCCCACCGCGCGGAGTGCATCACCGTGCCGACGAAGGTCTCCAGGCCCGGGATGTCGGGAGAACGGGGGTCGGCCAGCACGCCGGCGGCGGAGACCAGGACGCGCGCGCGGAACCGGCCGGCCGTCGTCTCGACGTCCCAGCGGCGCGCGTCGTCGTCCCAGCGGGCGGCGGTGACCTCGGCGCCGAAGACGCAGTGCCGGCGGACGTCGAAGCGGTCGGCGGTGGCCTGCAGGTAGGCCTGGATCTCCGGCTGCTCGGAGTAGGAGCGCGGCCAGTCGGGGTTGGGCGCGAAGGAGAACGAGTAGAGGTTGGACTGCACGTCGCAGGCCGCGCCCGGGTAGTGGTTGTCCCGCCACGTGCCCCCGACGTCGTGCGCCCGCTCCAGGACGACGAAGTCGGTCTCGCCGCGGCGGCGCAGGGTGATCGCCATCCCCAGGCCGGCGAAGCCCGAGCCGATGATCGCCACCCCGACCTCGCGGGTGTCCTGCGGGCCCGGGACGGGCTCGTCCAGCGTGCTGGTCACGGGGCTCCTCCGACGACGACGTCCGGCTTGCTGAGCAACGGTCAACAAGCTACAACGACAGCTGAGCAGTGCTCGACACGGGCACGGGAGAGGTCAGGAGGCACCGATGGCGCTGTCGCGCAGGAAGTCCCGCACGCCGCTGGCGGGGAGGAGCGTGCTCATCACCGGCGCGGCGCGCGGCATCGGCGCCGAGCTGGCCCGCCGGGCCGCCGCCCGTGGCGCGCGCGTCGCGCTGGCCGGCCTCGAGCCCGAGCTGCTGGCGCGGGTCGCCGCCGAGCTCGGCCCCGAGCACCTGTGGGTGGAGTGCGACGTGACCGACCCCGAGGCGCTGCGCGCCGCCGTCGCCCGCACGGTGGACACCTTCGGCGGGCTCGACGTCGTCGTCGCCAACGCCGGCATCGCCCCGCTCACCACGGTGATGACCAGCTCCGCGCACGCGCTGGCGCGCACCGTCGAGGTCAACCTGACCGGCGCGATGCTCACGGCGCACGCCGCGCTGCCGCACGTGGCGCAGCGCCGCGGCCACGTCCTGCTGGTCAGCTCGGCGGCCGCGTTCACGGTGCTCCCGGGCATGAGCGCCTACTGCGCGGGCAAGGCGGGGCTCGAGCGCTTCGGCGACGTGCTGCGCCTGGAGGTGGCCCACCGCGGCGTCACCGTGGCCAGCGCCCACCCGACGTGGATCGACACCGACCTGGTGCGCGACACCGAGGAGGCGCTGCCCACCTTCAGGGAGACCCGCTCGCGGCTCCCCGGACCGCTGGGCGCCTGCACCTCGGTGGAGGAGTGCGCCGAGGCGCTGGTGGAGAACCTGGAGACCCGGGGCCGCCGGGTGTTCGTGCCCGGCTCGGTCGGCGTCGTCTCCGCGCTGCGGCAGGTGGTCACCGGCGCCGTGGCGGAGAAGGTGCTGCTCCGGCTGTCGGCCGCGCGGGTGCCCGACCTGGAGCGCGACATCGCCGCCCTGCAGGGCCAGGAGTTCGGCCGTTCCTCGGTGGGCGGCCGCCGGGCGGACTGAGCACACCTACGGTGGGTGGCGTGCGGCGGTTCTTCTACGACACCGAGTTCATCGAGGACGGGACGACGATCGACCTGGTCTCGATCGGCGTCGTCGACGAGACCGGCCGCGAGTTCTACGCGGTGAGCACCGAGTTCGACGAGCGGAAGGCCATCCCGTGGGTGCGCCGCAACGTGCTCGACCAGCTGCCGCCGCCGGCCGACCGGGCCTGGCGCGACCGGCGCCGCATCCGCGACGACCTGCTCGCCTTCCTCACCGGCCCGGGGGAGGAGGTCGAGCTGTGGGCGTGGTTCGCCGCCTACGACCACGTCGCGCTGGCCCAGCTGTGGGGGCCGATGACGGGGCTGCCCCGCCCGATCCCGCGGTTCACCCGTGAGCTGCGGCAGCGGTGGGACGACGTCGGCCGGCCGGAGCTCCCGCCCCGCCCGGCCGGCACGCACGACGCGCTCGTCGACGCCCGCTACAACCTCGCCCGCTGGCAGGTGATGGAGGCCGCCCGCGGCTGACCGTGCCGGTGTCCCGGCGGATGGGTGGCCGGGCCCGGCGTCCTGGTCGTCGCCGTCCCCGGTCGCGGCGCTGGGGGCGCTGGCCCTGCCGCCGGGCCGCGCGGCGCCCGCCGCACGGTCGCCGTCGGCGCGGCCTGGGCGCCCTGGCGATGCCGTTCGTCTCGGGGTGCCCCTGGCCGGGCCCGCCTGGCGCGAGCAGGACGCCGCGCACCGGACCCCTCCGGGCTCACACCGTGAAGACGGCGAGCAGGCGGGTCAGCTCCTGCGACAGCCCGTCGAGCTCCACCGCGGCGGCGTGCGCCCGGCCGACGTCGTCGGCGCTGTCGCGGGCGTCGGTGCTGACCGCCGTCAGCGTGGTCGACACCGAGCCCGCCCCCTCGGCGGCGGAGGCGACGCTGCGGGTGAGCTCGCGGGTGGTCGCCGACTGCTCCTCCACCGCGCTGGCGATGGTGAGCTGGTGGTCGTTCATGGCGTGCACGACCTCGGCGATGCGGGTGATCGAGCCGACGGCGGTGCCGGTGTCGGCCTGGATGGCCTCCACCCGGCGGGCGATGTCGTCGCTGGCGCGGGAGGCCTCCTGGGCCAGCTCCTTGACCTCGTTGGCCACGACCGCGAAGCCCTTGCCCGCCTCGCCGGCGCGGGCGGCCTCGATGGTCGCGTTGAGCGCCAGGAGGTTCGTCTGCTCGGCGACCGCGGCGATGACCCGCACGACCTCGCCGATCTCCGCGGAGCTGGTGCCCAGGGCCGCGATCGCGCCCTCGGTCTGGCGGGCGAGCTCGGCGGCCTGCCGGCCCACCTGTGCGGCCTCGGCGGCGCTGCGGGCGATGTCGGTGATCGACAGCCCCATCTCCTCGGCGCCGGCGGCCGCGGCCGTCACGCTCGCGCTGATGTCGCTGGCGACCGTGTGCGCCGACCGGGCCTGGTCGCGGCTGCGGGCCGCCCGCGTGGCCAGCCCGTCGGCCACGCCGGCCACCCCGGAGGCCGACTCCGCCACCTGGGAGGCGCAGCGGCCGATGTCGCGGACCGTGGCGGCCACCTTGCCGACGAACCGGTTGAACGCCGCGGAGAGCTGGCCGACCTCGTCGTCGCCGGTGACCGGCATGCGCTGGGTCAGGTCGCCCTCGCCGTCGGCGATCTCGGCCATGCGGGCGCGCAGCTGCTCCAGCGGCGCGGTGAGCCGGCGGGCGACCTGCCGGGCCAGCACGCCACCGAGCAGCGCGATCGCGACGGCGGCGAGGACGAGCGCGGTGACCATGTCCGAGCGGCCGTCGGCGAGCTGGTCGACCGGCCCGGTGAAGTCCGCGTCGCGGGCGAGGGTCACCAGCACCCAGTCCCACGGCGCGTAGTAGGTGACCTGCGCGGTGGTCGCGCCGGCGTCGGGGTCGGTGAGGTGCACGGTGGCCTGCTCGCCGTCCTCCAGCGCGACGGCGGCGTCGACGATCTCCTGCACGTAGGGGCGGCCGTCGGCGTCGGTGGCGTCGACCAGCCGCTCGCCGTCGCGGGTGCCCCCGGGACTGACCAGCACGGTGCCGGCCCGGTCGCCGGTGCCGCCCCACACCTCCACGTGCCCGTGCGCGCCGACCTGCGTGGCCTCCAGGCTCTCCCGCAGCGCGGGGATCGCCTGCTGCTGCTCCCCGACGTAGAGCATCCCGACCAGCTGGCCGGCCCGGTCGAGCAGCGGGGTGTAGGCGGCGACGTACCAGGAGTCGACGACGAAGGCGTTGCCCCGGTAGGTCTGCCCGGAGGCCACCGCGGAGACCACGGGGTTGGGATGCCCGTCGGGGTCCACGGCCGGGATGTAGGTGCCGATCGCGCGGCTGCCGGTGGCGGAGGTGACGTTGGTGGCCACGCGCAGCATGTCGCCCGACGGGGTCCGCTGGAAGATCGTCGCCGTGCCGCCGACCAGCGCCTCGACCTGGTCGACGACGGCCGTGGGCACCGCGGGGTCGGCGTTCTGCCCGAGCCAGGCGCCGCCCACGGTCACGCGGGGCAGGTCCAGGGGGGTGACCTCGCCGGAGAGCTGGTTCTTCGCCTCCCAGCGCACGGGCCCGCCGGGGCCACCCACGGTCAGGCCCCCGGAGTCGGCGAGCACGTCGAGCGCGACGGCGAGCTGGCTGTCCACCCGCGCGGCGGTCGACTGTCCCTGGGTGGCGACGACGTCGTGCACGCCGGCCGCGGTGCGGGCGACGCTCGCCTCGACCAGGTCGGTGACCGAGTCCTGCGTGGTGTCGGCGAACCGGGCGCTCTGCCACGCGCTCACCCCGGCCATCGCCCCGCCGGTGACCGCGACGCCGGCCACCGCGAGCGCGACCACCTTCGTCCGGATGCCCCACTGACCGAGCCCGCGCACGTCGTCCCCCTCCCGGGCCGGGCAGGTCCCACGGCACCGCGCGCAGGGTCGGCACGAGGCGGCCGTGCCTGTACCGGAACCCCCCGGGGTGGGGCGGGCGGGACGGGTGGGACGAGCCGCGACGGCGGTGTGATCAGGCGGTGTGACCAGGCGGTGGGGTCAGGCGGTGGGGTCAGGCGGGGCCGAGGACCGCCTGGGTCTGGGTGACCGAGGCCACCGCGCGGCCGCCGTCGTCGGTCACCTCGGTGAGGACCACGATCGTCGAGCGGCCGACGTGCAGCGGCCGGGCGGTGGCGTGCGCGGTGCCGCCGCGCACGGCGCGCAGCAGCGACGTCGCCGAGGCGAGGGTCGACGTCGAGGCGCCGGCGGGCAGGTTGAGGAAGGCGCAGACCGCTCCCACGGTGTCGGCGAGGGTCATGAGCGCGCCGCCGTGCAGCACGCCGCCGGCGGTGCACCGCTCCGGCGCCCACGGCAGCCGCCCGGCCACCTCGGCGGGGTCCGCGCGGTCGAGTTCGATGCCGGTGGTGACGGCGAAGGGCATGAGCGCGAGCAGGGCGGCGGGGTCCATGCGCGGATCCTGCCGCGCCGCGCGGGGCAGGCGTGACCGCGGTCACGTCCATGGTGCAGGATCGGCCCTGACCTGCGGTTCGTCCCCACGGGAGGCGTCGTGCGCATCGGCATCCTGACCGGCGGCGGCGACTGCCCCGGCCTCAACGCGGTCATCCGCGCCGTCGTCCGGAGCGCGGTCGCCGCCGGGGACGAGGTGGTCGGCTTCCGCGACGGCTGGCGCGGCGTCCTCGACGACGACGCCGTTCCGCTGGACCTCGCCGCCGTCCGCGGCCTGCTGCCCCGCGGGGGCACCGTGCTCGGCACCTCCCGCACCAACCCCTACGCCATCGACGGCGGGCCCGGGCGGCTGACGGCCACGCTCGAGCGGCAGCGCATCGACGCCCTCGTGCCGGTGGGCGGCGAGGACACCCTCGGCGTGGCCGCGAAGCTGGCGGGGGAGGGGCTGCGGGTGGTCGGCGTCCCCAAGACGATCGACAACGACCTCGACGGCACCGACTACACCTTCGGCTTCGACACCGCCGTCGGCGTCGCGATGGAGGCCATCGACCGGCTGCACACCACCGGTGACAGCCACCACCGCACGCTCGTCGTCGAGGTGATGGGGCGGCACGCCGGCTGGATCGCGCTGCACGCGGGCATGGCCGGCGGGGCCACGGTGGTGCTGGTCCCCGAGCGCCCGTTCGACGTCGAGGCGGTCGTCGGGCACTGCCTGCACCGCTTCGAGTCCGGCTACTCGCCGATCGTCGTCGTCTCCGAGGGCGCGCGGCCGGCCGACGGCGCGCTGGTCACCGCCTCCGGGCAGACCGACGCCTTCGGCCACGTCCGGCTCGGCGGCATCGGCGCGGCGCTGGCGGCGCTGCTGGAGGAGCGCACCGGGCGGGAGGCCCGGGCGGTCGTGCTCGGCCACGTCCAGCGCGGCGGCACGCCCTCGGCCTTCGACCGGGTGCTGGCCACCCGCTTCGGTCTGGCCGCGGTCGCCGCCGTGCAGGAGGGGCGCTCCGGTGTCATGGTGGCCCTGCGCGGCACCGACGTCGTCCTCGTGCCGATCGCCGAGGCCACCGCCCGCCTCAAGCTGGTGCCCCTCGAGCGGTACGCCGAGGCCGAGGTCTTCTTCGGCTGACCGGCGGGCCCGCCGTACCCTCGGGTGCGTGAACCTGCTCTCCACCGCGCAGCCGGCCCCCGGTCTCGACCGGTGGCGGGAGCTCCCCGCCGCCCAGCAGCCGCAGTGGCCCGACCGCGCCGCTCTCGACGGCGTCCTGACGACGCTGGCGACCGTGCCGCCGATCGTGGCGCCGACCGAGGTCGACGAGCTGCGCGGCCGGCTGGCCGAGGTGGCGCAGGGCCGGGCGTTCCTGCTGCAGGGCGGGGACTGCGCGGAGACCTTCGACCTCAACACCGACGCCCACCTGCAGAGCACCACGCGCACGCTGCTGCAGATGGCCGTCGTCCTCACCTACGGCGCGAGCGTGCCGGTGGTGAAGGTCGGCCGGGTGGCCGGGCAGTACGCCAAGCCGCGCTCCTCGGAGCTCGACGCGCTCGGCCTGCCGTCCTACCGCGGCGACATGGTCAACTCGCTGGAGCCGGTGCTCGAGAAGCGCATCCCCGACCCCAACCGGCTGGTGCGCGCCTACGCCAACGCGGCCGCGGCGATGAACATGATCCGCGCCTACGCCCGCGGCGGCCTGGCCGACCTGCACGCCGTCCACGACTGGAACAAGGACTTCGTCGCGCACTCGCCGGCCGGCGTCCGCTACGAGGTCATCGCCCGCGAGATCGACCGCGCGCTGGCGTTCATGAAGGCCTGCGGCGTCGACGACACCGCGCTGCGCGGCGTGGAGCTCTACAACAGCCACGAGGCCCTCGTCCTCGACTACGAGGCCGCGCTGCTGCGGGTGCACGAGGGCCGGCCCTACGCCTCCTCGGCGCACTTCGTGTGGATCGGCGAGCGCACCCGCCAGCTCGACGGCGCGCACGTGGAGTTCATGTCGCGCATCGCCAACCCGATCGGCGTCAAGATCGGCCCGACGACGACGCCCGAGCAGGCCACCGAGCTCGTCGAGCGGCTCGACCCCGACGGCGTCCCCGGCCGGATGACGCTCATCAGCCGCATGGGCAACGGGAAGATCCGCGACGTCCTCCCGCCGATCGTGGAGAAGGTCACCGCCTCCGGCCACCAGGTCGTGTGGCAGTGCGACCCGATGCACGGCAACACCCACGAGTCCTCCACCGGCTACAAGACCCGGCACTTCGACCGGATCGTCGACGAGGTCCTCGGCTTCTTCGACGTGCACCGGGCGCTGGGCACCTGGCCCGGCGGCATCCACGTCGAGCTCACCGGCGAGGACGTCACCGAGTGCCTCGGCGGGGCGATGGAGATCAGCGACGAGGACCTCAACAGCCGGTACGAGACCGCCTGCGACCCGCGGCTGAACACCGGGCAGTCCCTCGAGCTGGCCTTCCTCGTGGCGGAGATGCTGCGTGGGTAAGGACCTCGTCCTCCTCATCGCTCGCACGCTCGGGACGAGCCTCGGGACGAGGCCGTGATCGACCTGCGCTCCGACACCGTCACCCGCCCCACCCCGGCCATGCGCCGGGTCATGGCCGAGGCCGAGGTCGGCGACGACGTCTACGGCGAGGACCCGGCGGTCCGGGCGCTGGAGGAGCGGGTCGCGGACCTCTTCGGCCACGAGGCGGCGCTGTTCGTGCCCTCCGGGACGATGGGCAACCAGATCGGCATGCGGCTGGTCTGCGAGCCCGGCCAGGAGGTGCTCTGCGACGCCGACGCGCACGTCGTCACCTACGAGATGGGCGCCGCGGCCGCCGTCTTCGGCATCTCCACCCGCACGGTCGTGTCCTCCGGGGGCCTGCTCGACGCCGGTGCGCTCATCGACCAGGTGCGCCCGCGCGGTGACTGGCACCTGACCGCCACGGCCGCCGTCGCCGTGGAGAACACGCACAACCGCGGCGGCGGGCGCGTGCAGCCGCTGGGCGAGCTCCAGCGGCTCTTCGCCTGGTCCCGCGACGCCGGTGTCGCGGTGCACCTCGACGGCGCGCGGATCTGGAACGCCTCCGTGGCCTCCGGGGTCGACCTGGCCACCTACGGGCGGCTGGCCGACACCGCGTCGGTGTGCCTGTCCAAGGGGCTGGGCGCGCCCGTGGGCTCGGTGCTCGTGGCCTCCGCGGAGCGGATCGCCGTCGGCCGGCTGTGGCGCAAGCGGCTCGGCGGCGGGATGCGCCAGGCCGGCGTGCTCGCCGCGGCCGGGCTGCACGCGCTCGACGCCCACCTCCCGCGGCTGGCCGAGGACCACGAGCACGCCCGCCTGCTGGCCAAGCGCCTCGGCATGGACCCGGCGACGGTGGAGACCAACATGGTCGTCGTCGACGACGTCCCGGCGCCGGTCGTGGCGGAGGCCGCGAAGGCGCGCGGGGTGCTCGTGTCGCAGGTGAGCCCGCGGCGGATCCGCCTGGTCACCTCCCTCGAGGTGGACCGGGCCGCGGTCGACCGCGCCGGCGACGTGCTGGCCGACCTCCTCGACCGCTGAGGCGCCTGCCGGCTCCCGCTGGGGTGGCCGGCAGGCGCCGCGGTTCACCAGGTCCTGAAGAGCAGCCGGTTGGGCGTGCCGGCCCGCGTGGCCGTGCGCGACATCGTCACGTGGTTCGTCGTCGCGGCCGCGGTGACCGCGCCGGCGACCGCGGCCGGGGCGGCGGTGGGGCTGCCCGACAGGTACAGCGCCGCGACGCCCGCGACGTGCGGCGTGGCCATCGACGTCCCGCTGATGGTGTTCGTCGCCGTCGTGCCGGTGTGCCAGGCGCTGGTGATGGCGACGCCGGGGGCGAGCAGGTCGACGCAGGAGCCGTAGTTGCTGAACGCGGCGGCCGTGTCGGTGCGGTCGGTGGCGCCCACGGTGAGCGCGGCGGGCACGCGCGCGGGGGAGGAGGCGCAGGCGTCCTGGGCCACGCCCGCGGAGTTGCCGTTGCCGGCCGCGACCGCGTACGTGACGCCGTCGGCGATGGAGGAGCGGACGGCGTTGTCGATCGCCGTGCTCGCCCCGCCGCCGAGGCTCATGTTCGCCACCGCCGGGGCGCCCGCCGCGTGGTGGGCGGTCACCCAGTCGATGCCGGCGACGACGCCGGAGGTGGTGCCGCTGCCGTCGCAGCCCAGCACCCGCACGCCGACCAGCCGCACGCCCTTCGCGACGCCGTGCGTGCCGCCGCCGACCGTGCCCGCCACGTGCGTCCCGTGGCCGTTGCAGTCGTCGGCCGAGCCGCCGTCGACGGCGTCGTAGCCGGACACCGCGCGGCCGCCGAAGTCGGCGTGGCCGTAGGCGATGCCGGTGTCGATGACGTAGGCGGTGACGCCGCTGCCGGTGGCGGTGTAGCCGAACGTCGAGTCCAGCGGCAGGTCCCGCTGGTCGACGCGGTCGAGGCCCCACGGCGCGCCGGCCTGCGTGCCGTCGGCGGTGACCACCTGGTCGCGCTCGACGGCGACCACGCCCGGGATCGACGACAGGCGGCCGGCGGCGGCCTCGGGCAGCTCGACGGCGAAGCCGGTCAGCGCCGCGGTGTAGACGTGCGCGACCCGCCCGCCCATGCCGCGCGCCCGCTCCGCGGCCCGGTCGGGCGGGGTCGAGCGGTCGACCGTGACCACGTAGGTGGCGCGGGGGCCGGTGTCGGGCGGGGCGGCGGCGGCAGGTCCGGCGGTGACGCCGAGGCCGGTGGTCGCGAGCGCGACGATCCCGACGGCCAGGGTGCGGCGGGTGGGCAAGGACGGCTCCTCGGGGAGGCTCCCGGCGGCCGGTCGGCCGCGAGGTGATCCGAGCCAACGTGGTGTCGTAGATCACCGCAAGCGAAGACGCGAATGCGCAGGGTGACGCGCGTGTCGGCGCCTCCCGGGCGCGCCGTCCCATCGTGGCCACCTCCGGCCACGGTGGTCCCCACCCGTGCCCGGACCACCGCGCACGGGTGGGGACCGTGCTCAGGCGGCGGAGGGGACCTCGTCCGCGGGGCGGCCGTCGCGCAGCGCGCACAGCAGCGCGATGTCGCGGGCGTGGCCGCGGTCGGCGCTCGGCGTCTCGACGACGACCGGCACCCCGGCCATCGACGGGTGCGCCATCAGCTCGGCGAAGGCGCCCACCCCGATCGAGCCCTCGCCGATCGTGGTGTGCCGGTCACGCCGGGAGCCGCGCGCGTCGAGGGAGTCGTTGGCGTGCACCAGCCCGAGCCGGCCGGGGCCGACGGCGGCCTCCAGCGCGTCGAGCGTGGCGGTGGTGCCGCCGGGCGCGGCCAGGTCGTGCCCGGCGGCCCACGCGTGGCAGGTGTCCAGGCAGACGCCGACCTTCGGGTGCATGTCCAGCGCCGCGAGGTAGGGGCCGAGGTCCTCGACGGTGGCCGCGAGCGACCGGCCGCCGCCCGCCGTCGGCTCGACCAGCAGCCGCGGGCCGTCGTCGGGCAGGGCGTCGAGCACCGGCAGCAGCCGCTCGCGGAGCTGGCGCAGCGCGGCCTCGTAGCGGTCCTCGTCGACGGCGGAGCCCGCGTGCACGACGACGCCGCGCACGCCGAGCCGCACGCCGCGGGCGAGGTCGGCGGCGATCGTCTCGATCGAGCGGTCGACGGTGGCCGGCGTGGGGGAGCCGACGTTCACCAGGAACGGCGTGTGCACGAACGACGGCACGCCGCGCTCGGCCAGGCCGGTGACGAACGCGGCGTCCTGCGCCGGGTCGCCGGCCGACCGCCTCCAGCCGCGCGGGTTGCCCACGAAGACCTGCACCGCCTGCGCGCCGACGTCGTCGGTGTAGCGCAGCCCCCCGGTGGCCAGGCCGCCGGCGACCTGGACGTGCGCACCGACCGGGACGGAGGGCGCGGCGCTCACCCGAAGCTGAGCAGCAGGTTGACCTCGCTGCCCTGGTCGACGACGGTGCCCGGGCCCGGGCTCTGCCGGTACACGCGGTCGCCGGTGATGAAGGTCGAGGTGGTGACCTCCAGCCCGGCCGCCTCCAGCGTCGCGATGGCGTCGGCGGCGCGCTCGCCGGACACGTCGGGCACGGTCACCTGCGGCACGCCCTCGGAGACCTGGATGGTCACCTCGCTGCCGTACGGCGCCTCGGTGCCCGGCGCCGGGCTGACCGCCATCACCGCCTCGGTCGGGACGTCGGCGCTGCGGCCCGTGGTGCGGACGACGCTGAACCCCTGCGCCTCGAGGTTCGCCTCCGCGGCGTCGGCGGGCTGGCCCACGACGTTGGCGACCGCGACCGGCGCGCGGCCGCGGCTGACGTACACGGTCACCGGGTCACCGCGCCGGACCTCCGTCCCGGCCTCGGGCTCGAAGCCGGTGACCGAGCCGACGGGGACGTCGTCGTCGTAGTCCTGCTGCTCGGTGGGGACGACGGGGATGCCGGTCAGCCTCTCGCGCACCACCTCGATCGGCTGCCCGACGAGGTCGGTCGGCACGACGAAGCGCTCGGGTCCCTTGGAGACGACGAGCTCGACGTCGCTGTTGCGGATGGCCTCGCCACCCTCGGGGTCGGCGGAGATGACCACGCCCTCGGGCACGGTCTCGCTGAACTCCTCCTCGGCGAAGACGGGGTCCAGCCCGGCCTCCTGCAGCAGGTCGACGGCGGCCGCGCGGTCGCTGCCCACCAGCGTGGGGACCTCGGTCCAGCGCCCCGAGCCCATCCACCAGCCGACGGCGCCGACGGTGATCGCCAGGAGCAGCACGACCGCGACCGCCAGCCGGGCGCGGCGGCGCCGGACCTGCGGAGCCACGCCGGGGCGCTGCGGAGGGGCCGGCCGCCGGCCGCCGACGTCGGCGGTGGAGCCGGTGCCCACGGCGGGCAGCAGGCTGGTGCGGCCGGCGCGCGAGGAGCGGCCGCCGAGCACCTCGGTGCCCGGGTCACTGCCCTCCCCGGGGTCGCTGGGGTGCCGCCGGGAGGGCCGGTTGGTCGGGCGGATGGTGGCCGGGCCGGCCGAGCTGCGCCCGGTGGGCACCGGCACGCGGGCCAGGCCCAGGTCGCTGCGGACGTCCTCGAGGTCGGCGAGGAAGGCACCGGCGTCGAGCGGGCGGACGGCGGGCTCGCGGCGGGTGGTCCGCTTGACCAGCTCGTCGACCTGCCAGGGCACGGTCGGCGCCTCGGCCGACGGCAGCGGGACGTCGTGGTGCACGTGCTGGTAGGCCACCGCCAGCGGGGTGTCCCCGCCGTAGGGCGGGTGGCCGGTGAGCATCTCGAAGAGCACGAGCCCGGCGGCGTAGACGTCGCTGCGGGCGTCGGCGCGGCCGCGCTCGAGCTGCTCGGGCGAGAGGTAGGCGACCGTGCCGATGAGCACGCCGCCGGTGTGGCTGGTCTGCCCGGTGCCGGTGAGGGCGCGGGCCAGGCCGAAGTCGGCGACCTTCACCGTCCCGTCGTGGCCGATGAGGACGTTCTCCGGCTTGACGTCGCGGTGCACGATCCCGGCCCGGTGCGCCGCCGACAGCCCGGCCAGCACCGGCTCGAGGACGGCGAAGGCCTCGGCGACGGTGAGCCGCCCGCGCGCCTGCAGCAGGTCGCGCAGCGTGCGGCCGCGCACGAGCTCCATGACGAGGAAGACCAGGCCCTGGTCGGCGCCCTGGTCGCTCACCGAGACCACGCTGGGGTGGCTGAGCATCGCCGCGGCGCGCGCCTCGCGGGTGAACCGGTCGACGAAGGTCGGGTCGTGCGCCAGGTGCTCGGCCATGACCTTGACCGCCACCGTGCGGTGCAGCCGCAGGTCGGTGGCGGCGTAGACGGTGGACATGCCGCCGCGGGCCAGCCGCTCCTCGAGGCGGTAGCGCCCCTCGAGGACCAGGCCGACCACGGGGTCGGTCACGGCGGTGTCCACGGGGACGAGTCTAGGAGCGACCGGCGCGCGAACGGCGTCCCCACACGCAGGTGGCGGGTCCGGCGCACCCTCCCGTCACACGGGTCACGGGAGGGCCCGCCGGCGCCTCAGCAGGGGGGCTGCCCGCTCAGAGCTCCAGGCCGGGGTAGAGCGGGTGGGCGGCGACGAGCTCGGAGGCGGCGGCGCGCGTCTTCTCCGCCAGGCCGCCGTCGACGACGTACTTCGCCTTGGACGGCGAGCCGTCCCTCGTGGCCGTGGGGGTGGTGTTCGACAGCACGTCGACGATCAGCTCGGCGGTGCGGTCGAACTCGGCCGCGCCGAACCCGCGGGTGGTCAGCGCCGGGGTGCCCAGCCGGACGCCGGAGGTGTACCAGGCGCCGTTCGGGTCGGCCGGGACGGCGTTGCGGTTGGTGACGATCCCGGCGTCGAGCAGCGCGGACTCCGCCTGCCGGCCGGTCAGCCCGTAGCCGGAGACGTCGAGCAGCACGAGGTGGTTGTCGGTGCCGCCGGTGACCAGCCGGGCGCCGCGCCGGGACAGCCCCTCGGCGAGGGAGACGGCGTTGTCGACGACGGCCTGCGCGTAGCCGGCGAACTGCGGGCGGCGCGCCTCGGCGAAGGCGACCGCCTTGGCGGCCATGACGTGCGGCAGCGGGCCGCCCAGGACCATCGGGCAGCCGCGGTCGACGGCGTCGGAGTACTCGGGCTGGGCGAGCACGAACCCGCCGCGCGGGCCGCGCAGCGACTTGTGGCTGGTGCTGGTGACCACGTGCGCGTGCAGCACCGGGTCGAAGTCGCCGCTGAACACCTTCCCGGCGACCAGGCCGGCGAAGTGGCTCATGTCGACGATGAGCGTGGCGCCCACCTCGTCGGCGATCTCGCGCATCCTCGCGAAGTCGACCTTGCGCGGGTAGGCGGAGTAGCCGGCCATGAGGATGAGCGGGCGGAACTCGCGGGCGCGGGCGGCGACGGCGTCGTAGTCGAGCAGCCCGGTCTCCGGGTCGGTGCCGTAGGAGGACTGGGCGAACATCTTGCCGCTGATGTTCGGGCGGAAGCCGTGGGTGAGGTGGCCGCCGGCGTCGAGGCTCATGCCGAGCATCCGCTGGTCGCCGAGGGCGTGGCGCAGCGTGGCCCAGTCCTCGTCGGTGAGCTCGTTGACGTGCCGGACGCCGGCGCGCTCCAGCGCCGGGGACTCGACCCGCTGGGCGAGCACCGCCCAGAAGGCGACCAGGTTCGCGTCGATGCCCGAGTGCGGCTGGACGTAGGCGTAGGGGGCGCCGAAGAGCTCGCGGGCGTGCTCGGCGGCCAGCGCCTCGACGGTGTCGACGTTCTGGCAGCCGGCGTAGAAGCGGTGCCCGACGGTGCCCTCGGCGTACTTGTCGCTCAGCCAGTTGCCCATGGTCAGCAGCACGGCGGGGCTGGCGTAGTTCTCGCTGGCGATCAGCTTGAGGGAGGCGCGCTGGTCGGCGAGCTCGGCACCGATCGCGTCGGCCACCCGCGGCTCGACCTCGGCGATGACCGACAGGGCGCTGCGGTAGGCGGTCGACGCGGCGGCGGCGTCGAAGGAGGGGGTCACGTCGCTCATGGGGGCTCCTGGCGGGTGTCGGCGTCAGCGGTGCCCAGGCGCCCGGCGGGGGAGTGCAGGCCGCTCCCCGGTGGTGCCCCACCTCGATGCGCCAGTCACGGCCCCGGCCGATCCTACCGGGGGTCGGCGGGCCCGCGGTGGCGGACGCCGGCCCGCGCGCTCACGCCCCGGTGAGCTCTCCCTCGGCGTCGTGGCCGAACACGCCGCCGACCATGGTGGCCCGGACCTGCACGTCGCGGATCCGCTCCGGAGCGACGGCCAGCAGGTCGTCGGACAGGACGACCAGGTCCGCGAGCATGCCCCTGCGCAGCACGCCCTTGCGCGTCTCCTCGAAGACCGCGTGGGCGGAGCCGACGGTGTAGGCGCGCAGGGCCTGGCGGGCGGTGAGCGCCTCGCGCGGGGCGATGGCGTCCCCGCCGGCGGACCGTCGGTTCACCATGTCGTGGATGCTCAGGATCGGCTCGCCGGGGACGACGGGCGCGTCCGTCGACCCGGGCAGCTCGACACCGGCCTCGACGAAGGACCGCATCCGGTAGACGAGGTCGGTCCGCTCCGGGCCGAGCGCCGTCAGGAACCCGTCGCCGAGCGCGGAGATGAACCGGCCCTGCGGCACGGGGACGAGCCCCGCTGCCACGATCCGCGCGACCTGCTCGTCGGAGGCCACCCCGACGTGCTCGATCCGGTGCCGGGCACCCGCGCGGGGGGCCCGGCGCTGGGCGTCCTCGTAGGCGTCCAGGACGACGTCGAGCGCCCGGTCCCCGATCGCGTGGGTGGCCACCTGCCACCCGTTCTCGTGACTGCGCACGATCGTCTCGTGCAGGGCCTCGGCCTCCGTCTGCAGGAACCCGGCGTTCCCCGGGGTGTCGGCGTAGTCGCAGCACATCGCGGCCGTCCGGCCGATGAGCGAGCCGTCGGACATGATCTTCACCGGTCCCAGCCGGAACCACTCGTCGCCCAGACCGGTGCGGATGCCGAGGTCCAGGCCCCAGCCCTCGAGCCCGTCGTCGACCCGGCCGAGCTCGTGGAGGGCGTCGACGAAGGGCATCGCCGTGACCCGCGTCCGCAGCACCCCGCGCTCGCGCGCCAGCTGGAAGGCGCGGGCGTCCGCGGGCCCGTGCCCGATCATCCGGCCGCCGATCCCGGGCTCGGTCACGCTCGTGAGGCCGTTGCGCAGCGCCCAGGCCGACGCCGCCCCCAGCGCGGCCACCAGCTCCTCCTGGGGCACGGGGCGCAGGGCGGAGCTCACCAGCGCCATCGCCTGCTCCTGCAGCAGCCCGGTGACGACGCCGTCGACGCGCACGACGCTGCCGCCCGCGGGCGCCTCGACCGCGTCCGGGTCGTCGTGGCCCGCGAGACGGAACGCCTGGGTGCTGGCGACCGCCATGTGGTTGCTGGCGTGCAGGAGGTAGACCGGACGGCCCCCGGCGACGCGGTCCAGCGCCTGACGCGTGGGGTGCTCGCCGATCTTGTTCTGGTCGTAGCCGTTGCCGACGACCCAGGCGCCCTCGGGCCTGGCGGCGGCCCACTCGGCGACCCGCCGGTAGAGCGCGTCGAGGGTGGGAGCGGCCTCGGCGGAGAGGTCGAGCTGCGTCATCTCCCTGCCCAGCACGGAGAAGTGCAGGTGGGCGTCGTTGAGGCCCGGCACCACGGGGGCGCCGCGCAGGTCGTGGCGCACGTCCGCGGTGACCCCGTCGAGCTCCTCGTCGACGCCGACGACCCGGCCGTCGAGGACACCGATCGCGGAGGCCGTCGGCCGCGCCGGGTCCAGCGTGGTGATGCGGGCGTTGGTGAGGACGGTGTCGATGCGCATCGGTGCGGTTCCTCGGGGTCGGGGGCGGAGGGCCCGGAGCCGGCGCCCGCCTGCGATCGTGCGCGCCCGGCACGGGGAGCGGAAGCCCGGCGGGAGACGACCTCCGGCGCCCGCCCCGTCCCCGGCCCCATAGGCTTGCCGGCCATGGAGACCCTCCAGCCCGCGGAGGTGGCCGCGGCCCTCGGCGTCTCGCCGAACAAGGTCCGGCAGCTGATCCGCGAGGGCAAGCTCATGGCGGTGCCGGGCAGCGGCTACAGCCGCATCCCGGCCGACTTCCTCCAGGACGGCGCGGTGCTGCGGCACCTGCCGGGGCTGATCACCGTCCTCAAGGACGGCGGGTTCACCGACGCCGAGGTGTTCGAGTGGCTCTTCCGCGAGGACGAGTCGCTGCCCGGCACGCCGGTGCAGGCGCTGCGTGACGACCGGCACACCGAGGTCACGAGGCGTGCGCAGGCCCTGGCGTTCTAGCGCCGCCGCAGCCGCGCGGCCTGGGCCGACGCGAGGCGGCGGGCGAAGATGCCGAGCCGGCGGGGCTTGGACACCGTCACGCGGCGGTCGAGGACGCGGTGGTCGGCGCGCTCGATCTCGGTGAGGATCCCGCCGTAGAGGGCGGTGGCGGCCCGCACGCAGTCGCGCGACTCCGGCGCCAGCATCGGCGTCCCCGGGGCGGCGTCGTCGTAGCGGCGGCGCACGATCGCCACCATCTCCTGCATCAGCGCGCGGTACCGGGCGTCGTACCGCTTGGCCTCGATCTGCTCGCGGGTGACGCCGTGCGCGGCCATGACGTCGGCGGGCAGGTAGACCCGGCCGCGGTCGGCGTCCTCGGCGACGTCGCGCAGGAAGTTGGTGAGCTGGAACGCCTCGCCGAGCGCGATCGCGTGCGGCGCGGCCTCCTCCTGCGACACCCCGGGCGCGGTGCCGAGCACGGGCAGCACCTGCAGCCCGATCACCGACGCCGAGCCCCACATGTACCGGTCGAGGGCGGCCATGTCGGCGTAGCCGGTGACGGTGAGGTCGCTGGTCATGGCGGCGAGGAAGTCGACGAGGTGCTCGACCGGGATGCGGTACCGGCGGTAGGTGTGCACCGTGGCCAGGCGCACGGGGTCGTCGGACCAGCCGGCCTCGAGCTCGGCCAGCAGCGCCCGCGACCAGTCGGCGAGGTCGGCCTCGGGGTCGGCGCCGGGGTGGTCGACGAGGTCGTCGGCGGTGCGCGCCGCGGCGTAGAGGGCGTGCACGGCCGGGCGCCGGTCGGGGGTGAGCAGCCGGGTGGCCAGGTGGTAGCTCTTGCCGTGCTCGGCGTTGACCGCGGCGCAGAACCGGTAGGCGGCGTCCAGGCGCTCCTGCCGCTCGGCCATCGACAGCGGCCGCTCGGTCGCGGTCACCGGGCCGGCCCGGTGATCCGCTCGGCGGCGAGCCGGCCGCTGATGACCACCATCGGGACGCCGACGCCGGGCTGCACCGACGAGCCGGCCAGCACCACGTTCTCCGGCCCGCGGCGGGGGAGCGTCGGCGTCCGGAACGGGCCGGTCTGGCCGAAGGTGTGGGCGAGGGCGAACGGCGTGCCGGCGGCCATGCCCTGCCGCGCCCAGGTCAGCGGGGTGTCCACGTGCTCCACCTCGATCGCGTCGGAGAGGCCGGTCCAGCCGCGGGCCTCGAGCACGCCGAGGACCTCCTCGCGGTAGCGCGGGGTCAGCGCGTCCCAGTCGATGCCGGGGTTGCCGCCGCTGTGCGGGTCGAGGTTGGGCGCGGGCGCGACCACGCTCAGCACCTGCCCGCCGGCGGGTGCCAGCGACCGGTCGGTGCGCGAGGGCATGCTGACCAGCAGGCTCGGGTCGCTCATCGGCCGGCCGTCGCGGGTCAGCTCGTCGAAGACCTGCCGCCACGCCGCGCCGAAGCTGATCGTGTGGTGCGCCTGCCCGGGCAGCTCGTCGCGCACGCCGAGGTGCAGGGTCACGCACGACGGCGAGTAGGTGGGCCGGCGGCGCCGCAGGCCCGGCACCAGCGTCTCGGGGACGTCGGTGGTGACGACGACGGCGTCGGCGGGCAGCCGCTCCCCGCCCGCGAGGCAGACGCCGGTCACGCGCCGGCCGCGGACGTCGAGCTGCTCGACCGTCGCGCCGTACCGGAACACGACCCCGGCGTCCTGCGCCGCGGCGGCCATCGCCCGCGGCACCGCGCCGATCCCGCCGACCGGGTGCCAGACGCCGGCGCCGATGTCGAGCTGGGCGATGACGGCGTAGGCGGCGATCGCCCGGAACGGTGAGACGCCGGCGTAGAGCGCCTGGAAGCTGAACAGCCGCCGCAGCCGGTCGTCGTCGAAGAAGCGCGCCACGTGCGCGGACAGCCGGCCGAACCCCCCGCGGCGGGCCAGCGCCCACAGCTCCGGGCCGAGCAGGTCCAGCGGGGTGTCGAGGTTGCGGTCGATGAACGTGTCGACCTGCAGCCGGTGGAGCTCGGCGAGGTCGGCGAGGTACCGGCGCAGCGCGGCGGCCTCGGCCGGGCCGGCCAGCGCCTCCACCTCGGCGGCGAAGGCGTCGACGTCGGCGTGCACGTCCAGGTGCGAGCCGTCGGCGAACTGCGCGCGGTAGGTGGTCTCCAGCGGGACCAGCGTCAGCCGGTCCTCCAGCCGCTCGCCCACGGCGGCCAGCGTGTCGGCGACGAACTCCGGCGCGGTGAACACCGAGGGGCCGGTGTCGAGGACGTAGCCGTCGCGCCGCACGACGCCGGCGCGCCCGCCCGGCCCGTCCCCGCGCTCGACGACGGTGACCTCGCGGCCCGCGCCGCGCAGCCGCAGCGCGGTGGCCAGGCCGGCGAGACCGGCACCGACGACGACGACCCGGTCGGTCGTGCCGGGGACCGTGCGCACGCTCAGGCCGTGCGCGAGGTGGCGGCGACGGCGAGCGCGTCGAGGGCGGCGCGCGCCTCCTCGGCGATCGGGGCGTCGGCGATCGCGCCGCGGGCGGTGGCGGTGCGCTCGGCGATCCGCTCCTCGACGCGGGCGCGGGCGCCGGTGTCCTCGATCAGCGCGCGCAGCGCCGCGAACTGCTCCTCGCCGGCGTCGGGGTCGCCGAGGGACTCGCGCAGCAGCCGCCGGCCGTCGTCGTCGGCCTCCTCCTCGGCCAGCGCGACGAGCAGCGTCTGCTTGCCCTCGCGCAGGTCGTCGTCGGCGGACTTGCCGGTGACGGCGGGGTCACCGAAGACGCCGAGGACGTCGTCGCGCAGCTGGAAGGCCTCGCCGAGCGGCAGGCCGATGGCGGTGTAGACGTCGGCCGCGCGCGGACCGGCGCCGGCGATCGCGGCGCCGAGCTGCAGCGGGCGCTGCACGGTGTAGCCGGCGCTCTTGTAGCGGGCCACGGTGAGCGCGCCCTGGGCGCCGGGCAGGCCGCCGGCGGCGCGCAGCAGGTCCAGGTACTGCCCGGCGGTGACCTCGGTGCGCATGGTGTCCCAGACCGAGCGGGCGCGGGCCAGCGCGGGGCCGCTGATGCCCGAGCGGCGCAGCAGCTCGTCGGACCACACCAGCGCGAGGTCGCCGACGAGGATCGCCGCGCCCACCCCGAAGGTGTCGCCGTCGCCGGACAGGCCGCCGTCGCCGTGCCGGGTGGCGAAGCCGACGTGCGTGGCCGGGCGGCCGCGGCGGGTGAGGGCGCCGTCCATGACGTCGTCGTGCACCAGGGCGCTGGCGTGCACGAACTCCAGCGCGGCCACGGCGCGCAGCACCGCGGCGTCGTCCTCGGCCGGGGCGCTGAGGCCCTCGGTGACGCCGCGCCAGCCCCAGTAGGCGAAGGCCGGCCGCAGCCGCTTCCCGCCGTCGGCCAGCGCGCAGACCTCGTCGACGACCGGCGTCAGCGACGGGTCCATCGCCGCCAGCGTGGTGCGCTGCTCCTCGAGGAAGCCGGTCAGCGCGGCCGACACCGCGCCGCGGACCCGGCCCAGGTCGGCGGCCTCGAGCGAGGGGACCAGGGGCCGGACGACGGGGTCCCGCTGCGCCGCGCCGGTGATCACCCGGCCAGTATCGCCCCATCGAGTCGTGCGCGTCCTGTCCAGGGGGTGGGGCTGCCTGCTCACCGGCTCCTCCTCGGGGTCGCTCTCCGGGCTGTCTTCCGCCGCGGGTGGCGGGGCGGATGCAGGGAAGCGCCCGGTCCCGCACGTACCCTCGGTCCCCGTGACCCGAAGCGTCCGCGAGCTGCTCGCCTCGTCGCGGCCCACCTGGTCCTTCGAGTTCTTCCCGGCCAAGACGCCCGAGGGCGAGGCCCAGCTGTGGACGGCGCTGCGCGAGCTCGAGCGCCTGCGTCCGTCGTTCGTGTCGGTGACCTACGGCGCCGGCGGCTCCACCCGCGAGGGGACCGTCGCCGTCACCGAGCGGATCGCCGCCGAGACGACGATGACGCCGCTGGCGCACCTGACCGCCGTCGACCACTCGGTCGCCGAGCTGCGGCACGTGGTGAGCCGGCTGGCGGCCGCGGGCGTGCGCAACCTGCTGGCGCTGCGCGGGGACCCGCCGGGCGCCGACCCGCAGGCCGACTGGGTGAAGCACCCGCAGGGCCTGGAGTACGCCTCCGAGCTGGTGGAGCTCATCCGCTCGATGGGCGACTTCTCCGTGGGGGTCGCGGCCTTCCCCGAGCGGCACCCGCGCTCGCCGGACTTCGACACCGACGTCGAGATGTTCGTGCGCAAGTGCCGGGCCGGCGCGGACTTCGCGGTCACCCAGATGTTCTTCCGCGTCGAGGACTACCTGCGGCTGCGCGACCGGGTGGCCGCCCGCGGCTGCGACGTCCCGGTCATCGCCGGCGTCATGCCGGTGACCAACGCCCGGCAGATCGCCCGGATCGTGCAGCTGTCGGGGCAGGCGTTCCCCGAGGAGCTGGCCGCGCGCTTCGCCGAGCTCGACGGCGACGCCCCCGAGGACAAGGCGGCGGTGCGCGCCTACGGCGTCGAGGTGGCGACGGCGATGTGCCGGCGGCTGCTGGACGAGGGCGTGCCCGGCATCCACTTCATCACCATGAACCGGTCGACGGCGACCCGCGAGGTGTTCACCAACCTCACCGGCGCCGCCACCTCGGTCCCCTCGACGCTGGCCGTGCCCTAGACCGTCACCCGGCGGCCGGGCTCCAGCAGCTCGGCGGTCATCCGCGCGGCCCGGCGCAGGGCCTCGCGCTCCGCGGCGTAGCCGCCCAGGACGCCGACGACGGGCAGCTGGGACAGCGCCCGCGCGCCGAGCCGGCCCTTGGGGCGGGCGTCGAGCGCCTCGTCGATGCGGCCGAGCAGCCGCGCGGCCCGCCAGACGGTGCGCCCCGCACCGGCGAGCCCGGCGCGCTCCTCGCGCGCCCCGAACGCGGCCTCGACGTAGCTCCCGCGGACCCGCTCCAGCAGCGGGCGCACCCGCTCGGCGGGCAGGTCGCGGTCGAGCAGGACCGCCGACAGCAGCGCCACCCGCTCGGCCGGGTCGGTGACGCCGTGCTCGCCGGCCACACCGAGCACCACCAGCGACTGCACCGCCGTCCCGACGGTGTTCTGCAGCGGCAGCAGGTCGGCGAGCCGGCCGGCCAGCCGCGGCAGGCCGCCCGCGACGGCGCCCACCTGCGCCGCCCGGGTGGCCCACCAGGCGTCCCGCTCGGCGGCCGGCAGCTCCGGCGGGCGGCCCAGCCGCCGCACGAGGGGCGCGGTGAGCCGGTCGAGCCGGCGCAGGACGTCGACGACGACGGCGTCGCTGAGGGGAGGAGCCATGCGGGGACACCTACCCGCCGGGGTCCCCGTGATCACCTCCCGTCGACGGCGGTCCCGGCACCCCGCGGACGCGCCGCGGACGGGAGCCGGTCACCCGGAGCCGCGCGTGCCCGGCGCTCGTACCGTGTCGGCCATGACCGCACGCGGGTACGGGCGGGCCCGCCGCTGGTCGGTCGTGGTCGCGCTGGTCGCCGTCCTCGCGTCGCTGCCCGCCGTCGTGGGCGCGCTGCCGGCCGACGACGCCGACGTCCCCGCCGCCGACCTGCGCGCCGCCGTCCTCGCCAGCGACCGCGTCGGCTTCTCCGGGTACGCCGTCTCCGCCGGCGGGCTGGCGCTCCCGGTGGGTGACCGGCTGCCCGCCGTCGCCGACCTGCTCAGCGACCGGACGGCGCTGCGCGTCTGGTGGCGCGGGCCGGCCGAGCACCGCGTCGACGTCGTGTCCGCCGCGGGGGAGACCGGCGTGCACGTCGACCCGGGCGGCACGTGGACCTGGGAGTACGAGTCGGCCACCGCCACCCGCACCGCGCCGGCGCCGCTGACCCTGCCCGCCCCTCCCGACCTGGTGCCCGCGAGCCTGGGCCGGCGGCTGCTGTCCGAGGCCGCCGACGACGAGCTCACGCGCATCGGCGCCCGCCGCGTGGCCGGCCGGGACGCGCTCGGCCTGCGGCTGGTGCCCGCGGCGCCCGCCGCCTCGGTGGCCCGGGTCGACGTCTGGGCCGACGCGGCCACCGGCCTGCCGCTGGCCGTGGAGGTGGTGGCCGAGGACGCTGCGGTGCCCGCGCTCGACACCCGGTTCCTCGACCTCGAGCTCGCCGTCCCGCCGGCCGGCGTCGTCGCGTTCACCCCGCCGGCCGCCGCGCGGGTGCGGACCGGCCAGGACGCCGAGGGGCTGCTGCGCGAGGCCGGCCGCCGGCTGGCCCCGGTGCCGCTGCCCGGCGAGCTGGCCGGCCTGCCGCGGCGGGCGCTCGCCGGGGCGCCGGAGGCGGTGGGCCTCTACGGCAGCGGCGTCACGCTGCTCGCGGTGGCGCCCGTCCCGGCTCGCCTGGCCTCGGCGATCCGCTCCACGCTGGCCGCCGCCCCCGACGCGGTGCGCGACGCGCGGGGCACCCGGATCGCCGCCGGCCCGCTCGGGCTGATGCTGGTCGACGCGCCGGGCGCCGGCACCCGCGTGCTCACCGGCACGGTGACGCTCGACGCGCTGGCCGACGCCGCGGAGGCGCTCTCCGGCGGGCCGTCGTGACGTCGGTGATCGTCACGCGGGGGCTGGTCAAGCAGTACGGCCGGGTGCGCGCCGTCGACGGGATCGACCTCGACGTCCGCGCCGGCGACGTCTACGGCTTCCTCGGGGCCAACGGCTCGGGGAAGACGACGACGGTGCGCATGCTGCTCGGCCTGGTGCTGCCCACCCGGGGTGAGGTCGAGCTGCTCGGCGAGCGGATGCCGCGGGCGGGACGCCGGGTGCTGCCCCGCGTGGGCGCGCTCGTCGAGGGGCCGGCGCACCACCGGCACCTGTCCGGAGCGGCCAACCTGGCGCTGCTCGACGCCGCCGGGCCGGGCGGGTCGCGCCGCACGCGCCGGCGCCGGATCGCGGAGGTGCTCGACCAGGTGGGCCTCGGCGGGGTGGGACGGCGGAAGGTCGGCGCCTACTCCCTCGGCATGCGCCAGCGCCTCGGGCTGGCCGGGGCGCTGCTGCGGCGGCCGGAGCTGCTGGTGCTCGACGAGCCGACCAACGGCCTGGACCCCCAGGGCATCGCCGAGGTCCGCGCGCTGCTGCTCGACCTGCACCGCGGCGGGACGACGGTGTTCCTCTCCAGCCACCTGCTGGCCGAGGTCGAGCAGCTGTGCAGCCGCGTGGGCGTGCTCGACCGCGGGCGGCTGGTGCTCCAGGACGAGATGGCCTCCCTGACCGCGCCCACCGGCGCCACCGTCGTGGAGACGCCGGCGCCCGAGCGGGTGCGCGCGGTGCTCGACGGGCGGGTGCTCGGCGCCGAGGGCGGGCGGGTGGTGGTGCGCGGGACCGACCCGGCGGAGGTCAACGCGCTGCTGGTCGGCGCGGGCGTGCCGGTGCGCGGCCTGGCGCTGCAGCGGCCCACGCTCGAGGAGGTGGTGCTCGCCGCCGCGGGCACCAGCGCCGACCGGGTGGAGCGGGCGTGATCGGCGTCGAGCTGCGCAAGACGTTCGGCCGGCCGCGCACCTGGGTGACCATCGCGGTCCTCAACGCCCTGCCGGTGCTCGTCGCGGTGCTGCTGCGGCTCACCGACCTCGCGCCGCGACCCGGCGAGGGCCCGCCGTTCCTGTCCGCCGTCCTCACCAACGGCCAGCTCTACCCGCTCGCGGCGCTGGCCATCGTGCTGCCGCTGTTCCTGCCGATCGCCGTCGCGGTGGTCAGCGGGGACGCCGTCGCGGGGGAGGCCCAGGCCGGGACGCTGCGCTACCTGCTCGCCCGCCCGGCCGGCCGCACCCGGCTGCTGGTGGCCAAGCTGGTGGCGGTGCTCGCCTTCGTCGTCGTCACCGTGGTGGTGGTCGCCGCCGTCGGCTACCTCGTGGGCACCCTGCTCTTCGACGCCCAGCCGGTGGCCGCGGGCACGTCGGTGTCGGGCACCTCGCTGACGCCGGAGCAGCTCGCCGGGCGCACGGTCATGGCCATCGGCTACGTGGCGGTGTCGATGCTCGGCGTCGCGGCCTTCGGGCTGTTCTTCTCCACGCTCACCGACTCGCCGCTGGCCGCCGCCCTCGGCGCGCTGGCGGTGCTGGTGACCTCCTCGCTGCTGTTCACCCTCGACGCCGCCTCGCCGATCGCGCCGTACCTGCCCACGCGCTACTGGCTGGCGTTCGTCGACCTGTTCCGGGACCCGGTCCTGTGGCGCGACGTCGTCCGCGGGCTGGCGCTGCAGGGCGTCTACGTCGGGGTGCTGCTGACCGCCGCGTGGGCGAACTTCGCCACCAAGGACGTCACGAGCTGAACGGCTGCCCGCCGGTGACCGCGCCCAGGGGCGCCGCCGGCCGGGGGAGGCCGGGTCGCCGGTCACGCCCGCACCGGCATCGCCCCCGGCTCCTCGGGCAGCACCCCGCCGGTCCCCGGCAGCGACCCGCGGTCCTCAGCCGCCGAGGCGGGCGCAGTCGGCCGCGCCCAGCGGCACGGGGTCGCCCGGCGCGAGCTCGGCCAGCACGATCGCCTGCACCAGCGGGTCGCGCGGCAGGTCGCCGTGAGCGACCTGCGCGGTCGCGCAGACCGACTGCACCTCCAGGTTGAGCGCGCCGTCGAGGCGGGCGGAGTCCGGCGGGGTGACCGTCGTGTCCTGCGCCGTCCACACCGACACCCACGTCGGGCCGGCCGGCGTCTCGTCGCCGGCGTTGAGGCCGGCGAGCAGGTCGCTGTCGGTGGCCAGCTGCCGGCAGGCCTCGGGGCACGAGCCGGGGGCGACGCCGGCGGCGAGGTCGGCCAGCGTCGTCCCGTGGTGCGGCGAGCCCAGCGTCAGCACCCGCCGGGCCGAGTCCGCCCCGCCGTCGGCGGCCCACAGCCGCGCGACGACGCCCCCGGCCGAGTAGCCGACGACGTCGACGCTGCCGGCCCCGGTGCGCTCCAGCGCGGCGTCGGCGGCGGTCCCGAGGGCGTCGGCCGCGGCGGACAGGTCGCCGGTGCCGTTGCCGGGCAGCGACACCACCGTGACGTCGCGGCCCGCGGCGGTCAGCCGGTCGGCCAGTCCCCGCAGCGAGCCGGTCCCGCCGCCGTAGCCCGGCACGAGCAGCACCGGGCCGGGCTCCTCCTGCGACACCGGCGCGGCCGGAGCCGGGGAGTCCTCGCGGGTGACCAGCACCAGGGCGACCGCGGTGAGCGCGGCGACGACGAGGAGGACCGGCACGGCGAGGACCAGGCGGCGGCGGGCGGGGGCGAGGCCGGCGAGCACCTCCCCACTGTCCCCGGTCGCGCCCGGGGGCGGCGGGGCTGGGAGAGACTGCGCCGGTGCTGAGCCGCGACGAGTACCTCGCCGAGTGGTCGCGGTGGCACGGCGGCACCGACCCGGCCGCGAGCCGCCTGGTGCACGGGTGGCTGTCGCTGGCCTACGCGCTGGCCCGTGCGGTGTCGTGGCTGCCGCCGCTGGCCGCCACCGCGCTGGGCCTGCTGGTGGCGGTCGCCGCCGTCGGCCCGGCGCTGGCAGGCGGCGCCTGGCTGGTCGCGGGCGGGCTGCTGGTGGGGCTCTCGGGGCTGCTCGACTCCCTCGACGGCGCGCTCGCCCTCGCCGGCGGCCGGGCCTCGCGGCGCGGGTACGTGCTCGACTCCGCCGTCGACCGGCTCACCGAGGCCGCGTACGCGCTGGCACTGTGGGTCGCCGGCGCGCCGGGCTGGCTGGCCGCCGCCTTCGGGGCGCTGTGCTGGCTGCCGGACTACCTGCGTGCCCGTGCCGGTCAGGCCGGGGTGTCCGAGACCGGGTCGATCTCGGTGTGGGAGCGGCCCACCCGGGTGGTGATGACCGGGTTCACCGTGGGCGGGGCCGGCATCGTGGCGGCCACCGGGCTGGCCGGGGCGGTCGGGGTGGCCGACGGCCCGGCCGTCGTGGTCACGTTGGGGACCGCCGTGGGCGCCGTCCTCGGGCTGGTCGGGACCGCGCAGCTGGGCGTGTCGCTGCGCCGGGCGCTCGGGGAGGGGTAGGCCTCCGGGGCGCGCGCCGTCGCCGGCGCCTCTTAGGGTTGCGCTGCTCGCCGTCCTCCCGCAGCTCCCGAGGAGCCACCGTGCCCGTCGTCGTCACCGGCTCCATCGCCACCGACCACCTGATGACCTTCCCGGGTCGGTTCACCGACCAGTTCGTCGAGGGACAGATGGAGAACGTGTCCCTGTCCTTCCTGGTCGACGACCTCATCCAGCACCGCGGCGGTGCCGGCGCCAACATGGCCTTCGGCCTCGGGCTGCTCGGCCTCTCGCCGGTCCTGGTCGGCTCGGTGGGCAGCGACTTCGCCGACTACGACGCCTGGCTGACCCGCAACGGCGTGGACACCGCCGACGTGCGCTGGTCGGAGCTCAAGCACACCGCCCGCTTCGTGTGCACCACCGACGCGGTGAACAACCAGATCGCGTCGTTCTACTCGGGCGCGATGAGCGAGGCGGGGGAGATCGAGCTGGCGCCGGTGTGCGAGCGGGTCGGTGCGCCCGACCTCGTCGTCGTCGGCCCCAACGACCCCAAGGCGATGGTGCGGCACACCCGCGAGTGCCGGGACCGCGGCTACGCCTTCGCCGCCGACCCGAGCCAGCAGCTGGCCTGGGCCGACGGCGAGATGATCCGCGAGCTGGTCGACGGCGCGGACCTGCTGTTCACCAACGAGTACGAGTCGGCGCTGCTCATGCAGAAGACCGGCTGGGACGCGCCGGAGATCCTCGGCCGGGTGGGCACCTGGGTCACCACGCGCGCGGCCAACGGCGTGCTCGTGCGCCAGGCCGGCGCCGACCCGATCGAGGTCATCGCCGTCCCCGAGACCAAGCCGGTCGAGCCCACCGGCGGCGGCGACGCGCTGCGCGCCGGGTTCATCGCCGGCCGGATCTGGGGCCTGGGCCTGGAGCGGGCCACCCAGCTGGGCTCCGCGGTGGCCACCGAGGCGGTCGAGGTGGTGGGCACGCAGGAGTACGAGCTGCGCCGGAAGCCCTTCCTGGAGCGGTTCGCCGCCGCGTTCGGGGCCGACGCCGCCGCCGAGGTGGCCCCGCACCTGCCGGGCTGAGCCCGTTCCGCCCCGGGTCGGCTCCCGTCGCGGCCGTGGCGGAGCCGGCCTCAGGACGCGGCGAGCCCGGGGACGAAGCCGGCCAGCACGGAGGTCAGCAGAGGGGTGAACACGGTGAACGCCGTCAACGGGTTGCGCAGGATCCCCTTGTCCAGGTGCAGGACCTCCTCGAGGCGCTTGCGTCCCTTGTCCCAGTCGTCGGTGAGGTCCTCGACGGTCGTCACCGGGTAGACGTGCGCGACCAGCCTCCTGGCCTCCGTCCGCCACGCGGCGACGACCGGCAGGGTGATCGCCGCCAGGACGACCGTGAAGAAGGCGCCGTAGAGCAGGACGTCGGACGCGGGGAACTGGTCGGCCAGTCGATCGGTGTCCCCGCGCTGGGCGAGCCACAGCGCCCGCAGAGCACCCGTGGGCACCAGCGAGATCACGACCAGGACGGCGAACACCGTCAGGCACCGCACGAGGACGTCCCAGGACTCGAGCAGCCCCGCCAGGCGGTGGTGCGGCTCCCAGCGACCCAGCGTGGCGCTGGTCGTGAGGAGGAGGTAGACCCACGGGACACCGGTGACCCCCACGGCCAGCACCACACCCGCCAGCCGGCCCTCCATGTGCGCGATCTGCCAGGTCCGGTCCATCTGCCCGGCGTTGTACAGGAACAGGAAGACGCCGAGGACGAGCACCGCGGTCACGAGGGCGTAGCCGAGCCGGTCCCGGCCGGTGAGGCGGGTGCCGACGCGCCGGGCCGCCGGTCGGAGATCGCGCACCGAGCGGAGGGCCATCAACCACGCCAGGCCGACACCGAGGGACGCCGCGAAGCGCCAGACGAACCACTCACGGGTCGAGAGCACCGACGTCCTGCCGGCACCCACGGAGACGAGGGCGTAGGTCAGGGCGGTGACCGTCAGCAGGACACAGGTCTGCAGCACGGGCCCGGGGTGTCCCGTCGTCGTCGGCGCGCGACCGGGGACGCTCTCCTCCGCCGCGTGCGTCGTCGAGCCGTCCATGGCTTCCCCCTGGTGAGCCGCAGACCGAGCGCAGGAACGCAGCGTAGGGAGGTCGCTGCCGCACGTGGAGGTCCGACGCCGGCGCAGCGGTGGGGAAGCGCCGGAGGGTGTGCGTCATCCCTCCGCGTAGGAGCTCCCTGACGATCCGTGGTCCGGCCCACCGCGCCGGTCCCGCCGCACCTGCTCGCCGATCGAGGGGTCCCCGGCCCACGTGGCGTAGGGGATCCGCGGGATCACGCGCAGCTCGCCGACGGTGCACCACTCGTTGCCACCGAGCCGCGCGAGCGGCCGCAGCTCCTCGATCCGCGGGCGGCCCTCGCGGACGGCGCGGGAGAAGACGCTGATCCACTCGACCCGGCCGAACACGACGGTGCTGTCGCCCAGCCGCAGCGTGGAGTGCAGCGTGCACTCGATGGTGACCGGCGACTGCGCGACCCGCATCGACGCCACCTTCTCGCTCGGCTCGAGCCGGACGCCGGCGGCCTCGGCCTCGCTCTGGTCCGGCGGGAAGTCCGTGCCGGTGGCGTTGGCCTGCTCGAACAGCTCCTCGGGGACCAGGTTGACGGTGAAGTCGCCGGTGGCCTCGACGTTGTTCAGCGAGTCCTTGCGGCCCACCGAGGTGAACTGCACGACCGGCGGCCGGACGCACGCCACCGTGTAGAAGGAGTGCGGCGCCAGGTTGTGCACGCCCTCGGCCGAGCGGCTGCACACCCACGCGATCGGCCGCGGGACCACCACGGAGTTCATCACCCGGTAGAAGTCCGAGGGGCGCATGCCGCCGGGGTCGAAGGCGGTGCGGGGCGTGCCGGCGCCGGGCGCACCGGTGCCGGCCGTGCTGCTGTCGGGCGAGGTCACGCCCCATCCTCGCCCGGGTCAGGCCAGCGCGCGCCCGCGCCAGGTGAGGGTGCCCCGCCGGTGCCCGGCCACCGATCCGGCCAGCAGCACGTCCAGGGCGAGCAGCGAGACCGGGTGGGCGAGGGCGTCGGGCCACACCCGCCCGCCGGTCGCCGCCGCGCTCACCGCACGCCCGGCCACGCCGGCCGCCCAGCCGGCCAGCCCGGCGCGCGACCCCCGCAGCGCGGCCAGCGGGGGGACGACGCCGACGGCGGTGAGCACGGCCGCCGCGGCCACCGACGCCGCCGTCGACCCGCCCACCGACGCCCACAGCGACTTGCCGTAGCCCTCCCGCATCGCCGCCCAGCCGTCGTACATCCGGCACTCGGCCAGCGCCGCGCCGCCCACCGGCACCGCCCGCCCGCCGGCCCGCTTCACCGCCCGGGCCAGCGCGACGTCCTCCACCACCTCGTCGCGCACCGCCGCGTGCCCCCGGGCGCGCAGGTAGCCGCGCCGGGTGAGGGCCAGGAACTGGCCGTTGGCGGCGGTGAGCGAGGGCCGCGGGGAGCGCTCGGCCAGCCGCAGGGGGAGCGTGGTCATCCACAGCCACGGCGACAGCGGCTGCACCAGCCGCTCGGCGGGGGTGCCCGCCACCGGCCGCGGCCAGGGCGAGGCCAGGTCCAGTCCGTGCGCGTCGAGCAGCGCGACGGCGGCGGCCAGCGCGCGCGGGGTCACCCGGACGTCGGCGTCGACGAAGACGAGGTACCCCTCGTCGTCCAGGGTCCGCGCGCCCACCCAGCAGGCGTGCGGCTTGCCCAGCCACCCGGCCGGAGGGGGAGGCGCGGTCACCAGCCGCACCCGCGGGTCGCCGACGGCGCGGACGACGGCGGCCGTGCCGTCGGTGGAGCCGTCGTCGACCACGACGACCCGCAGGTCGGGCACGCCGGTCGACGCCAGCAGCGCGGCCAGGCAGCCGCCGACCTGCGCCTCCTCGTCGCGCACCGGCAGCACCACGGTGACCGGCCGGGTCACCTCGGGCGGGTCGGCGGGCGGGCGGCGCAGCAGTGCGGCGTTGACCGCCGCGTGCACCGCGCCGGCCACCGCCAGGCCGGAGAGGACCCGGACCGCCGGGCCGCTCACCGGCGGCAGGCCTGCGCGGCGAGCACGGCCAGCACGACCGCCGACAGCGCCGCCCCCCACGCCGCCGACCCGGGCAGGTCCAGCCAGACGGCGTGCGCGAGCGCCCCGCCGGCCACCATCCAGGCGATCACCAGCAGCGGGGCGGCGCCGGTGCCCGGGACGTCGGCGCGGGCGGTGCGCGCGACGACCGCCTCGAGCAGCGTCATGAGCACCAGCCCGGCCAGCAGCCAGCCGGCGAGGTTGGTCAGCGGCACGGTGTCGATGCCGGGCAGTCCCGGGGCGGGGTGGGCCCACGTCCAGTAGCCGGCCTGCACGAGCTGCGGGTCGAGGACGACGTCCCAGCCGGCGAACACCGCCGCGGCGACGGCGACCCGCGCGGTCCGCTGCCGGTCCGGCCGCACCCGGCGGGTGAGCAGCGCGGCCAGCACCCGGCTCGGCCAGGCCATCATCAGCCAGGCGAGCGGCACGAGGAACGGGACGCCGAGCAGCGTGGGGCCCAGGGCGTCGCTGTAGGAGTACCCGCCGTAGGGGTACCCGGTGCCCAGCCCGACCGCCTCGAACGCGACGGCCGTGACCGCCACCGTCCCCAGCACCGCCGCCCCGGTGCGGGCGCCGTGGGCGGCCGCGGCGGAGGTCACCGACACCGCCGAGCCGAGCAGCACGATCGTCCAGGACACCGCGTCCCGGGCGCCGCCGCCGGTCAGCGGATAGGCGACGGCGGCGAGCACGAGCAGCACGGCGAGGGCCAGCGGGAGCCGCGCGGCCGGTGCCGTGGCCCGGCGGACGGCCGCGAGGCCGGAGCCCACGGTCGCGCTCACCGGGGACGGGCCGCGCGCACCGCCCGGCCGGCGGCCGCCCGCGCCCGGGCCAGCGGCCGGCGGTCGGCCAGCACCGCGCGCGCCGCCGTCCGGCCGGAGTTGCCCGAGACCCCGCCGCCGGGGTGGGTGGAGGCGCCGGCGAGGTAGAGCCCGGCGAGCCCCGGCACCCGGTAGCCGGCCAGCGCGGGCGTGGGCCGCAGCGAGAACATGCTGGCCAGCCCCATCTCCACGTGCATGACGTTGCCACGCAGCAGCGACAGCTCGCGCTCCAGCAGCAGCGGCGTCTGGACGTAGAGCTCCCGGACGGAGCCGGCGAAGCCGGGCGCGTGGCGGTCGACGGCGGCCACCAGCCGCTGGGCCTCGACCTCGGCGAGGGCGTCCCAGTCGCCGCCGTCGGCGAGCGCGTAGGGGTACCACTGGCCCCACACGGTGACCACGTGCTGCCCGGGCGGGGCGAGGGTGTCGTCGCTCGCGGAGAAGGACATCGCCAGCGGCACCGGCTCGCGCGGCAGCCGGCCGCCCAGCCAGTCGCCGTGCGCGGCGGCCAGCTGCGCGCGGTCGGTGCACAGCAGCTGCAGGCCCTGGCTCGACACCGCCGGGTCGACGCCGGGATAGCCGGGCAGCGCGTCGGTGAGGCAGCGCAGCACCAGGCCGAAGCCGTTGCCCACGGGCGGCGCGGCGTCGGCCAGCGCGGGCGGGGCGTCGTCGCCGGCGAGGTCCCGGGTGGCCAGCACGTGGCAGGCGGCCACGACGACCGGCGCGTGCACCCGCCGTCCGGACGTCGTCTCCACCCCGCGGACGCGGCCGTCCTCGACCAGCAGCCGCGCGGCGCCGTCGCCCAGGGTGACGTGCCCGCCGTCGGACTCCAGCCGGGCCCGCAGCGCCTGGGTGAGCCCCCCGGAGCCGCCCACCGGGTGGCCCGGCGGGGTGTCGTGCAGCAGCGCCACCCAGGCGACCATCGCGGCCGTCCCCGGCTCGGACACCGGCGGGCCGGACTGGGCGCCGAACCAGGCCAGCGCCGCCTTGAGCCGCTCGCTGGCGAACCAGCGGTCGAGCAGCGCGTCGCCCGAGCCGAGGAAGTCGACGGCGAGGTCGCCGCCGGGGGTGCGCGGCGCGTCGCCGCTGGGGGCGCCGAGCGGCCAGAACGCCCGGGCGAGGCCCAGCGGGGTCGGCCGGCGGCCGAAGGAGTCGACGACGGCGCGGCTGCGCGGGCCCCACACGGCGACGAATCGGCGGTAGGCGGCGGCGTCGTCCTCCCCGCAGGCGGCGGCGATCGAGGCGCAGGTGGCGTCGAGGTCGACGGAGAAGACCAGCGGGCGGCCGTCCGGGCCGGGGTCGCCGGGGACGGGGGCGGGCGCGAAGCCCCACGGGTCGCAGTCGAGGTAGCGCAGCCCGTGGGCGGCGAGGTCGAGCTCCTCGACGACGCCGCTGTGCCGGACGATGACGTGCGCGCTGGAGCCGCGGTCCACCCGCACCCCCGGCCAGCGCTCGACGGTGGACACCGCCCCGCCGAGGACCTCGTCGCGCTCGACGACCTCGACCGACAGCCCCGCCCGGGCCAGGTAGCAGGCCGCGACCAGCCCGTTGTGGCCCGCGCCGACGACGACGGCGTCGACGGCGAGGTCCGGCGCGCTCAGGACGGGCCCGCGCCCGGCCGCAGCGGCAGGCGGGCGCCGAGGATGGCGAAGGGCCGGGCGTCGCCGGGGAAGTGGTGGCCGCGGGCGAGGTCGACGAAGCCGTCGGCGTGGTAGAGCCGGAAGGCCTTGGTGTCGGCGTCGGGCGTGGACAGCAGCGCCACCGGGGCCGGGACGCCCTCGACCAGCGCGTGCAGCAGCTGCCGGCCCAGCCCGCGGCTCTGCGCGTCGGGGTGCACGTGCAGCTCGCAGACCTCGAAGGCGCCGGGCAGCCACCGTTTGGCGGTGCGCCGGTCGAGGGCCGCGCGCACCTGGTCGTGCCACCACTGCCCGGGGGCGACGAGGTAGCCGTAGCCGAAGCCGACCAGCCGCTCGCCGTCCGGGGTGGACTCGAAGCCCCCGACGGCGCGGAAGCCGGGGCGCTCGGTGTGCTGGACGGCGTAGCCGTAGCGGCCGGCCACCACCGAGGCGTCGTAGCCCATCGCCTCGCCGTAGATGGTCAGCGCCTCGTGCATGTGCTCGCGCAGCCAGCCGGCGGGCAGTTCGGTCACCCGCGTCGCGGGTGTCGTGCCGGTCACGGGGGTCTCCTCGTTCACGGGCCCACCGCGGCCGGGTGGGTCACGGTGGCCGGGCTGTCGGCCGTGGGGCCGTCGCCGACCTCGGCGGGGGTGCCGCCGGTCAGCTGCAGCAGCTCGTCGTAGGTGGTGGGGAAGACGGCCGAGGGGTGGCCGGCCGCGGCCCACACGCGCTCGTACCGGGCGAGCTCGACGTCGACGAGCGTGCCGATCGGCGCGGGGTGCCCGATCGGGGCGACCCCGCCGATCGGCTGGCCGGTGTGCTCGCGGACGAAGTCGGCCGCGGCGCGCCGCACGCGGGGCACGCCGAGCAGGGTGGCCACCCGGCCGACGTCGACCCGGTGGGCGCCGCTGGTGAGCACGAGCAGGGGCTGCCCGCCGACGTCGAAGACCAGGCTGTTGGCGATGGCCCCGACCGGGACGCCGAGCTGCGCGGCGGCCGCGGCGGCGGTGTGCGCGCCCTCGGCGAGCTCGTGGACCCGCCCGGGAGCGCCGGCCTCGGCGAGCAGGCCGGCGATCGCGGCCACCCGGGGGTGGGTGGGTCGGCTCATGCGTCGATCCTGCCACCGCTGTCGGACCCCCGCCCTACCGTCCGGTGCACGGGCGGGAGGGGACCCCGCGCCAGGAGGACCGCGGGTGGGGCGTCCGGCTTGACGCGACCGGCGCGGTCGGGTTCACTCGACGTGTTCGAACACGCGTTCGAACGGGTCGACCACCGCTCCGGGACCTTCCCCGCCCGGGCCGGTGGCCGGACCGTCAGCGGCACGGGGTGGGGAGACGGACATGAGCCGGGTGCTGGGTGACGTCGGCGAGCGGGTCGGCGAGGAGGTGCAGGTCGAGCGCGGTCCGCTCGGGCCCGCGCAGTTCTGGCGCGGGCAGGGCCGCTACGTCGTCGGCGAGCTGCTCGACTCCTGGGTCGAGACCGCGCCGTGGTGGCAGCAGGCTGCCGGCGGTGCCTCGGCCGACCTGGTCGCCCCTCGCGAGGTGTTCCGGGTCGAGGCGCTGCGGGCCGGGCGCTCGCGGACGAGCTTCGCCGGCGTCTACGACCTGTGCTGGGACGCGGCGGACAACCGCTGGTCGCTCGTGCGGGTGCACGACTGATGGGCGCCGCGTACGCCATGACCCACGACCCGGCCGACCAGCTGCCCCTGCCCCCGCCGCTCCCGGCGGCGGCGGCCCAGCTGCTCGACCAGGCCACCCGCGCGCTGGCCGAGGCCCGCCACGCTCCCGACGCGTGCCGGCGCTACGCCACCGCCCACCTGGCGGCGCTGCGCGCCGCCGCGGGCGTGCTGGCCGCCCGCACGCGGCCGGAGGGCAGCCGCCGCCGGCCGCGCAGCGCCTGGGTGCTGCTCGAGCAGGTCGCCCCGGAGCTGGGGGAGTGGGCCACCTTCTTCGCCGCAGGGGCGGCCAAGCGCGCCGCGGCCGAGGCCGGGCTGTCCCGCGCGGTCACCGAGCGCGAGGCCGACGACCTGGTCCGCGACGCCGGCGCCTTCCTGACCGTGGTCGAGGAGGTGCTGGCCCGCACGCCCGAGCCGGCTCCGCGTCCGCGCGTGGTCGGCGGCACCGCTCACCGTCCCGTGCGCGGGCGGTGAGCGGGGACCCCTTCGTCCACCTGCACGTCGCCTCCGGCTACTCCCTGCGGTACGGGGCCAACCACCCGGCCGACCTGGTCGCGCGCGCCGCCGAGCACGGCATGACGGCGCTGGCGCTGACCGACCGCGACGGTCTCTACGGCGCGGTCAAGTTCGCGCTGGCCTGCCGGTCGGCCGGGCTGCGGCCGCTGTTCGGGGTCGACCTGGCGGTCGCCCCCGGGGTGGACACGGCCGTGCCGCCGGCGCGGGCGCACGTGCTGGGTGAGGACGAGTTCTCCCTCCGCCGCACCGGGAGCGGCTCGGTGCGACCGGTGCCGGCACGCCGCAGCCCGGTGCGCGGCGGCGCCGGCGTCGACCCGCAGCTGCCGCGGGTCACCTTCCTCGCCCGCGACGGCGCCGGCTGGCGCTCGCTGTGCCGGCTGACCAGCGCCACGCACCTGCGCGGCACCCGCGGCGAGCCGGTGGCCTCGCTGGCCCTGGCCGCCGAGCACGCACCGGGGCTGGTCGCGGTCCTGGGACCGGACTCCCCGGTGGGCCGGGCGCTCGCCGCCGGGCGGGCCGACGTCGCCTCGGCGCGGCTGTCGGCCTGGCGGTCGGTGTTCGGCCCGGGGGCGCTGGTGGTCGAGCTGGTGCACCACCGCGGCCGGGGCGACCGCTCCCGCGCCCAGCGGCTGCTGCGCTTCGCCGAGGAGGAGGGCGTGCCGGCGGTCCTCACCAACGCCGTCCGCTACGTCGACGCCCTCGACGCGCCCACCGCCGACGTCCTCGACGCCTCCCGGCGGCTGGTCGCCCTCGACACCCGGCACGTCGACCGGCGCACCGCCGAGGGGTACCTCAAGTCGGGCAAGGAGATGGCCGAGGTCGCCGCCGACCTCGTCGGCCCCGACCGCGACGCGGCGCTGCGGCTGACCGAGCGCACCGCCCGGCTGGCCGAGCAGTGCGCCGTCGACGTCCGCGAGGACCTCGGCGTCGGCACCGTGCGCTATCCCGAGCTCGACGTCGTCACCGCGCCCGGGGAGCGCGGCGCGGGTGCCTCGGAGGTGCTGCGCGCCCGCTGCGAGGCCGGGCTCGGCCGGCGGGGGATGGCGCGCAGCCAGGAGGTCCTCGGCCGGCTGGAGGACGAGCTGGCGGTGATCGACTCCCTCGGCTACCCGTCCTACTTCCTCACCGTCGCTGACGTGGTCGACCTCATCAGGAGCCTGCGGGTCCGGGCGGCAGCGCGCGGGTCGGGTGCCGGCAGCCTGGTCACCTACCTGCTGGGCATCTCCGACGTCGACCCGATCCGCTACGGCCTGCTGATGGAGCGGTTCCTCTCCCCGCTGCGCCACCAGCTGCCCGACGTCGACATCGACGTGGAGTCCGCCCGGCGGATGGAGGTCTACGACGCGGTTCTCGACCGCTTCGGCGCCCACCGGGTCAGCTGCATCTCGATGATGGACACCTACCGGGTGCGGCACGCCATCCGCGACGTCGGCGCCGCGCTCGGGCTGCCGCCGGCCGAGATCGACGCCGTCGCCAAGGCCTTCCCGCATGTCCGGGCCAACCAGGTGCACGCCGCGCTCAAGGACCTGCCGGAGCTGCGGGCCAGCCGGCTGGGGTCCCGGCGCGGTGGCGGCACCGGCGACCTCGACCTGCTCTTCGACCTGGTCGCCCGGCTCGACGGCCTGCCCCGGCACATCGCGCTGCACCCGTGCGGGGTGCTGCTGTCCGACGCCACGCTGCTCGACCGCACGCCGGTGGAGAGCAGCTATCTCGGCTACCCGATGAGCCAGTTCGACAAGGACGACGTCGAGGAGCTCGGGCTGCTCAAGCTCGACCTGCTCGGCATCCGGATGCAGTCGGCGATCGCGCACGCCCTCGACGAGGTGGCCCGGGTCGACGGCACCGAGGTCGACATCGACGCCGTCCCGCGCGACGACCCGACGACCTTCGAGCTCATCCGCAGCACCCGGACCCTCGGCATGTTCCAGATCGAGTCGCCGGGGCAGCGCGAGCTGGTCGGCAAGTTCGGGCCGGAGACGTTCGAGGACATCGTCATCGACATCTCGCTGTTCCGGCCCGGGCCGGTGAAGAGCGACATGGTGACGCCGTTCCTGCTGGCCCGGAACGGCTGGCGGGACCCGGTCTACCCGCACCCCGACCTCGCGCCGTTCCTCGAGCAGACCGCCGGCGTCGTCGTCTTCCACGAGCAGGTGCTGCAGATCGTGGCGCAGATGACCGGCTGCGACCTCGCCCAGGCCGACGAGGCGCGCCGCGCGCTCGGCGATCGGGAGCTGCACCCGGAGGTGCGGGCCTGGTTCGTGCCGGAGGCGCTGCGCCGCTATCCGGTCGAGGTGGTCGAGCAGGTGTGGGAGGTGCTGGTCGCCTTCGGCTCGTTCGGGTTCTGCAAGGCGCACGCGGCGGCGTTCGCGCTGCCCACCTACCAGTCGGCGTGGCTGAAGACCCACCACCCGGCTGCCTTCCTCGCCGGGGTGCTCACCCACGACCCCGGCATGTACCCGAAGCGGCTGATCCTCGACGACGCCCGCAACTTCGGGATCCGCGTGCTCGGCCTCGACGTCAACGCCTCGACCGGCGCCTACCGGGTGGAGCGGCTGGCCGAGGAGGACCGCCGGGCGGACTGGCGGCGGCCGGACTGGATGCCGCCGTCGATGGCCGACCCGTCGGGCCACGGCATCCGGCTGTCCCTGACCGACGTCAAGGGCATCGGCGAGGACGAGGTGGCGCGGATCGTCGCCGGGCAGCCCTACCGGTCGCTGACCGACTTCTGGTCGCGGGCCTCGGTGTCGCGCCCGGTGGTCGAGCGGCTGGTGCTGGCCGGCGGGTTCGACTCGCTCTACGGCTTCGGGGTGCGCGACCGCGAGGTCGGCCGGCCCACCGGCTCGCGCCGGTCGGTGACCCGCCGCGACCTGCTGCTGCAGATCAGCGAGCTCGACCGGTGGAGCCGCAGCGGGAAGAAGGCCGGCGCGGTCGGGCAGCTGAGCCTGGACCTGCTCGGCCTCGAGCTGCCGGGGGAGGACTCCGGACCGGACGGGCCGGGCCCGGAGGAGACCGGGCCGGAGTGGGCCGGGCCGGAGTGGGCCCGGCCGGAGTGGGCCGGGCCGGAGTGGGGTGGGGGGAGCGGGCTGCCGGAGTTCACCGACGCCGAACTGGTCCGCGCCGAGCTCGAGGTGCTCGGGCTGGACGCCAGCCGGCACGTCGTCGACTTCTACCGGCCGTTCCTGGCGGCGATCGGCGCGGTGCCGGCGGGGGAGCTGCTCGGCTGCCGCAGCAGCGCCGAGGTGCTGGTGGCCGGGGTCAAGGTGGCCACCCAGACGCCGCCGATCCGGTCGGGACGCCGGGTGGTCTTCGTGACCCTCGACGACGGCACCGGCTGCACCGACTCGACCTTCTTCGAGGACGTGCAGGGCCCCTACGCGGCGACGGTGTTCCACTCGTGGCTGCTGGTGATCCGCGGGGTGCTGCGGCGCACCGGCCCGCGCGGGGTGTCGATCCGGGCCACCGGCGCGTGGGAGCTGCCGGCGCTGCACGAGGCGTGGGAGAACGGCGGCCCGGCCGCGGTGGCCGAGCACATGGCCGCGCCGGGGGAGTACACCGACCAGGCGATCGCCGGGGCCGCGGCCTCGCACGGCTCGCGGCCGGTGGTGGTCACACCCGTGCTCGTGCACCCCACCGGCTTCCGGATGTCGCCCTACGCCGACGTCAAGCCCGCCGGCGAGGACGCCGCGACCGCCGCCCGCCGCGCCGCGGCGGCCCCGCGCAAGCTCTGGCACTCCAGCCCCGGCAGCTCCGGCCACTAGGGGGCCCGCTGCCGGCGATGAGTCCCGGCCGCGGGCGCGGTCGGAACGGTGAGCGCCGGCACCCCGCCGGCCCCGCAGAGGAGGACACGGCCATGCCGAAGCAGATCCCGTGCCTGTGGTTCGACACCGAGGCCGAGGAGGCCGCGCGGTTCTACACGTCGATCTGGCCGGACGCCGAGGTCCTCGGCACCGTCCGCTACGGCGCGGAGGACCCCGCGCGGGAGGGCCAGGCCCTCACCGTCAGCTGGCGGCTGGGCGACACCGAGTACGTCGGCCTCAACGGCGGCCCGCAGGACTGGTCCTTCAGCGAGGCCATCTCCTTCCAGGTCCTGTGCGCCGACCAGGAGGAGGTCGACCACTACTGGGACCGCCTCACCGACGGCGGCCAGGAGGCCCCCTGCGGCTGGCTCAAGGACCGCTTCGGCGTCTCCTGGCAGGTCGTGCCCACCCGCCTGCTGGAGCTGCAGGCCGACCCCGACCCCGACCGCCGGCAGCGCGCCGTGCAGGAGATGTTCACGATGCGGAAGATCGTCATCGCCGACCTGGAGCGGGCCGCCGACTCGGTCTCGGCCTAGCGGTGCCCGGTGTGCGCGGGGCGGCGCCACTAGTCTCCGACGGGTGACCGCCCCCGCACCGTCCTCCGGCGAGCACCTGCCCGTCCGGACCGCCGCGGTCTGGGCCGCGCTCGACGCGCTGGCCGGCGGCGGGACGCCGCTGCGGGTCCTCGACGTCGGCGGCGGCAGCGGCGTCTTCGCCGTCCCGCTCGCCCGCCTCGGCCACGAGGTCACCGTCGTCGACCCCAGCGCCGACGCCCTGGCCACCCTCGAGCGCCGCGCGCAGACCGCCGGCGTCGGCGACCGGGTCCGCGGCCTGCAGGGCGACGGCGACCTGCTGCACGAGCTGCCCCTCGGGGACGGTGGCTACGACCTCGCGCTCTGCCACGCCGTCCTCGAGGTCGTCGACGACCCCGCCACCACCCTCGGCGAGATCACCCGGGCGCTGCGCCCCGGCGGCCAGGTGAGCGTGGCCACCGCCAACCGGGCCGGTGCCGTCCTCGCCCGAGCGCTCAGCGGCCACCCGAAGGAGGCGCTGGCCCTCCTCGAGGACCGCGACCCCGCCCCCGGCCGCACCCGCCCGGCCCGTCGCCGCTTCGCCTCCGAGGACCTGCTCGCGCTCCTGCGCAACGCCGGCCTCGAGCCGGGGGAGTGGCGCGGCGTCGCGGTGGTCGCCGACCTGCTCGACGCCAGCTCCGGCGCCGACCCCGAGGCCGTCCGCCGGCTCGAGCTCGCGCTGGCCGGCACCTCGCCCTACCGCGACGTCGCCACCGGCCTGCACGTCCTGGCCACCCGCCCGTGACGGCGGTGCCCCCCGACGGGCCGCCCCCCGGCGTGCTGCCTCCCGACCTGGTCCCGCCGGCCTACGGCGCGGCCAGCCTCGCCGACGTCCTCCCCGGCGCGGCCGCCGCCCTCGGCGTTCCCGTCGACCGCGGCGGGCTGCCGCCCGACCCGCTCGGCCTCACCGCCGCCCTGGCCGGAGCCCGCCGGCTCGCCGTCCTGCTCGTCGACGGCCTCGGCGCGCACCTGCTGCGCGCGCACGCCGGGCTCGCCCCGGCCCTCGCCGCGTTGAGCGCCCCCGCCGGCGACCTCGCCGCCCCGTGCCCGAGCACCACCCCGGTCAGTCTCGTCACGCTCGGCACCGGCGTCCCCCCGGGCGGGCACGGCGTCCTCGGCTTCGTCACCGCCGTCCCCGGCGAGGACCGGCTGCTCAACCACGTGCAGTGGGCCGACGACCCCGACCCGGGCCACTGGCAGCCCCGCCCGACCGTCTTCGAGCAGGCCGCGGCGGCCGGCCTGTCCGTCACCGCCGTCGCCCCGTACGCCTACGCCGGCTCCGGGCTGACCACCGCCGCCTACCGCGGCGCGGGCTACTCGGGCACGGTCAGCGCCGGCGACCTCGCCGCGGGGGTGCTGCGGTCGCTGGCCGCGTCCCCCACCGGGCTGGTCTACGGCTACACCCCCGAGCTCGACCTCACCGGCCACGTCCGCGGGATCGACTCCGACAGCTGGCGGCTGCAGCTGGGGCTGGTGGACCGGGTGGTCGAGCAGGTCGTCGACGGACTGCCCGACGACGCCGCCCTGCTCGTCACCGCCGACCACGGCATGCTCGACGTCCCCCGCGGCACCCGCGTCGACGTCGACGACGAGCCCGCGCTGCTCGACGGCGTCGCGATGCTGGCCGGGGAGCCGCGCGCCCGCTACGTGCACGCCGTCCCGGGCGCCGCCGGCGACGTCCTCGACGCGTGGCGCGGCGTCCTCGGCGACCGGGCGTGGGTGGCCGGGCGCGAGGAGGCCGTCGCCAGCGGGGTCTTCGGCGCCGTGGGCGAGGGCATGGCGGCCCGCATCGGCGACGTCGTCGCGCTGGCCCGCGGCCCGTGGGCGGTCACCGCGTCGGCCACCGAGCCCGGGCCCAGCCGGCTGGCGGCCTACCACGGCTCCCTGACCGCGGCCGAGGTCGCGATCCCGCTGCTGCTCGCCCGCGGCCGGGCGCTCGGCTAGCGGATCAGCGGACCGGCGACACCGACAGCGCCGTCCAGGTGCGCGGGTGCGCCGGGTGCAGCGCCCGGCAGGTCAGCTGCGCGGCCTCGTCCGCGGGCCGGCTCTCCACCCGCACCACCACGTCGCCGTCCGCGCTGCCCAGCACCACCTCGAACCGCTCGACGCCGTCGGCGTCCTCGGTGCCCGTGCCGGCCAGCCGCCGCGACCCGCGCACCGGCAGGTCGTCGACCCCCAGCAGGCCCAGCCGCTCGCGGGCGGCCTGCTGGGCGGCCTGGGCCGGCAGCGGCACCCCGCCCGCCCGCGCAGCCACGGCAGCGCCACCTCCCCGCGGGCGTGCGCGGCGACCACGTCGGAGCCGTCGCCGGTGACCTGCCCGTAGGCGAAGCCGTGCGGCAGCACCAGCACGTTGGTGGCGAACCGGCAGCCGCCGAGGTGGCTGCACTCCCACACGTCCGGCGCCGGCATCGAGGCGGCCAGCGGCCGGCCGCGCAGCGCGCAGCAGGCGTCGTGCTGGCCGTGGGTGCACACCAGGTAGGTGGGCCGGTCGGTGCGCTCGCCGACCGAGCCGTCCCACGGCGCGTCGACCACGTCGGCGTCGTCGGTGCGCACCGACCACCACAGGCCCTCGTGGCCCGGGCGGCCGTCGGCGTAGGCCCAGCGGCGGCCGGCGTCGGCCAGCCGCCCACCCGGCCGGCGCACGAGCAGCACGCGCACGCCCTCGGCGCGGGCACGGGCCGACAGCCGCGCGGCCACCGCCTGGTCGAAGCGGGAACCGGTGAGCGCGTCACGGCCCCACGGTCCCGGCTGCTCGACCAGCAGCCAGCGCTGCGCCGGCCCGGCCGTCGCCACGGGGGAGTCCCCCCGGACCAGGGCCGTCACCGAGCAGCGGGTGGCGTCCAGCCGGCCGGCACGTTCGGGGACCGCGCCGCTCACCCCGGGGGGAGCGGCCCGGTCACGACCCGGTCCCGAGGGCGTCGGCACGCTCCCCATCGTCCCCGCCGGCGTCCGGGGCCGGTGCGTCCGGTCCGGTCGGGCCGGGCTCGGGTGCGGTGGCCGGGACGCCGTCGTACCCGTCGGCGCCCTGCACGGCCGCGTCGGCGACGAGCGCGACCGACTCGGTCACCAGCCGCTTCGCCAGCGTGAGCTGATCCGCGGCGTCGAGCCCGGCCAGGTCGGCGACCTTGGTCTCGCCGGTGGACAGCAGCCCGGTCAGGGCCTCGCGCGTCGAGGCGGGGAACTCCAGCCGGCGCCGGCCGGCGAGCAGGGCCACCCGCTCGCCCTCGGCGGTGGGAGGGGCGTCCCGCAGGGCGCAGCGCAGTCGCCGGCGCAGGCGCAGCACCGTGTCCGGCGACAGTGCCGCGGCCGCGGTGGCCTGGGCCAGCGGCGCGACCGGCTCGGGGCGCACCTGCGACCAGGTCCGCGAGCGCAGGCGGTCGGCGACCTCGTCGGGGTCGACCCGGCCGAGCCACTCCTGCAGCGCGGCGACGACGGTGGCGACGTCGTCACGGACCGACGCCGGGTCGGACAGGTCCACGCCCAGCGGGAGCGACCGGCGCAGCTCGCGGTCCTCGGCGGCCAGCACCCGCACCAGGTCCAGCGCCGACTCCGCGGCCGCCCAGCGGGTGACGGAGTGCACGCCGATGGTCAGGTGCGCGCTGGTCCGGCCCAGCGCGACGGCCGAGTGCAGGTAGCCGCGGGGCAGGTAGAGGGCGTCGCCCGGGCGCAGCACGGCGTCGATCACCGGCTCCCGCTCGGCGGCCGCGGCGACGGCGGCCGCGCGGTCGGTCCACGGCTGGGTGCGCAGCGGGTCGTCGAGCACCGGCGCGTGGATGGTCCAGTGCTTCTCGCCGGCCACCTGCAGCACGAAGACGTCGTGCACGTCGTAGTGGGGGGAGAAGCCGCGCGAGGACGGCGGCGTGACGTACGCGTTGACCTGCGTCGGGTGCCCCAGGTCGGCGGCCAGGGAGTCGGCGAACTCGATCAGCGGCGGCCAGAGCCGGTGCAGGCCCTGCAGGACCACGGTGCTGCCGTCGGCGAACAGCCGCAGCACGGCGTCGGAGGAGACCTGGTCGGCCACCTCGGCACCGGCGCCGCCGGAGGTCGTGAAGCGCTTCGGGTCGACGACGGCGCCGTCCTTGGCGACGCGCAGGAACGGCGTGCGCAGGCCGCGGCGCGAGAGCAGCTCGTCGACGGCGGTCAGCGTCAGCAGGTCGGTGAACGACTCCCCGGTGTCCTCCGCGCGGGCGAGCAGCGGGCGGCGGGACCAGTACTCCTCGGCGAAGACCTCGGGGTCGAGGTGCGTGCACCGGCGCAGGGCCGGGCGGGCCTGCGCCCCACCCGGCCCCGCGACGGTCGGGTCCTGGCTCAGGCCGAACCGTCCGCGCCGCCGTCGGCACCACCGTCAGCGCCACCGTCAGCCCCGCCGTCAGCGCCACCGTCGGAGCCGCCGTCGGAGCCGCCGCCCGCCGCGCCGCCGTCGGCCGGGCCGTGACCGGCGCCGCCGTCGGCCCCGCCGTCGGCACCACCGTCAGCGCCGCCGTCAGCCCCGCCGTCGGAGCCGCCGCCCGCCGCGCCGCCGTCGGCCGGGCCGTGACCGGCGCCGCTGTCCGCGCCGCCGTCGGCACCGCCGTCGTGCTGGCCGGGCGTGCCCTCTCCGGCGCCGCTGTCGGCCGGACCCTCCGTGCTGGTCATGTCGTCGTCGTCGAGCGCCATCGGGCTCCTCCGGGATCCGGGTCGGGACCGGCCGCCGGACGACGGTCGGTCGCGTCCCACCTACCTCGATCACGGGCCGGTCACACATGCGTCGACCAGCGAGTTCTCGGCACGCCGGGACACGCCGGGAGGGTCCGCGGGGACGGCGCGCCACCGGCCGCACGGTGCCGTTACCCTCCCCGGGTCGGTGCGAACAGGTGTTCGATCAGGGAGGGTCCGTGCGGTCGTCGGGGCGTGCCGAGGGGTGCACGGTGCTGCACGTCGACATGGACGCCTTCTTCGCCAGCGTCGAGGTGCGCCGCCACCCCGAGCTGGCCGGCACCCCGGTGATCGTGGGCGGCGCGGGCAACCGCGGGGTGGTCACCTCGGCCACCTACGAGGCCCGCGCGTACGGCGTGCACGCCGCCATGCCGACGGCGCGGGCGCTGCGGCTGTGCCCGACGGCGACCGTGCTGCCGGGGGACCTGGCGCTCTACGCCGAGGTGTCCCGGGCGGTCATGGCGCTGTTCCGGTCGGTGACGCCGGTCGTGGAGCCGCTGAGCCTGGACGAGGCCTTCCTCGACGTCGGCGGGGCCGGACGGCGGCTGGGCGACGCCGCGGAGATCGGCGAGTACCTGCGCGCCCGCGTCTTCGACGAGCAGGGCATCACCTGCTCGGTCGGGGTGGCCGGCACCAAGTTCGTGGCCAAGCTGGCCTCCACCCGCGCCAAGCCCGACGGGCTGCTCGTCGTCCGCCCGGCCGAGGTCATCGACTTCCTGCACCCGCTGCCGGTCGGCGCGCTGTGGGGCGTGGGCGCCAAGACCGAGGAGGTGCTGCTGCGGCTGGGCCTGCGCACCGTCGGCGACCTCGCGCACGTCCCGGCGCGCACCCTGCAGCGGGCGGTCGGGCCGGCCGCCGGCAGCCACCTGCACGAGCTGGCCTGGGGACGCGACCCGCGCCGGGTGGTGCCCGACGAGCCGGAGAGGTCGACCGGGCACGAGGAGACCTTCGGCACCGACGTCGACGACCCCGCCGTCGTCCACCGGGAGCTGCTGCGGCTGTCGGAGCGGACGGCGGGACGGCTGCGCGCCGGCGGCTGGCTGACCCGCACGGTGAGCATCAAGGTCCGCTTCGCCGACTTCACCACCATCACCCGCAGCCGCACGCTCGGCGTCCCCACCGACGTCGGGCAGGAGGTGTACGAGACCGCCCGCGCGCTCTTCGACGCCCTCGGGCTGGACCGGGCGCGGATCCGGCTGGTCGGCGTCCGCGCCGAGCGGCTGGTGCAGGCCGGCCAGGCGCCGCGCCAGCTCGAGCTCGGCGCCCGCGAGCACGGCCGCCGCGACGCCGAACTGGCCGCCGACCGCGCCGCCCGCCGGTTCGGCGCCGGTGCGGTCCGGCCCGCCACGCTGCTGCACCGCGACCGCGACCGCCGGCTGCGCTGACCCGGCGGGCCCCTCACCTGCCCGGATGCCACCCGTGAGGGTGGTCACGGGGCGGGTGTGACGGGTCCCCGCGCGCTCGCCTTTCGCACCCCGCCAACGGCTCGTATCCTCGGTGGCACCCCCGGGTACTCACCCGGGGGTGTCCGGCTCCGCCCACCTGGAGGTCTCGGTGCCGCTCTCCGAGCACGAGCAGCGACTGCTGGAGCAGATCGAGCGCGCCCTCGTCGACGACGATCCCAAGTTCGCCTCCTCCGTCCGCACGGGTGACCGCAGGCTCAAGGCCCGTCGGAAGCTGCAACTCGGTGCGCTGCTGGTGCTGGTGGGCCTGGCCGTCCTCGTCGGCGGCGCGGTCGCCCCGTCCGTCCCGCTCGGCGTCCTGGGCTTCCTGGTGATGTTCGGCGGCGCGGCGCTCGGCGTCCTCAACTACCGCTCGGCCACCGGCGTCGTCGAGGCCGGCCCGGCCGGTGCCCGTGGCGGCGCCACCGCCGCCCGCGGCCGCGGCGGCAAGCCCCGCAAGCAGCCGCTGAAGAACCGGCTCGAGGAGCGCTTCCGCCGCCGCTACGACCAGTAGCCGCACCCGACCTCCGCCGACGGCCGCCGTCCCACCCGGGACGGCGGCCGTCGGCGTTCCCGGGGCCGGATGACAGAAGCGGCCATCCTGCCGCCCGGTTGCAGGCGGTGGATGCCTCAGGCGGGGGTGCGGCGGGGGAGGCGGGAGGTGACCGCGGCCCCGAGCGCGTCGCCCAGCGACGCCGGCCACAGCAGCGCCCGCAGCCGGGCGCGGGGCGGGACCGCGGCGGTGAGGCCCGAGCGGGCCTGCGCCAGCGCGACCTCCAGCGCCGGGTCGGCGGCCGCGCCGGGACGGCCGTAGCTCGCCGCCTCCTCCGCGCGGGCCAGCCGCCCGACCGCGTCGGCGGCGCCGGCACCGCCGGCCCGGTGCGCACCGCGGCCTCCGGTCCCATCGAGCAGGCGGGTGAGCGCGGCCGCCTGCTGGCGCGGGGTCTGCGCCGGGTCCCAGGGGAGCCCGAGGTCGCGGGCGGTCGCGGCCAGCTCGTCCCACAGCGCGGCCGGGCTGCCGCCGGCGACCCGCCGACGCCGCTGCAGCGCCCGCGCACCGGCCGGCGCTGCCCCAGCGCGGCCAGCCCCAGCAGCACGCCGGCGCCGACGAGCACCGGGCGCGCCGACGTCGACCCCTGCGCGGCGGTCTGGCCCTGCGGCACGGCGCCGTCCACCCGGTCCAGCGGGGCCGGCGTCGGACCGGTGGGCGCGGTCGGGACGGTCGGCACGTCCTGCGGGCGCTCGAGCACCTCCTGGTCGGCCGGCCGCGGCGCCCACGGCAGGTCGACGGCGCGCTCGCTGTCGATCGGCGTCGGGTCGAACGGGATCCAGCCGAGGTCGTCGAAGTACACCTCCACCCAGGCGTGCGCGTCGTCGCTGGTGACCATCCGCCCGCCGCCGGGCTGGACCCGGCCGGGCGTGTAGCCGAGCGCCACCCGGGCGGGGATGCCCGCGGCCCGGACCATCGCGGCCATCGCACCGGCGTACTGCTCGCAGTAGCCCTGCTTGAGCCGCAGGAAGTCGGCCAGGTCGTCGCCGGTGGTGCCCGGCGTGGTGGAGAGGCTGTAGACGAAGCCGTTCTCCCGCGAGAAGTGGCGCTGGATGGCGAGCACCGCGTCGTAGGGGGTGGCCGCGTCGGCCGTCAGTCCCGCGACCAGCTCCGTGACGGCGGGGTCCAGCGGCGGCAGGGCGGTGTCCCGCTCGAGCACCGACGAGCCGCCCTGCAGCGGGCCGGAGGCGCGCAGCTCCTCCTCGGAGGGCTGCGGCTCGACGGCGGTGACCGCCCAGCGGTCGCCGGTCGTGGACACGTCACGGCCGAAGACGGTCCCGGCGGCCGGGTCGAACCGCCAGGCGCCGGGGTCGGAGATGGACACCGCCAGCGGCGAGGCGAACACCGGCAGGAACCGGTCGTCGTGGCCGACGGCGGTGATCGTGGCCGTGACCTCCCGGCCCTCGCGGCGCCCCGGCAGCGGCGCGAGCTCCTCGACCTGCGCCACCGACTCCTCGCCGTCGAGGTTGCCGACCGTCCAGCCCTCCTCGGCGGAGTAGACCTCGAGGGTCACCACGCGCAGGTAGCCGGGGTCGAGGACCGAGGCGTCGACCTTCAGGAGGTCGATCGGCTCGGGGAGCGTGAGCTGGCCCTGCAGCGCCGCGGCCGGGTCCAGCGCCGTGCCGGTGGACCCGCCGCCGCCCCCGGAGCCGAAGCCCTGCGCCAGCCGGCCCTCGGGCAGGGCCGGGACCACGCTGCCCACCACCAGTGCGACGAGCAGCGCGAGCAGCGCGGTGCCGGTGGCGGCGAGCGCGCCGGCGCCGCCCCGCCTCCTGCGCCCGCCCCGGCCGGCCAGCCGCCGCGACTGGTCGGCCCACAGCAGCAGCGCCAGCCCGGCCGCCGGTGCCGCGACCGCCGCCAGCCCGATGCTCCCGGTCACCGTGCTGACCGGCACGCAGAACAGCACCAGCAGGCCCAGCCCGGCCAGGGCCGGCTGCCGGCCGCCGACGGCGATCAGGTCGACGACGACCGCGACGATCCCCACCAGCAGCACGGTGAGCGCCAGCAGCCCGGTCAGCGGCAGCGCCGGCGTCGACTGCTCGCGGATCTCGGCCGAGCCGTCGGTGAGCACCGCGCCGAGGCCGGCCAGCGAGCCCGGGGTGGGCAGCCAGCCGCCGATCGCGCCGGCCGGGGAGAACAGCAGCGTCATGAGGCACAGCAGCGCGCCGAGCTGGCCCAGCGGCACGAGGGGGACGCCGACGGCGGCGGCGCGCGCGGGCAGGACGCGGCCGCCGGAGGCCCAGGCCCACAGCGCCGGACCGGCCGCCCGCAGCACCAGCCCGGTGAGGGCGACCACGGCGACGGCGGCCAGCGCGGGCGGCACCCAGGCGGGGCGGGTGAAGACCGGACCCAGCGCGCAGACGCCGAGCGCCGTCGCGACCGCCGCGGCCAGCGTGGCGGCGCCCTCCCGGCGCAGGGTGCCCGGGACGGCGGGCTCGGCCGGGGGCGGCGGCGCGGGCCGGTGCGGCGGGGGACCGGCCCGCCGGCGCGGACGGGCGGCGGGGCGAGGGCGGTCACGCCGGCACCCCCAGGGTCCCGCCGGGCCGCGACCCGGCTCCGTCCCCCGCCGACAGGGCGAGGTCGGCCCACACGGACTCGACGGTGCGGGAGGCGTCGGCGACGACCACCTGCCAGCCGGCGCCGCGCAGCAGCGTGGCCGACTTCTCCAGCTGGGCGGTGAGCGCCGCGCGGGCCGTGCCCGACAGGCCGCGCCGGCTGCGCGGAGCCGGATCGGCCCAGCTGCTGACGTCGAGCAGGACGGCGACGTCGCGGGCCGGGCCCGAGCGCACCGAGACCAGCTCGGTGAGGTCGTCGGGGCCGACGGCGCCGAGCAGTGCCACGACCGGACCCTCGCCGGCCGCGCGGTGCACCAGCTGGGCGGCCTGCCCGAGGCCCGCGCCACGGCCCGGGCCGAGCGTGGCCAGCCGGTCCAGCAGCTCGGTGCTGCCCAGGCCCGCGGCTCCCCGCGCCGCGGGCCCCGCCGCCGGGGTGAGCTCGCCGCCGGTGGTGAGCACCCGCAGCACCGCGCCGCGCTGCGCGAGGTGGGTGCCGATGCTGGCCGCCGCCTCCACCAGCCACTCGAGGCTGTCGTGCGGTGGCGCCGGGTCCCCGGGCGGGCCGGGGGGCGTACTGCCGGCCGCCGGTCCGGGACCCGCGGCGCGGGTGAGCAGGTGCGCGCCCGAGCGCGTGTCGAGCAGCAGGGCCGCCTGGGCACGCCAGGGCCGCTCCTCCAGCCGGACCATCAGCTCGCCGGTGCGCGCGGTGGCCCGCCAGTGCACCTTCCGCAGGTCGTCCCCGTGCCGGTACTGCCGGGTGCTGACGTCGTCCTCGCCGTGCACCGCGATGGAGCGGCGGGCGCCCGCGCCGCCGCCGCCGTGCCCGCCGCCCGGACCGCCGGCACCCAGCGGCCGCACCCGGGGCACGACCACGAGGGGCGCACCGTCGGTGCCGCTGGTGGTGCGCTGCACCAGCCCGAAGGGATCGACCAGGCGCAGCCGCAGCGGGCCGAGCCGGAAGCGGCCGCGGCGGCCGCCGGAGACCCGGTAGCGCATCGCCGCGGTGTCGCCCCCGGGCAGCCGCTCGACGACGAAGGAGGGGGTGCGGCCGAGGTCGGCGGGCAGCTGCTCCGACAGCAGCCACAGCCGGCCGGCTCGCCGGTCGGCGTTGGTGACCTCGAGCAGCACCTCGGCGTCCTGCCCGCGCGGCACCCGCGCCGGGCTGACCGTGCGTCGGACCCCGACGCGGAACCGCTGCCGGGAGACGGCCAGCGCCGACAGCAGCGGCAGCGCCAGCACGAAGACGGCGATCTGGACCAGCGGCCGCTCCCCGAGCAGCATGCCCAGGGCGAGCAGGGTGATCCCGGCGGCGACCAGGCAGCGGCCGCGCAGGGTGAGCGACGTCAGCGCCGTGCGCACCGGCCCGCCCACGCCGGTCAGCGCCCGCGGAGGACGGGGACCGACGACAGCAGTCCCGCGACGACCTGCTCGGCGGTGCGGCGGGCGGCCGCGGCGTCGCCGGTGAGCAGCAGCCGGTGGGCGAGCACGGGGCCGGCCATCGCCTGGACGTCGTCGGGGAGCACGTGGTCGCGCCCGGCCAGCGCGGCGGAGGCGCGGGCGGTGCGCAGCAGCTGCAGCCCGGCCCGCGGGGAGGCGCCCAGCCGCAGGTCGGGAGAGCGCCGGGTGGCCTCGACCAGCGCGACGACGTAGCGGCGGATGGCGTCGGAGACGTGCAGTCCCTGCACCGCGGTGACCAGCGCGCGCACGGTCGCGGCGTCGGCCACCGGCTGCAGGCTGGTCAGGGGGTCGGTGGTGCCGCGGTCGTCGAGCATGGCGACCTCGGCCTCGCGGTCGGGGTAGCCCATGGACACCCGCGCGGTGAACCGGTCGCGCTGCGCCTCGGGGAGGGGGTAGGTGCCCTCCATCTCCACCGGGTTCTGGGTGGCCATCACCAGGAACGGCCGGGCCAGCTCGTAGCTGACGCCGTCGACGGTGACCTGGCGCTCCTCCATGCACTCCAGCAGCGCCGACTGGGTCTTGGGCGAGGCCCGGTTGATCTCGTCGGCGACGACGACGTTGGCGAACACCGCGCCGGGCTTGAACTCGAAGGCCCGCGTCTCCTGGTCGTAGACGGCCACACCGGTGACGTCGCTCGGCAGCAGGTCGGGCGTGAACTGGATGCGGCGCACGCTGGCGTCGATGGAGGCGGCCAGGGCCTTGGCCAGCGTCGTCTTGCCGGTGCCGGGCACGTCCTCGACGAGCAGGTGCCCCTCGGCCAGCAGCACCACGAGGGCCAGGCGGACGACGTCGTGCTTGCCCTGGACGACGCGCGACACGTTGGCCGCGATCCGTGCGCCCTCGGCGGCGACGTCGACCGGCAGCCCCGCCGTCCCGTCGGCCGCACGGATGGTGTCGGTCACCCGACACACGGTACGTGTCCGGAGCCGTCCGCAACGCCGATCGCGTTCCGCCCCCGCACCGTCGCGGGCCGTCCCTGCCGGGTCCCCACCAGGCCCCCGTCCGGGAGGTCCCCGGGACCCCTCCCGGCGGGCCGTCCCCCACCGGGCCCCACCCGGCTCCCCCGGCCGTCCCCACGCCCCTGACCTGCACGCGAGCGGGTGGAGGAGACCGGTCACGACATGGTGTCGAGTGGTGTCTGGTGGGGCGTAGTGGGTTAGTGTGTGGCGCGGTGGGGAGCCAGGGCCCGTCCCGGGTCCGCGGAGGACGCGAGGAGGACCGATGGGGGAGGTGATCCGGTGTTCGTCGGCAGCTTCGCGTTGCGTCTGGACGAGAAGGGCCGGCTCGCACTCCCGGTGCGGTTCCGCGACCAGGTGGCCGACGGCATGGTGATCAAGAAGGGGCAGGAGCGCTGCGTCTACGGCCTGACCCTGGCCCGGGTCGCCGAGCAGAGCCGCGCCGCCGCGTCGATGGCCCCCGCCGACACCGCCGAGGCGCGCATGCGGGCCCGCATGAGCTTCGGCTCCATGGTCGAGGTCGAGCCGGACAAGACCGGCCGCATCACCATCCCCGCCAACCTCCGCCAGTACGCCGGCCTCGACCGCGACGTCGTCGTCGTCGGTGTCGACACCCGCTTCGAGATCTGGGACCAGGCCACGTGGGACGCCTACGTGGAGGAGCAGGAGGCGGCCTACGCCGCCATGGAGAGCGAGGGGATGCCCACGCTGTCCTGACCCCCCGTCCCGCCGGTCGCCCCGGCCGCCGCGCGCCCCGTCGCGAGCCGTCTTCCCCGCGGCTCGACCGGACGCGGCCCGAACCGCCTTCCCCGCGGCTCGGTCCGCAGCAGCGGAACCGGCGCCTCCCCGCGCCGCCGGCCGGACCGGCCACCGGCATCCGGCGACCCCCGCCCCCCGCGGCCTCCTGACGCTCTTCCCCGGCGCCAGGCGGTCCCGCGGGGGGTGGGGGTCTCCTCTTCCCCGGGCCCGCCCGCACCCCGGACACCGCACTCCCGCGCGGCACGCCCGGCGAGCTCCCGCAGCCGACCCGCCGTCCGCGTCACCATGAGACGCCCGCCCCGCCCCGGGGGCCCGACCTGCGAGGAGGACCGTCGTGAGCACGCCCGCGGTGCACGTCCCGGTCCTCCTCGGCCGCGTCACCGAGCTGCTCGGGCCGGCCTGCGCCGCCGAGGGCGCCGTGCTCGTCGACGCCACCCTCGGCCTGGCCGGCCACTCGCTGGCCCTCCTCGACGCCCACCCCGGGTTGCGCCTGGTCGGCCTCGACCGCGACCCCCAGGCGCGCGCCGAGGCGGCCGCCCGCATCGCCGCCGCCGGCCACGCCGACCGCGTCACCCTCGTCCCGGCCGTCTTCGACGAGCTGCCCGACGTCCTCGACCGGCTCGGCCTGCCCGAGGTACAGGCCGTGCTGTTCGACCTCGGCGTCTCCTCGCTGCAGCTCGACCGCCCCGAGCGCGGTTTCAGCTACGCCGGCGACGGGCCGCTGGACATGCGGATGGACCCCGGCGCCCCGCGCAGCGCCGCCGACGTCGTCAACACCTATCCCGCGGCCGAGCTCGCCCGGGTGCTGCGCGTCTACGGCGAGGAGCGCTTCGCCTCCCGCATCGCCGCGGCGATCGTCCGCGAGCGGGCGCGCGAGCCGTTCAGCCGCACCGAGCGGCTGGCCCACCTGGTGCGCGACTCCATCCCCGCCGCCACCCGCCGCACCGGCGGCCACCCGGCCAAGCGGACCTTCCAGGCGCTGCGGATCGAGGTCAACGACGAGCTCGGCGCCCTGCAGCGGGCGCTGCCCGCGGCGCTGGACGCGCTCGCCGTGGGCGGCCGGATCGCCGTCATCACCTTCCACTCGCTCGAGGACCGCATCGTGAAGCAGACCCTCGCCGCCGGTGCCACCGACCGCACGCCGCCGGAGCTCCCGGTCCGGCTGCCCGAGTACGGCCCCGTGCTGCGCCTGCTCACCCGCGGCGGCGAGGGACCCGGCGACGACGAGCTCGCCGCCAACCCGCGCGCGGCCTCGGCCCGGGTCCGCGCGGCCGAGCGCATCCGGCGGGCCGCGTGAGCGAGCTCGCGAGCGCGCCGATGGGCACGGCAGTCCCGCGGACGCGGCCGGCGAGCGCCGGCGAGGAGGACGCGTGAGCGCCGCCGCCCGTGCCTCGCGCGCCGAGCCGACACCGCCGCGGCCCCCGGGGGACCGCGGCGCCCGCACCTCGGCGGCGCGGCCGCTGCGCGCCGTCCCCGGCCGGACCCGGACCACGGGACCGGCGCCCCGGGTCACCCCCACCCGCACCTCCACGGCCCGCACCTCCACGGCCCGCACCTCCACGGCCCGGACCTCCTCGGCCCGGACCGCCGCCACCCGGACGCCGGCGCCCGAGCTGCGGCTGCTGCCCGGCGGCGGGCCCGGACCCGCCGGGCCGACGCCCGGCGGCGCGCGCCGTTCGCGCTGGCGCTCGTCGGGCTGCTGGTGCTCACCACCATCGGCCTGCTGGTCCTCAACACCGCGATCGCGGTCAACTCGCTGCGGGCCACCGAGCTGCGCACCGCCAACGCCGAGAAGGCCGAGGAGGTGCAGGAGCTGGAGCAGCAGGTCGTCTCCGGCAACACGCCGGCGCAGCTGGCCGCGGCCGCCGTCGCCGCCGGCCTGGTGCCCGCCGGGGCCGCCGGCCACCTCGTGCTCGGCGAGGACGGCGCGGCCGTCCTGCGCGGCGCGCCGGAGCCGGCCCCGGTCCCCGAGACCCCCGGGGCGCCCGAGGGGGAGGGCTGAGGTGGCCCCTCCCGTCCGCGGCCCCGAGCCCGGCCGCCGCACCGCCCCGCGCACCGCTCCCCGCGGCAGCCGGGGCGCCGTGCCCCGTCCCTCCCCACGCGCCGGTGCGCCCCGCGGCCCCCGTGAGCCCCTGACGCGGGAGCCGGTGCCGCGGTCGGGGGCCTTCGCGCCGCGCCGCGCCCCCGGCAGCCGGCGGGTCGGCCGGCCGCTGACCTCCGGCCCCGGGCGGCTGTGGTGGGGCCTGGTCCTCGTCGTCGTCCCGCTGCTGGTGGTCACCGGCAAGCTGGTGCTGCTGCAGGGCGTCGACGGCGGGGCCTACGCCAACGCCGCCGAGCAGGACCGGCTGCGCACCTATCCCATCGCCGCCCTGCGCGGCGCGATCGTCGACCGGGACGGCAACCCCTTCGCCTACACCGTCGACGCCTCGCGGGTGGTGGCCGACCCCACCGTCGTCGAGGACCCCGAGCGCACCGCGCTGGCGCTCACCGCGCTGCTCGACGTGCCGGTGGCCGACCTGACCGAGGAGCTGACCCGGGACGGCCGCTACGTCGTCCTGGCCCGGCAGGTGTCGCCGGAGACCGTCGACGCCATCGACGCGCTCGACCTGGCCGGGATCGTCTTCGAGGACGACCCGGTGCGGCTCTACCCGACCGGGACCGTCGGCGGGCAGGTGATCGGCTTCGTGGGCCGCGACGGCGAGGGCCTGGGCGGTGTCGAGCTGCGCTTCCAGGACGCGCTCGCCGGCACCGACGGGCAGCGGCGGGTCGAGGTGGGCAGCGGCGGCAACCCGATCCCCTCGGGCATCGACGAGTCGTCGCCGGCCACCGACGGCAGCACCGTCGAGCTCACCATCGACCAGGACGTGCAGTACACGACCGAGCAGCGCCTGGCGGAGGCCTGTGCCGACGGCGCGACCACCCGCGCCTCCGCGGTGGTGCTCGACGTGCACACCGGACAGGTCGTGGCGATGGGGTCCTGCCCCGGCTACGACCCCGGGCAGGCCGGCAGCACCGACCCGGAGCTGCTCGGCAACCCGGTGGTCTCCGACGTCTTCGAGCCCGGCTCGGTGATGAAGGCGGTGACCATGGCGGCCGCCGTCGAGGAGGGGAAGGCCACCCCCGACCGGGTGCTCACCGTCAACGGGCACATCCAGGCCGGCGACGCCGTCGTCACCGACGCCCACGACCACGCCCCGGTCGACTGGACGGTGACCGGCATCCTCGCCAAGTCCAGCAACGTCGGGACGATCATGCTGGCCCGCGAGGTCGGCGACGACACGCTCGAGCGCTACCTGCGCGCCTTCGGCATCGGCGAGGAGACCGGCATCGAGCTGCCCGGCGAGAGCGCCGGCATCCTGCAGGACTCCGCCGACTGGACCGAGAGCCGCGCGGCCAACGTGCCGATCGGGCAGGGCGTGTCCGTGACGACGCTGCAGATGGCCTCGATCTACCAGACCCTCGCCAACGGCGGCGTGCGCGTACCGCCTCGGGTGGTCGCCTCGGTGACCGCGCCCGACGGGACGACGTCGACCCCGGCCGCGCCGGAGCCGACCCGCGTGGTCAGCGAGGACACCGCCGACGCCCTCGCCCACATGCTCGAGGCCGTCGTCGGCCCGGGCGGCACGGCACCGCTGGGCGAGGTCGAGGGCTACCGCGTCGCCGGCAAGACGGGGACGGCGCAGCGGGCCAACCCCGAGTGCGGCTGCTACGAGGGCGGCGGCTACGTGACCACGTTCGTCGGGTTCGCCCCCGCCGACGACCCGCAGTACGTCGTCGCGGTCGACCTCGAGCGGCCCACCAGCTCCGCGGAGGGCGGCCAGGTCGCCGCGCCCGTGTTCGCCGACGTCATGCGCTACGTGCTCACCGAGGGCGGGGTGGTGCCCTCCGGCACGCCGCGGCCGGACTTCGCGCTCACCGGTGAGGACCTCGCCGAGGCCGCGACCGGCGGCCCCGCCGGGGACTGAGGCGCGGGACGGGCACGTCCGCGGGAGTGCACGGGGCGGGACACCGCCGAGGGCCCGCGGGTGCGCGGGACGGGACGGGTCCGCCGGTAGATTGGGCCGACGTGAGCCCGACCGGACCCGGGTCGGTGCCCCGGCCTGCGGGGACCCGCCCGCTCGCCCTCAGCGCGCTGCGCGACCTCCTCGGCGACCCCGTGCAGGGGGATCCCGCGACGACGGTCACCGGCGTCACGCTCGCCTCGCCCGAGGTGCGCCCCGGCGACCTGTACGCCGCGCTCCCCGGCGCCCGCACCCACGGCGCGCGCTACGCCGCCGACGCCGCCGGCCGGGGCGCGGTCGCCGTCCTCACCGACCCCGCGGGCCTGGAGCAGGCCGCCGCCACCGGCCTGCCCGTGTGCGTCGTCGACGGGCCGCGGGCGCTGCTCGGCGACGTCGCCGCCCGGGTGTACGGCGAGCCGGCCCGCCGGCTGCCGGTCATCGGCATCACCGGCACCAACGGCAAGACGACGACGGCGTACCTGGTGGAGGCCGGCCTGGCCGCCGCCGGGCACGGCACCGGCCTGATCGGCACCGTGCAGACCCGCGTGCGCGCGCGGGGGAGCGAGACCGCCTTCCCCAGCGTCCGCACCACGCCCGAGGCGCCCGTGCTGCACGCCCTGCTGGCCACCATGGCCGAGTCCGGGGTCGACACCGTGGTCATGGAGGTCTCCAGCCACGCGCTGGTGCAGGGCCGGGTCGGCGGCGTGCCCTTCGCCGCCGCCGGGTTCACCAACCTCAGCCAGGACCACCTCGACTTCCACCGCGACCTCGAGGACTACTTCCGGGCCAAGGCGCTGCTGTTCGACGGCCGCGCCGCGCGGGAGGTCGTCGTGGTCGACGACGACCACGGCCGCCGCCTGGCCGGGATGCTCGGGGATCGGGCGGTCACCGTCTCGGCAGCGGGGGCCGGGGCGGACTGGACGGCCACCGGCGTCGAGGCCGCCCCGGACGGCGGATCGGCGTTCACCCTCACCGGCCCCGGCGGCACCTGGCCCGCCCGGGTGCGCCTGCCCGGGCGGTTCAACGTCACCAACGCCGTGCTCGCCGTCGCGTTGCTCGACGCGGTCGGCGTCCCGGTACCGGCGGCGCTGGAGGGGATCGGCGGCGCCGTCGTCCCCGGCCGCATGGAGCCGGTCGACGCCGGCCAGCCGTTCACCGCCGTCGTCGACTACGCGCACACCCCGGACGCCGTCGCCTCCGCGCTCGCCGCGCTGCGCGGCGCCACCACCGGCAGGCTGGTGACCGTGCTCGGCTGTGGCGGTGACCGCGACCCCGGCAAGCGCCCGGCGATGGGTGCCGCCGCGGCGCTCGGCAGCGACCACCTCGTCGTCACCGACGACAACCCGCGCTCGGAGGACCCCGCGGCCATCCGCGCCGCCGTCCTCGCCGGCGTGCCGGCCGAGCGGCGCGGGTCGGTCGAGGAGATCGGCGACCGCCGGGCGGCCATCGCCCGCGCCGTCGCGCTGGCAGGCCCCGGCGACACCGTCCTGGTGGCCGGCAAGGGACACGAGTCGGGTCAGGAGGTCGCCGGCACCGTGACGCCGTTCGACGACCGCGCGGTGCTGCGCGAGGTCATCGCCGCCACCACCGCCGCCACCACTGCCGCCACCGCCGCCACCACCGCCGGCACGCCCGCCGGGGCGGCCCGCCGGTGATCGCCCTGACCCTCGCCGAGGTCGCGGAGGCCGTCGGCGCAGCGCTTCCGCACGCCGCCGAGGGGACCGTCACCGGCGTCACCCTCGACTCGCGCACCGTCGGCCCCGGCGACCTGTTCGTCGCCGTCGCCGGCGAGCGCGTCGACGGGCACGACTTCCTCGACGCCGCGGCCGCCGCCGGTGCCGTCGCCGCGCTGACCACCCGCCCCGGTGGCCCGCTGCCGGCGCTGGTCGTCGACGACGCCGTCGCCGCGTTGGGCCGGCTGGCCGCCGCCGTGCACACCCGGCTGGCCGCGGACGGCCCGCGGGCGGGCGGGTTGCTGACGATCGGCATCACCGGCTCCTCGGGCAAGACCTCGACCAAGGACCTGCTCGGCCAGGTGCTCGCCGCCGCCGGGCCCACGGTCAGCCCGCCCGGCTCCTTCAACAACGACATCGGCCTGCCGCTCACCGTGCTGTCGGCCGACGAGACGACCCGCCACCTGGTGCTGGAGATGGGCGCGCGCGGCGTCGGCCACATCGCCCGGCTGTGCGGCGTCGCCCGGCCCGACGTCGGCGTCGTCCTCAACGTCGGCTCGGCGCACCTCGGGGAGTTCGGCTCGGTCGACGGGATCGCGCTGGCCAAGGGCGAGCTGGTGGAGGCGCTGCCGGAGTCCGGGACCGCCGTCCTCAACGCCGACGACCCGCGGGTGCTCGGGATGGCGCCGCGCACCCGTGCCCGGGTGGTCACCACCGGCCGCTCGGCGGACGCCGACGTCCGCGCCACCGGCGTCACGCTCGACGACGCCGCCCGCGCCCGCTTCACCCTCGCCGCCGCCGGGGAGGAACACCCGGTGGCGCTGCAGGTCGTGGGGGAGCACCAGGTGGCCAACGCGCTGTCGGCCGCCGCCGCCGCGCTGGCCGCCGGCATGACCCCCGCCGCGGTCGCCGCGGCGCTGTCGGCCGCGCGGCCGCGCAGCCGCTGGCGCATGGAGGTCACCCGCCGCGCCGACGGGGTCACCGTGGTCAACGACGCCTACAACGCCAACCCCGAGTCGATGCGCGCCGCCCTCGCCGCGCTCGCCGGGCTCCCCGCGACCCGCCGGGTCGCCGTCCTCGGCGGGATGGCCGAGCTCGGTCCCGACGCCGACGCCGAGCACGAGCGGCTGGGGCGAGACGCGGTCGCCGCCGGGGTCGACCTGCTCGTCGCCGTCGGGCCGGATGGGGTAGGGATGGTGGCGGGTGCCACGGCCGCCGGTGCCCGCCACGGGCAGGGCGCCGGAGGAGGGCACGGGACGGCCGCCGTGTCCGTGCCCGACCGGGCGGCCGCACTCGACTTGCTCTCGGAGGTGCTGGTGCCCGGTGACGTCGTGCTGGTGAAGGCCAGCCGGTCCCACGGGCTGGAGGTCCTGGCGGACGGCCTGCTGACCGCGGACGGGGCCGACGGGGACCGGGCCGGGGCAGGCGCGTGAAGTCCGTCCTCATCGCAGCGGCCTTCGGGCTGATCATCTCGATCCTCTGCACGCCGCTGGCCGTCCGGGTCTTCCGCCGGCGCGGCTTCGGGCAGGAGATCCGCGACGACGGTCCCGAGTCCCACCTGTCGAAGAAGGGCACGCCCACCATGGGGGGCACCGTCATCGTCGGTGCGACGGTCGGCGGGTACCTGCTCTCGCACCTGTTCCTCATCGGCCAGCCCAACCGCGGGGTCACCGCCAGCGGGCTGCTGGTGCTCTTCCTCATGGTGGGCCTGGGCACCGTCGGCTTCCTCGACGACTACCTCAAGATCCGGTTCCGGCGGAGCCTCGGCCTCAACAAGACGTCGAAGCTGGTCGGCCAGCTGGTCGTCGGCGTCTCCTTCGCCGTGCTCGCCATGAACTTCCCGGACGAGGCCGGCGTGCGGCCGGCCTCCGAGTTCGTCTCCTTCGTCCGCGACATCGGGCCGCTGTTCCTCGGCTCGGTCGGGTTCGTGATCCTGGCCTACCTGTTCATCGCCGGGTTCTCCAACGCGGTCAACCTGACCGACGGCCTCGACGGGCTGGCGGCCGGCTGCTCGGCCATGGTCTGCGGCGCCTACACGGTCATCTCGTTCTGGCAGTTCACCCACGACTGCTCCAGCGCGCTCGTCGACGGCTGCTACCAGGTGCGCGACCCGCTCGACATCACGCTGGTGGCCGCCGCCGGCCTCGGCGCCTGCCTGGGCTTCCTGTGGTGGAACACCAGCCCGGCGCGGATCTTCATGGGCGACACCGGCTCGCTGGCCCTCGGCGGCCTGCTGGCCGGGCTGGCCGTCGTCACCCGCACCGAGCTGCTGCTCATCGTGCTCGGCGGCCTGTTCGTCGCGGTGACCCTCTCGGTGGTCATCCAGGTGGCCTTCTTCCGCGCCACCCGCCGCCGGGTGTTCCGGATGGCACCGCTGCACCACCACTTCGAGCTGGCCGGGTGGGCGGAGAACACCGTCATCGTGCGGTTCTGGCTGGTCACCGGCATGGCCGTGGCCTTCGGCCTCGGACTGTTCTACGCCGACTGGCTGTCCATCACCGGGCTGTGAGCACGCGGTCGGGGAGCGTGCGGTCCCGCGGGGACCGGGCGCGACACGCGCGGCCGTTGACCCGGCTGCACGCCGCCAGCGGCGACGATGGCGGGATGGACGGCCGGAGCGAGTCGACCCGCACCCGCCGCACGCCGCGCCGGGCGCCCGCCGCCGGCCCGCGCCCGCGGCTGCGCGGGCCCGCCTGGCTCGACGGGCCCATGACCAGCTGCCACCTGGTCATCGGCGCCGCCGGGCTGCTGCTGGCCATCGGGCTGGTGATGGTCTTCTCCGCCTCGGCGATCGAGGCCGCGCTGGCCGACCAGCCGGCCTGGCGCCCCGGCGTCGACCAGCTGCTGTTCGCCGCCCTCGGCCTGGTCGCCCTCGGGGTGGCGGTGCGGCTGCCCGCGGGTCTGGTCCGCCGCTGGTCGCCGATGGCGCTCGTCGCCGTCGTCGTCCTGCTGGTGGCGGTGCTCGTGCCGGGCATCGGCGTGGAGTACAACGGCTCCCGGGCGTGGATCAGCCTCGGCTTCACCGACTTCCAGCCCTCCGAGCTGTCCAAGCTCGTCGTCTCCCTGTGGGGCGCGCACGTGCTGGCCGTGCACGGGCGGCACCTGACGGTCAAGACGCTGCTGCTGCCGCTGGTCCCGGTGTTCGTCCTGCTGTGCGGGCTGCTCATGCTCGAGCCGGACTTCGGCGCGGTGGTCAGCCTCCTGCTGGTCGTGGCGGGCCTGCTCTACGCCGGCGGCCTGCCCGGCCGGCTCTGGGCGATCGCCGGGGCGGGCGTGGTCACCCTCGTCGTCCTCATGGTCGGGACGTCGGAGTACCGGATGGAGCGGGTCACCGCGTTCCTCCACCCCTTCGACGACCCCACCGACACCGGCTTCCAGGCGATCCGTGGCTTCTACGCCCTGGCCACCGGCGGCCTGTGGGGCGTGGGCCTGGGCAACAGCGCCATGAAGTGGAACCTGCTGCCCGAGGCCGAGTCGGACTACATCTTCGCGATCATCGGCGAGGAGCTCGGCTTCCTCGGCTGCCTGGTCGTGATCACCCTCTACGCGGTGCTGGCCTACGCCGGCTTCCGCATCGCCCGCCGCTCGGCCGACCGCTTCGTGTCGCTGGCCAGCGTGGCGATCACCGTCTGGCTGGTCGGCCAGGCGGCCCTGAACATGGGCTACGTGGTGGGCCTGCTCCCGGTCACCGGGGTCACGCTGCCGCTGGTCTCCGCCGGTGGCACCTCGCTGGTGCTCACCCTCTTCATCGTGGGACTCCTCATCCGCTTCGCCCGATCCGAGCCCGACGCCATCGAGCACCTGCGCCGCGTCCCGCGCGGCCGCCTGGCCCGCTGGCTGCTGCCCGTCCCCGCGCACGCCGTCGACCCGGTCCGGCCCCGCCGGCCCCGCCCCGAGCGGGCACCCCGCCCGGTCGGCCGCCGTCCCGTGGAGGCCCACCCGGTGCGGCGCGCCGCCGACGTCCACCTGCCCGACGGGCCGCGGCCGGCCGACCGCCGCGGGGCGTCCCCGGCCGCCCGGCGCCCGAGCGGGACCGCGTGCCGGCCCGCCCGGCCGACCGCGACCGCGCCCCCGTGCGCCCGGCCGACCGCCCGGGACGGTCCCGGTGAGCCCGCGGTCGGTGGTCCTGGCCGGTGGCGGCACCGGCGGCCACATCGAGCCGATGCTGGCGCTGGCCGACGCGCTCGGCCGCCGCTCCGAGGCGCCGCGGATCACCTGCCTGGGCACCGCCCGCGGCATGGAGACCCGGCTGGTGCCCGCCCGCGGCTACGACCTGCGGCTGATCCCGCCCGTCCCGCTGCCCCGCAGGCCCACGCTCGACCTGCTGCGCGTGCCCGGCCGGGTGCGCCGCTCGGTCGCCGAGACCCGCGCGCTGCTCGAGGAGCTGGCCGCCGACGTCGTCGTCGGGTTCGGCGGGTACGTCGCGCTGCCGGCCTACCTGGCCGCCCGGCGCGCGGGGGTGCCGGTGGTCGTGCACGAGCAGAACGCGCTGCCCGGGCTCGCCAACCGGATCGGTGCGCGGATCGCCGCCCGCGTGGCGGTCACCGTGCCGGACACGCCGCTGCACCGCGGCGAGCACGTGGGCATGCCGCTGCGCACGGCGATCAGCGGCCTGGACCGCGCCGCCCGGCGCGCCGAGGCCCGGGAGACCTTCGGCCTGGACGCCGACCGGCCCACGCTGCTGGTCTTCGGCGGCTCGCAGGGCGCGGCCTCGCTCAACCGGGCGGCCACCGCCGCGGCCGACGCGCTCACCTCCGCCGGCGTCCAGGTGCTGCACGCCCGCGGCCCCAAGAACACCGACGTCTCGGTGCCGCCCCGCCCGGCCGGCGCGGCGCCCTACGTCGTCGTCGACTACCTGGAGCGGATGGACCTCGCCTACGCCGCCGCCGACCTGGCGCTGTGCCGCTCGGGCGCGGTGACCGTCGCGGAGCTCTCGGCGGTCGGCCTGCCCGCGGCGTTCGTGCCGCTGCCCATCGGCAACGGCGAGCAGCGGCGCAACGCCCTGCCGGTGGTGGAGGCCGGCGGCGGGCTCCTGGTCGACGACGCCGACCTCTCGCCCTCCTGGATCGAGGCCACCCTGCTGCCGCTCCTGACCGACCCCGCCGCGCTCTCGGCGTACGCCGCGCACGCGGCGGCGGCCGGTGTGCCCGACGCCGACGAGCGGTTGGCCGACATCGTGCTGGAGGTGGCCACCGGTGACCGCTGACGCGACGGCGGCCTGGACGGCGCCCGTGCCCTCCCTGGAGGAGCTCGGCGCGGTGCACTTCGTCGGGATCGGCGGTGCCGGCATGAGCGGCATCGCGCGCATCCTGCTGGCCCGCGGGGTGCGGGTCTCCGGCAGCGACCGGCGCGACACCCCGACCCTGCTGGCGCTGCGCGCCCTGGGCGCCCGGGTGGAGGTCGGGCACGAGGCCGCCCACCTCGGCGACGCCGACAGCGTGGTGGTCTCCTCCGCGATCCGCGAGGACAACCCCGAGCTCGCCGCCGCCCGCGCCCGCGGGCTGCTGGTGCTGCCGCGCGCGGTGGCGCTCGCCGCGGTCATGGCGGGGCGGCGCAGCGTGGCCGTCGCCGGGACCCACGGCAAGACCTCGACCACCTCCATGCTCACCGTCGCCGTGCAGGCTTGCGGGGTCGACGCGTCCTTCGCCATCGGCGGCACCCTCAACGAGTCGGGCAGCAACGCGCACGCGGGGGAGGGCGACGTCTTCGTCGCCGAGGCCGACGAGAGCGACCGCTCCTTCCTGCTGCTGGCCCCCCACGGGGCGATCGTCACCAACGTCGAGGCCGACCACCTGGACAACTACGGCGACCTCGCCGCGGTCGAGGCGGCCTTCGACCGGTTCCTCGGCACGGTGCACCCCGGCGGGTTCGTCGTCCTCTGCGCCGACGACCCCGGCGCGGCCCGGTTGCGCGGCGTCCCGACGCCGGCCCGGGTGCGCACCTACGGCACCGCCGCGGACGCCGACCTGCGGATGGTCGACCTCGACGTCGGCCCGGACGCCACGAGCTGGATCGCCGTCCTGGACGGCGCGGTGCTCGGCCGGGTCCGGATCCGGGTGCCCGGCGAGCACATGGCCCGCAACAGCGCCGCCGCGCTGCTGGCCGGCCTCGAGCTCGGCCTGCCCGCCGAGGGTCTGATCGCGGGGCTCGAGCGCTTCGGCGGCGTGCACCGCCGGTTCGAGCTCAAGGGCGTGGCCGCGGGGGTGCGCGTCTACGACGACTACGCCCACCACCCGACCGAGGTGACCGCCCAGCTGCGCGCCGCCCGCGCGGTGGCCGGCGAGGGGCGCGTCGTCGTCGCCTTCCAGCCGCACCTCTACAGCCGCACCCGCGAGTTCGCGACCGCCTTCGGCGCCGCCCTCGGCCTGGCCGACGAGGTCGTGGTCATGGACGTGTACGGCGCCCGCGAGGACCCCGTGCCCGGCGTCACCGGGGCGCTGGTGGCCGACGCCGTCCCGCTGCCGGCCGGGCAGGTGGCCTTCGAGCCCTCGTGGTCGGCGGCCGCGCCGGCCCTGGCCGGCCGCGCCCGTCCCGGCGACCTGGTCATCACCATGGGCGCCGGCAACGTCTCGATGCTCGGCCCGGAGGTCCTCGCCGCGCTGGACGGCGGCGTTCCCGGCGACGACGGGGACCCCCGGCAGTGAGCCGCTCCGGCCTGACGACCGCCGACCGGGAGCGCGGGGTCCCGGCCGAGGTCGTCCGGCCGGCCCGGCGCCGCCCGCGCCGCGACACCCCGGCCGACCGCCGCCGGCGCCGCGTCGTCCGCGCGGTGGTCGCCGTCGCCGTCGTCGCCCTGGCCTGGTGGGCGGTGTGGGCCAGCCCGCTGCTGGCCGTGCACCAGGTCCGCGTCGACGGCGCCACGACGCTCACCGCCGAGCAGGTGCGCTCCGCCGCCGGGATCCCCGGGGGGACGCCGCTGCTGCGGGTCGACGTCGAGGCCGCGGCGGCACGCGTGGCCCGGCTGCCCCAGGTGGCCGACGTCGCGGTCACCCGGGGCTGGCCGCGCAGCGTCGTCGTCACGGTGGTCGAGCGGCGGCCGGTCGCGGTCGTCGAGCAGGCCGGCACGCGCTCGCTGGTCGACGCCTCCGGCGTGCTCTTCGACACCGTCACCGGCGAGGCGCCCGAGGGCGTCGTCCCGCTCGACGTCGCCGCACCGGGCCCCGACGACCCGGCCACCCGCTCGGCCCTGGGCGCGCTGGTGTCGCTGCCGTCCGACGTCCGCGCGCAGGTCACCGGCGCCCGGGCCACCACCGGCGAGGACGTCACGCTGACCCTGGCCGACGGCACGACCGTCGTCTGGGGCGGTGCCGACGACGCCGACGACAAGGCCGCCGTGCTCGTGGCCCTGCTGGCCCAGGTCGCCTCCGGTGCGCTCGACCCCGCGGCCGCGATCGACGTGAGCGCTCCGCGCGCCGTCGTCCTCCGGTGAGGACCTCCCTGCCCCCCACGGCTCGCGTGCTCGCCGCGGGCCCCCGCAGGAGGGCCGAGGTCCTCGCAGAGGGTGCGCGGGCGGGCGCGGACAGCGGTCGCGGCGGTGCGCCGCCGACACGCCCACTGCCGCGACACGCCCGACACGCAGCACGGATCCGATTCGTCCTGGTCCCGCTCGTGGAGCGACTCTCGAGCCGGGGATGAGGCCTGGGACAGGCGGGTCGTCACCCACAGTGGTGCAGATGTGACCACCGGGTCGCCCGGTGTCCGTGAGGTGTCGTGGTCGCGACACGCCGGGCCGGGGAGGGTGCTTGTAGGGCCGGACGCGCCCCACCTAACTTCGTCCGCGTCGACCCAGTTGACATAACACTAAGTCTCCACTTGAGGATGAGGGTCGAGGTCGGGAGCCCCACATGACACCTCCGCACAACTACCTCGCGGTCATCAAGGTCGTCGGCATCGGCGGCGGCGGCGTGAACGCGGTCAACCGGATGATCGAGGTCGGTCTGAAGGGGGTGGAGTTCATCGCCATCAACACCGACGCGCAGGCGCTGCTGATGAGCGACGCCGACGTCAAGCTCGACGTCGGCCGCGAGCTCACCCGCGGCCTCGGCGCCGGCGCGCAGCCCGACGTCGGCCGGCAGGCCGCCGAGGACCACCGCGAGGAGATCGAGGAGGTGCTCAAGGGCGCCGACATGGTCTTCGTGACCGCCGGCGAGGGCGGCGGCACCGGCACCGGCGGTGCGCCCGTCGTCGCCTCGATCGCCCGCAAGCTCGGCGCGCTGACCATCGGTGTGGTGACCCGGCCGTTCTCCTTCGAGGGCAAGCGCCGCGCGGTGCAGGCCGAGTCGGGGATCGAGGAGCTGCGCAACGAGTGCGACACGCTCATCGTCATCCCCAACGACCGGCTGCTGCAGCTCGGTGACCGCAACGTCAGCGTGATGGACGCCTTCCGCACCGCCGACCAGGTGCTGCTCTCCGGTGTCCAGGGCATCACCGACCTGATCACCACGCCCGGCCTGATCAACCTGGACTTCGCCGACGTCAAGTCGGTCATGTCCGGGGCGGGCTCGGCGCTCATGGGCATCGGCAGCGCCCGCGGCGACAACCGCGCGCTGCTCGCGGCCGAGCAGGCCATCGCCAGCCCGCTGCTGGAGGCCTCGATGGAGGGCGCCCACGGCGTCCTGCTGTCGATCTCCGGCGGGTCGGACCTCGGCCTGTTCGAGATCAACGAGGCCGCCTCGCTGGTCTCGGACGCCGCGCACGCCGACGCCAACATCATCTTCGGTGCGGTGATCGACGACGCCCTGGGCGACGAGGTCCGCGTGACCGTCATCGCCGCGGGCTTCGACGGCGGCCGGCCCTCGGCCCGCAAGGACGGCGCCGTCGCGTCGGTCCCGGCGGCGCCCCCGGCCGCGGCGCCGAGCCGGTTCAGCGCGTCGCCGCCGGTCGCCCCCGCCCCGCCGCGGGCGACGGGGGAGCGCCTCGTCGGGCACGTCCCGCCGGCGCCCGTGGCACCGGCCGCCGCGCCGGCACCCGCCCCGGCGCCGGTCCGGCAGGCCCCGCCTCCGGGCGGCGGGATCACCGTCCCGCCGCTGCCGCCGGTGCAGAACGCCGCGGCGAGCGCAGCGTCGGCCGGCCGCCGGCCGCTGGGCAACGAGGACTTCGAGGAGGAGCTCGACATCCCGGAGTTCCTGCGCCAGTAGAAGGACCCCCGTGCCCCCCACCCCTCGCTCCGCTCAGGGCGGGCCCCTGCACGGGGGCCGTTCCAGCACGTCACCTGCCCCGCCGGCGGTGCGCCCCCGCAGGGTGGTCACCGACCGGCGGGGCGGCCGCTCGCGTCCGCCCCACGACGCGTTCAACCTCGGCGGCCACGTCGGCGACGACCCCGTCGACGTCGCGGCCAACCGCGAGCGCCTGGCCCGCGAGATCGGCGTGCCCGGCGAGCGGCTGGTGTGGATGGACCAGGTCCACGGCACCGGCGTCGCCGTCGTCGACGGGCCGGTCGAGGGCCCGCTGCCCGCCACCGACGCGCTGGTGACCCGCACCCCGGGCCTGGTGCTGTGCGTGCTGGTCGCCGACTGCGTGCCGGTGCTCCTGGCCGACCCGGTCGCCGGTGTGGTCGCCGCCGTCCACGCCGGCCGCGAGGGCGTCCGCCGGGGCGTCGTCCCCGCCACGCTGGCCGCCATGGCCCGGCTGGGCAGCCGGCCGTCGGACACCACCGCGCTGCTCGGCCCGGCCGTCTGCGGCGCCGACTACGAGGTGCCGCGCGAGATGCAGGCCGAGGTGGCCCGGGTGGCGCCCGCCGCCGCCGTCCGCACCCGCAGGGGGACGCCCGGGCTGGACCTGCGCGCCGGCCTCGCCGAGCTGCTGACCCGCGCGGGCCTGCCCCAGGTGGTGCACGACCCGCGCTGCACCGTCGAGGACCGGCGGCTGTTCAGCCACCGCCGCGACGGCGTCACCGGCCGGCAGGCCGGCGTCACCTGGCTGGGGTGAGCGGCGGGGAGGATCGGCCCATGACCTCCCCGGCCGACCGCCTGCAGGCCGTCCGCGACCGCATCGCCACCGCGGCCCGGACCGCCGGGCGCGACCCGTCGTCGGTGACGCTGCTCGCCGTCAGCAAGACCTGGCCGGCCGGGGCGGTCCGCGAGCTCGCCGCGCTCGGCCAGGCGGCGTTCGGCGAGAACCGCGCCCAGGAGCTCACCGCCAAGGCCGCCGAGCTCGCCGACCTGCCGCTCGAGTGGCACTTCGTCGGTCAGCTGCAGCGCAACAAGGCCGCCGCCGTCGCCCGCACCGGCGCCGTCGTGCACTCCCTCGACCGGCTCCCGCTGGCCCGCGCCCTGGCCCGGGTGGGGGAGGAGACCGGCCACCCGGTCGGGGTCTTCCTGCAGGTCGACCTCGGCGGCGCGGCCGGCGAGCTGGCCGAGCGCGGCGGCGCCGCGCCGGAGGACGTCCCCGCCCTCGCCGACGCCGTCGCGGACCTGCCCGGCCTGACGCTGCGCGGCCTCATGGCGGTCGCGCCGCGCGGCGAGGAGCCCGGGCCCGCCTTCGCCCGCCTGGCGGACCTCGCCGCGCGCGTCCGGGCCGACCACCCCGGCGCCGCGGAGCTGTCGGCGGGGATGAGCGGGGACCTCGAGGAGGCGATCGCGGCGGGCGCCACGCTCGTGCGTGTCGGTACCGCGCTCTTCGGCTCCCGGCCCCTAACCTCGGCGCGAGTCACACCAGTCACAGGGGTCCCACCCGGATCCCCGGAGGAGGTCGTCTGATGGCCGGTGCCATGCGGAAGATGGGCATCTACCTCGGACTCGTCGAGGACGACGACGCCCGCGCCTACGGGCGCTACGACGCGCGCCAGTCCGACCACCACGACCGGTACGACGACGGCCGCTACGACGACGGCCGCTACGACGAGGGCCGGTTCGACTCCCGGGGCCTGGACGAGGGCCGCTACGACGAGGGCCGCTACGACGCGGCCCGGTACGACGACGGCCGCTTCGACTCCGGCCGCTACGACGAGCGCCGCTACGACCGCCTGGGCGACAGCCACCCCGGCGAGCGCACCGACGAGGGGCGCCGCCGCGAGGCCGACCGGCACGACGGTGTCCGCTACGACGGCGACCGCTACGACGGCGACCGCTCCTCCGGTGACCGCTACGACGGCGACCGCGCCGACGAGGGCCGTCCCGCCGTCCGCACCCCCGCCCCGGCCGGCTCCGAGCCCGCCGTCCTCCGCCGCGCGGGCGCACCCCGCATCGGCCTGGCGCAGCCGGTGTCCGGCGTCGCCCCGGCCGCCTCGGGACCCTCGCGGCTCGGTGCGGTCGGCGCCGGCGGCGCGGGTGCCTCCGCGGCCGGCCTGGCGGCCCGCGAGCAGGTGGCCGCGGTGCCCGAGCCGGCGCCCGCCCCCGTGGCGCAGCCCTACCGGATCACCACGCTGCACCCCAAGACCTACAACGAGGCGCGCGCCATCGGCGAGGCGTTCCGCGAGGGGAGCCCGGTCATCATGAACCTGACCGAGCTCGACCACGCCGACGCGCGGCGACTGGTGGACTTCGCCGCGGGACTCGTCTTCGGGCTGCGCGGTAGCATCGAGCCCGTCACGGCCAAGGTGTTCCTGCTCAGCCCGCGGGACGTCGACGTGACGGCCGAGGACAAGGCCAAGATCCGCGAGGGCGGGTTCTTCGAGGAGTCCTGACGCCGTCGGCCGGGGCGCTGGGAGCGCAGAGACAACGGCACCGCTGGTGCCCCGGGACGAGCGAGGACAGTGGGCATCTTCTGGCAGGTCGTGTCATCGGTCCTGCTCGTCTTCCTCATCCTCCTGTTCGCGCGTTTCGTCGTGGACTGGGTGATGGTGCTGGCGCGCAGTTGGCGCCCGTCCGGCTTCGTCGCCGCGGGCCTGGAGGTCGTGTACGCGACCACCGATCCGCCGCTCAAGGCGATCCGGAAGGTGATCCCGCCCCTGAACCTGGGGTCCATCCGACTGGACCTCGCGTTTATGGTGCTCTTGATCGCCGTCTACATCCTGCGGAGCATCACGTCCGGTCTCGCCCTCACCGCGTGACCGCCGTGCGCGCGCACCGGCGCGCGACCCGACAGACCCCGTACCCGCCGTCCGACCCGAGGTGAGCCCCTTGCCACTCACGCCAGCCGACGTGCACAACGTCGTCTTCAAGAAGCCGCCGATCGGTAAGCGTGGCTACGACGAGGACGAGGTCGACGCGTTCCTCGACGTGGTGGAGGCCGAGCTCGCCCGGCTGATCGAGGAGAACAACGAGCTGCGCGCCGGCTCGAGCACCGGCCGTGTCGCCGCCCAGCCGGTGGCCCCGGAGCCGACGCCGGCTCCGGCGCCCGCCCCGCCGCCGCAGCCGGTGGCCCGCGAGGACGACACCGCGCGCGCCTCCCGGATGCTGGCGCTGGCGTCGGAGACCGCCGACCGCTACGTCAACGAGGCCAAGTCCCAGGCCGACCAGATGGTCTCCACGGCCAAGACCAACAGCGACCGGATGGTCGCCGAGGCACGCGCCAAGAGCGAGCAGATGGTCAGCGAGGCCCGCACCCGGGCCGACTCGATGCTCAACGACGCGCGCACCCGCGCCGACACGATGGAGCGCGAGGCCCGCGCCAAGGCCGCGGCCCTCGACCAGGACGCCGAGCGCCGGCACGCCGAGGTCATGGGCGGCCTCGAGGAGAAGCGGGCCAACCTCGAGCGCAAGATCGAGGAGCTGCGCACCTTCGAGCGCGAGTACCGGACCCGCTTCCGGTCCTACCTCGAGTCGCACCTGCGCGACCTCGACGCCCGCGGCTCGGCCGAGCCGTCGTCGGCCACCCGGCAGACGCAGCACGCTCCCGCCTGACGCGCGATCCCCGACAGGGCCCCCGGACTCCCGTCCGGGGGCCCTGTCGCGTTCCCGGGCCGGGACGGGCCGGGGTCCCCGGCCCGTCCGCCGCTACAGTCGCGCCGTGGTCGTCGCCGCCGGTCTCCTCGTGCTCGCCGGCCTCGGGCTGTTCGTCGCCGGCGTCCTGACCGCCGACACCGCCTGGTACTGGGCCTGCGTCGCCGCCTGCGCCCTCGCCGCGGTCCTGCTGGTGGTCGCCCGGCTGCGGGCACCGGCGGGCACCCGCGTCCCGGCCCGCCGACCGGGGTCCGAGCCGCAGCCGGCCCGCTCCGCCGGCCGGACGGCGGCCGCCGCGACGGCGGCGCCGAGCGCCACGCCGGCCGCCCCGCCGACGCCGGCTGCCGACGGACCCCCGGCCGACGACGGGCCCGCCGGCCGGCACGGGCGCCACGAGGCCCCCGGTGACCACGAGGCCCCCGGTGACGTGGCGGGGGCCCCCGCGTCCGCCCACCCCCCGGTCACCGCGTCCCGGCCGACCACGGCCGCCAGCGGCAACGGCACCCCCGCCGCCGCGGCCGCGGACCAGGCCGACCCGCCGGAGGAGGACGTCGAGGTCACCGACCTGCTCCTGGTCGTGGACCTGACCGACGAGGTGCTCGTGGTCGACGAGCACCCCCGCTACCACCTGGCCGACTGCCCCTGGCTGGCCGGCCGGGAGACCATCCCGCTGCCGGTGAGGGAGGCGCGCACCGACGGGTTCACCCCGTGCGGACGCTGCGGCCCCGACCGGTTCCTCGCCGACGCCGAGCGCGCCCGGAAGGCCGCCCGCCGCGGCTGACCGCGGCGGGCGGCGAGGTCAGGCGCGGGCGAGCCAGAAGCGCGAGCCCGAGGGTCCCTCGACGCCGGGACCCTCACCCGCGGCACCGGCGTGCACGGCGGTCGCGAGCACCTCGCCGGCCAGCTCCTCGCCGGCCCCGGTGAGTGCCTCGGCCATCGTGCCCTCGGCGGTCCACCACAGCCGGATCCGGTCGCTGACCGCCAGGCCCGCGTTCTTGCGGGCCTCCTGGACCAGGCGCACCGCCTCGCGGACCAGCCCGGCGCGCTCCAGCTCCGGCGTCAGCGTCAGGTCCAGCGCCACGGTGAGGCCGCCGGCGCTGGCCACGCCCCAGCCCTCGCGCGGCGTCTCGGTGACCACCAGGTCGCCGTCCTCGAGCGGCACGGTCTGCCCCTCGACGTCGACCGTCGCCGTCCCCGACCGGTAGGCCGACACGAGCGCGGCCGGGTCGGCCGCGGCGACGGCCTTCGCCACCGCCTGCACCTGCCCGCCCAGCCGCCGGCCGACCGCGCGGAAGTCGACCTTCACGCTGACGTCGACCAGGTCGCCGCCCACCGCCGCGAGCTCGACCAGCTCGGCCACGTTGAGCTCGTCGGCGACCTCGGCCACCAGGTCGCGGCCCATCGTCGCCCAGCCCGGCGCGGCCACCAGCGCCCGCGCCAGCGGCTGCCGGGTGCGCACCTTCGCCGCCGTGCGGGCGGCGCGGCCCAGCTCCACCAGCCGGCGCACCAGGTCGACCTGGGCCACCAGCTGCGGGTCGCGGGCAGCGGCGTCGACGGCCGGCCAGGAGGCGAGGTGCACCGAGTCGGGGGCGTCCCCGCCGAGGCCGGGCCGCACGACGCGGGTCCACACCTCCTCGGTGACGAACGGCGTGAACGGCGCCATGAGCCGGGTCAGGCCGTCGAGCACCTCGTGCAGCGTGCCCAGCGCCGAGGGGTCGCCGTCCCAGAAGCGGCGGCGGGAGCGGCGCACGTACCAGTTGGACAGGTCGTCGACGAACTGCGCCAGCAGCCGGCCGGCGCCCTGGGTGTCGAAGGCCTCCAGCGCCTCGGTGACGCCCTCGGTGACCGCGGCCAGCTGCGCCAGCGCCCAGCGGTCCAGCAGCGGCCGCTCGGCGCGCGGCGGGGCCGGCGTCGCGGCCGGGTCCCAGCCGTTGGTCTCGGCGTAGAGCGTGAGGAAGCTCGCGGTGTTCCAGTAGGTCAGCAGGACCTTGCGGACCACCTCGGACAGCGTCTCGTGGCCCACCCGGCGGGCCGACCACGGCGAGCCGCCGGCGAGCATGAACCAGCGGACGGCGTCGGCGCCGTGGCGGTCCATCAGCGGGATCGGCTCGAGGATGTTGCCCAGGTGCTTGCTCATCTTGCGGCCGTCCTCGGCGAGGATGTGGCCGAGGCACAGCACGTCCTCGTAGGCGTTCCTCCCGAACACGACGGTGCCCACCGCCATGAGCGAGTAGAACCAGCCGCGGGTCTGGTCGATGGCCTCGCAGATGAACTGCGCGGGGTAGGACGCCTCGAACTCGGCCAGGTTCCGGTGCGGGGCGCCCCACTGCGCGAAGGGCATCGAGCCGGAGTCGTACCAGGCGTCGACGACCTGCGGCACCCGCCGGTAGGTGCCCTCCTCGCCGGGGCGGGTGAAGGTCACCTCGTCGATGAACGGCCGGTGCGGGTCGAGGCCGGCGAGGTCCTCACCGGTCAGCTCCGACAGCTCCGCCAGCGACCCGACGACGACCATCCGCGAGGGGTCGGCGTCGTTGCGCCAGATCGGCAGCGGCGTGCCCCAGTACCGGTCCCGGGAGAGCGCCCAGTCGACGTTGTTGTTCAGCCAGTCGCCGTAGCGGCCCCACTGGATGGTCTCGGGGTGCCAGCGGGTCTTCTCGTTCTCGGCGAGCAGCTGGTCCTTGACCGCGCTGGTGCGGATGTACCAGGACGGCTGCGCGTAGTACATGAGCGGCGTGTGGCAGCGCCAGCAGTGCGGGTAGCTGTGCTCGTAGCGCTGCTCGCGCCACAGCACCCCGCGCGCCTGCAGGTCGACGACGAGCTCGTCGTCGGCGGCCTTGAAGAACCGCCCGCCGACCAGCGCGACCTCGGGCAGGAAGTGGCCGGAGGCGTCGATCGGGTTGACGACGGGCAGGCCGTAGGCGCGGCAGACGGCGAGGTCGTCGGCGCCGAAGGCGGGGGACTGGTGCACCAGGCCGGTGCCGTCGTCGGTGGTGACGTAGTCGGCCAGGACGACGTAGTGGGCGTCCTGTGGCCGGCCGTCGGGACCCTCGGGGAAGTCGACCAGCTCGAAGGGGCGCCGGTAGTGGGTGCGCTCCCAGTCGCGGCCGGTGGTGCGGGCCAGCACCTCGACGTCCTCGCCCAGGACCGCGGCGACCAGCGGCTCGGCGACGACGAGGACGGCGTCGTCCTTGCGCACCACGAGGTAGGCGACGTCGGGGTTCACGGCGACGGCGGTGTTGGACGGCAGCGTCCACGGCGTCGTCGTCCAGACCAGCAGGTCGGCCTTTCCGGCCCACTCGCCGTCGGTGACCGGCAGCCGGACGTAGACCGAGGGGTCGGTGATCGACTCGTAGCCCTGCGCGACCTCGTGGTCGGACAGGCCGGTGCCGCAGCGCGGGCAGTAGGGCGCCACGCGGTGGTCCTCGACGAGCAGGCCCTTGTCGAAGACCTGCTTGAGCGACCACCACACGCTCTCGACGTAGGCGGGGTCCATCGTCCAGTAGGCGGTGGACATGTCGACCCAGTAGCCCATGCGGCGGGTGAGGTCGCTGAAGGCGTCCACGTGCCGCATGACCGACTCGCGGCAGCGGGCGTTGAACTCCGCGATGCCGTAGCGCTCGATGTCGGGCTTGCCGGCGAAGCCGAGCTCCTGCTCGACGGCGATCTCGACCGGCAGGCCGTGGCAGTCCCAGCCGGCGCGGCGGGGCACGTGCCAGCCCTGCATCGTCTTGAAGCGGGGGAAGACGTCCTTGAAGGCGCGCGCCTCGATGTGGTGGGTGCCCGGGCGGCCGTTGGCGGTGGGCGGGCCCTCGTAGAAGACCCACTGCGGCCTGCCCTGCGAGGCCTCCAGCGACCGGGCGAAGACGTCGGCGTCCTCCCAGCGCCGCAGCACGTCCTGCTCGAGCGCGGGCAGGTCGACCTGGGGCGGCAGCGCACGGAACGGAGAGCTCACGCCTCCATTGTCCCCGAGCCGTCGAGCGCGATCGCGTGCAGGCGCAACGGCCCCGACACGGGCGTACGGGAGACTGATCACCATGGGCGGGCGGCGGTGAACACCACGGTCACCGTGGCCCTCGCCGTCGGGGCGCTGGTCGTGCTGGTCGCCGCCCTGGCGCTGCGGCTCGCCGACCGCCTGGGCCTGCCCAGCCTGCTGCTCTACCTCGCCCTCGGCGTGGCGCTGGGGGAGAGCGGCCTGGGCGTCGAGTTCGAGGACGTCGCGCTCACCCAGACCCTCGGCGTCGCCGCGCTCGTCGTCATCCTCGCCGAGGGCGGGCTGACGACGCGGTGGGCCGACGTCCGCCGCGCCGTGGGCCCGGGGCTGGCGCTGTCGACGGTCGGTGTCGCGGTCAGCGTGACGACGACGGCGGCGGTCGGCGTCTGGCTGCTGGGCCTGGACTGGCCCTTCGCGCTGCTGCTGGGCGCCGTCGTCAGCTCCACCGACGCCGCCGCGGTGTTCGCCACGCTGCGCCGGCTGCCGCTGCCGCGCCGGATGGTGGCCGCGCTGGAGGTGGAGAGCGGCCTCAACGACGCCCCGGTCATCCTGCTGGTGGCCGCGCTGTCGGAGACCCTCACCGGCGGGGAGTCCGAGGCGTGGTGGGTCACCGCGGTCGTCGTGGTGGCCGAGCTCGCCGGCGGCGCGGTGGTCGGGCTGGCGCTCGGCGCGGGCGGCGCCTGGCTGCTGCGCCGCTCGGCGCTGCCGCTGTCGGGCTTCTACCCGCTGGCCACGCTGGCGCTGTGCGTGCTCGCGTACGCCTCCGCGTCGCTGGCGCACACCTCGGGCTTCGTCGCGGTCTACCTGTGCGGGCTGGTGCTGGGCAACGCCGCGCTGCCGCACCGGGCGGTGACGATCGGCTTCGCCGAGGGCATGGCCTCGCTCGCGCAGATCGGGCTGTTCGTGCTGCTCGGCCTGCTCGTCTCACCCGGCCGGCTGCCCACCGCGGTCGGCCCGGCGCTGCTGATCGGCCTCGCGCTGCTGCTGGTGGCGCGGCCGCTGTCGGTGGCGGCGAGCCTGGCCTGGTTCCGGATGCCGTGGGCGCAGCAGGCCTTCGTCTCGTGGGCGGGACTGCGCGGCGCGGTGCCCATCGTGCTGGCCACCATCCCGCTGACCGCCGGGGTGTCCCGCGCCACCCTCGTGTTCGACACGGTCTTCGTGCTGGTCGTCGTCTTCACGCTCGTGCAGGGCTCCTCGCTGCCCTGGATGGCCCGCCGGCTGGGCATCGCCGCGCCGCTGACCCCGCGGGAGATCGAGGTGGAGTCCGCGCCGCTGGAGGAGCTCGACGCCGAGCTCATGCAGATGCGGGTGCCCGACGGCTCCCGGCTGCACGGCGTCTACCTGCCCGAGCTGCGGCTGCCCGAGGACGCCGCCGTGGTGCTCATCGTCCGCGACGGGCGCTCGTTCGTGCCCGACGAGACCACCCGGCTCATGCGCGGGGACCAGGCGCTGCTGGTCTCGGCGCGCCGGTCGCGCCCGGAGGCCGAGCGGCGGCTGCGGGCGGTCAGCCGCGCCGGCCGGCTGGCCAGCTGGCGCGGCGAGCAGGGCGCGGCCACCGAGTCCGACTGAGGAGCCGGGGGACGACTGCCGGGGGAGTCGTCGTCCGGAGGAGGCCCGGACGGTGTCTCCCCGCAGTCGCGTGGGGTCTCAGCCGTTGAGCTCGAGGGTCTGCATCGTCTCCGTGCGGACGGCGGCCAGCAGGGCCGGGTCGGAGGAGAGGTCGCGGCCGTAGGAGGGGATGGCCTCCTCGAGCGCCGACCGCCGGGCGGCGACGCGCTCCGGGAAGGCATTCTCGACCAGCGTGAGCATCGCCGAGACCGCCGTCGAGGCGCCCGGGGAGGCGCCCAGCAGGCCGGCGATCGAGCGGTCGGAGCCGACGATGAGCTCGGTGCCGAACTGCAGCACGCCCTTGCCGCTCGTCGGGTCCTGCTTGATGACCTGCACCCGCTGCCCGGCGGTGATCATCTCCCAGTCGGCCTGCTCGGCCAGCGGCACGAACTCGACGAGGGTGCGGTGCCGGGCCTTGCGGCTCTGCAGCAGCTCGGTGACCAGGTACTTGGTCAGCGCCATCTCGGTGCGCGCCACACCGAGCATCGAGCCGAGGTTGTTGGGCTTCACCGACAGCGGCAGGTCGAACATCGAGCCGGCCTTGAGGAACTTCGGCGAGAACCCGGCGTAGGGGCCGAACAGCAGCGAGTACTCGCCGTCGACGAGGCGCAGGTCCAGGTGCGGCACCGACATGGGCGGCGCGCCGACGGCGGCCTGCCCGTAGACCTTGGCCTGGTGTCGGCTGACCAGCTCCGGCGAGCGGGTGCGCAGGAACAGCCCGCTGACCGGGAAGCCGCCGAACCCGCGGATCTCGGGGATCGCGGCCTTCTGCAGCAGCGGCAGGGCACCTCCGCCGGCGCCGACGAAGACGAACCGGGTGCGCAGGGTGCGGTCCTCGCCGGTCCGCCGGTCGGTGACGGTGACCTTCCAGCGGCCGTCGTCGAGCTTCTCCAGGCCGGTGACCAGCTGGCCGGTGTGCACCTGCACGCCGCGGGCCTCGCCCTGCTCGAGCAGCAGCCGGGTGAGGGCGCCGAAGTTGACGTCGGTCCCGGCGACCGAGCGGGTCGCGGCGACGACCTGCGCGGGGTCGCGGCCGTCCATGACCAGGGGGACCCACTGCGCCAGCTCGGCGGGGTCGTCGGTGTACTCGAGCCCGGCGAACAGCGGCTCGGCCGACAGTGCTGCGTGGCGGTTGCGCATGTAGGTGCGGCCGCCCTCCCCGGTCACGAAGCTGACGTGCGGGACGGGGGAGATGAACTCCTTGGGCGAGCCGGTCAGGCCGGTGCGCACGAGGTGGGACCAGAACTGGCGCGAGACCTGGAACTGCTCGTTGATGGTGCGGGCCTTGCGGGTGTCGACCCGGCCGTCTGGCCCCGACGGGGTGTAGTTGAGCTCGCAGAGCGCCGCGTGGCCGGTGCCGGCGTTGTTCCAGGCGTCGGAGCTCTCGCCGGCGACCTCGGTCGCGGACTCGAAGACGGTGATGCTCCAGTCGGGCGCGACGACACCCAGCAGCGACGCCAGCGTCGCGCTCATGATGCCCCCGCCGACGAGGACCACATCGGGGTCGGTTGCTGAACCGAGGTCGGTGGACACGACTGCCTTCCTGCCGGGTGGACGTGCGCCATCTCCGACGATCGGCCGAACGGAGCCCGTACACGCGCCCGGCGGGTGTGAGATTGGTCTACCCACGGGTGACGTGCCTCACCACCGGCGCGGTGGTACGGCCGCGCGGCGGCCCGGAGGGGTCGGCGGCCGAGGCTATCGTCGCCTCGTCGGCCGCCTCCCGCGGCCGCCCGGAGCAGGAGGAGCCCCCGCTGGACGAGCAGCCCGAGGTCGCCGGAGACGACGGGGCCGAGGCCGGTCCGGGAGCCGCCGCCGGGGCCCCCGCGACGCCGCCGCGCCGGCCGCGCACCCGGCTGCTGCTCGGGCTCGCGGTGCTGGTCTTCCTCGCCGACCTGGGCAGCAAGCTGCTCGTCGTCGCCACGGTCGACCGGGGCGAGAACCTCCGGCTGCTCGGCGGGCTGCTCTACCTCACGCACGCGCGCAACACCGGCGCGGCGTTCTCCTTCGCCGAGGGCTTCACCGTCGTCTTCACGCTGATCGCCGTCGCGGTCGTGGTGGTCATCGTCCGGACGGCGCGGCGGCTGTTCTCCACCGGCTGGGCGGTGGCGCTGGGCCTGGTGCTCGGCGGTGCCCTGGGCAACCTCGTCGACCGGGTGTTCCGCGACCCCGGGTTCCTGCGCGGCGGCGTCGTCGACTTCGTGTCGGTGTTCGCGCCGGACGGCGAGGTCTACCCGATCTTCAACGTGGCCGACTCGGCGATCGTCTGCGGTGGGCTGCTCGGCGCCGTCCTCGCCCTGCGCGGCGTCGAGTTCGACGGCAGCCGCGCCCGCGACCGTGGCGACGACGCGGTCCGCCGCTCCTGAGCGGCCCCTCCAGGGCACCGCCCCGAGCCTGCGAGGGGTGGGGAGGAGGGGGTCCTTCCTCTGTCACGATGGGGGCGTGAGCGCTCCCGGCCTGCACCGCGCCCTCCCGGTGCCCGACGGCCTCGAGGGGCAGCGGGTCGACCAGGCGCTGACGCGGCTGTTCGGCCTCTCCCGCGCGGTCGCCGCCGAGCTGGCCGACGCCGACAAGGTCTGGGTCGACGGCCGCGTGCGCGGCAAGGGCGACCGGCTCAGCGGCGGCAGCTGGCTGGAGGTCGAGCTGCCCCCGCCCCCGGTCGAGGCCCCGCCGCCGGAGCCGGTGCCCGGCCTCACCGTCGTCCACGACGACGACGACGTGGTGGTCGTCGACAAGCCGGTCGGCGTCGCCGCGCACCCCAGCCCCGGCTGGGAGGGCCCGACCGTCGTCGGCGGCCTGGCCGCGGCCGGCTACCGGATCTCCACCTCCGGCGCGCCGGAGCGGCAGGGCGTGGTGCACCGCCTCGACGCCGCGACGACGGGGCTGATGGTGGTCGCCAAGAGCGAGCGGGCCTACACCGTCCTCAAGGCGGCGTTCAGGGAGCGGACCGTCGACAAGGGCTACCACGCGCTCGTGCAGGGCCACCCCGACCCGTCGCGCGGCACCATCGACGCCCCGATCGACCGCCACCCGCGGCACGACTGGAAGTTCGCCGTCGTCTCCGGCGGGCGGCCCTCGGTCACGCACTACGAGGTGGTCGAGGCCTTCGCCGCGGCCAGCCTGGTCGACGTCCACCTCGAGACCGGCCGCACCCACCAGATCCGGGTGCACTTCTCCGCGCTGCGCCACCCCTGCGTCGGTGACACCACCTACGGCGCCGACCCGACGCTGGCCGCCCGCCTCGGGGTGTCCCGGCAGTGGCTGCACGCGGTCCGGCTCGGCTTCGCCCACCCCGCCGACGGCTCCTGGGTCGAGTTCACCAGCGCCTACCCCGCCGACCTCGCCGGGGCGCTGGCGATCCTGCGCGCCGAGTCCTGACCGTGCGCCCGCAGCCCTAGCAGCCGCCCGTGTCCGGTCTGCCCGCCTCCCTCGCCGACTACGGCCCCGCCGCGCTGTCGGCCGTCGTCGTCGGGGTCTACCTCGTGCTCGGGGAGCCGCTGGTCGGGCAGGTGCTGCACCGCCGCTTCGAGGGCCGGCTGCGGTCGGACCCGGCCGCCCGGCGCTCCTTCTACCTGCGGCTGCTCGTCCTCGAGTGGGGCCTGGCGCTGCTCGCCCTGGCCATCTGGCTCGCGGCGCCGGACGTGGACGCCGCCGCCGTCGGGCTGGCCTGGCCCACCGGGTGGCCCGGGCCGGTCACCGGCGTCGCCGCGGTGCTGGTCCTGGTCCTCGCGCTGGCGTCGGTGCGGGCGCTGCGCGGCGGGGCACTCGCCCGCGCGGCCACGCTGCCGCAGCCGGGAGAGGGGCGCCACGCCGAGCCGACGGTGCACGCCACGCTGGCGCTGCTGCCGCGCAGCCGGTCCGAGCGGCGGCTGTTCACCGTCGTCGGGGTGACCGCGGGGGTGTGCGAGGAGTGGCTCTACCGCGGCTTCTTCCTCGCCGTCGTGGCCGCCGTCGCCGGCGACCTGCCGCGGGTCGCGCTCGTCGCCGTCGCGGCCGTGGCCTTCGGGCTGGCGCACGCCTACCAGGGCGTCTCCGGGATCGTGCTCACCGGCGTCCTCGGCGGGGTGTTCGCGGCGCTGTACCTGGAGACCGGGTCGCTGCTGCTGCCGGTGCTGCTGCACGCCGCCGTCGACCTGCGGTTCCTGCTCGTCCCGTCGTCGGCGCTGCCGGAGGTGCTGCACGCCCGGCGCGCCGCCGGCGGAGCGCTGGCGTGAGCGCCGCGACGGCCGCGGTCGCGACGGCCGCCGACTGGCCCGAGGTGGTCGCCCTCCGCACGCGGGTCTTCGTCGAGGAGCAGGGCGTGCCGCCGGAGGTCGAGCAGGACGCCGCGGACGCGACCGCGGTCCACGCCGTGGCCCGCGACGGGTCCGGCCGGGTGGTCGCGACCGGGCGGCTGCTCGAGCGCGACGGGCGGGCGGTGATCGGGCGCATGGCCGTCGACGCCGCGGTCCGGGGCCGCGGCCACGGGGCGGCGGTGCTCGGCGAGCTGCACCGGCAGGCCCTCGCCCGAGGCCTGACCGAGGTGGAGCTGCACGCGCAGGTCACCGCGCGGGGCTTCTACGAGCGGGCCGGCTACACCGCCGTCGGCGGGGAGTACGAGGAGGCCGGGATCGTGCACGTGACGATGCGGCGCGCACTCGACCCGCCGCGGACGTGACCGGCGCCTCGCCGCGGGCCGAGACACGTCCTGTCAGACCCTCGGCGTAGAACGTCCCCGGTGCGAGGATCGGGAGACCGGCCCGGGCCCGCGTCGGTCGCCCGGGAGGAGTCGGTCCCCGAGCCCGCACCGCACCGCCCGGTCTTCCCCGCCGGTCGCCCGCCGGAGCACCCGACGGCCGGGCCAGCACGACCCGTGAGGAGCACCGCACCGCAGTGAGCAGCCCGTCAGACTCGTTCGTGCACCTGCACGTCCACACCGAGTACTCGATGCTCGACGGGGCGGCGAAGCTCCCCGAGGTCACCAGGGCCGCCGCCGAGCAGGGCATGCCGGCGCTGGCGATGACCGACCACGGCAACGTCTTCGGCGCCTACGACTTCTACAAGCAGGCCAAGGCCGCCGGCGTGAAGCCGATCATCGGCATGGAGGGCTACTACACGCCCGGCTCCCGGTTCGACCGCGCGCCCTTCGACTTCGGCGACAAGCTGATCGACGAGGAGGGTGACGGCGGGTCCAACCGCGGCAAGGCGGCCTACACCCACATGACCCTGCTGGCCCGCAGCACCGAGGGTATGCACAACCTCTTCCGCATCTCCTCGCTGGCCAGCCTCGAGGGCCAGTACCGCAAGCCGCGCTTCGACCGCGACCTGCTCGAGCGCTACGGCAAGGGCCTCATCGCGACGACGGGCTGCCCGTCGGGCGAGGTCAACATGTGGCTGCGCGCGGGCAAGGAGGACAGGGCCCGCCAGGCCGCGGCGGACTTCCAGGACATCTTCGGGCGGGAGAACTTCTACGCCGAGCTGATGGACCACGGGCTGTCCATCGAGAAGGCGACCCGGCCGGCGCTGCTGCAGATCGCGAAGGACCTCGGCATCCCGCTGCTGGCCACCAACGACCTGCACTACACGCACAAGGAGGACGCCGAGGCCCACGACGCCCTGCTGTGCATCCAGACCGGGTCGCGGCTCAACGAGACCAACCGCTTCAAGTTCAACGGCGACGGCTACTACCTCAAGAGCGCCGCGGAGATGCGCGCGCTGTTCACCGGTGACCTCGCCGCGGCCTGCGACAACACGCTGCTGATCGCCGAGCAGTGCGAGGTGTCCTTCACCGAGGGCGCCGACCTCATGCCGCGCTTCCCCCTGCCGCCGGGGGAGGACGAGACCTCCTGGTTCGTCAAGGAGGTCGAGCGCGGGCTGCACAAGCGGTGGCCCAACGGCATCCCCGACCACGTGCGCAAGCAGGCCGACTACGAGGTCGGGATCATCACCCAGATGGGCTTCCCGGGGTACTTCCTCGTGGTCGCCGACTTCATCAACTGGGCCAAGGACAACGGCATCCGCGTCGGGCCGGGCCGCGGGTCGGCCGCCGGCTCGCTGGCCGCCTACGCCATGGGCATCACCGACCTCGACCCGTTGGCGCACGGGCTGATCTTCGAGCGGTTCCTCAACCCCGAGCGCGTCTCGATGCCCGACGTCGACATCGACTTCGACGACCGCCGCCGCGGCGAGGTCATCCAGTACGTCTCGCAGAAGTACGGCGAGGAGCGGGTCAGCCAGATCGTCACCTACGGCACCATCAAGGCCAAGGCCGCGATCAAGGACGCGGCGCGGGTGCTCGACCGGCCCTACTCGGTGGGCGACGAGCTCACCAAGCTCATGCCGCCGGACGTGATGGGCAAGGGGATCCCGCTGGCGGGGGTCTTCGACCCGGCCCACCCGCGCTACAAGGAGGCCGCGGAGTTCCGCGCCCGCTACGAGTCCGACCCGGGCGCGGCCGAGGTGGTCGACCAGGCCCGCAAGCTCGAGGGCCTCAAGCGCCAGTGGGGCGTGCACGCCGCCGGCGTCATCATCGGCCGCTACCCGCTGATCGACTCGATCCCGATCATGCGGCGCGAGGCCGACGGCGCGATCATCACGCAGTTCGACTACCCGACCTGCGAGACGCTCGGCCTGCTCAAGATGGACTTCCTGGGCCTGCGCAACCTCACGGTCATCGACGACGCGCTGCGCAACATCGTCGCGAACGGCAAGGAGCCGATCGACCTCGACGAGATCAGCAAGGACCTCACCGACCCGGCCACCTACGCGCTGCTGGCCCGCGGTGACACCCTCGGCGTCTTCCAGTTCGACGGCGGGCCGATGCGCTCGCTGCTGCGGCTCATGCGGCCGGACAACTTCGAGGACATCTCCGCCGTCGGCGCGCTGTACCGGCCCGGCCCGATGGGTGCCAACTCGCACACCAACTACGCGCTGCGCAAGAACGGCCAGCAGGAGATCACGCCGATCCACCCCGAGCTGGCCGAGCCGCTCGAGGAGATCCTCGGCGGCACCTACGGCCTGATCGTGTACCAGGAGCAGGTCATGGCGATCGCGCAGAAGGTCGCCGGGTACTCGCTCGGCAAGGCCGACCTGCTGCGCCGCGCCATGGGCAAGAAGAAGAAGTCGGTCCTCGACGCGGAGTTCGTCGGCTTCGAGGCCGGCATGAAGGAGCGCGGCTACTCCGACGCCGCGATCAAGACGCTGTGGGACATCCTCGTCCCGTTCGCCGACTACGCGTTCAACAAGGCGCACTCGGCCGCCTACGGGCTGGTCTCGTACTGGACCGCCTACCTCAAGGCCAACCACCCGGCCGAGTACATGGCCGGGCTGCTCACCAGCGTCGGCGACGACAAGGACCGCCGGCCGGTCTACCTGGCCGAGTGCCGGCGGATGGGCATCAAGGTGCTACCCCCGGACGTCAACGAGTCCTCCTGGGACTTCACCGCCGTCGGCGACGACATCCGCTTCGGCCTGGCCTCGGTGCGCAACGTGGGGCACAACGTCGTCGACTCCATCGTCCGGGCGCGCGAGGAGAAGGGCGCGTTCAAGGACTTCGCCGACTTCATGCGCAAGATCGACACCGTCGCCTGCAACAAGAAGGTGATCGAGTCCCTCGCCAAGGCCGGCGCGTTCGACTCGATGGGCCACTCGCGGCAGGGCATCGCCGCCGTGCACGCCCAGGCCGTGGACTCCGCGATGGCGCTCAAGCGCAAGGAGGCCGAGGGGCAGTTCGACCTGTTCGGCAGCTTCGGCGCCGACGCCGGTGACGACGACCCGTTCGGGGGCGCGCTCGACATCGTCGTCCCGACGGCGGACTGGTCGAAGTCCGAGCGGCTCGTCTTCGAGCGCGACATGCTCGGCCTCTACGTCTCCGACCACCCGCTGCACGGCGTGGAGCACGTGCTCGCGGCCAACGCCGACACCCCGATCGCCGAGATCAACGCCGGCGGGGTCGAGGACGGCGCGAACGTCACGATCGCCGGCATCCTCACCGGGGTCAGCCCGCGCACCAACAAGCAGGGCGCGCCGTGGGCGATCGCGACGCTGGAGGACCTCGAGTCCGGCATCGAGGTGCTGTTCTTCCCCAAGACGTGGGCGGAGGTCTCGGAGAAGGTCGTCCGCGACCAGATCGTCGTGGTCAAGGGGCGGATCAGCCGCCGCGACGACCAGCCCTCGCTGTTCGGGTCCGAGGTCACCGTGCCCGAGCTCACCGAGGGTCCGCGCGGCCCGGTGCTGGTGCAGATGGCGGCGGCCCGGTGCACCCCGCCGGTGGTCGAGCGGCTGCGCGAGGTGCTGGGCAGCCACCCGGGCACCACCGAGGTGCACCTGAAGCTGGTGAACAACGGCCGGGAGACCGTGCTGCGGCTCGACCAGGGCCTCCGCGTGCGGCCGAGCACCGCGCTGATGGGGGACATCAAGGCGCTGCTCGGGCCCACGAGCGTCGCTCTCCTGTGAGCGAGGACCCCGCGGGGCGGGGTTCACTGGGGTCCGTGAGCAGCCCCTCTCCGCTCCCCGACGGTCCGTACGCCCCGGTGGCGAGCGCTCCTCCCGCACCCGCCGCGGTGGCGCCCGTGCGGCCGGTCGCCCGCGCGGTCCTCGCCGAGGTGCGGCGGGACCTGCGCGGGGCCGCGGTGTGGGCGCTGGCCCTCGTCGTCACCGGGATCCCGGCCGGCCTGCTGTGGGTGTGGCTCGCACCGCGCGCCCGCTTCGAGGTCGTCGAGGGCGGCGCGGTGCCGGTGGGCAATCCGTCGGCGGAGCTCCTGGTCGCCGACGACTCGGTCCTCGTCCTCGTCCTCGCCGGCCTGGGCCTGCTCGCCGGCGGCACCGCCTGGGCCATGCGCCGCCGGCGCGGGGTGGCCACCCTGGTGGCCACCGCCGTCGGCACCGCGCTGGCCGCCGTCCTCGCCTGGCAGCTGGGGGAGCTGCTCGCCCCCGGGCCGACCGCGGCCCAGCTCGGCGACGTCGGCACCCGCGTCACCACCGGCCTGGACCTCTCCAGCCTCCCGGCGCTGGCCGTCGCGCCGTTCACCGCGCTGCTGGTCTACGTGGTCGCCGCGCTGTTCGCCGGCGCCGACGACCTGGGCCGCCGCTAGTTCAGGCTCAACGGCCCGGCGAACTGCTGCATCGGTGCCGGCACCGCGCCCAGCGTCGTCAGCAGGGTCAGCTCCCGCCGCAGCATCCGCGTCTCGGTCAGCAGCCGGCGGCGGGTCGCCGACTCGGCCAGCAGCGCCTGCCGGTCCTCGGTGGTCAACAGCGCCGCCGACGCCACCAGGTAGGACAGCGCCCGCGGGTCCCCGGCGACCGCGTCGAGCAGCGCCGCGGCGCCGCTGAGCCCCTCCGCCTCGCCGGCGACGGCGGTCTCCTCGCGGCCGCTCTGCAGCCCGGCGACGGCGGTGACGTAGCGGGTGAACAGCCGGCCCACCCCGCGCTCGAGCAGCCGCAGCGACCCGCGGGCCGCCTCGGCGACCAGGCCCTCGTCCAGGCCGCCGACCGGGGGCGCGCCCAGCACCTGCTCCTGGTCGCCGGCGGCCTCCTCCGCGGCCTCCTCCTCGGCCAGCCACTCGACCTCGGCGCGCAGGTAGGGCGGGGCGCTGCCGGCGGCCTCCCCGGCCGTCTCCCCGACCAGGACGTCGAGCAGCCGGAACCGGTCCCCGCCGACGGTGACGACCCGGAACCCGCCGTCGGGCTGGGGCCGGACCACCTGCAGCCGGGCGGTGCAGCCGACGTCGTAGAGCGCCTCGGCCGGCGCGACGCGCTCCACCTCCCAGCCCTGGCGGATGGCGACCACCCCGAAGCGCCGGTCGCCCTCGGGCAGGGCCAGCAGGTCCTGCACCAGCACCCGGTAGCGGGGCTCGAAGACCTGCAGCGGCAGCACGATCCCGGGGAACAGCGGCGACCCCAGCGGGAACAGCGGGATGAGGTCGCCCACACGGGGGAGCCTACGGGCGGCCCGGGACCCCCGGCGCCGTGACAGGGGCAGCGCTGCCCCGACTACCCTCGGGGGGTCGTCCCTCCCTCGCCCGTACCCCGGAGGCCCCCCGTGCTCGCCCGCATCGACCTGCGCGGTTCCGCGCTGCCGGGGGTCCGTGACCTGGCCGGCCTGCTACCGCGCGCCGCCACCGACATCGACTCGGTCCTGGCCACCGTCCGCCCGCTGTGCGAGGACGTGCGCCTCCGCGGCGCCCAGGCGGTCCGCGAGATCACCGCCCGCCTCGACGGCGTCGACGCCGAGGACTTCACCGTCCCGCCGCAGGCCCTGCGCGCGGCGCTCGACGGCCTCGACCCGGCCGTGCGCGCCGCCCTGGAGGAGTCGATCGCCCGGGTGCGCCGGGTGCACGCCGACCAGGCCCGCGCCGACGTCACCACGCAGGTGGTCCCGGGCGGCACCGTCACCGAGCGCTGGCTGCCGGTGCGCCGCGTGGGGCTGTACGTGCCCGGTGGCCTGGCCCCCCTGCTGTCGAGCGTGGTGATGAACGTCGTCCCGGCGCAGATCGCCGGCGTGACCTCCATCGCCGTCGCCTCCCCGCCGCAGCGCGACCACGGCGGGCTGCCCGACCCCGGCGTGCTGGCCGCGTGCGCGCTGCTCGGCATCGACGAGGTCCACGCCGTCGGCGGGGCGCAGGCCATCGCCGTCTTCGGCTACGGCGCCGGCTCCTGCGAGCCGGTCGACCTGGTCACCGGCCCGGGCAACGTCTACGTCACCGCCGCCAAGCGCCTGCTGCGCGGGCTCGTCGGCATCGACTCCGAGGCCGGCCCGACCGAGGTCGCGATCCTCGCCGACGACACCGCCGACCCGGTGCACGTCGCCGCCGACCTGATCAGCCAGGCCGAGCACGACCCCCTGGCCGGCGCGGTCCTCGTGACTCCCAGCGAGGCACTCGCCGACGCCGTCCTCGACCTCGTGCCGGGCCAGGTCGCGGCCACCAAGCACTCCGACCGCATCCTCACCGCGCTCGACGGCAGCCAGTCGGGGATCGTGCTGGTCGACGACCTCGACGCCGGCCTCGCGGTGGTCGACGCCTACGCCGCCGAGCACCTGGAGATCCAGACCCGGGACGCCCGCGAGGTGGCGATGCGGGTCCGCAACGCCGGCGCGGTGTTCGTCGGCGCCTGGTCGCCGGTGTCGCTCGGCGACTACATCGCCGGCTCCAACCACGTGCTGCCCACCGGCGGCTGCGCGCGGCACTCGTCGGGCCTGTCGGTGCAGACGTTCCTGCGCGGCATCCACGTCGTCGAGTACGACGAGCGGGCCCTCGCCGAGGTGGCCGGGCACGTCGACGCGCTGGCCTCCGCCGAGGACCTCCCCGCGCACGCGGCCGCCGTCCGGCTCCGGCAGCAGCGGTGACACCCACTCCGACGACGGGGCTGGAGGCGCTCCCGCTGCGGCCGGAGCTGCGCGGCCGCACGCCCTACGGCGCCCCGCAGCTGCAGGTCACCCACCGCCTCAACACCAACGAGAACCCGCACCCCCTGCCGGCCGAGCTGCTCGCCAGCCTGGGCGAGGCGCTGGGACACGCCGCGCTGGAGCTCAACCGCTATCCCGACCGCGACGCCGTCGCGCTGCGCAGCGACCTCGCCGCCTACCTCAGCCGCGGCGGCGAGCACGTCGAGCCGGCGCAGGTGTGGGCGGCCAACGGGTCCAACGAGGTCCTGCAGCAGGTCCTGCAGGCCTTCGGCGGGGCCGGGCGGACGGCGCTGGGCTTCACGCCGTCGTACTCGATGCACCCGATCATCTCCGCCGGCACCGGGACGGCGTGGGCCGACGGGCACCGGCGCGCGGACTTCACCATCGACCCCGCCGCCGCGGTCGCGCAGGTGCGCGAGCTGCGTCCCGACGTCGTCTTCGTGACCAGCCCGAACAACCCCACCGGCACCGCCGTCGCGCTGCAGACGATCACCGAGCTCTACGACGCCACGTCCTACGGCCACGGGCGCGCCGGCGTGCTCGTCGTCGACGAGGCCTACGCGGAGTTCGCGCGCACCGGGACGCCGTCGGCGCTGACCCTGCTGCCGGGGCGGCCGCGGCTGCTGGTCAGCCGCACGATGAGCAAGGCGTTCGGGATGGCGGGCCTGCGGCTGGGCTACCTGGCCGCCGACCCGGCCGTCGTCGACGCGCTGCAGCTGGTCCGGCTGCCCTACCACCTGTCGTCGCTGACCCAGGCCGCCGCCCGAGCCGCGCTCGCGCACACCGACGCGCTGCTGGCCACCGTGGACGCCGTCAAGGAGCAGCGCGACCGCATCGTCGCCGCGCTGCCCGCGCTGGGGCTGACCAGCGTGCCCAGCGACGCCAACTTCGTCCTGTTCGGCCGGTTCGCCGACGCCTCCGCCGCGTGGCGGGCGCTGCTGGAGCACGACGTCCTCGTCCGCGACGTCGGCATCCCCGGCTGGCTGCGGGTCACCGCCGGCACGCCCGCGGAGACCGACGCCTTCCTCACCGCGCTGGGTGAGGTCGCCCCCGACCACCGCCTGGGAGACTGACCCCATGAGCCGTACTGCACGCGTCGAGCGGGCCACCAGCGAGACCAAGCTGGTCGTCGAGCTGGACCTCGACGGCACCGGGAAGAGCTCGATCAGCACCGGCGTCGGCTTCTACGACCACATGCTCACCGCGCTGTCCAGGCACAGCGGCATCGACCTCACCGTGCAGGCCGACGGCGACCTGCACATCGACGCGCACCACACCGTCGAGGACGTCGCGATCGCGCTGGGCCAGGCCTTCGCCGAGGCGCTCGGGGACAAGCGGGGCATCACCCGCTACGGCGACGCCACGATCCCCATGGACGAGGTGCTGGTGCAGGCCGCCGTCGACCTGTCGGGCCGGCCGTACTTCGTGCACGCCGAGCCCGAGACGATGACGCCGATGATCGGGCCGGACTACCCGACGTCGCTGACCAAGCACGTCCTCGAGTCCTTCGCCTTCAACGCGCGGATCACGCTGCACGTGCGGGTGCTGTACGCCGGCCGCGACGCCCACCACATCGTCGAGGGCCAGTTCAAGGCGCTCGCGCGGGCGCTGCGCACGGCCGTCGCGATCGACCCGCGGGTGGCCGACGTCCCCTCCACCAAGGGCGCGCTGTAACCGCATGGAGTTCGGCGTCGGTCTGATGGTCCTGGGCGGGTTCCTGCTCGGCGGGGCGTGGAGCATCTGGCGGGCCGACCACGACACCGAGGGCCGCACCGGCCCCCAGGTGCTGTTCGCGGTGGTCCTGCTGGTGGCGGCGCTGCTGGCGACCGCGTCGGGCGTGCTGCGCGTCGTCTGATGCCGGAGGACGAGCTCCTCCGGCTGGTCCTCGCCGACCCGACGGTGGCCGTGCACCTCCGGTGCGCCGACCGCCTCGGCACCGCGCCGCCCGCGCCGTTCCGCGACTGCCGGAGGACCGAGCGGGAATCCCCGGCGGGTCCCCGGTGCTTGCGACGTACCGTGGCAGCCGTGAAGAAGGTGGTCGTCCTCGACTACGGGTCGGGCAACCTGCGCTCCGCCGAGCGGGCGCTGACCCGGGTGGGCGCCGACGTGACCGTCACCGCCGACCGGCAGGCCGCGCTCGACGCCGACGGGCTCGTCGTCCCCGGCGTCGGCGCCTTCGCGCACTGCATGCAGGAGCTGCGCGCCGTCGACGGCCCGCGCACGATCGGCCGCCGCCTGGCCGGCGGACGCCCGGTGCTCGGCATCTGCGTGGGCATGCAGGTGCTCTTCGAGCGCGGGGTCGAGCACGGCCACGACGCCGAGGGGTGCGGCGAGTGGCCCGGCACGGTCGAGCAGCTGGAGGCACCGGTGCTCCCGCACATGGGCTGGAACACCGTCACCGCGCCGCAGGACACGGTGCTGTTCGACGGCCTGGCCGACGAGCGCTTCTACTTCGTGCACTCCTACGGCGTCCGCGACTTCCCGCTCGGCCAGGACGGCCGCCCCGGCCCGCTGGCCGCGCCGAAGGTGACCTGGGCCGAGCACGGCGACCGGTTCGTCGCCGGGGTGGAGAACGGCGCGCTGTCGGCGACACAGTTCCACCCGGAGAAGAGCGGCGACGCCGGCGCCCAGCTGCTCACCAACTGGCTCGCGACCCTCTGAGCTACTGGAGGGGGACGGGCGGCTGCAGCCACCACGGCGCGTCGACGACCTCCACCCGGCGCACCCACTTCACCCACCAGTAACCGCGGCGGCCGGGCGCGACCAGCCGCACCGGCGCCCCGTGCCCGGCCGACAGCGGCCGGCCGGCGCAGTGCGTGGCCAGCAGCAGCCAGCCCGCGTCGGCCAGCGGCAGCCGCCGCCGGTAGCCGGTGACGCTGACGACGTCGACGCTGCCGCCGTCGGGCAGGTCGAGGCCGGCCAGCAGCCGGTCGAGGCGCACGCCGCGCCACTCCTGGACGGCGAACCAGCCGCCGGTGCAGTCGAGGACGGCCTCGACGGTGTCGCCGCGGTCGAGGTCCCGCCGCCGCAGCCGCGTGGTGCGCCCGCCGGCGACGAGGTCGACGGCGCCGTCGCCGTCCGCGGGCACCGCGTCGGTGAACCACTGGGTGACCGGCATGGCGTCGGGGTCGCCGCTGCCGCGCTCGTGCGAGCCGGTGCCGCGCCGCCGCGCGCCCGGCGCCCCGGTGAGCCGCAGGCCGCCCTCGGTGGCACCCCACAACGCGGCCGCTCCGACGGCGAGCCCGCCGGTCTGCAGCAGGGCGCGGCGCGAGGCGTCGCTGCGCCGCGGACGCTGCCGGCTGCCGACGGCGTGCACCACCACCAGGGCGGCCGTGCCGACGGCGGCGGCCACGTGCACCTGCAGCACGCCCACCCCGGCCACCGTCGTGCCGGCGACGGTGTGCAGCACCCCGGTGACGACGGTCAGCGCGACCAGGACCACGAGGGCCCACGCGGCGGTCGGGTCGCGCCGGCCGCGGGTCCGCGCCCACGAGCGCCGGACGACCACGGCCTTCCACGGGACGAGCAGCAGCAGCCCGAGGCCGGCGGCACCGTGGACGGCGGTTACCGCGCGGGAGGGCAGCGGCGTCCCGACGCCGAAGGCGAGCACTCCCGACGCCCCCGCGACGAGCAGGAGCGCGAGCAGGCCGAGGTCGGTCCGCCGCCCGGCGCGACGGGGGAGCGCACCGGCCGGCATCCCCGGAGTGTCCTCCCCGCGCCCCTAGGGTGACGCGGCCCGCCCCCCGGTCGAGGAGGACCCGTTGCCCGCGTCGCGCCCGCCCGCCCCCGCGCCCGAGAGCCGCGGGCGGCTGCTCGGGTCGCTGGCCGTCCTGGTCCTGCTGGCCGGGCTGACGGCGTGGAGCGTGCTGGCGCTGGGCCCTCCGGCGCCCGTCGCGGCGGACGCGCCCGCGGCGTCGTTCAGCGCCGGCCGGGCGTTCGCGCACGTCGAGGAGATCGCCGGGGAGGTGCACGTGACGGGCAGCCCGGCGCACGACCGCGTCGTCGACGGCCTGGTCGCCACGCTCGGCGGGCTGGGGCTCGACACCCGCGTGCAGAACGCCGTCGGCACCCGGCCGTCCGGGCCGGGGAGGCGGAGATGGCGCGGGTGCGCAACGTCGTCGCGGTGCTGCCGGGCACCGACAGCACCGGGCGGCTGTTCCTCGTGGCGCACTCGGACTCGGTGGAGACCGGGCCGGGTGCCAGTGGCGACGCCGCCGGCGTGGCGACGCTCCTGGAGACGGTGCGGGCGCTGACCGCGGGCGAGCCGCTGCGCAACGACGTCGTGGTGCTGCTCACCGACGCCGAGGAGGCGTGCCTGTGCGGCGCGGAGGCGTTCACGGAGAGCCACCCGCTCGCCGGTGAGGGCGGCGTGGTGCTCAACCTCGGGGCCCGCGGCACCACCGGCCCGCCGATCACCTCCGAGACGTCGCTCGGCAACGCCGGGCTGGCCGAGCGCTACGCCGCCGCCGTGCCGCACCCGGTGGCGACCAGCTTCGCCGTCGAGGTCTACCGGAGGCTGTCCGACGACACCGACCTCAGCGTCCTGCTCGCCGACGGCTTCACCGGCCTGGACACCGCCTTCATCGACGGCAGAGCGGCGTACCACACCCCGCAGGACACGCCCTCGCGGCTGGACCGGGGGACCCTGCAGGCGCTCGGCGACAACACGCTGGCGCTCGCCCGGGAGCTGGGCGACGCCGACCTCACCGACCTCGCCCGGCCCGGCGACGGCGACGCCACGTACTTCCCGCTGCCGACCGGGCTCGTCCGCTACCCCGGGTCGCTGGTGTGGCCGCTGGCCGGGGCCGCGGTGCTCGGCGTCGTTGTCCTGGCGGTGGTGGACCGGCGCCGCGGGTCGTCGCTGCCGCGGACGCTGCTCGGGACGGTCGCCGCGCTGGTGCCGCTGGCGCTCGCGCCGCTGGCGGTCGTCGGGCTGTGGCGGGTGCTGGTGCTCGTCCGTCCCGCGTACGCCTCGATGACCGACCCGTGGCGGCCGGGCTGGTTCCGGCTGGCGGCGGTCGCGCTGGTCGCCGTCGTGGTGTTGGCCTGGTACGCGCTGCTGCGCCGCCGCCTGGGCGCGGCCGCGCTGCGGACCGGGGCGCTGGTGCTGCTCGCCGCCCTCGCGGTCGTCCTCGCCGCGCTCGCGCCCGGCGGGTCCTACCTGGCCGCGCTCCCGGCGCTCGCGGGTGTGCTGGCGGGGCTGCTGCCCCGGCCGGTGCACCTGCTCGGTGCGCTGGCAGCGGGGGCGGTCGCGGTCGTCGTCCTGGCGCCCGCCGTGGCGCTGTTGTTCCCGGCGCTCGGGCTGGCCGGCGGTGCCGCCCCGGCGGTGGTCGCGACGCTGCTCGCGCTGGCCCTGCTGCCGGCGCTGGAGGGGCTCTTCCCGGCCGGGCCGGCGCTGCTGCGGGCGCTCGCGGTGCCGGGTGCCGCCGTGGTCCTGGCCGTCCTGCTGACGGCGGTCGGGCTGGCCGTGGACCGCTTCGACCAGCAGCACCCGGTGCCCAGCCAGCTGGTGTACGCGCTGGAGGCCGACACCGGCGAGGCGTGGTGGGCCAGCACGGAGGAGCAGCCGGGGGAGTACACCGCGCGCTACGTCGGCACGCCGCGGACGCTGCCGCACGACTACCCCCACCTGGGCGGGCGGGCGGTGGCGGCCGGGCCCGCGGAGGTCGCCGCCCTGCCGGCGTCGGCGGTCGAGGTGCTCGACGACCGGTCCTCCGGCGGGCAGCGCACGGTCACCGTGCGGGTCACCCCCCAGCGCGACGTCCGGCTGGTCGTGCTCGGCCTGACCGCTCCCGGGGGCACGGTCAGCGCGGCCCGGCTGCAGGCGCGCGACGTCCCCGCCGACGCGCTGGGGGAGGACCGGCTCGCGGTGACCTTCCACGCGCCGCCGCCCGGGGCGTCGAGGCGACGTTCACCGTGGACGGGGACGGGCCGCTGGCCCTGCGGGTGGTCGACGGCAGCGACGGGCTGACCCGGCTGCCCGGCTACGAGCCGCGCCCACCCGGGGTCGACTCGGCCGGCAGCCCCGGCTCCGGCCTCGTGGTCGTGGGCGCGACGACCGACCTCGGCTAGGCCCCGGGAAGCTGTGGACCGGCTGCTGACCTGGGGATCCACCGCGCCGTACCCGACCGGAACCGCTACTCTCGTACACGTGTTCGAGTGTGCGGAGGTGTCCGCCGACGGGGTCGTCCGGTCCCTCGGCTGCTTCGCCGACGACGGCACGCCGGTGTCCCGGGAGGAGCTGGTCGCGGCGCTCGACGACCTGCCGTCCACCGACGAGTTCATCGCCGCCGCCTGCCCGCCGGGCAGTCCCGAGCGGGCGGCGCTGCCCGACCGGTGGATCGTCCGGCTGCTGCAGCTGGGCGAGCGCCGCGCCGCCGCGCTGGCCGCCGACCGCGCCGAGCTGGTCGGGCTGCTGGCCGCGCAGCGCCCCGCCGAGCCGGGCCCGGCCGTCCCCGAGGTCATGGACGTCAGCGAGTGGCTGCCGTGCGAGCTGGCCCTCGTCCACCCCTACGGGGAACGCCGGGCCGGGCGGCTGATCCGGACGTCGCTGGCGCTGACCACCCGGTTCCTCGCCACGCTGGAGGCGCTGCGCCGCGGCGAGATCGACGAGGCGCACGCCGACGCCGTCGTCGACCTGCTCGAGCCGCTCGACGCCGACCTCGCCGCGCGCGTGGAGACCGACGTGCTGCCCCGGGCGGGAGGCCGGACACCGGGTGGGCTGCGGGACGCCCTCCGTCGGCGCATCGACCGGCTCGACCCCGAGGCGCGCGAGCGGCGCCACCAGCGGGCCCGTTCCGCCGCCGACGTCCGCTGGTGGGCGACGGAGGACGGGATGGGCCGGCTGATGGCCGACCTGCCGCTGCCCGAGGCCGCTGCGTGTGGCACGGCCATCGACGGCTGGGCGCGCCAGCTGCGCGCCGCCGGCGACGCGCGGCCGATCGGTCAGCTGCGCACCGCGGTCCTCCGCGACCTCGTGCTGCGGCCCTGGGAGCGGCGCCCCGCGGTGGGCGTCTCGCTCGTCGTCCACGCGCAGCTGTCCACGCTGCGGGGCGGGGACGGGCCGGCGGAGGTCGACGGCCACCCCGTGAGCGGGGCGCAGTGCCGCGCGCTCCTGGCGGAGGCCGGCGCGCTGGGCCTGCGGCGTCCGGAGGGCGGCAGCCTCGAGTTCGCCGTCCACGACGGGGCCGGGGACCTGGTGGCCGTGGGGACCCGGCGGGCCGTCGAGCGGGGGGCCCGCGAGGCGGGTCTGCGGCGCCCTCCCGGCACCCCGCACTACCGGCCGCGCACGGGACAGCGGCGGTTCACCGCCATCCGCGACCGCCGGTGCCGGCATCCGCAGTGCACGCGCCGGGTGGGCCGCACCGACCTCGACCACTGCGTCCCCTGGCCGCGCGGGGCCACGACCTGCGACAACCTGTGCTGCCTGTGCCGCCGGCACCACCGGCTCAAGACGCACGCCCGCGGCTGGCGCTTCCGGATGCTGCCCGGCGGCCGGCTGGAGGTGACCACGCCCTCGGGCGTCACCCGGGTCACCGATCCGCCGCGCGTGGTCGACGCGCCGCCGGTCCGGGCAGGCGCACCACCGTCCGCGGCCGGGGGGACGCACCCACCGCCGTTCTGACGGCGCTCGCCGAGCCGGTCGGATGAGAGTGCTCTCATCCGCGTCTCACCCGGGGGTCACGGAGACGGTCGCGTGCGCCCGGACCCGCGGGACCGGGTCGGTCGCGCCGCGCCGGGCGGTGCCCACCGCGGGCAGCGCGTCGAGCCCGCCGCCGGCTCTCCCAGCAGCACCCGCAGGGACGGCGGCCACGACGGCGGCACGGCGGTCGGGGGCAGCAGCGAGGTGTCCACCGGCCCACCCTGGGGACCGCCGGTGACGCGGCGGTGAGAGCGCGATGAGGGCGCTCTCATGCACCGCCGTGGCGCTCGACCAGCTCGGCGCCGAGGGCCGCCAGCTCGGCGCGGACGGCGGGCGGGCCCAGCACCTGCAGTACACCGCCGAAGCCGGCCAGCTGCTCGGCGACCGACCGCGCCGTGTGCGCGGCCACCCGCAGCCGCACGTGCCCGTCGGCGTCCGGCCCGTGCACGGCCGCGTCCTCGACCGTGCAGTGCCGGCCGAACCGGTCGAGCAGCACCGGCACCAGCCGCCCGGGCGCCAGCACGGTCGCCGCCACGAGCGACCGGGAGCGCTCCACCGCGCCGACCACCTCGTCCCACACCCCGGGCAGGTCGAGGTCGGCGGGCCGCTCGAACACCTCCCCGGTCACCGCGGGCGCACCCATCCGGTCCAGGCGGAACGTGCGCCGCCCGGCCTGCGTCCCGGCGACCAGGTACCAGGTGCCGTCCTTGTCCACGAGCCCCCACGGCTCCGCGCGCCGCCGGCCCGGCGCACCACCCCGGCCGGCGTAGTCGAACTCCACCACCCGCCGGGCGACGACGGCGTCGAGCAGCAGGGCCACCTCCGGCCGCTCGCGCGCCCGCTCGCCCCAGCCCGCCGGGTCGACGACGACGGCCTCGGCCGCGGCCGCGGCGTCCGCGCGGAAGGTCCCCGGCAGCGCCCGCAGCAGCTTGCGCAGGGCGCCGCGGGCGTCCGGGCCGGCCGACGACGCCGGGCCCAGCAGCAGGAACAGCGCCCGGGCCTCCGGCGCGGACAGCCCGGTCAGGTCGGTGCGCGCACCGCCCACGAGCTGCCAGCCGCCGCCCCGCCCGGCCTGCGGGTAGACGGGCACGCCCGCCGCCGCCAGTGCCTCGAGGTCCCGCCGGGCCGTGGCCACGGAGACCTCCAGCTCACCGGCCGCCTCGGCGGCCGTGACCCGGCCGCGCGTCTGCAGCAGCAGGAGGAGGGCCACCAGCCGGTCGGCGCGCACGCGGGAGAGGATGCCCCGCAAAGTGCTCAGGAGGTGAGCACTTCGACCGGCAGGGTCGTCCTCGAGCGGATCGCAGCCGGCGGACCGCCCGACGGAAGGACCCTCCCGTGCTCCGAGGCCTCGCCACCGTGACCCTGCTCGCCGCCGACGTCCCCGCCGCGGTCCGCTGGTACGCCGGCGTGCTCGACGCCGAGCCCTACTTCACCCGGCCCCTGGAGGGCCCGCCGGCCTACGTCGAGTTCCGCATCGGCGACGACGAGGACGAGCTCGGCGTCATGGACGTCCGCTACGCCACCTGGACCGCCGGGCAGCCGGCCGGCGTCGTCGTCCACTGGCACGTCGACGACCTGCCCGCCGCGGTCGCGCGGATGGAGTCCGCGGGCGCCGCCGTCGTGCAGCCGCCCACCGTGCGCGGCGAGGGCTGGGCCACCGCCGTGGTGGCCGACCCGTTCGGCAACCTGCTCGGCCTCATGACCAACCCGCACTGGGCGGCCGCGCACCGCGGCTGACCCGCTCAGCTGCGCAGGTAGGAGGCCCCGTTCACGTCGACGATCGTCCCGGTGGAGAACCGCGCCTCCGGCGAGGCCAGCCACACCACCGCCGAGGCGACCTCCTCGGGCCGGGCGACGCGGCCCAGCGGGGACTGCGCGCGCACCGCGTCCCCGCCGGGCCCGTCGAGCACCTCGCGCGCCATCTCGGTCTGCACGAAGCCCGGCGCCACGCAGGTCACCGAGATGCCCAGCGGCGCGAGCGCGAGGGCCATCGACTGCGCGAACGCGTTCATCCCGGCCTTCGAGGCGCCGTAGGCCGGGTTCTGCGGCTCGCCCCGGAAGGCGCCGCGGCTCGACACGTTCACCACCGCGCCACCCCCGGCGGCCCGCAGGTGCGGCACGGCGCGGAAGGTGGCGTTGGCCGCGCCGAGCAGGTTCACCGCCAGGGTCTGCGCCCAGACGGCCTGCCACTCCTCGTACGACGACGTCAGCGGCGGGGACGCCACGAAGACGCCGGCGTTGTTGACCAGCACGTCGAGCCCGCCGAGCGCCTCGGCGGCGGCGTCGACCATCGCGCCGACCGACGCGGCGTCGGCCATGTCGGCCTGCACGAGCGCGTGGCCGGACCCGGGCAGCCCGGCGAGGACGTCCTCGGCGCGCTCCCGGGAGGTGCCCCAGTGGACGGCCACCCGGTCGCCACGCCCGGCGAAGGCGCGGGCGATGGCCCGGCCGATGCCGCGGGACCCACCGGTGACGAGGACGGCGCGCGAGGTGTCGGTCACGGGCGGGCAGTCAACCAGGCGGCCCGCTCACCACCGGCCCCGGTGCACGACCTCGTCCACGCCCCGCCGCCCCCGCTTCAGCGACGGGGAGCGCCGGTCGCCGTCGCCCGGGTAGCCCACGGACACGACGCCGACCGGCCGGTGCGACGGCGGGATCCCGAACGCGGCCCGGAAGGCGTCCACCCGCTCGCCCGGGATCCCGAACAGGCAGGCGCCCAGCCCCTCGTCGACGGCGGTCAGCAGCATCATCAGCGCGGCCATCCCGGCGTCGACGTCCCAGTAGGGCACCGGCCAGCGGGCAGCGACGGCGGCGGGGTCGCGGTCGGTCCAGCCCTTGTCCGGCTCGGCGTAGCGGTCGAGGTAGGCGTCCTTCGACGAGAGCGGGACGACGAGCAGCGGGGCGCGGCGCATGCGGGTCAGCCAGGCGTCCGGGGCCCCGGGACCGGCCGTCACCGACCAGAACAGGTCCCGCTCCTCCGCCGACTCCAGGACCAGGAAGGCCCACCCCTGGGTGAACCCGGCCGACGGCGCCCGGATCGCGTGGGCGAGCAGCCGCTCGCGCACCTCCGCGGGCACGGGCCGGTCGGGGTCGTAGTCGCGCACCATGCGGCGCCTGCGGACGACGTCGGCGAACTCCACGCCCGCAGCCTGCCCCGGGTGCCTCGGGGCACGGCGGCCGGTCCCTACGCTGGTCGCCGTGCCGACCCTCCAGCTGCTCCCCGCCGTCGACGTCGCCGACGGCCAGGCCGTCCGTCTCGTCCAGGGGGAGGCCGGCAGCGAGACCTCCTACGGCGACCCCCTCGACGCCGCGCTGCAGTGGCAGCGCGACGGCGCCGAGTGGGTGCACCTGGTCGACCTCGACGCCGCCTTCGGACGCGGCAGCAACCACGAGCTGCTGGCCCGCGTGGTCGGCGAGCTCGACGTCGACGTGGAGCTCTCCGGCGGCATCCGCGACGACGAGTCGCTGGCCGCCGCGCTGGCCACCGGCTGCCGCCGGGTGAACCTGGGCACCGCCGCGCTGGAGTCGCCCGAGTGGTGCGCCCGCGCCATCGCCGAGCACGGCGACCGCATCGCCGTCGGCCTCGACGTCCGCGGCACCCGGCTGGCCGCGCGCGGGTGGACCCGCGAGGGCGGCGAGCTCTACGAGACCCTCGCCCGCCTCGACGCCGAGGGCTGCGCCCGCTACGTCGTCACCGACATCACCAAGGACGGCACCCTGCGCGGCCCGAACCTCGACCTGCTCCGCGAGGTCTGCGCCGCCACCCCGAAGCCCGTCGTCGCCTCCGGCGGGGTCAGCTCGCTCGACGACATCCGCGCGCTGGCCGGGCTGGCCGCCGTCGGCGTCGAGGGGGCCATCGTCGGCAAGGCCCTCTACGCCGGGGCCTTCACGCTGCCGGAGGCCCTGCAGGTGACCCGCGAGGCGTCGTCGTGACGGTGCGGCGCATCGGCTCCGGCGGGCCGTGGGAGGACGTCGTCGGCTACAGCCGGGTCGTCGTCGCCGGGCAGCAGGCGTGGGTCAGCGGCTGCACCGCCACCGTCGACGGCGCCGTCGTGCACCCCGGGGACGTGACCGCGCAGGCCCGCGTCGCCTTCGGCGTGCTGGTCGACGCGCTCACCTCCGCCGGGTTCAGCCCGACCGACGTCGTCCGCACCCGGATGTACGTCACCGACACGTCCCGCTGGGAGGAGGTGGGCCGCGTGCACGGCGAGGTCTTCGGCGCCGTCCGGCCCGCCACCGCGATGATCGGCGTGGCCTCGCTGCTGCACCCCGACATGCTCGTCGAGGTCGAGGCCGACGCGGTGCGGGTCCCGTGAGCCTCGCCGTCCGCGTGATCCCGTGCCTCGACGTCGACGCCGGCCGGGTGGTCAAGGGCGTCAACTTCGTCGACCTGCGCGACGCCGGCGACCCGGTGGAGATGGCCCGCGTCTACGACGCCGAGGGCGCCGACGAGCTGACCTTCCTCGACATCACCGCCAGCTCCGGCGACCGCGAGACCACCTACGACGTCGTCCGGCGCACCGCCGAGAGCGTCTTCATCCCGCTCACCGTCGGCGGCGGCGTGCGCAGCCCCGACGACGTCGACCGGCTGCTGCGCGCCGGCGCCGACAAGGTCGCGGTCAACACCGCCGCCGTCGCCCGGCCCGAGCTGATCAGCGAGATCGCCGACCGCTTCGGCAACCAGGTGCTCGTGCTCTCCCTCGACGCCCGGCGGTGCCGGGACGGCGCCGTCACCGACTCCGGCTTCGAGATCACCACGCACGGCGGGCGCCGCGGCACCGGCCGCGACGCCGTCGAGTGGGTGGTGCAGGCCGCACAGCTCGGGGTGGGGGAGGTGCTGCTCAACTCGATGGACGCCGACGGCACCCGCGCCGGCTTCGACACCGAGCTCATCCGCGCGGTGCGCCGGGAGGTGAGCGTGCCGGTCATCGCCAGCGGGGGAGCCGGCGCGGTGGAGCACTTCCCGCCCGCGGTCGAGGCCGGCGCGGACGCGGTGCTCGCCGCCAGCGTCTTCCACTTCGGCACGCTGCGGATCGGCGACGTCAAGCAGGCGCTGGCACGGGCCGGCGCCCCGGTGCGGGCGGAGCGGGACACCCCCCTCAGCTAGCGGGCGCCCCGCCCCGGACGGCGACGCGGGCGACGTCGCGGCCGGTCGCCCACAGCAGGACCTCCAGCGGCTCGCCCTCGACGGTCGTGACGTCGGAGCCCGCGCGGATCCGCCTGCCGGGCCCGGGGACGTCGCTGCGCTGCAGCACCAGGCCGCCGGGGTACCGCGGCGCCGCCGTGCGCGCGAACAGCTGCGCGGCGCTCCACAGCCGGTCGGCGTCGGGCAGCGGCAGGGCGCGCGGCTCCCAACCCGGCTGCGCGCGCCGCACGTCCTCGTGGTGGATGGCGAACTCCGGCCCGTCCACCAGCTGCGCCAGCGGCCAGCCACCCGGCAGCCATCCCGGCGGGCCCGTGCGCACGCGCGACACCAGCTCCGGATACGGCGTCGTGGTCCGCAGCCGGTCCTCGAGCCGCTCCGCGTGCGCGTGCAGCGCCGCGCCGACCGGCGTGCGCTCCAGCGCGTAGCCCGGCATCGCGTCGGGACGGCGGTCGCGGGTCACCAGGTGCGCGGCCATGTGCGCCGTGCTCCACCCCTCGCAGCACGTCGGCGCGTCCGGTCCGAGGTCGTCGAGCAGGTCGGCGAGGGCCGCGCGCTCGCGGGCGGCGAGCGGGCGGGAAGCATCGGTCACCGCCGCGGGTTACCGATCGTGCCCGCCCCGGAAACCCCGGGGCCGGTCGTCCGGCAGGTGGTTAGCCTGACGTAGGACGTGCGGACGCCCCCGCCGTCGCGACCCCGAGGAGACCCGTGCCCCGCGCCCGAGACGCCGTCGTCCGGCGGGGCCTGCGCCACGTGCTGCTGTCCATCCGCGAGCAGCCGGGCATGTTCACCCTCGCCGTGCTGGCCAGCAGCGTCTACGCCGCGATGACCGTGCTGTCGGCGTTCGTGGTCGGCGGCATCACCGACCGCGTGATCCTCCCGGCCTTCGCCGAGGGCGACACGACCGCCGGCGCGCTCGCCCTCACCGTCGCCGTGGTCCTGGGCGTCGCCGTCCTCAAGATCCTCGGCATCCTCGGCCGCCGGTTGTTCGCCGGGATCATGGCCTACCGGCTGCAGGCCGACTACCGCCGCCGCGTGACCGGGCAGTACCTGCGGCTGCCGCTGGCCTGGCACCAGCGCCACCCCACCGGGCAGCTGCTGTCCAACGCCAACTCCGACGTCGAGGCCGCCTGGTACTTCGTCTCGCCGCTGCCCTTCGCCTGCGGGACGCTCGTGATGATCGCCATCACCGCCGTCGCGCTGGTGCTCACCGACCCCGTGGTCGCGCTGGTCGGCCTGGTCGTCTTCCCGCTGGTGTTCGTCGTCAACGCCGTCTACTCGCAGGTGATGAGCCCGCGCATGCAACGCGCCCAGCAGCTGCGCGCCGAGGTCAGCGAGATCGCCCACGAGAGCTTCGACGCCGGCCTGGTGGTCAAGACCCTCGGCCGCGAGGACGTCGAGAGCGCCCGGTTCACCGAGCGGGCGGAGGAGCTGCGCGACGGGCTGGTCGCCGTCGGCCGGGTGCGCGGGCTGTTCGACCCGCTGATGGAGGCGCTGCCCAACCTCGGCACGCTCGCCGTGCTGCTGGTCGGCGCCGGCCGGGTCGCCTCCGGGGACACCGACGCCGGCGACCTGGTGAGCATCGCCTACCTGTTCACCCTGCTCGCGCTGCCCATCCGCGCGATCGGCTGGGTGCTCGCCGACCTCCCGCGCGCGCTGGCCGGCTTCGACCGGGTGACCCCGGTCCTCGACGCGACAGGCGAGACCCCGCACGGCCCGGACGCCGCGGCCGGCGGCGACGGCGGCGCCCGCCTGGGCCTGCGCGCGGTCGACCACGTCTTCGACGGCGCCGCGGCGCCGGTGCTCTCCGGGATCACCTTCGACGTCGCGGCCGGCAGCACGGTCGCCGTGGTCGGGCCGACCGGGTCGGGCAAGTCCACGCTGGCGGGGCTGCTCGTGCGGCTGGTCGACCCGATCGCCGGCGAGGTCCTGCTCGACGGCGTCGACGTGCGCCGGCTGCGCGAGGGCGAGGTCAGCGGTCAGGCCGCGTTCGTCCCGCAGGGCACGTTCCTCTTCGACGACACCGTGCGCGGCAACGTCACCCTCGGCGGCGACTTCTCCGACGACGAGGTCCGCGCGGCGCTGCGGGTGGCCGCCGCCGAGGACTTCGTCGACCGGCTGCCCGAGGGCCTCGACACCCGCGTCGGCGAGCGCGGCGCCACCCTCTCCGGCGGCCAGCGGCAGCGGCTCGCGCTCGCCCGCGCCGTCATCCGGCGGCCCCGGCTGCTGGTCCTCGACGACGCCACCAGCGCCGTCGACCCCACCGTCGAGGCGCGCATCCTCGACGCGCTGCGCTCGGCCGACCGGCCCTCGACCGTGGTGGTCGTCGCCTACCGGCAGGCCACCATCGCGCTGGCCGACGAGGTGGTCTGGCTGGAGAACGGCCGGGTGACCGCCCGCGGCACCCACGAGCAGCTCCTGGCCACCGTCCCCGGCTACGCGGCGCTGGTGCGCGCGTACTCGCAGGCCGAGGTGGCGGCGTGAGCGACGGGCGAGGCGCGATCGCCACGCTGCGCCGCGGCCTGCGGACCATGCCCGAGTTCCGCCGCGGGCTGCCGGCCACCTTCGCGCTCGCCCTGATCGCCACCGCCGGGCGGGTCGTCGTGCCGATCGCCGTCCAGCAGGTCATCGACCGCGGCCTGCTCGCCCCCGGCGGCCCCGACCTCGGGCTGGTCCGCACCCTGGTGGCCGTCTGCGCCGCCGTCGTCCTGGTCACCGGCGTCGCCGTCTACCGGATGAACGTCCGGCTCTTCCGCACCACCGAGACCGCGCTGGCCGGGCTGCGCTCGCGGGCGTTCCGGCACGTGCACGACCTGTCGGTCCTGCACCAGCAGGGCGAGCGCCGCGGCTCGCTGGTCTCCCGCGTCACCAGCGACGTCGACCAGCTGTCGACCTTCATGCAGTGGGGCGGCGTGCTCGGCGTGGTCAGCCTCGGCCAGCTGGTCGTGGCCACCGTCGTCATGGCGGTCTACTCCTGGCAGCTGACCCTGCTGGTGCTCGTCTGCTTCGTCCCGCTGGCGATCGCCGTCCGCTGGTTCGCCCAGCGGCTGCAGGTCGCCTACGGCGTGGTCCGCGAGCGGGTGGGCGACGTCCTCGCGGCCGTCGCGGAGTCCGTCGTCGGCGCCCCGACGGTGCGTGCCTACGGCATCCGCGAGCGGACGGCGGCCCGCCTCGACCGCGCCATCGGCCGGCACTACCGCGCCCAGGTCGACGCGCAGAAGGTCACCGCCGCGGTGTTCGTCAGCGGCGAGTTCGTGGCCGCCGTCGCCAACGCCGCCGTCGTCGTGGTCGGCGTCTGGCTCGGCCTGGCCGGTCAGGTCACCGCCGGCACGCTGGTCGCCTTCCTCTTCCTCGTCACGCTGTTCGTCGCGCCGGTGCAGACCGCCAGCGAGGTGCTCAACGAGGGCCAGAACGCCGTCGCCGGGTTCCGCCGGGTGCTCGACGTCCTCGACACCCGGCCCGACGTCCGCGACCCGGCCGCCACCGGCTCGGCCCTCGAGCTGCCCGCCGGGCCGCTCGGCGTCCGGCTCGAGCACGTCACCTTCCGCTACGCGCCGGGCGCGCGGCCGGCCCTCGACGACGTCGACCTGACGCTGGCCCCCCAGCGCCGCTACGCCGTCGTGGGGGAGACCGGCTCGGGCAAGACGACGTTCGCCAAGCTGGTCACCCGGCTCATGGACCCGACCGGGGGGCGCGTGCTGCTCGGGTCGGACGCGTCCGGCTGGGTGCCCCTGACCGACGTCGCCTTCTCCTCGCTGCGCCGGCGGGTGGGCATGGTGCCGCAGGACGGGTTCCTCTTCGACGCGACCGTCGCCGACAACGTCCGCTACGGGCGGCCCGGGCTCACCGACGCGCAGGTCACCGCGGCGCTGGAGGAGCTGGGCCTGGGCGACTGGCTCGCCGGTCTCCCCGGCGGCGTCGCGACGGCGGTCGGCCAGCGCGGGGAGTCGCTGTCGGCGGGGGAGCGGCAGCTGGTCGCCATCGCCCGCGCGCACGTGGCCGCTCCCGACCTGCTCGTCCTCGACGAGGCCACCAGCGCCGTCGACCCGGCCACCGAGCGGCGGCTGACCCTGGCGCTCGACCGGCTCACCGAGGGCCGCACCACGCTGACCATCGCCCACCGGCTGTCCACCGCCGAGCGGGCCGACGAGGTCCTCGTCGTCGACGCCGGCCGGGTCGTGCAACGTGGGACGCACGCCGACCTGGTCGACGCCGTCGGCCCCTACGCCCGCCTGCACGCCTCCTGGCGGCGCTCGTCGGCCGGCGAGCCCCAAGCGGTCGGCTGACCCCGGGTGCCCAGGGGGGCGGCCCTGTCGCAGGGCCCGCCGCGAGCGTGCGGGCGGTGGGGTGCGGGACGGTCCTTCTCCTAGGCTGCGCCCCATGAGCACGCCCTCTCGGATCCCCGGGCCGGCCCTGGCCGCCGCCGTCCTCGCGGCGCTGGGTGTGCTGCCGCTGGTCGTCGTCGCCTTCCTGGTGGTCGCGCTCGGCGGCCTGGAGGCCGACTCCGGGCGGCGGGACTGGGTCAGCGTGGTCCTGCTGCTCCTGCCGCCCCTGCTGCAGCTGTTCGCCCTCGGCTGGTTCCTCCTCCGGCGCGGGCGGGTGCCGCTGGTGCTCGCCGCGCTGGCCGCGATCGCCGCCGGCGTGCTGGTGCTCGCGACCGCCGCGTCGGTGGGGCAGTCGGTGGGCCTGGGCCCGTTCGTCCTCGCCGTCTGCCCCGTGCTGGCGGCCGGGCTGGCGATGACCCCGGCCGTCGGCCGCTGGCTGGCCGAGGCGCGGGCCCACCGGCGCGGCCGCGCGGCGTAGCCCGCCGCAGGTGGCCTCCCCGCAGGGTCCCGCCTCGGGCGTGCGAGCGGCGGGGGCAGGGAGGTCCGCTCTCTACGCTGCGCGGCATGCCGTCGTCCCCATCCCGCCGGGCGACGACCCGCCGTTCCCCCGGGCGGCCGCCGCGCCGTCGCCGGCGGTCCGGCGGGTCGCCCCGCCCGTGCCCTCGCCGGGCCGTCCGCTCACCGCGCCGTTCGCCGCGGTGTTCGGCCTGCTGGTCGCCGCCGAGGACCTCTACCTCGGCTGGCTGCTGTGGGCGGGCCAGCCCGCGGGGTGGGGCCGCCACCTGGCCGTGTCGGCGGTCCTGGCGCTGCTGGCGGTCGCCGGCGCGGCGCTGGTGTGGCTCGGCCGGGGCCGCGGCTGGCTGGTGCTCACCGCCGCCGCGGCGCTCCCGCTGCTCCTGCTGCTCGGCGTGGCCGCGCTCTTCGGTGCGCTCGGCGACGACTCCGCGGTCGGCTGGGCGCTGCTGCTGCTCGTCGGCCCGGTCGGCTGCCTGACGCTGGCGGTGCGCCGCCCGATCCGGGAGTGGACCCGTCCCGGCCGGGCGACACCGCGGACGCCGCCGTCCGCCGGTCCCCGCCGGGACGGCCGCGCCCGCTAGCGTGCCCGCCGTGAGCGACACAGACGTCGTGGTGGTGGGATCCGGCCTGGCCGGGCTGGTGGCGACCGCCGAGCTGGCCGACGCCGGCAAGCGGGTGGTGCTGCTGGAGCAGGAGCCGGAGGCGACCTTCGGCGGGCAGGCGTGGTGGTCCTTCGGGGGCCTGTTCCTCGTCGACTCGCCCGAGCAGCGCCGCCTGCGGGTGCGCGACTCCCTGGAGCTGGCGCGCCAGGACTGGTTCGGCACCGCCGCCTTCGACCGTCCCGAGGACCACTGGCCGCGGCAGTGGGCCGAGGCCTACCTGCAGTTCGCGGCGGGGGAGAAGCGGGCCTGGCTGCGGGAGCAGGGCGTCGGGTTCTTCCCCGTCGTCGGCTGGGCCGAGCGCGGCGGCTACACGGCCACCGGCCACGGGAACTCGGTGCCCCGCTTCCACATCGTCTGGGGTACCGGCCCCGGGATCGTCGAGCCCTTCGCCCGCCGCGTGCGCGCGGCCGTCGACCGCGGCCTGGTGGAGCTGCGCTTCCGCCACCGGGTGACCTCGCTCGTCGTCACCGGCGGGACGGTCACCGGCGTGCGCGGCGAGGTGCTCGAGCCCAGTGACGCCGCCCGCGGGGAGGCCAGCTCGCGCACCGCCGTCGGCGACTTCGAGCTCGCCGCGCAGGCCGTCGTCGTCACCTCCGGCGGCATCGGCGGCAACCACGACCTCGTCCGGCGGAACTGGCCGGCCCGGCTCGGTCCCGCGCCGCAGCGCCTGCTCTCCGGCGTCCCCGCGCACGTCGACGGGCTGATGCTGCAGGCCACCGAGGACGCCGGCGCGCACCTGGTCAACCGCGACCGCATGTGGCACTACACCGAGGGCATCGCCAACCACTCGCCGGTGTGGGCGCGGCACGGCATCCGGATCCTCCCCGGCCCCTCCTCGCTGTGGCTCGACGCCACCGGGCAGCGGCTGCCGGTCCCGCTGTTCCCCGGCTTCGACACCCTCGGCACGCTCGCCCACATCGGGCAGACCGGGTACGAGCACACCTGGTTCGTGTCGACGAAGAAGATCGTCGAGAAGGAGTTCGCGCTGTCGGGCTCCGAGCAGAACCCCGACCTCACCG